>JAJTFK010000013.1 GCA_021298655.1 Cryomorphaceae bacterium | reverse complement strand
TACAGCCCTTTGCGCGCTCGATTGCCGCGCGCATTCAGGAGGAGTGCTTCACCGCCCTCGACGCGCCCGTTCGGGTGCTGGGCGCCGAAGACACCCCCGCGATTCCCCTGAATAAAACGCTGGAATACACCTACCTGCCCAACGCGGACAAGGTGCGGGGAGCGCTGGAAGCGTTGATCAGTTACTAGTTACTGGTTGCTGGTGCGCTCTATGATCACCGCATACCCCTGGCCGACGCCGATGCACATGGTGACGAGGGCGTAGCGGCCCTTGGTTTCGCGCAGCGCACGGGCCGCGGTGAGCGCGAGGCGCGCACCCGACATGCCGAGGGGGTGGCCCATGGCAATGGCGCCTCCGTTGGGGTTGATGCGGGGGTCAAGGTCGTCCAAACCTAGGGTGCGGGTTACCGCAAGTGCCTGAGCGGCAAAGGCTTCGTTGAGCTCAATGTGGTCGATGTCGGCGAGGTTGAGGCCGGCTCGGCGCAGCGCAATCTCGGTGGCGGGCACCGGGCCGATGCCCATGATGCGGGGCTCTACGCCGGCTACGCCGCTGGATACTACGCGGGCTAGGGGCGTCAGGTTGTGGCGCTTCAGGCCGTCTTCGGAGGCGAGCAAGAGGGCCGCGGCGCCGTCGTTCAAGCCGGAGGCGTTGCCGGCGGTGACGCTTCCGTTGGGACGGAAGGCGGGGCGCAGCCCCGCGAGGCCCTCGAGGGTGGTGGCGGGCTTGGCAAATTCGTCGCGATCAAACACGACAGGGTCGCCCTTGCGCTGCGGCAGGGAAACAGGGGCGATTTCGCCGGCGAAGAAGCCGCGCGCTACGGCGGCCGCGGTGCGCTGCTGGCTGCGCAGGGCCAGGGCGTCTTGGTCTTCGCGCGAGATGTGGTACTGGTCGGCCAGGTTTTCGGCGGTTTCGCCCATGGCGTCGGTGCCGTACAGGCGCTTCATTTCGGGGTTGACGAAGCGCCATCCGAAGGTGGTGTCGTAGAGCTGGCTGTCGCCGCCAAAGGCTTTGGAGGCCTTGGACAGGGCGAAGGGCGCGCGGGTCATGTGTTCCACGCCCCCGGCCAGGACGAGGTCGCCCTCGTGGGACAGGATGGCGCGGGCTGCGTGCTGAACGGCCGATAAGCCGCTGGCGCAGAGGCGGTTCACGGTTTCGGCCGGCACCGTGTGGGGAATGCCGGCGAGCAAGGTCGCCATGCGGGCGACGTTGCGGTTGTCTTCGCCGGCTTGGTTGGCGCAGCCCAGGAAGGCGTCGTCAATCGCAGCCAGGTCGAGGTTGGGGTGCCGGGCTGCGAGGGCGCGCAGGGCGTGGGCCGCGAGGTCGTCGGCGCGCACGGCGCTAAGGCTGCCGCCGAGGCTGCCAATGGGGGTTCGGATTCCGTCGACTAAGAATGCGCTTCGGGTTGCCATAGGGTGTCTTTAAAAAATACGGTTCCGCGAAAATGGGCCACGTCCACGCCGTCGCGGCGCACGATGACGTCGTAGCGACCGAGGGTTTTGCTGCGGTGGCGCTCGGTGGCTTCGGCGACGAGCAGGTCGCCGGCCGACACGGGTTTGAGGTGGGCGATGCTGGTTTCGATGGAAACGGCGTGCTGGCCGTGTCCGTTGCTTGCGAAGGCTAAGGCGCTGTCAGCTAGGCTGTAGGTGAGGCCGCCGTGGGCGATTCCGAAGCCGTTCTGTGTTTCGGGTCGCACGAGGGCCTCGAGCACGCAGTGACCGGGTTCCGCCGTGCGAACGACGAGGCCCAGCCACTGACTAAAGGCGTCGCGGCGCATCATTTGGTTGACGATTTCGGGAGCCGTCATGCTTGGCCGCTTGCGCCGGGTTGTTCGACGGACTCTTCGAAGCATCCGATGAGGATGTCGACGACGAGCATCAGGTTGTGCTGGTCGGCTTCCCCACGCGGAAGGCCCGAGCGCAGCTCTTGGTGAAGAAAGTTGCGGACTTCGGTGTGCACAAAGGGGGATCGGGCGACCTTTTCGATGCGTTCGAGGTCGAGCACTTCGACTTCCGCTTCAAGCGCCTCAAATGCTTCGACGACTTCGGTGGTGACGTCGGTGATGCAGGGGTCCGAGATGGTGCCGACCGCGAGGCCCATGCCGCGAAAGCCCTCGCGCAGCACCATGGCGCTGCGCACGAGCTGCTCGTGGACGTCGTCGTCAAATTCTTCGCTCAGGCGGATCAGCCACGAAAAGAGCATGGGCTGTTCGTCGAGAAAGCTGCCAAGGTTTTGGCCGTATTCTTCGTCGGTCCAGCTTCGCACGCGGTCCACCGCAGATTGGAGGTAGTTCATTGGGCGGCAATTTGGTCGTGAATCCAGGGGCAAACGCGGTAGCGCGGATCTCCGGTTCGGCGGTGAAGGGCTTCGATTTGGTCGCGCACGGCGGTCCAGCCCCACTCGCGGCCCCAGGCAATCAGGCCCTTAGGGTAATTGACGCCCTTGAGCATGGCGGTTTCAACGTCCGATTCCGTGCCGATTCCGCGGTACACGGCGTCGGCCGCTTCGTTGATGAGCATAGCCACCACGCGTTCCACGATGCGGCGGCCTAGGGCCTCGTCGCGGGTGGGCTCGGGCAGGGTTGCTCCGTTGCGGTAGTCGTAGAATCCGCGCCCCGACTTGCGTCCCAGCCAGCCGGCCTCGAGCAGGCGCTTTTGGCTCAGGCTCGGGCGAAACCGAGGGTCGTAGTAAAACTGCTTCCACACGGTTTCGGTGACCACGTAGTTGACGTCGTGGCCGATAAGGTCCATGAGCGCAAAGGGTCCCATGCGGAACCCGCCCAATTCGGTTAATGCCCAGTCGACGGTTGCCATGTCGGCCATGCGCTCTTCGACCAGGTGCAGGGATTCGCCGTAAAACGGCCGCGCGATGCGGTTTACCAAGAACCCGGGGGTGTCTTGGGCAATGACGCCCACCTTGCCCCACGAGGCCACGGCGTGGACACAGGCTTCGACCACTTCGGGCGCGGTAGCCAGCCCCGGAACCAGTTCGACCAAGGGCATCAGCGGTGCGGGGTTAAAAAAGTGCAGGCCGATGACGCGCTCGGGCTGCTTCACGCCGGCCGCAATGGACGAAACGCTGAGCGACGAGGTGTTGGTGGCCAAGATGCAGTCCGTGCGGACTACGTCGTCGAGGGTTGTGAACACGGACCGCTTGGCTTCGAGGTTTTCGTAGATGGCTTCGATCGCGAGGCTCACGTCGGCGGCTTCGCGAAGCACGTAGGCTGCCTTGAGACGGGCGGAATAGGTTTCGCGCTGCTCGGCGGAAATCTTGCCCTTTTCCACAAGCTTGTCCCAGGTAGCGCGCACGCGGCCAAGCCCTTTTTCGAGGGCTTCGTCTTGGGTGTCGTAAAGCAATACCTCCCAACCGGACTCCGTGAGGACCTGCGCAATCCCTCCGCCCATGGCGCCGGCGCCGACGACTAGCGCTTTTTGGTTAAAAAATCGGGGACTCATTGGCCGCGGAATTGGGGTTGACGTTTTTCGAGGAAGGCCGATACGCCTTCGGCAAAGTCGGCGGTTGCTCCGGCTTTATTCTGAAGATGGCGCTCCAATTCGAGCTGGGATTCAAGCCCGTGAAACACCGAGGCATTCAAGGCTTCTTTGGTCAGGGCCAGGGCTTCGGTGGGCATTTTGGCCAACTTTTGCGCAACCGCCATGGCCTCGTCGGCAAGGGTTTCGTCGGGAACAACCCGGTAAATGAGTCCGTGGCGCTCGGCTTCTTCGGCGCCCACGGCGTCGGCCAGCATCATCCACGCACTCGCTTTGGCGAATCCGGCGAGGCGCGGCAGGCTCAGGGTTCCGCCCGTGTCGGGAATCAGGCCGATTTTGCTGAATGCTTGAATGAATTTGGCGGATTGGGCCGCCAGCACCACGTCTCCAGCCAACGCCAGGTTGGCACCCGCTCCTGCGGCCACGCCGTTGACCGCCACTACGATGGGTTTGCGGAGTGCGCGAAGCTGCAGCACCAGGGGATTGTAGTGCTCGCGTAAAATTCGGTCGAGTCCGGGCCCGAGCGGGTCCACGGCTTCGGCGAGGTCTTGTCCGCTGCAGAATGCGCGCCCTTCGCCCGTCAGCAGCACCGCGCGAACGTCGGGGTTGCGGTCCGCTTCCTTAAGGGCGTCTTGAAGCTCAAGCGCCATTCCGCGGTGGAAGGCGTTGAATACCTCGGGCCGGTTCAGCGCCAGGCGAACGACCCCGTCGTGGTGGGAAACGCGTAAAAAGTTATACATACTTAAGTACCGAAATAAGGTCGTCACGAAGCTCGGGTTTGATCCGGTAGCGCCGAATTCGGCGGTCGTCCTCACTCGAAATACGTTCGATGAACGAAGGTACGCCCAAGTGCTTCATGCCTTTTTCTTCGAGCTCCTGAAGCAGGGTGCTTCGGATTTTGCGCTGGTTATCCCAGGTTTTTTCTTCGATTCCCAGGATTTGATTGAGTTCCAGGGTGGTGATGCTGGCGTCCGCGGGCAGTATCATCAGGTGCTTAAACAGGATTCGCTGGCTGGGAGAAAGGTCCTGTGCAAAGGCACGCTCGGCGACGGGTCGGCTTCGCTGGTACCGAATGATGAGCGCCGTGAGGCCGCCAATGCCCAGCAGGAGCGAAGCGATGAGCTTGAGGTTGGCGCGAACCTGATTGACCCAATAGGGCTCGTAGATGGGTCCTATTTCCTTGTTTTCGGGGTTGTTAAGCAGCGTTTTAAGGTCGGTTTGAACTATTTTGTAGTGGTTGTTGGTCACGGTGCTGGCCACCTCCACAAACAGCACGCCTTTGGGATGAAGAAGTGCGCCGCTGTTCCCATCAAAGGCCTGCGCGAAGGCATTGGTTAGGGGGGTTTGTATCAGGCGGTTTTCGGCCAGGTTGGCCAGCAAGAGGCGGTTTTCTTCGTAGAGCAGGTTCCAGGTTCCGTTCGAAGCGTAGCCCAGGTTGTCGGTGTTGTTGAACAGGTCGAGGTCGACCACGGGCGATCCGACGAACCGGTAGGTTTTGTTTTTCAAATCCGCCTCCAGAACCATGAGCTGGACTTCAGAACCATTGAAGTCTGCACGGCTTGAGACCGCCATGCGCAGCACTCCAGGGGCGACCAGCGAGTAGAATCCGTCCCCAAATCCCTCGATGATGCTGGGGCTCATGGGCTGCCGTTCCCATTCGCGCAACTCGTGGTCGTAGAATAGGGTGAGGTCGGTGACGCGCCACAGTCCGTAGCCGCCAATGCTCCACAAGCGGTTGCCGTCAAAGAAGCGGAGTGCCCCGAAGTTGTAGCCCGAAAAATAGGTTCGGTCGTGCCGCGTAATGCCCCCGTTTCGTCCGAGGCTGTACACCAGCCCGGAGCCCGAAAAGCTAATCAAGGTGGTGTCGGGAGTTTGAATGACCGTGGGCGGAGGGTGCGAATTAATCCGCATTTCGGCGGGTAGCTCGGGCAGGTACCCGTAGACCACCCAGGTGTTTTGACTCAAGCAGGAAATGGTTCCGGCGTGGAAATCCAGCGCCTTAATGCTGTCGTTGTGGTACACAAAGGCCTTTCCGGAAATAGGGCTTTTGTTCAGCGTCGTCTGTCCCCATAAAGAGCTGAAAGACAGTAAAAAGACGACGGTGATTCGGGCCCGATTCATAATGTGAAACTACGTGAAATTTTTAACTTCTCACAATTTCTCACGATTAATTGTATGCGTTTTGGGTCTATTTCGCACATTTGCTGCGAAACCGAGACGGCTTCACACCAAATCCAACCGCAAAAACCCCGAACGATTCGTTTGGGGTTTTTCGTTTTAAGCGCTTAAATGCACTTGAATGCCTCAAAGGGCTCCCGGCACTCCAGGCAGCGATGCAGGGCCTTGCAGGCCGTCGAACCAAAGGCAGCGATGCGTTCCGTGTCGGTGCTGCGGCACTTGGGACAGGCTAAGGGCGTTCGAATACCCAGCAGCGAGCGTTTGTCGGCGCTGCGCTTTGGGGGCGGGGCGATTCCGTAGTCTTCCAGTTTGCGCAGGCCCTCTTCGCTGATCCAGTCCGTCGTCCAGGGTGGATCCAGCACGGTGCGCACTCGGACGTTGCCGGCGCCAACCAGTTCTTCGAGCGCTTCGCGTACGTCGCGCTCTATGCGTTCTGTGGCGGGGCACCCCGTATAGGTGGGAGTTAGGCAAACTTCGCAGCCGTCGGGGGTTGCGGTAACGTCCCGAACGATGCCGAGGTCCATGACCGATAGGGCGGGCACTTCGGGGTCGAGTACCCGATGCAGTCGTTGGACGAGGGCAGCGGTACTTACCACGTTGCGTCGGGATAGGCCCGAGGCAGACTTTGCATTTCGGCAAGAAGGAACCCAAGGGATTCGCTGTGAATGCCGGACTTTCCGCGGAGCAGTTTGTGGGGCACCTCGGGACGTTCGAGCGTAGCCTTTTGAAGCACCTCGAGGACCAGATGGTCCCAGGGGCCTTTTAGCGAGGCCACGTCGGGACCCCAGCCGCGTTCGAAGGCCACGCGGTCTACCTCGGCCGGAGTAAACAGTTCGGCCGTAAACGGCAGGAAGCGTTCCAGGGCGGCCGCCATGCGACGTCGGCTCTCTTCGGTTCCGTCGCCCAGGCGAACGACCCAATCGGCGCTGTGTTCTGCGTGGTAGGTGGTTTCTTTGAGCGCCTTGCGCGCAATGGCCGCAACCTGCGCGTCGCCGGAGTTTTGAAGGGCCTCGAGCTGCAGGTAGTGAAAGGCATCAAAGAAAAGCTGCCGGGCCATGGTATCGGCAAAGTCTCCGTTGGGTTGCTCCACGAGTACGTGGTTGCGAAACTCGCGGTCGGAGCGCCAGTAGGCCAAATCGTCTTCGGTGCAGCCTCCGCCAACGCGTTCTGCCGCCAATTGGTAGTACTGCCGTGCGAGGCCTACTAAATCAAGGGCAATGTTGCTAAGCGCAATGTCTTCTTCGAGGACGGGCCCGTGTCCGCACCACTCGCTCAGGCGGTGGCCCAAGATCAGCGCGTCGTCGCCCAGGTGCAGCAGGTACTGCACCGAGGGATCACATATGTCCCACTTCATCGGGAATCTCGTAGAAGGTAGGGTGGCGGTACACCTTGTCGTCGGAGGGCGTAAACAGCACCTCTTTTTCATCGGGGGCTGAGGCCACGATGGCGCTCGAGGGCACCACCCAGATGCTGGTGCCTTCGCTGCGGCGGGTGTAGACGTCGCGCGCATTTTTTAGGGCCATTTCGGCGTCGGGCGCGTGAAGGCTGCCCGAGTGCTTGTGCGAAAGTCCGTTTTTGGAGCGGACAAAGACCTCCCAAAGGGGCCACTGTTCGGGCGTACTCATGCGGCGTGGGCTTTGGATGCCGCCGGCGATGGCGCAGCGCGGCGCGCGGAGTGCTTCGCCGCGTAGGCCGTAGCCGCCTCGCGGACCCAGGCTCCGTCGGCGTGGGCCTTGCGGCGGGCCTCAAGGCGCTCGGTGTTGCAGGGTCCGTTTCCGGCTACAACCGCAAAAAACTCGGTCCAGTCAATGGCGCCAAAGTCGTAGTGGCCGCGCTCCTCGTTCCACTTGAGGTCGGGATCGGGGATGGTCAAACCAATGAATTCCGCTTGCGGAACCGTTTTGTCGATAAATTCCTGGCGGAGGTCGTCGTTGGACTTGCGCTTGATGCGCCAGGCCATGCTCTGTGCGGAGTTGGGACTCTTGTCGTCGCTCGGACCAAACATCATCAGCGACGGCCACCACCAGCGGTTCAGGGCGTCTTGGGCCATGGCTTTTTGCTCTTGGGTTCCGCGGGCTAAGTGCATCATGATTTCGTAGCCCTGGCGCTGGTGAAAACTCTCTTCCTTGCAAATGCGGACCATGGCGCGGCTGTACGGGCCATAAGACGTGCGGCAAAGCATGACCTGATTTTGGATGGCGGCCCCGTCAACCAGCCAACCTACGGCACCCATGTCGGCCCAGGTTAGCGTGGGGTAGTTAAAAATGCTGGAATACTTTGCTTTTCCCGTAAGCAGGTCGTCGACCATTTGGTCGCGCGACGTACCCAAGGTTTCGGCGGCCGAGTAGAGGTACAGGCCGTGTCCGCCCTCGTCCTGAACCTTGGCAAGCAGAATCAGTTTGGCGCGAAGCGACGGAGCGCGCGTGATCCAATTCGCCTCGGGAAGCATTCCAACGATTTCAGAATGAGCGTGTTGGCTAATTTGGCGCACCAAGGTTTTGCGGTAGGCGTCGGGCATCCAATCCTTGGGTTCCACCTTGTTTTCGGCGGCTACGTAGTCCAGAAAGCGGGCTTCTAAGTCAACTGTTGGGGCCATGGTTTGGAATCAAGGGGGTTAATTCTGCTGCAAATTACTGCCATAAGAACAAAATGCAGTCCCCGCTGGTTCGCATTGCACCCCTAGATTTGTACCTACTATGTTTTCTTGGTTTAAAAAATCCGCCCCGTCGACTTCTTCAGAAGGTCTTTTGGCCACCAAGGCCGAACAAAAGGGCAGCAAGCCGAAGTTCCACCCGCTGACCGTGCTCGAAGTGCGCCGCGAAACGAGCGACAGCGTGTCCGTTTCGTTCGAGGTTCCGGAGGGGGCCGAGTTTCGCTACCTCCCGGGGCAGTACCTGACGCTCAAGGCCGAGATCAACGGCGCCGAGGTTCGCCGATCCTACTCCCTCTGTTCCAGCCCGCTGAGCGGAACGCTGCGCGTGGCCATCAAGCAGGTCGAGGGCGGTGTTTTTTCGACCTGGGCCAACACCCAGCTCAAGGCGGGCGACGTGCTGGACGTGATGCCGCCGATGGGCAACTTTTTGCTCGAAACGGATCCTACCCAACGCCGCCGCTACGTCGGTTTTGCCGCCGGATCGGGCATAACGCCGGTGCTCTCGATTTTGAAGACGGCCCTGGAGCGCGAACCCGAATCGGAGTTTTTGCTTTTCTACGGCAACCGCAAAACCGCGAGCATTCTGTTCAAAAACGAGCTTGAAGACCTCAAGGACCGCTACATGGGTCGCCTTGAGGTGCACCACGTACTCAGCCGGGAAGACCAAGGGAGCGACGCACTCTTTGGCCGCTTGGACGCCGACCGCATCCGCTACTTTGCCGACCACATTCCGACGGTGACCAAGGCCGACGGCTACTTTTTGTGCGGACCCGAACCGATGATCCACGCGGCGAGCGAGGTGCTAAAAACCGCCGGGGTTTCGGCCGATAAGATCCACTTTGAATTGTTTACCGCTGCCGCTCCGGCCGCGGCTCCGGCCGCCAAGGCCGACAAAGGGTCCGCCTCAGGCGATGCCTACGTGACCGTGGTGCTCGACGGCGAAGAAACCCATTTTACGCAGTCCGCCAAGGAATTTGTGCTCGACGCCGCGTTGGATGCGGGGGCCGACGTGCCCTATGCCTGCAAGGGCGCCGTGTGCTGCACCTGCCGCGCCAAGGTCCTCGAAGGCACGGTCGAAATGGCGATGAATTACTCGCTGACCGACGACGAGGTGGCCGAAGGCTACGTGCTGACCTGCCAAGCGATGCCCCGCAGCGAGCGCGTAGTGGTGAGCTACGACGCGTAAACCAGTTACTGGTAACTAGGTACTGGTTTTGCGCATTTGGACGTGCGGAATGCCGTCTTCGTCGTATTCCCCGCCTTCGGAGCGGAACCCCAGTTCCTCGTAGAACCGTTTTAGGTAGGCCTGGGCGCTGATGACCAGGTCGCGCCCGGGGTACAGGGCCTCGGCTTGAGCCATGGCGCGGCGCATCAGTTCGCGGCCCAGCCCGGTCCGGCGGTGCGCGATGGCCGTAGCCACGCGGCCGATGCTGGGCTCGGGGTAGGAAATTCCCGGCGGAACCACGCGCGCCACGGCGACTAGGGTTTCGTGGGCGTCGGATGCCCAAAGGTGGTAGCTCACCCGGTCCTTGGTATCGGGGTCGGCGTAGGGGCAGTTTTGCTCCACCACAAACACGTCGGCGCGCAGGGCGAGCAGGCCGTGGAGCTGTTCGGCGCTCAGGTCCGAAAAATGGGCAAAATGCCACGAAATAAGGGATGCCATGGGCCGGGCAAGTTCGTACTTTTACGGGAATAAAACGCGCGCCATGATGCTCCAACTGATTAAAGACTTTCCGCAGCATATTGCTGATTCACTGAAAATTGCCGAAGGTTTATCGAAGGTTTGGAAAGCGCTACCGCGCCCCATAAACCAGGTGGTGATTACGGGCCTCGGGGGCAGCGGCATCGGCGGCACCGTCGCGGCGGACCTGTGCGCGGCCACGGCCACGGTTCCGATTTCGGTGAATAAGGGCTACGCGCTGCCCAATTGGGTCGGCCCGAACACCTTGGTGGTTGCGTGCAGCTACAGCGGCAACACCGAAGAAACGCTGGAGGCACTCCGGCAGGCGGTGTCGGCAGGGTGCATGGTTTCGGCCATTACCAGCGGGGGCGAGCTCAAGCGCCAGGCCGAAGCGAACGGCTGGAACGTCAGCGTGGTGCCCGGCGGCAATCCCCCCCGCTCGATGTTTGGCTACGCGGTGATTCAGATTTTGGCCCACCTCGATTTGGCCGGTGCGGGCGCTCCGAAGGGCTGGCAGGCCCAGGCCCAGCAGGCCGTCAAGGACCTCATTGCCCGCCGCGACGTGCACTTGAGCGAGGCCGATGCCGTTTCGGATAGCCTTGAGGGCACCGCCTTCGCCGTGTACGCGGCCACGGGCATGGCAGGCGTAGCCACCCGCTGGCGCCAGCAGCTCAACGAAAACAGTAAAATGCCGGGTTGGGATGCCGAAGTTCCCGAAATGAACCACAACGAAATGGTGGGCTGGGCCGGCGGCGGAGCCCGCTTCAGCGCGGTTTTTCTGCATTCCGCCTTTGATGCCCCGCGCAACCGAATGCGCATGGAACTCAACGCTCCGGCGGTACGCGCCCACGGCACGCACGTGGTCGAACTCCACGCCCACGGCAATTCGCCGCTTGAGCAGGCACTTGATCTGGTAGCCCTCGGGGATTGGGTCAGCTACGTGCTGAGCGAGCGCAACGCCGTGGACATCATGGACATCAAGGTCATCGACGACCTCAAAGACGCCCTGGGCAAGGCATGAGCCGCCGCGCCGTTCGCTTTGCCGACCTGGGGAACGTGACCTACCGCGAGGCCTGGGACCTTCAAGAAGCCATTTTTACCAAGGTCGTTGACCGCAAGACGTCGAACCGCAAGCTTCCCGAGGACGAGCGGATTCCGACCGAGGACACCCTGCTGTTCGTCGAGCACCCCCACGTCTACACGCTGGGCAAGAGCGGCGACCTGGACAACCTCCTCGCCGACGGCGAGCGGCTCAAGGCCATCAACGCGGAGTTTTTCCGGACCAACCGCGGCGGCGACATCACCTACCACGGCCCCGGCCAGCTGGTGGGCTACCCGATTTTGGACCTCGACGAATACTTTACCGACATCCACCGCTACCTGCGCACCCTCGAAGAGGTCATCATCGCGACCCTCGCAGACTACGGCTTGAGCGGCGACCGAAGTCCCGGCGAGACGGGCGTCTGGCTCGACGTCGGCACTCCCTTTGCCCGCAAAATTTGTGCGATGGGCGTTCGGGCATCGCGCTGGGTGACCATGCACGGCTGGGCCTTCAACCTCAACACGGACCTGCGCTACTTCGAGTACATTATTCCCTGCGGAATCAAGGACAAGGCCGTGACGTCGCTCCATCGGGAGCTGGGGCGGAGCGTCGACGAGGCCGAGGTCAAGGAACGGGTCGCCGCACATTTTGCGCGCCTCTTTGACGTGGACTTGGTGGCCACGCCCGCGGACCGTTTGCTCGGGGCCTAGATTCGCCTAACTTGCATCGCATGAAACGTGTGCTCATTGGTCTCGCGGCCCTGGCTGTCGCGCTTACCGCCCTCAATTTTTCGTGGTACGGATACCTTTTTAACGGAATTTATTCAACCTACCTTCAGGGGCGCACCACGTCGGATCCCTTTGACGAACGCCTTTTTGAGGTGGAGCCGGTGGCCGCTTCGCCCCGTCCGCTTCCGTGGCCGGTTGCCCCGAGCGACGAACTGAAGCCGAGCGAGCCCACCGCGGCCTTGCTGTCGGAAAGCAAGACCGGTGCGCTGCTGGTTTTTGATCGCGACACGCTGCGCCACGAGGCGTATTTTGAGGATTTCGCGCCGTCGTCTCGCGTCAACTCGTTTTCAATGGCCAAGTCCATCGTGACGATGCTGGTGCAAATCGCCGTGCAGGAAGGCAAGATTCCGAGCTGGGAGGCCAAGGCCAAGACCTACATCCCCGAGCTGCACGGGCCGGGCGCCGAGCGGCTTACGCTGCGGGACCTGAGCTCGATGCACGCCGACCTGGACTGGACCGAGAACTACTACAATGCCTTTGGCGAAACGGCCAAGCTGTACTACGGCGACGACCAAATGGAGCTGATTTTGGAGCGCGAGGTAGGGGACTCGGTGGGCCTGCGCTACGAATACCAATCGGCCGCGACCACGTTGCTGAGCGTGTGCCTCGAGAAGGCAGTGGGCGAATCGATGCCCTCGTACGCGGCGCGCAAGCTTTGGGCTCCGCTTGGGGCGGAATCGGATGCCACCTGGCACGTAGACGGCCAGGGCGAGGCCATGGCGTTTTGCTGCTTTAACGCCACGGCGCGCGACTACGCCCGCCTCGGCCACGTACTGGTGCACCAAGGCAACTGGAACGGGACCCAGCTTTTGGACAGTGCTTGGGTTTCGGTGGCCACTTCGCCAACCTCGGCGGCTTTTTATGGTCATAGCTTTTGGTTGGGCGAAGTCGCCGACCCCGTCGGATCGGGCCCTGCTCGCCGCTACGTGGCCCTTCGCGGCCATTTGGGCCAGTGGATTTTGGCGTTTCCCGAGACGGGACGCGTGGTGGTGCGCCTCGGGCGCACCGAAGGAGTGCGGCCCAAGGGGTCGTGGGAACCGGTTCCGTTCCGCGCCCTGGCCGAAGAATACGCGTGGAAATGAGGGAATTCCACGGGGTTAACCTCGGTGTGCGCACGGCCGAATTCCCGCTGCTTTCGGGGCTAAACCTTGACCTTCGCGCCGGAGAATGCGTGGCCCTTGTTGGGGAGTCCGGCTCGGGCAAGTCGCTGACGGCCTTGACGCTAATGGGACTTCTTCCGCCCAAGCTCACGGCGAGCTGGGACGGGCTGCGCGACGATCTTCCCCGAAAGGCCATGGTGTTCCAGGAGCCGATGTCGGCACTGAATCCCACGATGCGCGTCGGCAGGCAGGTTGCCGAGGCTGCCGAGTCTGCGCTGGGATTAAGGCCTTCCCTGGCCCGGGCGCGCGCGCTGGACGAATTTCGCCGGGTTCGGCTTCCGGACCCCGAAGGCGCGATGCGGAAGTACCCCCACGAACTTTCGGGAGGGCAGCGCCAGCGGGTTATGATTGCGATGGCCATGGCCATGGATCCGGATCTGTTGATTTGCGACGAACCCACGACGGCGCTCGACCACGCCGTGGCCTTTGAGCTCCTGGACCTGCTTAAGGCCCTGCAGCGCGAGCGGGGTATGGCCATGCTGTTCATCAGCCACGATCTTGAGGCGGTGGCACGTGTGGCCGATCGGGTGGTGGTGCTGCGCGCCGGGACGGTCGTCGAGTCCGGGACGCTTGCCGGTATTTTGGAGCATCCGCAGCAGCCCTACACGCGCGGACTTTTGGCCTCGCGCCCGCCGGATTCGGGCAAACCGCTGCGCCTACCCACGGTGCAGGATTTCTTGGACGGCACTCCGCCGTCTGCGGCCCAACGTCCGAAATTCGAGGGGGGCGCCGAAGTTTTGTCGGTGCGCGGACTGCGCAAGACCTTTAAGGGCCAGCGCATTTTGGACGGGTTTGACCTGGTCCTGCACGAGGGCGAGACCTTGGGGCTCGTGGGCGCTTCGGGCTCGGGAAAGTCGACGATTGCCCGATGCCTTGTGGGCCTGGAGCAACCCGATCAAGGTGAAATTACGTACCGCGGAACCCGCATCGACCAGCTTTCGCCGGCGGAGCGCCGGCGCTTTGCCCGCGAGATTCAGTACATCTTTCAGGATCCGTTTTCAAGTCTTCCGCCCCGAATGCGGGTCGGAACGCTGCTCGAGGAGCCCCTCGCGGTGCACGGACTTGGGGATGCGGCACGGCGGCGCGCCCGGGTTGCGGAGCTCCTGGAGGCGGTGGGTCTTCCGCCGTCGGCAGCCGAAAAGTACCCCCACGAGTTTTCGGGCGGTCAACGCCAGCGCATTGGGATCGCTCGCGCCCTAGCGCTGGAACCGAAGGTGCTGATTTGCGACGAATCGGTGGCCGCACTTGACGTAAGCGTTCAGGCCCAGGTCCTCAACCTGCTCAACGACCTCAAGGACCGTTTTCGGTTTAGCTACCTGTTCATCAGCCACGACGCGCGGGTGGTGCGCTACATGAGCGATCGAACCGTGGAACTAGCCGCTAGCTACTAGTTGCGGGTTAGAGCCGCATCTCAGGGATTGCTCCTTCCACCACCAGGCGGCCGGCCGTTTTGGCGACGATTTCGTCCACGCCGACGCCGGGGGCCCGCTCGCGCAGGATGAAGCCGCGTTCCGGATCGATGTCGAGCACGGCCAGGTCGGTCACCACTTTTTTGACGCAGCCTACGCCCGTAAGGGGCAGGGTGCACTCCGTCAGCAGCTTGGACTCGCCTTCGCGGTTGCTGTGCTGCATGGCGACGATGATGTTTTCGGCGCTGGCGACGAGGTCCATGGCTCCGCCCATGCCTTTGACCATGCGCCCCGGAATTTTCCAGTTGGCGATGTCGCCTCGGTCCGAAACCTCCATGGCGCCCAGCACGGTGAGCTGAACCTTGCGGGCTCGGATCATGCCAAAGGAGGTGGCGCTGTCAAAAAGGGATGCGCCCGCCAGTGCGGTAATGGTTTGCTTGCCGGCGTTGATCAGGTCGGCGTCTTCGTCGCCCTCGAAGGGGAAGGGGCCCATGCCGAGGATGCCGTTTTCGGATTGGAATTCCACGTCGATGCCCTCGGGGATGAAGTTGGCGACGAGCGTGGGGATTCCGATGCCCAAGTTCACGTACCAGCCGTCGCGCAGCTCTTGGGCGATGCGGCGCGCAATGCCGTTTTTGTCGAGTGCCATGGCTTAGATCGCGGGGTTTTTGGGTCGGACGGTGCGCTGCTCGATGCGCTTTTCGTAGTGCGCCCCTTGGAAGATGCGGTGCACAAAAATGCCCGGAACGTGGATGGCGTTGGGGTCAAGTGTTCCGGCGGGAACGAGTTCCTCAACCTCGGCGACCGTTACGCGGCCGGCCATGGCCATCATGGGGTTGAAGTTCCGCGCAGTGCCTTTAAAAATCAGGTTGCCCGCTTCGTCGCCCTTCCAGGCTTTGACCAGCGCAAAATCCGCGTCAAAGGCGTGCTCGAGCAGGTAGGGCTTGCCGCCAAACATGCGGACTTCCTTGCCCTCGGCCACTTCGGTGCCAAACCCTGCGGGGGTGAAAAAGGCCGGAATTCCGGCGCCCGCCGCCCGGCAGCGCTCGGCTAGGGTCCCTTGGGGAATGAGTTCAACCTCGAGTTCACCCGAGAGCATCTGGCGCTCGAATTCGTCGTTTTCGCCCACGTAGGAACTGATCATCTTGCGGATTTGCCGCGTTTCCAGCAGCAGTCCGAGGCCGAATCCGTCGACGCCGGCGTTGTTGGAGATGCAGGTAAGGTTTCGGGTTCCGCGCTTCCGAAGGGCTGCGATGAGGTTTTCGGGGATGCCACAGAGCCCGAATCCGCCGACCATCAAGGTCATGCCGTCGGTGAGCCCGTCCAGGGCCACGTCGGCGTTAGCTACAACTTTGCGAATCATGGGCTAAAGGTAACGAGCGGCCAGCGACTGGTTGCCGCGCCGCGCCGCGCCGCGTTAATTGAATTCGGAATCCTCTTCGCGCGCCTCGGCTTGGTCGCTGAAGAACTCGCCGCAGTCAAGCGGAATCGTCATCGGCACCGACGGGCGGTCAAAACCGTCGCGGCGTACGCCAATTTTGGGGTCGGCGTAGAGGCGGCGCATGTAAAGTGCCCACACGGGAAGCGCCGTGCTCGCGCCCTGCCCGTAGGCCGTGGATCCGAAGTGCGCCGAGCGGTCCTGGCATCCGGCCCAAACGCCGGTTACGAGGTTGGGAACCATTCCGACAAACCAGCCGTCGGAGTTGTTTTGGGTCGTGCCCGTTTTACCCGCAATCGGCATGTCAAACGAGTAGGGAAATCCGGTTGCCACGCCGTCGGGGTAGCCGCCGCCGCCGTAGCGCAGGCGTGCGCCCGTTCCGGACTGCGTTACGCCCTGAAGGAGGCTGACCATCGTGTAGGCGACTTCGGGGCTAAACACTTCGCGCGTGGCCGGGCTGAACTCGTCCAGCACGACCCCGTTGGCGTCTTCGATGCGCAAAATGACGATGGGCTCGGTGTACAACCCCTGGTTGCCAAAGGCCGTGTAGGCACCCACGAGTTCAAAAATGCTCATGTCCACGGTGCCAAGGGCAATCGACGGCACGATGGGAATGTCTGATTTAACCCCAAGATTTTGAGCAAGTTGGGCCACGGGCGCCGGGCCGATTTGCTTCATTAAGTAGGCGGTTACGGTGTTGACCGACCCGGCTAGGGCTTGCTTGAGCGTCAGCACGCCGCCGTATTTGTCGTCGGAATTGCTCGGGCACCAGGATTCCGCCAGCCCATACTGCCCCGCTTCGATGCAGGTTTGGATGTTGGGCACCTGCATGCAGGGCGAGAATTTTTTGTCGGCGATGGCGGCTGCGTAGACAAACGGCTTAAACGTGGAGCCAACTTGACGGCGTCCTTGGCGCACCGCGTCGTACTTAAAATGGCGAAAATCCACTCCGCCCACCCAGGCCTTGACGAAGCCGGTTTGGGGCTCTACGCTCAGCAGGCCGACCTGGTAAATGGACTTCATGTACTTGATGGAGTCCCAGGGGCTCATGACCGTGTCGCGGTCGCCGCCCCAGGCAAATACCTTCATTTCGATCGGCTTCTTAAAGGCCTTCACGGCGGCCTCTTCGCTGAGGCCCGAATCCAGCAGGTTTTGCCAGCGCCCCGTTTGCTTCATCGCCTTGGCAATGATTTGGTTGGCCCCGGCCACCGAATTCCCGTTGTCAAAATAAAACGGACCCGCGGCGCGGCCTTTGATCTGCCTGAAAAACGCCTTTTGGAGCTGGGTCATGTGCTGTTCCACGGCCTCTTCGGCGGCGCGCTGCATGCGGCTGTCGACCGTGGTGTAAATTTTCAAGCCGTCGGTGTAGAGGTTGTACTCGCTTCCGTCGGGCTTGCGGTGGGTTTCGACCCATTCCTTCATAAACTGGCGGATGTGCTCGCGCAGGTAGGGCGCCAAGCCCTTGTCGTGCCCGCCCGGGGTGAAGTTGATCTTCATCGGAATCGCCTTCAGGGAGTCCGCCTCTTCTTCGGTCAGGTAGTCGCTCCGCTCCATCTGGTCAATCACCGTGTTGCGGCGGTTGAGCGCAGCCTCCTCGCGGCCTTCGCGGGCCGGATTATAAAGCCAGGGGTTTTTGCACATGCCCACCAGCGTGGCGGACTCTTCGATGGTCAGTTCGTTGGGCTTCTTGCCGAAGTACACGTTGGACGCATTGTACACGCCCACACCTTGATACAAAAAGTCGAATTGGTTGAAGTACATCGCAATCAGCTCCTCTTTGGAGTAGCGCGACTCGAGCTGCATGGCAATGATCCATTCCTTGGGCTTCTGGAACAAGCGCTTAAATCCGCGCGCAGGCTCGTGGAACATTTGCTTGGCAAGCTGCTGCGTGATCGTGGAACCCCCGCCGTCGCGGCCGAGCTTCACCACGGCACGGGCTAGCGCGCGGAAGTCGATGCCGCCGTGCTTCATGAACCGCTCGTCTTCGGTGGCGATCAAGGCTTGAACGAGGTGGGGCGGCAGCTCGTTGTAGTCGGAGTGCACCCGGTTTTCGGTAAAAAAGGTCCCCAGCTGGCGTCCGTCGGACGTAATAATTTGGGTGGCCAGGTAGCTGCGCGGATTCGCAATCTCTTCGGTCGAAGGAAGGCTTCCAAAAAGTCCGGCCCACGTCAGCAAGAGGATGAGGATGAGGCCGGTTGGAGCGGCCACCACCGCGTACCAAAACCAGCGAACGTAGAGGCGAAAATCGGCGGGATTAGTCTTGGCCATCTTGGGGCTCCGTTCGGTAAAGTTTGAGCGCGACCGAGTGAATTCCCTGCAGCGGCTCGTCGCGCATGAGGTGCTGCATTCGGAAGCGGTAGGTTTCGGCCTTGGGAAAGCGCAGGCCTTCGCTTCGGTACGCCAGCGTCACGGTCTTGAGGCCCGCAATGCCGTCGCCAAGCCATTGCCCTTCGGGACTCGCAAGCTGAAACTCGGCGGTGTCGTGGTACACGGTTCCGCGCGCATTGAGCACGTCGCGGCCCACATACAGGTTGCGGTAGGCGTAGTCCCCGGCGTGGCGCACGTCGACCTCGACCCGGTAGGTTGCCGCCGTATCGGTAACGGGCACCTCAAAAACGAGCATGCTGTCGCGGTACCAGGCCTCGCCGGCGAGCTCGCGAACGACGATAAATTCTGGGTTCGGACCGCACGAAGCCGCTCCAAGGGCCAGTGCAGCGAGGGCAAAACAGCGCAAAATCGGGTGCATACGTTTAATACTGCGAAGGTATGCATCTTTGTGAGGTGGGACGCCGAACATTCATCATGTACTGGGCGCTGGCTTGGGCCGGTGCTACGGGGCCGATTTGGGGCCAAACGGCGGTGGAATCCTGGCAGTACCATGCGCCGTTTCGCGAAGCGCAGCGCATCGCCGTGCTCCACGACCGCGTGCTCGCCCTTTCGACCCACGGGCTGATGAGCCTCGAGCTGGAGGGGCGGGTACTCACGCCCTACAGCACGGTAGAGGGCTTGAGTGGCGTTGGCCTAAGCTCGTTGGTTGCGAGCCCAGACGGAAAGTACGCGCTGATTGGCTACGAAGACGGCCGCATCGACCGCTGGTCGCCGAACGAAGTGCGCACCCTCGACGACGTGCCGCGCAGCGGGCAGTTTCAGGGCCTCACCGCCATTCGTGAATGGGCGTTTGCCTCCCCGCAGCGCGTGTTCGCGGCCGCCGACTTTGGCCTGCTGGAGTTGGATCTCGAACTCAATGTGGTGCGCGGAACCTACCGCATGCGGTCCGACAGCGAGCCCCTCAAGGTATATGCCGTGGCGGTACTCGGCGATTCCGTGTTTGCGGCTACGGCCGACGGGCTCA
Source organism: Cryomorphaceae bacterium (assembly GCA_021298655.1). Taxonomy (GTDB): domain Bacteria; phylum Bacteroidota; class Bacteroidia; order Flavobacteriales; family Schleiferiaceae; genus TMED14. The sequence continues at coordinate 32,198 of JAJTFK010000013.1, read as the reverse complement.
AGGCCGCTGCGCTCACGGCACCCCTTTACCTTCCGGGATCTTGGACGGCCACTGGGCCCTTTGCCGATTCGGTGCTCACCTCTTTGGCGGTACACCAGGGACAGCTTGCGGCCGTAGCGGGCGGTCAAGCCTACCTGCGCACGGCCACGGGCTGGATCCCGTTGGCGACGCCTTCCGACGGACAGGAGGCTACGCGGGTTTGTGCTTGCGCCGGTTCCCTTGCGGTGGTCCGCCAATTCGGCGTGGTGTTTTTCACCCCCCAGGGCCAGGGTTCCGGCGACATTTCGGGCGGACTTTTTGGAAACGCCGGCTTTACGCCCCGGGACATAGCCTGCGGTTTCACGGGCCAGGATGGCCAGGCAATGCGCTGGATTGCCAACCCAACCCGCGGAATCACCCTCGTGGATAACCCCAATTACGCCCAGCATTTTGCGGTGAACGGGCCGCGGATTTCCCAGTCCTTTGACGTCCGCTGGGATGCCTTGCGCGGCACGACCGTGCTCACTGGGGCTGCCGAAGGCCCTTGGACGCCCCTCTACCTAAACGGCGGGCTCACCCGACTTCCGCGTCCGGGCGCAACGTGGACCGGCACCGACGGCAGCTCCCTGGGCGGCGCCAAGGACGTGCTCGAGGTCTGCACCAATCCGGCCGACTCCACCCACTGGTTTGCGGCTTCCTGGGGGGGAGGGGTGCTGGAGTTCCGCAACGGGAGCCTCTACCGCCGCTGGACCGTCGGCAACACCAGCCTTCGGGCTGCGAACGGGGCCGGGCCCAACGACGTGCGCTGCGGTGGACTGGTTTGGGGTCAAGACGGCGCCCTCTGGGTGACCAACAGCCTTTCGGACGTGCCGCTTCACCGATACGACCCGGTGAGCGAAACCTGGCAGGGCTATACCGTGGGCGCCCTCAACGGCCAAGCAATACGCCAAATTCAGCAGGCCGAAAACGGCGATTTTTGGGTACAGACCCGCACCGCCGGGTTGGTTGCGGTGCGCGTGGCGGCGGGGGTGGCATCGGCCCGCGTGCTGGGCTCGGGGACCGGCAACGGCAACTTGCCCAGTCCCAACATTGGCGCCTTTGCGTTTACGCCCGACGGCAAGCTTTGGGTCGGCACCTCGAGCGGCCTGGGCGTGCTGTATTCGCCCAAAAATGCCTTTACGGGCGGGCCGTTTGAGGCCCAACAACTCCTGGTCGAAGTGGACGGTCGGGTCCAGGCAGTCCTTGCGGGCCAGGACATCACCGCCATTGCCGTCGACGGCGGGAACCGCAAGTGGATCGGCACCGCCTCGGCCGGGGTATTCGTGCTTTCGCCCGACGGACTCACCCAGGTGGCCCACTACACGACCGAGACCAGCCCGCTCCCGACCAACCGCGTCAACGGCTTGGCGATGGACCTCGAAGAAGGCTACGCCTACGTCGCTACCGACCGCGGACTTTTCGCGCTGCGTTCGGCCTCGACGGCGCCGGCAGCGCGCATGACGGACGCCCTGCTCTTCCCCAACCCCTACCGGCCGGAATTCCGCGGGCCCTGGACCGTTACCGGGCTGGTGGACGGCTGCTACGTCAAGGTTACCACCGCCGACGGACGCCGCGTTGCCGAGGGCTACGCCTCGGGCGGCCAATTTGTTTGGGATACGCAGGGTTCAACGGGCGAACCGGTCCCCAGCGGACTCTACCAGTTCTGGATCAACGACCCACTCGGGGCCCAAACCACGGTCGTTCAGGGCCTTTTGGTTCGGCCCTAATGGAACGCTCCGCGCAGCCCGCACTGGTACTTGGCCGCACCCCACAGGGCGAACGCGCCGCGGTGCTGCGCATTTGGCTCCGAGATACCGGGGTTTGGTCGGCCTATGTTCCCAGCCTTCGGTCCTCGGCGGGCGGATTTCGTCCGGCCATGGCCCAGGCCCTTGCCGCCCTGGAACTGGTACCCGACCGCGGACGGGGTTCCCTCGGCCGCATCAAGGAGGCGCGGCTGGAGCCCGTCTGGCGCAGGCTTCACGACGAGCCCACGGCACAAATGCTCGTACTGTTTGCTGCCGAGGTCTTGCGGCGCGTGCTGCACGAGGGCAGCGCCAATTCGGCCTTTTTTGACGAGGTTATGGCGGTCTTGGTCGACTGGGATCGCCCCGAAACGCCCTTGGGCCGGGCGCCCTTGGATTGGACGTTGATGCTTTGCCGGCACCTGGGATTCGAACTCGAAGCACCCGAGGCGTCCCAGGGGCTTTTCTACCCCGCCGAAGGCCAGTGGGCGCCCTTCGGAAGCTTTGCGAGCTCCGCCTGCACCCCGTCGGAGTCGGAAGCCTTGGCGGCGGCCCTGCACGGGGAGCCCTTGGACCGCACGCGACGTAACGAAGCGCTCGACGCGGCACTGGCCTACCTCGAAGCCCAGCACACCGGCTGGGGACAACTTAAGTCCTTGGAGGTGCTTCGAAGCCTTTAGGGCTTCTTGGGCACATCGCCCCAGCGCACCGAGGCGGCAACCTCGTCCAGCTCCATTTGAAGCTTGCGCTTTTTCGTGCTTGGCGCAAAAACCAAGGCATCGGCGGTTCCGACGATGCCGCGGGTATCGTCGAAAACCCGGTGGTTGAGGAAGGGTCCGCCGCCAAATCCGCCGACGGTTTTAAAAAGCCCAATGGTGCGGAGCGCGCGGTGCCCACCGGGTGCCGTGTAGGCCATTTGGCTGGGCGGAACGAGGAGCTCGGTTGCCAAGTGGCTCTTGGCCTCGGGCCCCTCAAAGTAGCGGCGAAGCAGTGCGTCGCGGTCCTTAATCACGTCGGCTTCCGGCGTGGGGGAGTCGTCGGAGGCACTACGCGTCAAAATCAGGTACTGCAGCGACTTTTTGGTTTCGTTTCGCAAGACGACCACCCCGGGCTTGCTCAGGGTCACGACAAACCCCTCGGGCAGCAGCATGTCCGAAACACCCAAGGCCCGAACCGCGCTGGGTAGGGGTTTTTGGCTCCGGCGGCGCAAGTTGGTTTGGAGCACTTTGGCATCGTGGGCGGCAAATCGGGTAGCCAACTGGGGGAGGACTTCGGCGAGCACCTGGGGAAGGGCTTCGGCCGAAGGAGCGATAACCTGAATAACCAGCTGGGGGCGCGCGAAGGCATCGGTCACCTCCAGCACGGCGGTGGAATCGGGGATGACTTCAATACTCAGCATGCTTTTCCCCTTGCGCAGCAGGCTGTTCACTTTTTCGGGAACGGTGTGAATGATTCCGAACCGCGGCTCGGCCTGCGGAAGCCCATCCGCCGGCGCGCCAAGCACCTCGGCCACGGCCAACCCGGCCGAGGCCTGCCAAAGGTTTTCGGGGCAAATAACCGTAAGCTCGTTGTGCGTCCCGTTGCTTCGCGCCAAGGTTCGCTGCGGGGCCGCCGCTTCGCCCGAAGGGGAACCGGACTCGGAGCCGCATCCCGCAAGGGCGGTTAGGGCAAGTGCGGCGATCCAGTTCCTCATTTTTTCACCACCAGGCGTTGTCCAATTTGAATGGTCGTTCCCCGAAGGCCGTTCCATTTTTGGATGTCGCTCACCTTAGTTCCGTACTTCTTCGAAATGCTGCTCAGGGTTTCGCCCGAGCGCACGGTGTGGGTGCGGCGGGTAGACGGGGCCGCTGCCGGGGTTGGCGTGCTGGCCGTCGCAGCCGCTCCGGCTGATTCCGTTTCCGGTGCCGCGCTGCTGCGGCCCGGGGCCGAGGCGGCGTAGGCCGAGTCGGCGCACTCTTGGAAGCTGGCTACCGCGGCCTTGGGCAGTACCAAGGGGTACATTTTGCCGTCCCGCGGGGCCGGAATCACGTTGAGCTTGTACATCGGATTCAGCACCTTCAGCAGGGCGGGATCGACGCTAAAGTGGTTGGACGCCTGGGTGAGGTCCAAGGTGGCCGTGACCTGAACCGTGTCGACGTCAAAAAACGTCGCCGGGGGCATGTCGGGGTAAATTCCGTGCAGTCCGCCGTAGGCCAGGGCGTAGTTGGCTGCGATGAAGTTGGGCACGTAGCTGCGCGTCTCGCGGGGCAGGTAGGGCCGAATCTCCCAGTAGTTCGTTTTTCCGCCCGAAGCACGAATGGCCTTGGTCACGTTGCCCGGCCCGGCGTTGTAGGCGGCCAGGGCGAGCTCCCAGCTGTCGAACATGTCGTAGAGCTTGAGCAGGTAGCGGCAGGCGGCGTCGGTCGACTTGACCGGGTCGGACCGCTCGTCGACGTAGCTGCTGATTTCCAGCCCCTGAAGCTTGCCCGTGGCATACATAAACTGCCAAAGGCCTTTGGCGCCGGCGGGACTCGTGGCCAGCGGGTTGAGCGCGGACTCAATCATGGGCAGGGCGCGCAGTTCAAACGGCAGGTTGTACTGGTCCAGACCGGCCTCAAAAATGGGGAAATAGTAGCGACCGCGGCCCATGACGCGCGAAACGAGGTCCTTTTTGCGGACCACGTACATCGCAATGGCGTTTTTCACGTCTTGGGTGTAGCGCAGGTCCATGGGGGTGCGTCGGTCGAGGGCGGCAAGGCGCTGCTTGATCACCTCGTCGCTCACGCCAAGGGTGGCGCCGGCCAAGGTGTCGATGGGCCCTTTGAACTGGCTGGTCCAGTTGCGCTCGCTGCTGCTGAGCAGCCACTTGGCGTACATGGTATCGACCTTGGTGGCCAAGCCGTGGCGCACGGTGTCCGCCTCGGGCAAAAAACCGAACAGGGGCGCCGTGAAGGTCAGGGCGGCGAATATCGCTAGGGTACGAATCATGAACTCAAGTATTCTGCGGCGCGAAACAAGGTGGGCTCGTCGAAGGCCTTCGCGGTGAGGTGCAGTCCCATCGGAAGCCCGTTGGAATGCAGCCCCATGGGCAAACTCAGCGCGGGTAATCCCGCAATCGGCGCCTGCACCGTAAAGATGTCTTCAAGGTACATAACGGTCGGATCACTTGCTTCGCGTCCTAATTCAAACGCGGTGTGGGGGGTTGTCGGGCTGATGAGCAGGTCGACCTTGGCCAAGTCGGCGTTGGTGGCGTCCTGCACGGCGCGACGGGCCTTTTGGGCCTTGCCGTAGTAGGCATCAAAGTAGCCGCTGCGGAGCACAAAGGTCCCGAGCAAAATGCGGCGCTGCACCTCGGTGCCAAAGCCTTCGGAACGGCTGCGTTTGTACAGCTCGTCGAGGGTTTTGACGCCTTCGGCGCGGTAGCCGTAGCGCACGCCGTCAAATCGGGCGAGGTTGGCGCTGGCTTCGGCGGTGGTCAAGATGTAGTAAATCGGAACCAGTACGTCGAGGTAGTCAAATCGAAGCGCCTCGACGCGGTGCCCTGCCGCCCGAAGGGACTCCATGCGGGCCATGAAGGCCGCCCGAAGCTCCGGGTCTAGGGCCGGATTGTCCAAGACCTCTTGGTAGTAGCCGAAGCTCAAGCTGCGCGGGTCGCGGCCATCGGTGGCCATCGAGGGAACCGGCCGGTCGCTGCAGGTGCTGTCGAATGCGTCGGAGCCCGAAAGCACTTCGGTGATTGCGGCGAGGTCCCCCGCGCTGCGCGCAAACGGGCCAATTTGGTCAAACGACGAGGCGTAGGCGATCAAGCCGTAGCGCGAAACCCGGCCGTAGGTGGGCTTGGCGCCAAATATCCCACAAAATGCGGCGGGTTGGCGAATGGATCCGCCGGTATCGCTTCCAAGGGCGGCCTGTACCCAGCCGGCGGCTACGGCGGCGGCCGATCCGCCCGACGATCCGCCCGGCGTGCGGTTGCGGTCCAAGGGGTTGCGCGCGGGGCCGTACACCGAGGTTTCGTTGGAGGACCCCATGGCAAACTCGTCGCAGTTGGCTCGGCCGACGATGATGGCTCCGGCGTCCAGCACGCGCTGTACCGCGGTGGCGCTGTAGGGGCTCACAAAGCCCGTGAGAATTTTAGATGAAGCGCCGGCAGCATGCCCTTGGTACACCATGTTGTCTTTGATGACCATGGTCAAGCCGTCAAGGGCGCGGCGGTCGCCTTGGGCGCGGCGGGCGTCCACGGCCGCCGCTTGAGCGCGCGCACTGGACCCGAAGAGCTCCGCGAGCGCGTTGATGCCGGGATTTTCGGATTCGGCGCGGCGCAGCGCCTCCTCAGCCAATGCGGCACAGGTGGTCTGACCGGAATCTAGGGCCCGGTGAAGGTCTTCGATCCGATCGAAGGTCATGACAGTTTTTTGCTGTCGCCTTTTGAATTGTCGTCGTCGTCTTCGCGCATGGCTTTCTTAAACTCCTTGACGCCGCCGCCCAATCCCTTCATGAGTTCGGGAATTTTGCGTCCGCCAAAAAGCAGGATAACCAAGGCCACAATCAAGACGATTTGCCAGGGGCCAACAATGCCCAGAAATACGCTTAATGCCATAGTTTCTTCAGATGAGGGGTAAAGGTACGACGCGGTCCTTTGCTACTTGAGCTTTTCAGCCAGTGCCCGCAGGGTTTTTTTCGGAGACGCGTTCTCGTAGAGGATCTTATAAACCGCCGACGCAATGGGCATTTTGACCTCGCGTTCGCGCTTGACTTCGCGAATCAGTTTGGCCGCGTAGTAGCCTTCGGCGACCATTTTCATTTCGGACCGTGCGGCCGAAAGGCTGTAGCCCTTGCCGATGAGGTTGCCGAGCTGGCGGTTTCGGCTAAAGGGAGAATACATGGTTACAAACAGGTCGCCCGAATACTCCGTTTGAATAATTTGGCGCTTGATGGGATGAACGGCGCGAATCACCCGCTTCATTTCGCGCAAGGCGTTGCTTACGAGCACGGCCTGAAAGTTGTCGCCGTAGCCGACCCCGTGGGCCATGCCCGCGGCGATGGCGTAGATGTTCTTGAGGACTGCGGCGTACTCCGTGCCGTAAATGTCGGTGGTGCACGAAACCTTGACGAAGGGGCCGCGGAGTTTTTGGGCCACGGCTTCAGACAGCTTTTCGTTTTCGCTGGCCACGGTGAGGTAGGACAGGCGCTCGAGGGCAATCTCTTCGGCGTGGCAGGGACCCACTAGCGCACCGAAGCGGCTGTAATCCAAGCCCATGCGGTCGTGAAGGTACTCGCCAATAATCTGGTGGGAATTGGGCTCAATGCCCTTAACGGCCGACACGACCCACTTTTGGGCGAGGACCTCGTGCAGGGGCTCGATGGCTTCCGCCAAAAAGGCTGATGGCACCGCCAGCACCAAAATCTCAGCCTGGGCGGCTACGCTGAGCAGGTCGTGGTCAACGTAAATCTTGTCGGTTTCGAGCGCTACCTCCGACAGGTAATTCGGATTGTGGTGGTACTTGCGTATGTGCAGGGCCACCTCCTCACGGCGCACCCACCATCCCACAAAATCCTCATTTTGCGTGAGCATTTTCACGATGGCCGTGGCCCAGGATCCGCCCCCCAGGACCGCAATTTTCGGGTTTTTACCCATTAGTCCTTTGAGGATTCCGGGTTAAACGTGGGCGGAGCATTGTTGGCCAAGAGCTGAATAAAGGCCGCCGCCGCCTCGGTTACCGCCGCCATGCCGTCGAGATCAATCTTCTCGAGGTCGTCGCCCGGCGCGTGGTAGTCTTCGTGCAATCCGGTGAAAAAGAACACCGCAGGAATGCCCTTTTGAATGAAGGGAGCGTGGTCCGACCGGCCAAAAATTTCGTTGCGAAGGTCCCAGTAGAAGCCGTCGGCGGGAATGGTTTCGAGCATTTGCTGGAATTCCGGAGCGGTGTGCACGCCGTACACGCGAAGGGAGTCCGAGCGGTTGAGTCGGCCCACCATATCCAAGTTGAGCATCGTCGTCACCTTGCCCAGGGGCGCGGGGATGGTTTCAACGAATTCTTTGGAGCCCAGAAGCCCGCTTTCTTCGCCGGTGAAGGCCACAAAGGCCAAGTTGGCGTCGCCCAGCGAGGGCACTTTGGCCAGCATCTGCGCCAAGGTCAGGAGCACGCTGGTTCCGCTGGCGTTGTCGTCGGCGCCGTTGTGTACCTGTCCGGCGAGCTCGGGCTTGCGCGATCCCCAGGCACCAAGGCCAACGTGGTCGTAGTGGGCGCCAATAACGATGGTGCGGGGCTTGCCGCGGTCCAGCCAGGCACCGACGTTGGGGGCCGTGATTTGCTGGGCAACAATCTCGGTGGCCAGGTTGGCGGCTTTGCCTTTTTTGGCGGACTTGGCCAGGCGCTTGGCCCACTTCACGTCGTGCACCTCAACCACGGGAATCCCCACGGGACGGGTGCGGCGAAGCAGGTCGAGCCGCGGGGCTCCGTTGACCGGCGCGAGGACGATTACCCCAGCAGCACCGGCTCTTTGGGCGGCGGAAACGCGTAAAGCGAGCGCGCCAGCTTTGCCGGCCTTGGCGGCGGCATCCTTGGGCAGGTCGCGCACGAGCACGGCGATGCTCCCTTTGGGCAACGCGGCCACTTCGGCGGGCAGTCCGTAGCCAATCCAGGCCAACTTGGCGGCGACCGTTCCGTTGCTCGACAGGGTGCTCGGCCAGAAGGACGCGGTGAGGCGCACGCTGTCTTTACCCACCACCATGTAGTTGGTTGCGGACGAAACCTTGGCCGCATCGGGGATTTTCACCTCTTGGGTGAATCGCTCGTCAAAAAGCGGACTGAGGCCCATCTGGCGGAACGCGTTTTGAATGTAGGCAGCCGCTTCGGCCCCGCCTTCGCTGCCGGGCAAGCGTCCGCCGAGTTCGTCGCTCGCCAGGTAGCGTTCGTGGACGTAAAGTTGTTCGGCCACCGCGGGCGAAGCATGTCGGGCCAACTGGGCTGAGGCCGCAAGGGACGTAAGGCAGAATGCCCAAAAGAGGGTGCGCATAAGGGAGCTGTGGGTTAGGTGGGCCACCATTCGGGTCGGCGGCTCGCGAGGTACCAAAAGACCACGCCCACGGTCACGTAGGCGTCGGCCAAGTTAAAAATCGGTCGAAAAAACTGAAAATAATCTCCGCCCCAAAACGGCAGCCACTCGGGCAAGTAGCCCGTCCAAAGCGGGAAGTAGAGCATGTCAACCACGTTGCCCAGGAGGGGAGCGGCGTAGCCACCGCCCCACTGGGCGACGCCGTCGTAGGCCATCCAGAATTCGTATTCGGGCGACCAAACCAGGCCGCGGTCAAACAGCAGGCCGTAGAACAAGCTGTCGAGCACGTTGCCGAGGGCACCGGCAAAAATCAGCGCGAGGGTGGTGAGCACAAAGGGGTGCGCGCCCTTTTTGGCCAAGTGAACCGCGTACCACACAATGCCGCCGATGGCCGCGATACGGAACAGGCTGAGGACCACCTTTCCGGCGGCTCCGCCCCAGTTGAGGCCAAAGGCCATGCCCGGGTTCTCGGTGAAGTGCAGCTGGAACCACGGCAAAAGCTCCACCGAATCGCCCAAGGCGAACTGGGTTTTAATGGCGATTTTGAGTGCCTGATCGGCGGCGATCAGCACCAGGGCGAGCATCAACGGCTTGCGCAGTCGGTTCAATGCTTGCGAAGCTTGCCTTCCATACTGGTTGTCGCGTGCGGAACCAGCTTGAGGCGTTCTTTTTCAATGAGCTTGCCGGTGACGCGGCACACCCCATAGGTTTTGTTGCTGATGCGCACCAGGGCGGCCTTGAGGTCGCGCAAGAATTTTTCTTGCCGAGCCGCGAGCATGGCGTTGGCCTCTTTGCTCATGGTTTCGGAGCCCTCTTCGAAGCTTTTGAACATCGGCGCGGTATCCTCGGTGCCGTTATCCATGTTGTTGGTAAACTGCTCCTTAAGGATGCGCAAATCTTCATCAGCCTTGTCAATTTTTGACTGAATTAACGTCCTAAACTCCTCGAGTTCGGCGTCGGAATAGCGTACAGTTGGTTCCATAAGAAGGCCGAATTTAAACAATATGGTCGCCCATACAAGCCCTTTAGGCTTTTTTTAACGAAAGGGTTACGCTCAGGCCCTCGAGGTCGGTATCGACCCGGTGGGCATCGCCCGGCGCGGAACCTTCGCCCCACGCCGCCACCAGGGTTTCGGCTGCTACGTAGTCGCGGTGGGCCGCCACGGCCTTAAGGGCCTCGCTTGCTCCCGAAATCCAGAGTTGGATGCGGTCGGTGATCTCCAATCCGCTGTCTTTGCGCAGGTTTTGAATTCGGTTTACGGCCTCGCGAGCCAAGCCTTCTTCCAGCAGTTCGGCGCTGAGCTGCAGGTCGACGGCGAGCAAGGTTCCGCGCTCGCTGGCCACGGCCATGCCCGGAATGTCGTCGGTTACCACGAGCACGTCGCCGGGGTCCACCGTGTAGGGGCCGTCGGCGAGTTGCAGCGTCAGTTGGCCGTCGCGCTCGAGGTCGCGCAACTGCGTGTCGGTCAGCGCCGCGAGGGCGGTTGAAACGCTTTTCATGCGGGGTCCAACTTTCGGTCCTAGTGCTTTAAAGTCGGGTTTGGCCCGCTGTACAAACAGTCCGGAGTTGGGTTCCACGCGCTCCAGGTGCTTGACGTTGACTTCGCCGAGCAGGAGCTCCTCGATGGCGTCCAGGTCGCGGTGCTGGGTTGGGTTGAGTACGGGAACCACGATGCGGGGCAGGGGCTGGCGCACGCGGACCTTTTCTTTTTTGCGCACGCTAAGGACCAGACTGGTCATGCGCTGGGCCAAGTCCATGCGGCGCTCGAGGTCGGCGTCGATGCGCGCGGCATTCGCCTCGGGGAAGCGGCTCCAGTGCACCGAGTTCGCGGGTCCGTTGAGGTCGCGGTACAGCTGCTCGGCGTAAAACGGCGCGAGCGGCGCCATCAAGCGGGCCACCGTGTCGAGGCACTCGTGAAGCGTTTGGAATGCGGCCAGCTTGTCGTCGCCCATGGCACCCTTCCAGAATCGGCGCCGGCTCAGGCGCACGTACCAGTTGCTGAGCTCGTCGACGACAAAATCCGCCACAGGGCGGAACGCCCGCGTTGGCTCGTAGGCATCCATGGCCTCGTTGACTTCGGCGACCACGCTGTGCAAGCGGCTCAGTATCCAGCGGTCCAGTTCGGCTCGGTCCGCAAGCGGAACCTGCGGTGCCTTGGGGTCAAATCCGTCGACATTCGCGTAGAGCGCAAAAAACCCGTAGGTGTTGTGCAGCGTTCCGAAAAACTTGCGCTGCACTTCGGTCACGCCGTCGGGGTCAAACTTGAGGTTGTCCCAGGGTTGGGCGTTGGTGAGCATGTACCAGCGCAGGGCGTCGCTTCCGTACTGCGCCATCGCCTCAAAGGGATCGATGCTGTTGCCCAAGCGCTTGGACATCTTTTGGCCATTCTTATCGAGGACCAATCCGTTGGAGACCACGGTTTTATAGGCGACCGAATCGAACACCATTCCGGCGATCGCGTGAAGGGTAAAAAACCATCCGCGCGTCTGGTCCACGCCCTCCGCGATGAAGTCGGCGGGGAAGGCGGTGCGCCCGTCGATGGCTTCCTTGTTTTCGAAGGGGTAGTGCACCTGGGCGTAGGGCATGGCGCCCGAGTCAAACCATACGTCGATCAGGTCTTTTTCGCGATAAAGCGGCTGACCGCTGGCCCCCGTGAGCACCCAATCGTCCACGAACGGGCGGTGCAGGTCGACCCCGGCGTAGTTGGCATCCGACATGTCGCCGGGCGTAAACCCAGCCAAGGGGTTGGTCGCCATGTGACCGGCGGCCACGCTGCGCTCGAGTTCGGCGCGGAGCTGCTCCAATGAGCTGATGCAGACCTCTTCGCGGCCGTCCTCGCTGCGCCAAATGGGCAACGGAATGCCCCAGTAGCGGCTGCGGCTGAGGTTCCAGTCGTTCAGGTTCTCAAGCCAGTTGCCAAAACGGCCGGTGCCGGTGCTGGCGGGCTTCCAGTTGATGGTGGTGTTCAGCTCCTGAAGGCGCTGCTTGGCCGCGGTACTCCGAATAAACCAGCTGTCCAGCGGGTAGTAGAGCACGGGCTTGTCGGTGCGCCAGCAATGCGGGTAGCTGTGCACGTACTTCTGCACCTTGAAGGCTTTGTTGTCGGTCTTGAGCTGAATGGCGATCTCTTCGTCGACGCTCAGCTTGGGCTCCTGGCCGGCGTCGTAGTAGGTGTTTTTCACGTACTTGCCCGCGAGGGGACCGGCCTGCGCCACAAATCGGCCCTGCAGGTCCACCAGCGGAACGGGGTTGCCCTCGGCGTCCAGCACCAGCATGGGCGGAACTCCGGCCGCCGCAGCCACCCGGGCGTCGTCGGCCCCAAACGTGGGCGCAGTGTGCACAATGCCGGTTCCGTCTTCGGTGGTGACAAAATCACCGGGAATCACGCGAAACGCCCGATCGGCGTCTTGGTACGGCAGGGCATAGGGCAGCAGCTGTTCGTAGCTCAGGCCCACCATGTCCGCACCCTTCACTGCGGCCACGCGGGTCCACGTTCCGCCTTCTTCTTCGGCTTTGAAGTAGTTGGCGACCAGCGCGCTGGCCAGCACAACGTTGACCTCGAGGCCCGTGTAGGGGTTCGTTGTGGCAATCAAGCTGTACTCGATGTTCGGTCCCACGGTCAAGGCCGTGTTCGACGGCAGCGTCCAGGGCGTGGTGGTCCAGGCCAAGATGTGCACGGCACGGTCGCCAAAAAGCGCACGGCTTTGGTCGCCAGCGACCAGCGCGAACTGTGCGGTAACGGAGGTGTCGGTCACGTCGCGGTAGCAGCCGGGCTGGTTGAGCTCGTGGGAACTCAGGCCCGTTCCGGCCTTGGGCGAATAGGGCTGAATCGTGTAGCCCTTGTACAGCAATCCCTTGCCGTGAAGTTGCCCCAGAAGCCACCACACCGACTCCATGTACTTGGTCGTGTAGGTGACGTAGGGGTTTTCTTGGTCCACCCAGTAGCCCATTTGCTCCGTCAGGCGGTTCCACACGTCGGTGTAGCGCATCACGGCTTCTCGACGCGGAAGCCTTTTTGGGTCTTGTACCGGCAAAAAAGGTCCTTAATGGCGCGGCCCATTACGTGGTGGATGCCGGGCATTCCGTTGGCCGAGGGCGGACCCTCGTAAAACACAAACGAGGGGGCTCCGTCGCGCAGCGATTGCTTAAAAACGTCTTCGGCCTTCCAGTAGTCCAGGACTTCGCGCTGGATTTCCGGCAAATTCAGCGGTCCGCGTTCGGTAAAGTGCGCACTCATAGCGCGGCAATGCATTTAAGCTCCACCGCGATGGGGGTCGGAAGCGCCGTAACCTGAACCGTAGTGCGGCAGGGTTTGGGGTCAACGTCGGCAAAATACTCGGCGTAGATGCGGTTGAAGGCGGCAAAATCCCGCTTCATGTCCGTCAAAAAGACGGTGATGTCGACCAGTTGGTCCCAGCGGCCACCGGCCTCTTCGAGGGCGGACTTCACGTTGGCCATCACGCTGTGAACTTGGTCTTCGAAGCTGAATTCCAAATAGTTCCCGTTGGCGTCCAGGCGCAATCCCGGCACGGAGCTGGCCGCCGCAGGACTCTTGGGCAAGCGCGGGCCCATTCCGGAAATAAACAGCAGATTGCCCACACGGCGCGTCGCGGGGTAGCTTCCCACGGGCTGGGGCGTATTCGATTCAGCAGACATAGCCGCAAAGGTAATCGCTGCGCTGCGCGGGGCGGAACAGGCCCCTGCCGGCTATCCGAGGTTAAACGGAGTTAAATGCTTCCTAATTCGCCGGACCCCAAGCATGCGCGCTCAGGTCTAGGTTTCCGCCGCTAAGGACGACGCCTACCTGCTGTCCGGAAAACACCGAAAGATGCTTGGCCACCGCGGCTACGGGCGGCGCGCAGTTGGTTTCCACGATGATTTTGACGCGGTCCGCAATCAGGCGCTGGGCGACCAAAATCTCGGAATCGTCGACGGGGTAAATCGCGGTGACCGTTTCGCGGATGACGGGAAAATTCACGTCGCCCAGTTCGGTGCGCATGCCGTCGCAGACCGTTTGGGGGTTGTCGTTGTGCTCAATTTGGCCCGAAGCGAGGCTGCGTGCCGCGTCGTCCGCGCCGGACGGTTCGCCGGCGAACACGCGCACGCGGGTTCCGTGCCGCTGATTCCAGCGGGCCACCGCGAAGCCCGTTCCGGCCAACAAGCCGCCTCCGCCCACCGGAACGCCCACCCAGTCCAAGGCGATGCCCCGGGCGGCGCAGTCTTCGAGCAGCTCCCACGCGGCCGAGCCCTGGCCCAAAATCACCGGCGCCTGGTTCGACGGATGGATTTCCACCGCGCCCGTGGCCCGGACCACCTCGGCAACCGCCTCGATGCGCGCGGCCAGCGTCGGCCTACACTCCACAATACGCCCGCCGGCCGCGCGAACCGCATCCTTTTTAAACTGCGGCGCGTTGCTCGGCATCACCACCGTGCAGGGAATCCCCAGCCCACCCGAGGCCCAGGCCAGGGCTTGGCCGTGGTTCCCGGATGAGTGGGTGCAGACCCCGCCCGCCGGGAGCCCGTGACTCGCCAGCTCCCGCAACGCATTGGACACGCCCCGCATCTTGAACGCCCCAGACCGCTGGAAATTCTCGCACTTCAAATGCAGCGCGGCTCCGGCCCAAGCGTCCAAACTGGCGGAACGCAGCACCGGCGTTCGGTGGAGCGATGGGGCCAGTTCCGCGTAGCGAATCGCCAAAGCATCGGGATCCAAAAACGCATCGAAATAGGGGTCAAGGGAGGCCTTCATGGGGGCAAAGTTCGGGCCCTGAGGCCGTGTACCGCGATCGGAAGGGCATTAAATGAAAAACGCCGCTTTTGACAGCGACGTTTCACAACCCTTGATGAATCCGCCCCATATGAGGGAATTCGTTGCAAACATAGTAATAAAATGACTTAGTGTACAAACCACAATAAGAAAATTTTTTTTCGCTCCCGACCGACCGCGCCCGGCGGCCTACCTTTAACCCCATGTCGGGCGTAAAAAAGCTCTTTGGTGACGCGGCCCTGTACGGCCTGAGCAGCATCCTCGCGCGGTTGCTCAACTTTTTGCTTACGCCCCTGCTCACCGCGGCATTGACCAAGGCGGAATACGGCGTCAACAGCCTTTTGTACGTTTCGGTAGCCTTTGCCATGGTGCTGCTGACCTACGGAATGGAGACGGCCTTCTTTCGCCAGAGCCAGCGCGACGGCGCCGATCCCGAAAAGGTCTATTCGACCGCGATGACGCTGCTGCTTGCGACGACCGGCGTGTTTGCCCTAGTCCTGATCGCCGCCTACCGCAGCGCGGCGGGCTGGCTTGGAGTGCAGGACCACCCCGAATACGTACTGTGGACCGGCCTCATCATTGCGATGGACGTCTTGGCGGCAGTTCCCTTTGCGCGACTCCGCGCCCGCAACCGAGCCAAACGATTTGTGGCGATTAAAACGGCGCAAATCGGACTAAATCTGGTACTCAACTACGCGTTTTTTGTGTTTTTACCGAAGTCGGTGGACGGATGGCCGGCGCTCCAGGTGGGATGGGTCCTGATCGCCAACCTCGCGGCCAGCAGCTTCATGATGCTCCTGCTTGCCTCGGAATGGCTCGCCATCAAACCGGCCCAATTCGACCGCGGAACGGCCCGAACCCTTCTGGCGTATGGTTTTCCGCTGCTTCTCGCCGGATTGCCCGGCGTGGCCAACGAAATGGCCGACCGCTTTTTTCTTCAGGCCCTGCTGCCGGCGGAGTTTGCCATCGAGGGCGTCGGGGCCTACTCGGCGGTGTACAAACTGAGCATCTTCCTGATTTTGTTCAACCAGGCCTTTCGTTTTGCGGCGGAACCCTACTTTTTCAAAAACGCCCAGCACGACCTGCGGCAGCTGGCGACTGCGACGCGGCTTTTTGCGGCCCTGCTCGCCTTTGGGGTGGTCGCGGTGGTTGCCGGGCTACCCTGGCTCAAGCACTTCATCGCCGACAAGTACTGGAACGACCTGCTGCTGCTGCCGGTGCTGCTGTTCGCCAACTACCTGCTTTCGCTTTCAACCCAGGTTTCGATGTGGTACAAGCTCAGCGACCGCACGATGATGGGTCTGTGGATCACCCTCTTTGGCTTTGCGCTCACGGTGGCCGGCAACCTTGCGTGGATTCCTTCGCTCGGAATGATGGGCGCCGCCTACGCCACGCTGCTCAGCTACGGCGGCATGCTCCTGCTCTCCCTGCTGCTTGGCCAAAAAATGCATCCGGTACCCTACGATTGGGGCCGTTTGGCCCTGTATACGCTGGCCGCCTTGGTTCTGGGCGGAATCGCATTCCACCAACCCGGGTGGCCCGCCGCCGCCGCGCTGGGGCTGATGCTGGCGCTGGTGCTCCGCAGCGAGCGCGCCCTGCTTGCCCGACGAACGACTTAATGCCCCGATCATGATTCGCGTTATCAACGATTCGCCCCATCCGCTGCCCGAGTACGCCACGCCGCATTCCGCGGGCCTGGACCTTAAAGCCCACCTTGACGGGCCCGTCGTGCTCCAGCCGGGCGAGCGCCGCCTCATTCCCACCGGACTCCGCATGGCCCTGCCCGATGGCTGGGAAGCGCAGGTTCGCCCGCGATCGGGATTGGCGCTGAAGCACGGAATCACGGTCCTCAACAGCCCCGGAACCGTGGACGCCGACTACCGCGGCCCGGTGGGCGTCATCTTGGTCAACCTCGGGTCCGAGGCCTTTGAAATCCAGCCCGGCGAACGCATCGCGCAGCTGGTTTTTGCGCGCTACGAACGCGCCGAATGGCTGCTCGTCGAGGAATTGGATGCCACCGAGCGCGGCGAAGGCGGATTTGGCCACAGCGGGCGGGGCTAAGTCCCTATTTTTGCGGGACCAAACCAACCCGCAATCCGAGCAATGAACATCATTATTCCCATGGCAGGCCGCGGATCGCGCCTGCGTCCGCACACCCTCACCACCGCCAAGCCCCTGCTCCCGGTGGCCGGAAAGCCCATTGTGCAGCGTTTGGTCGAAGACATCGCGGGCATTGTTGGCGAGGAACTGAACCGAATCGCCTACGTGGTGGGCGAGTTTGGCGACGAGGTGGAGCGCATGCTGCTCGACGTGGCTCAGGGCCAGGGGGCCCAGGGAAGCATCCACTACCAAGACAAGCCCTTGGGCACCGCCCACGCCGTGCTCTGCGCGGCCGAACACCTCGAGGGACCGGTGGTCGTGGCCTTTGCCGACACCCTGTTCCGCGCCGATTTCAAGCTCGACCAACATGCCGACGGCGTGATTTGGGTGAAGCGCGTCGACGATCCGCGCGCCTTTGGCGTGGTGCAGTTGGGCGAAGACGGCCGAATCGTCGAATTCGTCGAAAAGCCCCAGCAATTCGTCAGCGACATGGCCATCATCGGCATCTACTACTTTAAGGACGGCGCCCGCCTGCGCCGCGAGCTGCAGTACCTTATCGACAACGACATCAAGGGCGGCGGCGAGTACCAGCTCACCCACGCGCTGGAAAACATGAAAAACGCCGGGCTGCGCTTTGTGCCCGGAACCGTGGACGCCTGGATGGACTGCGGCAACAAAGACGTTACCGTCGAAACCAACGGCCGCATTTTGGACTTCGTCCAGTTTGACGAAGAGCTCGTTTCGCCGAACGCGGAACTGGTCAACGCCCGAATCATTCCGCCGTGCTTCATTGGGCCTGGCGCAAAAATTGTAAACAGCAGCGTTGGACCCCACGTCAGCATTGGGGCCCGCAGCACCGTGACCGATTCCACCCTGACCGACTGCATTGTGGGCGAAGACAGCCAACTCCAGCGAATTACGCTGCGCAACTCCATGATTGGCCGCCACGCGGTGCTCGACGGGCAGTTTGTTTCGCTTAGCCTCGGCGACTATTCCCGACTCGAAGGCGAATGAGGTTCGGCGCACTCCTGATCTGCATCGCAGCCCTTGCGGGGGGGAGTGCGTGGGCGCAGGCATCGGCGCCTACCTGGGATTCCGAACCAAAGCTTGAAGCGCAGCTGCGCAAGGTTCAGCAGGCTCCGCCCGCCCGCCAGGCCAAGCTGCTCGACCGCCTTGGTCGCGCAACGGCCGCTCGGGCCGCTAAAGTGCCCCAAAACGTACCCACCTGGCAGCTTTTGGCCTGGACGAGCTACCAACGCCAAGACTACGCGGCCTTTATCAAGGCCCAGCACCGCCTTCGCGAGCTGGGGCAGGGCCGACCTTCGGACTACTGGGCTGCGGCAGAGTGGTCCTTTGGCTTAGAGGACTACGTAACCACCCTGGAATTCGTGCGCTACGCCGAGGCCGTCGAGGGGCCAAGCTTTCGAAGCGCCTCTTCGCGACGGAATGTCTTTTTGCGGTTATTTGAAGGCGATTCGGCCCTCCATGCCGCGGCCGACTACCTGGCGGCCGCACCAAGCGATCCCCAGGCGGCGATGCTGTATGCCCAAACCCTTGCCGATCTGGGGGCCAACGAAGAAGCCTACATGGCCTTCCGCAGCGCCAAAAAGGCCTTTCCCTCGGTGACCGAGCTTTCGTGGCAGTTTGTACGCTGGGCGGCGGGCACCGGCCGATGGGAGGACGCCTTGAGCGAGTCGGCCGCCATTTGGTCCGACCCCAGCGTGGCCGAACGGGCAAAGGTGGCCTACGTGTCGCAGCTGCTCAACGAGGATCCCCGCGAGGAGGGCATCGCCGCGTTGGCGGTGCGCTGGACCGAGGGCCTGCTTCGCCAAGACTCCACCAACCCCGCCTTTTGGGCCCTTCGCGGCGACGTCGCCCGCTGGCTCGACGACGCGGCGACCGCCGACGAATCCTGGCGCCGCTGCATTGCGCTCCCGGGCGGAGGCCAGTGGCCCGTGTACCAGCAGCTCCTGCAGCTCGACCTCGATCGCAACGAGGTAGCGGCCTTGGTGCGCGACGCTGAAGCCGCCCAGAAGGCGCATCCCGAACATCCCTTTGGCCCGCTCTTCTACGGCGTTGCCCAAAGCCGAAGCGCCGACTACACGGCCGCCTACGCCACCCTGACCGAGGGATTAACGCGCTTTGGCGACGACCCGTCGGTGCGCGAACAGTACCTAATGTACTTGGGCGAAGTCTGCCACCGCCTTGGCCGCATCGAGGAATTTCAGGCCCACTTCGAAGGGGCGCTGGCGGTACATCCCGACAACCCTACCTGCCTCAACAACTACGCCTACTTTTTGGCGCTGCGCGGACGAAACCTCAAGGAGGCCGCCGGCATGGCGGAACGCGCCGTGGCCCTCGCCCCGGGCGAAATCAATTTTTGGGACACCCTGGCCGCCGTGTATGCGGCCCAACGCAAGCTGCCCAAGGCCAAAGAGGCCATCCAAAAAGCGCTGGACTTGGGCGGAACCCAGTCCGCGGCCGTAGTGGAGCGGGCGGGAGACATTTACGCCGCCCTCGGCGCCCACGACGAGGCCAAGCGCCTCTACCTGCAAGCCCAGTTTTTGGGCAACGCCTCGAGCGACTTGGTTCGCAAACTTGACCAACTTCCGAAGCCGTGAAGCACGCCATCCTCCTGATCCTGGCGACCGCAAGCCTGGCGGCCTGCCGCAGCCGGTTGCCCCAGCCGGTCCCCCCTGAAACCGCGCCCTCTGTGGCGAAAATGCCTATGTACGATGTTCCCCACGCGGCCCTTTTGAAGACGCTGCGCCAACCCTCGGGCGATGAGCGCTCGGTGGGCACCCTCAAGGTCGACTTTGGCGGCAAATCCCTTTCGGCCAAACTGGACCTGCGCATACGAAGCCTGCCCGAACCCCTGATTTGGATGGACGTGGCCGACCCCCTAATCGGACTAAAAATTGGCCGGGCCCGGGTGTACCAAGACAGCGTTCAAGGTTTTATTCGCCTCTACCGTCAGTACGTCAACGAGCCCCTGAGTCGACTGCGCAGCATGGGCATTGACCTCCAGACCGAGGATGCCCGGCGCTTGGCCCTGGGGCTTCCCATTTTGGTGCCCACCAAGTGGTCCGACGCGCAGTGGTCCGTTCAGGACACGTCGCTGATTATGGCGGTGCGCGAACAGCGCGGAGCCCACGAAGTGCTGGTCGAGGTTGCCGTGGCTTCAAGCAACCCGTCGACGGTCCTTTGGCAGCGCTTGTCCAGCAAGGGCGAAGCCCTGACGGTGCGCTACACGGGCGACGGCGGCTGGGCCGCGGAGGTCCCGAGCCAGTCGGCTAAGGCGGAATTCCGCGTAAGCCAGCGCACGAAAGGCGAAGTTTTGTCGTTCCCCTTTGAACTACCTTCGGACTATGCGCGGATTACGTTTTAAGCACCTTCTTTGGGTGGCCTTGTTGGCCGGCAGCGCCCTGCACTTGGGCGCCCAAACCGGCGACAAAAAGAGCCAACTTGAGGCCGAGAAGGCCCGCCTTCAAAAGGAAATCAGCGCGGCGAATGAGCTCCTTTCGAAGACCCGAAAGGACCGCGACCTCACCCTGGGCGAGCTCCGCGCGCTCGAGAAAAAGCTCAAGGCCCGCGAGGCCCTGATCCGCAACGTGCAGGCCCAAGTGCGCGAATCCGAGTCGGAAATTGCGCGACTTCAAAACGACATTGCCGAGAAGGACCGCGAGATCGACCAAATGATGAAGGAGTACGCCGGCATGCTGCGCCAGGCCCAGCAGCGCGGCAGCACCGAGCAGGCCCTGCGCTTCATATTGGGCGCCGAAAACCTGTCGATGGCCATCAAACGCATGAACTACCTGCGGCAGTACACGGAGTTCCGCAAGGAAAAAGTTGAAGAAATCCGCCTGTACCAAGAAGCACAAGCCCAACGCGTGGCGGCCGTCGAAGTGGAGCGCAACCGCCAAAAAGAGCTGCTCGGCCAGGAGCTCCGCCAAAAGCAGCTGCTCGCCCAGGAGCGCGCCCAGCAGGCCAAGGCCCTGAGCGCCCTCAAAAAGAAGGAAGGCCAGATTTCGTCGTCGATCGGCAAGAAGCGCCAGGAGCTCGCCAAGCTCGAGCGCCAGATTTCGGCCATTATTAAGGAGGAACTCCGCAAGCAGCGCGACGCCGCCGCCGGAACCACGGGCTCGAAGAGCGTGGGCGAAGGCTACTCGCTAACCCCCGAAGCTGCGGCCTTGGCCAAGGATTTTGCGGCCAACCGCGGACGCCTTCCCTGGCCGGTAGAGCGCGGCGTGGTGACCCAAACCTTTGGTGAAAACGCGGTTCCTGGCGCCACCGGCGTAACGATTAAGAACCCCGGCATCGACATCGGAACGCCAGCCAAATCCACGGCGCGCGCGGTCTTCCAGGGCGAAGTGGCTTCTGTAGTGAGTGTTCCCGGCGCCGGCAAGGTGGTTTTGGTGCGCCACGGCAACTACTTCACCGTGTACTCCAACCTTTCGGAGGTCTTCGTAGCCAAGGGTGCCAAAATCTCAACCAAAGAGGCCATTGGCCGCGTAATGGAAGACCCCGAAACGGGGGCCTCCACGCTCCACTTTGAGCTCTGGATGAACACCCAGAATCAGGACCCGAAGCCTTGGCTCAACTAGTAACCAGTAACTAGTCGCTAGTTTTTAGCCAAGTATCTGCCAGCCCTGAGTCAGCAGCGGCTCCGCAACTTTGTACTTCACCTGCTTTTGCTCGCCCGTCATGAGGTTGACGACGGTGACTTGGTCGTTGCGTCCGTACTTCTTGGTGCTGACGGCGGGTGCGGATTTGGGAGCGGCGGCCGCGGGCGGCGTAGCCGACCGCGAGGCAGTGCCGCGCGCCGCAGGCGCGCCGGCCTCCTCGGCGCCAGGCCCCGAAGTCGTGAGCTGCTGCGCGGCGCGAGCCGGGGCCGCGGGGGCCTGGCGCACGGCCGCTTGACCGGGCTCCGCCTGCGGAAGCCCCGCCCGGAACAAAAAGCCCAAAATGCTCGAATTCATCTCGTCCACCATGTCCTTAAACAACTTGAACGACTCGTGCTTGTACACCAAAAGCGGGTCCTTCTGCTCGTACACGGCGCCCTGCACGTTTTGGCGCAGGTCGTCCATATTGCGCAGGTGCTCCTTCCAGTGCTCGTCAATCATGCTGAGCACAATCGCCTTCTCGAGGTCGGTACTCAGTGACTGCCCGCGGCTGTCGACCCCGCGCTGCAGGTTCGTCGGGATCTGAATGGACTTGATGCCGTCGGTGAACGGAACCAAAATGTTCTGGAACTGGCCGCCCTGCTCGCGCAGCACGTTTTCCAGCACCGGCAGCGCCTGGAGGGCAATGCGCTCGCACTTGGCTCGGTAGGCGGCCTGGGCGGCCCCATAGGTTTTTAGGGTGAGCTCGTGGGCGTTGAGGCGTTCAAACTCCGCATGGTCGACCGGTGCCGGCATGGCGAAGTTCTCGAAGCAGCCGAGTTCGTACGCACCAAAGTCGCGGCTGGGCTTGGTTCCGCCTACGAGGGCTTCGGCGGCGTCGTACACGCTGTTGGCGAGGTCCAACGCGAGGCGCTCCCCCGACAGGGCATTGCGGCGGCGGCGGTAGATTCCGCTGCGCTGGGCGTTCATCACGTCGTCGTATTCGAGCAGGCGCTTGCGGCTGCCGAAGTTGTTTTCTTCGACCTTCTTCTGGGCGCGCTCGATGCTCTTGGTAACCATCGAGTGCTCGATCACGTCGCCTTCCTTGTGGCCCATCCGGTCCATCAGGCTGGCGATGCGCTCCGAGCCGAAAAGGCGCATCAGGTTGTCTTCGAGCGAAACAAAAAACTGCGACGAACCCGGATCGCCCTGGCGTCCGGCGCGTCCGCGCAGCTGGCGGTCGACGCGGCGCGAATCGTGGCGCTCGGTGCCAATGATGGCGAGTCCGCCCGCGGCCTTCGCCTCGGGGGTGAGTTTGATGTCGGTACCGCGGCCAGCCATGTTGGTGGCGATGGTCACCGTTCCGGGGCGCCCGGCTTCGGCGACGATGTCGGCCTCTTTCTGGTGCAGCTTCGCGTTCAGCACTTGGTGCGGAATCTTGCGGATGTTCAGCGTGCGGCTGAGCAGCTCCGAAATCTCGACCGAGGTGGTGCCGACGAGCACGGGGCGTCCGGCTTCGCGCAGCTTCTCGATTTCGTCGATGACGGCGTTGTATTTTTCGCGCTTGGTCTTGAAAACCAGATCGTTGCGGTCTTCGCGCTTGGCCGGCACGTTGGTCGGAATCACGGTAACCTCGAGCTTGTAGATTTCCCAGAACTCGCCCGCTTCGGTTTCGGCCGTACCGGTCATGCCCGAAAGCTTGTGGTACATGCGGAAGTAGTTCTGCAGCGTAATGGTTGCGTAGGTCTGCGTCGCGGCCTCAATGGTCACGCCTTCTTTGGCCTCGATGGCTTGGTGCAGTCCGTCGGAGTAGCGGCGGCCGTCCATGATGCGGCCCGTCTGCTCGTCGACGATTTTGACTTTGCCGTCCATGACCACGTACTCCACGTCTTTTTCAAACAGGGCGTAGGCTTTGAGCAGCTGGTTGGTGCTGTGAATGCGCTCGCTTTTGGCGCGGTATTCGCGCATCAATTGATCCTTGCGTGCGGCACGCTCGGCCACGTCGTCGTGGGCTTTTTCGATGCGGTCAAGCTCGACCGAAATCACGGGCAACACAAAAAAGTCGGTCGACGTCTGCTCAGCCAAGTAGCCCAAGCCCAAGTTGGTGAGGTTCACTTGGTTGTGCTTCTCTTCGATCGTGAAGTACAGGGCTTCGTCGATCTTTTTCATCTCCTTGCCTTGGTCCTGGAGGTAGACGCCCTCGGTCTTTTGGAGCAGCGCCTTCACGCCGTCTTCCGACAAAAACTTGATGAGCGCCTTGTTTTTGGGCAGGGCGCGGTGCGAGCGAAGCAGCTGGAATCCCGCCTCGGTTTTGTCCCCGGCGGCAAGGGCCTCTTTGGCCTTGGTCAGCGCGTCTTGGGCCACGGTTTTTTGCTGGTTGACCAGTCCGACCACAAAATTCTTTAGGTAGTCGAACTCCTGCTGGTCGCCGTTGGGCGTCGGTCCGCTGATAATGAGCGGCGTCCGCGCGTCGTCAATCAGGACGGAGTCGACCTCGTCGACAATGGCGTAGTGGTGACCGCGCTGCACCAACTCGGCCGTTTCGCGGGCCATGTTGTCGCGCAGGTAGTCAAAGCCAAACTCGTTGTTGGTTCCGAAGGTAATGTCGGCGAGGTAGGCTTGGCGGCGCGCCTCGGTGTTGGGGCGGTGCTTGTCGATGCACTCCACGCTCAGCCCGTGGAATTGGTAGAGGGGGCCCATCCATTCGGAGTCCCGCTTCGACAGGTAGTCGTTCACGGTCACGACGTGCACGCCGCGTCCGCTCAAGGCGTTGAGGTAGACCGGCAGGGTAGCCACCAAGGTTTTACCTTCTCCGGTAGCCATCTCGGCAATGCGGCCTTTGTGCAGTACGACGCCGCCAAAAAGCTGAACGTCGTAGTGGACCATGTTCCAGGTGATCTCGTTGCCGGCGGCCAGCCAGCGGTTGTTCCACACGGCGGTGTCGCCGTCGAGGGTCACGGCGTCGAGGCGGGGCGCCAGCTCGCGGTCCCAATCTTGGGCGGGTACGCGGAGCGGGCCGTTGGCCAAACGGCGCGCGGTTTCGCGCAGCACGGCAAAGGCCTTGGGAAGGATTTCCAGGAGGATCTGCTCTTCGTCGGCCAAAATGTCTTGGTCGAGGCGGTCGATTTGGCGGTATAGGGCCTCTTTGAGGTCGACGTCGGCCTCGGCTTCGGCCTCGGTTTTGAGCTGGTCGCGTTCGAGGGTTTTGGCTTCGGTTTCGGTGCGAAGGCGTGCGCGGAACGCGGCCGTCTCGGCGCGGAGTTCGGCGTCGGAATGGCCAGCCAGCGCCTGTTCGGCAGCGTGAACTTGGTCGATGTAGGGCTGGATCTCCTTCAGCGTGCGCTGCGACGGATCACCCAAAAAAACCTTTAAAATCTTGTCAAGCATAGGTCGCCAAAGGTACAACCTCTGTGCCACCTAAACGTTTGCAGACAAGCTGTCTGCTTGGCCTGAAAATCAGTACTCTTCCTCGTTCCAGAGGAAGTCTTCGTCCGAAGGATAGTCGGGCCAAATGTCTTCGATTGACTCGTAGATTTCGGCTTCTTCTTCTTCGACGGCCTGGAGGTTCTCCACAACCTCAAGCGGAGCCCCCGTGCGGATGGCGTAGTCAATGAGTTCGTCCTTGGTGGCGGGCCAGGGGGCGTCGCTCAGGTAGGATGCTAGTTCAAGAGTCCAGTACATGGCGCAAAAGTAGTTTTTTTCGGGTGCTGCGCAAGCGAAATTTTAGGCCTTTGAAATCCAGGGGATTTCGGGCGCTCCCAGCTCCTTGGCCAGCCACCTCGAAAGCGTAAACGCGTAGTCGCTCAAACGGTTCAAATAGGCCACCGTGGGCTCGGGCAGCTGGACGTCGTCGGCGCCCAGTTGGTCGCGCAGCTGCACCACCCATCGCTCGGCGCGGCGGGCCACCGTGCGCACCACGTGGCACTGGCTGACCAAAACATGTCCGCCGGGGAGCAGGAAGTTCCGCATCGGCTCCAGGTCCAGGTCCATGCGGTCAATCGCCGCCTCGAGGCGCGCAATCCACTGCGAATCACTGTGGGGCAAGCGAGACACCATCTCGGGCAGGTCGTTGGCCATGTGGGACCCCAGCGCAAAAAGGTCGCTCTGAATTTGGGCGAGCTCGGCGCGCACCGCGTCCCATTCCGCCGGAACCTGGTCGCGCAGCAGGCCCAGGTGGCTGTTGAGCTCGTCGAGCGTGCCGTAGGCATGCAGGCGCAGGTCGTACTTGGCGATGCGGGTTCCGCTAAAAAGGCCGGTTTGGCCGGCGTCTCCGGTTTTGGTGTAGATTTTCATGGCTGCGAACGTTGAAGGTTAACCCCAAAAGGGTCCTAAGGGTTTAGTATGCCCGGCCCGTCTTGCCCTCCATGTAGTTCACGAAGGCGCGGTTGGCGACCCGGGTTCCGCCCGGCGTGGGGTAGTTGCCCGTGAAGTACCAGTCGCCCGGCGAATCGGGGCAGGCCTCGTGAAGGTCGGCGACGGTCTGGTACACGACCTTGACCTCGGCACGGGTTCCGACGGGGGTGAGCAGCTGGGCGATGCGGTCGCTGAGTTCCTGGTCGCTGAACGGCGCGTACACGGCCTGCACGGCGTTGCGCTGGGCCTCCATGGGCTTGGCGAGTTCGGCCTTGGCGTCGGCGTAGGCTTGGTCGAGGACGGAATCCATTCCGCGCTCGCGCAGCAGCGAAACGGCGGCCTGGAACGCGATGAAGTCGCCCATTTTGGCCATGTCGATGCCGTAGCAGTCGGGGTAGCGGATTTGCGGGGCCGAACTGACGACCACGATGCGCTTGGGATTCAGGCGGTCCAGCATGCGCAAGATGCTCTGCTTGAGCGTGGTTCCGCGCACGATGCTGTCGTCGATCGCCACAATGCTGTCGTCGGGCTGCACGATGCCGTAGGTCGAATCGTAGACGTGGGCCACCATGTCGTTGCGGCTGGAATCCTCGGTGATGAAGGTGCGCAGCTTGACGTCCTTCCAGGCGATTTTTTCGACGCGCGGACGGGCGGTCATCACCTGCTCAATGTCGGCGGGCGTGATGGCGCTGCCCTTGGCGACGAGCTGGGCGGACTTTTCCCGCTTGAGGGCGTCTTCGGCGCCCTTGACCAATCCATAGAAGGCGATTTCGGCGGTGTTCGGAATGAAGCTGAACACGGTGCGGTCAAAATCGCCTCCGGCGGCGGCCATCACGCGGTCGGTGAGGCGGCGTCCGAGTTCCAGGCGTTCGCGGTAAATGGCCCCGTCGTTGGCCCGAGAAAAGTAGATGCGTTCAAAGCTGCAGGCGGCGCGTGGGGCAGCGGGGCGCACCGGAACCACCGACACGTCGCCGTTGCGGCGAATCCAGACCATGTGGCCGGGCGGCACTTCGTGGACTTCGTCCTCGGTCACACCAAAGGCCGTCTGGATCACGGGGCGCTCCGAGGCAACCACGGCGACGTCTTCGTTGACGAAGTAGAACGCCGGGCGAATGCCGTGGGGGTCGCGCAGCAGGAAGGCGTCGCCCTGGCCGATGATGCCGCCCATGGCGTAGCCGCCGTCCCAGTCGCGGCTGGCCTTCTCAAGCACACGGGGCAGGTCGAGGTGGTCGGCCTGGTACTGGCTGCGCTCGATTTTATTCAGGCCGAGCTCGTCTTTGGCAATCTGGTGCAGGCGGCGGTTTTCCTTGTCGAGGAAGTGGCCAATTTTCTCCATCACCGTGACCGTATCGGCCTTCTCCTTGGGGTGTTGACCCAGGTTCACCAACTCGTCAAACAGCTCGTCGACGTTGGTCATGTTGAAGTTGCCGGCCACGAGCAGGTTGCGGCTCATGTAGTTGGACTGGCGCAAGAACGGGTGGCAGGCCTCGATGCTGTTTCCGCCGTAGGTTCCGTAGCGCAGGTGGCCCAGGTAGACGTCGCAGGCAAAGGCCACGTTTTCTTTGACCCAGGCGGCGTCCTTGAGGCGCTCGGGCTTGCCGGCGATGCGCTCCTCGATGCGGTTTTGGATGCGCGTGAAAATGTCCTGAATCGGCTTCGGGTCGGTCGAGCGGTAGCGGCTGATGTAGCGCTGCCCCGGGGGCATGTCGAGCTTCACCCCCGCGAGCCCCGCGCCGTCCTGGCCGCGGTTGTGCTGCTTTTCCATCATGAGCACCATTTTGTTGAGGCCGTAAAGGGCCGTCCCGTGCTCGTCGAGGTAGTAGTCTAGGGGTTTGCGCAGGCGCAGAAGGGCAATGCCGCACATAGCGAGGGCAAAGTTAGGGCGCTGCCTATCTTCGCAAGGCACCCTTGACGCAATCCTTCGCATGAATTCGCTGCCCGCGCCCATCGACATCCACACCCACCTCATCCCGGAGCATATTCCGCCCTTTGCCGAGCGGTTTGGCTACGGCGGATTCGTTCGCCTCGAGCACCACTGTCCGGGCTGCGCGCGCATGATGAAGGACGACGTGCTCTTTCGCGAAATCGAGGCCAACAACTGGGATCCGGCGGCGCGAATCCACGACTGCGACCGCCACGGGGTGGGGGTGCAGGTGCTGTCGACCGTGCCCGTAATGTTCAGCTACTGGACGCCCGGCCGCGACGGGGCCGCGGTGGCGGAGTTTTTAAACGACCACCTGGCCGAGGTGGTGGCGGGCAACCCGACGCGCTTTGAGGGCCTCGGAACCCTGCCCATGCAGGACACCGACTTGGCGCTCCGCGAACTCGACCGCATCGAGCGGCTGGGCCTGCGCGGCGTGCAAATCGGATCCAACATCAACCAGCGCAACCTCGACGACCCGGCGTTTTTTCCGGTTTTTGAAGAGATGGCCCGGCGCGGACTCGCCCTTTTTGTGCACCCCTGGGACATGATGGGCAGCGGCGACATGAAAAAGTACTGGCTTCCCTGGCTGGTGGGCATGCCCGCGGAATCCAGTCGGGCCCTGTGTTCGCTCATTTTTGGTGGGGTGTTCGAGCGGCTCCCGGCGCTGCGTGTGGCTATTGCCCACGGCGGCGGATCCTTTACGGCCACGCTGGGCCGCATCCAGCACGGGTTTGATGTGCGCCCCGACCTGGTCGCGGTGGACAACGCCGTTCCGCCAACCGACTACCTGGGCAAATTTTGGGTGGACAGCCTGGTGCACGACCCGCACGCACTCGAAAACCTGCTGCGCTTGGTCGGCGAAGACAAAATTGCGGTGGGCTCCGACTACCCCTATCCCCTGGGCGAACACGTTCCGGGCGAACTGGTGCGGAGCATGCCCTGGTCCGACGCGGTGAAGGTCAAAGTGCTGCGAACCAACGCGGAACGCTGGCTGTACGGCAACGAGTAGCTAGTTACTGGTAACTAGGTAAATCGGGGATCCGTTTCCATCACGTGCCCGCAGCCCGTGCAGGTGCGCTTGGCTTCGCTGCCGTAAAATTCCTTGAAGTGCGGAAGGAAGTCCTTCTCGATGTTGTGCAGCTCGAAGTAGGCCGCGTGCAGGGGGTGGTTGCAGGATTCGCAGAACCACAGCAGTCCGTCGGTAAAGCCTTTGCCGGCCCGCTTGCGCTCGATCACCAGGCCAATGCTGCCGGCCTCGCGCATCGGCGAATGCGGCGTTTTGGCCGGGCACACGAACATGTCGCCGGCTTCTAAAATGTGGTCCACGGGCTTGCCGTTTTCTTGGGTGCGCACGGTGATGCGGCCCTCGAGCTGGTAAAACACCTCCTCGGTTTCGTTGTAGTGGTAGTCCTTGCGGGCGTTGGGGCCGGCGACCACCATGACGATGTAGTCTTCGGACTCGGGCGTGAGGTTCTTGTTGCCGACGGGCGGCTTAAGCTCGTGGCGGTGCTCCTCGAGCCAGCGGTGGAAGTTGAATACCATAACCCGAATATACTCCGCTACGGCTTCACCACGCGCAGCGCGTCGCTGGCCTCGGTCCGCACGAAGTAGATTCCGCGGGGCCATTCAGCTGCAGGGAGGGTTTCGGTCGAACTCGCTGCACGGAATACGGCCACGGACTGCCCCAGGGCGTTCACGACGCGCACCAGGCTGCCGGGAGCAAGTCCCTCAAGCACCAAAACGTCGGTTACCGGGTTTGGGTAGGCGGCAATCGCTGGAGCCGTCGATTCGCCTTCACCCATAATGTTCACCTTCATCACCCGGTACATTTGGGTGGTGCAGGTGGAATCGTACACCGCGAAGTTGAGGAGTCCGCGCGTGATGTCGTCGTAGCCGTCGTAGATCTTGGCCTCAATGGCCGCGGAGTCGGACAGGCAAAAGCAGTTTTTCTCCAGTTCGAGGTTGAAGTCGCTGCCGTTGAGCACGTTGTAGAGCGAATTGTCGCACAGTCGGTTGTCTTCGACCACGGGGGTTCCGCCGAGGTTTCCCCATGCGGTGGTGCGGGCCACGGTGAGTCCGTTTTGGTTGTTTTCGACGACGTTGTCGGTGAAGTAGGTATCGTTGTAGACGTCGGCGGCCCACTCGTTGCCCGTGAACGTGCAGTTCTCAATGATGCAGGAGTTGGCCTGGTTGATCCCGCGCCCGTTGCCGGTGAAGCTGCAGGAGCGAATCCAGCCCCCCGCAGGCGACTCGACGGCCCGGTAGTTGGCGTTAAACGCGCAGTCCTCGAATCCTATGTAGTTTAAAATAAACGGATTGGCCGAAAAGTATCCGTAGGTATTGCTGTCGAAGGCGCAGCCCAAAAACTCGGTGGCGGAGTAAAATCCGTTGGCGCCCACCGTGTTGTCCACAAACCGGCACCGCGTTATGTAGTTGGTGTCCGCGGAGCTGTACCCGTTGATGAACAGCCCGTATTGGTTGTGGCGGAACAGCGACGAGTCGACGTCCATGCCCCCGGGGTACATGAGTCCGAAGTAGTTGTGTTCGAAGCGCATGTGCTTCCAGCTGTGGTGGGTGCTGTCGAATTGGTCGTTGTCCAGGGCGTGGTAGGCGTTTTTGAGGTGCAGGGCATTCAAGTTGATGCTGCCGCCCTGGGTGCCTTTGACCAAGATTCCGGACCACGTGTAGGTGGTGTCGGGAACCGCACTTTCAAAAACGATGGGCTGGGTTTTGGTGCCTTGGGCGACCAAGTTGCCGCGCACCTCGAGGTAGTACATGTTGCCCGGACCCGGATTTTGGACCTTGACCACGACACCCGGTTGGATGGTCAGGGTTTTGCCCGGGAAGACCACGATCGACCCCGTCATCACGTAGGGGGAGTTGGCGAGGGTCCAGGTGGTGTTGCTGTAAATTCCGCCTTGTACGTTGGTTTGGGCAGACAAGCTGGCGGCGGCGAGCAGGGCAAGGGCTGTCAGGAGGGATCGCATGGAGTTGGGAATTTTTGGGTTAACCCGCGGGGCGTAAAAAGGTTTACCCCGCAGCTTTGGCACGTTTTTAGTACTATGCCAAACAAAGTACCAAGTTTTATTTATATCTTTGCATTAATGAATACTGAAAACGCACGCGCTCAGATGCGCAAAGGGGTCCTCGAGCTCTGCGTGCTTCGGGTTTTGGGACGCGGAGAGGCCTACGCCTCCGACATCTCCGAAGCGCTGAAGCAGGCCGACCTGCTCGTGGTCGAAGGCACGCTGTACCCGTTGCTGACCCGCATGAAAAACGCCGGATGGCTCGACTACCGCTGGGAGGAATCCAAATCGGGCCCCCCCCGCAAGTACTACCAACTTACCGAATCGGGCCGCATCCTTTTGGACGCCATGAATTCGGAATGGACCTCGTTTGTTGACGCCGTAAACTCCCTGAAGAACTCATGAAAAAGACCATTGACATCAACCTGGGCGGACTGCTCTTTCACCTCGACGAAGACGCCTACGCCGTGCTTTCGGGCTACCTCGAGGCCCTGCGCCGCCACCTCGCTGCCACCGAGGGCCGCGAAGAAGTGCTCTCCGACATCGAAGCGCGCATCGCCGAAATCTTCACCGAGCGCATGGGCGGCACCCGCCAGGTCGTGAGCACCGACGACGTGCAGGCGGCCATGAACACGCTGGGGCAGCCCAAGGACTTCGCGGGCGAAGAGGCTGCGAACGACCCCGCGGGCGATGCGTCCGCAGAGCCCAAGCGCCGTCGCCTCTACCGCGACGCCGAAGAACAGCAGATTGCCGGGGTTTGTGCGGGCATCGCCAACTACTTCGACATCGACGTGGTGCTGGTTCGCATACTTTTCGCCGTACTCGGAGTTTTCACCGGATTTGGCGTAGTCCTCTACTTCGTGCTTTGGGCAGCGACGCCCAAGGCCGTGACCCCTGCGGAGCGCTTGGCCATGAAGGGCAAGCCGGCCACCTTTGACAACATCCGCCAAACGGTCGAAGAAGAGTTCCGGAACGTCGAATCGCGCATCAACTCCAATGAAAACCGCAGCCGCGTCAAGCGCGCAGCCCGTACCGCCGGCGACATAGTAACCAGCATCCTCGCGGGATTCGCGCGCTTCCTTGGCGGGCTTTTCTTAATGCTTGCCTTTTTCGTAGGCTCGGTCATCCTGATCGCCGTCTTTGGCACCGGGATCACCATCGACGGGGCCAGCATTTCGGTGACGGAACTTTTGGGCGTCTTCCTTCCCGCGGGCTTCGGTCAGCCCTACTTCTGGACGGCGACCGTCCTCGTGCTGATGGGGCCGTTGGTGGCGCTGGTGCTGCTCGCACTTCGCCTCCTGTTCCGCCAATTTGGCTCGGTGCACCGCGGAATCATGGGCGCAGCCCTGATGCTGTCGGTGGTGGGCATCGCGCTGATGGCTGTGCTCGGAACGCGCATGGCGTCGGAATTCCGCGAAGAGGCCACGGTTATTCACGTTGAGGCCCTGCCCGAGGGCGTCACGAACTGGACCATGGCCATGGAAACCGTGCCTGTTGCGGGCGGAACCACGCTGCGCTTGAGCGACGACGAAACCGACGAATCTTCGTGGATTCTAACCGACACCGACGTCTACTTTGAAGGCGTAAAGTTGGATGTGCGCCCTACGTTCCGCGACAAGCCCAGCCTGGAGT
>JAJTFK010000038.1 GCA_021298655.1 Cryomorphaceae bacterium | reverse complement strand
AAGGCGGCCTTCGCAGGCCGCCTTAAGCGTTTAAAACCGGTTTTATCAACCGATTTTTTTACCCTCGGCATCCGCAAAACGGTACTCCAGCATCTTGAAGGCGTCGCGAGACACGACCTTCAGCTTTTGACCCGCGATGCGCGTCCACTTGTACTCCAGGGTTTGCCAGAACCAGCCCTGCTTGAGGTAGGCCGCCAAAAACGGGTGTACGTGAAGGTAAATGGTGTCGGCCTTGCCCTTTTGCTTGCGGCCCGCCGTGATCTGCTCAAACTTGTGCTGGAGCGCATCAATCAGCGTAATCGGCGCGTCAATAAGGGCGTCGGGATTCTCCTCCTTGGTCTCGATGGCTTGGGCCGGGCGCACGCGCTGGCGCGTGATCTCCACCAGTCCGAACTTCGACGGAGGCAGGATTTTGTGGCGCGCACGGTCGCTCGCCATCAAATCCTTGAGTTTTTCGTACAGCTCACGGCGGTGTTCGCCCTTGGCCATATCGATGAAGTCGACGCAGATGATTCCGCCCATGTCGCGCAAGCGCAGCTGGCGCGCAATCTCCTCGGCCGCCATCAGGTTCACCGCCAGGGCGTGGTCCTCTTGGCTTTCGCCCTTGCCCGAGCGGTTGCCCGAGTTGACGTCGATTACGTGCATGGCCTCCGTGTGTTCCACAACCAGGTAGGTACCCTTGCCCATGTTGACGGTCCGACCAAAGGCACTTTTTACCTGGCGGTCGACGCCGTACTGCTGAAAAACGGGCACCGCCGACGTGTGCAGCTTGACAATGTTCGCCCGCTCGGGAGCAATGGCCTCAACATAGCCTTTGATGTCGTCGTACAGGGCCTCGTGGTCCACGACGATCTGATCAAAGCTGTCGTTAAAAACGTCGCGCAGGTAGGCCGAAGCCCGGTCCATTTCGCGCAGCACGCACTTCTTGGGCTTGGCACCCCGCACGTTGCGGTACAGCGTCTTCCAACGGCTGATTAGGTCGTTGAGGTCTGCCTCAATGTCTTCTTGTGTTACGCCTTCGGCCACGGTGCGCACGATGACGCCAAAGCCGTTAGGCAGTACACTTTGCACCAGCTTGCGCAGGCGCTCGCGCTCCTTGCGGTCTCGGATCTTTTGAGAAACCGAAATCCGTCCGTTGAACGGAACGAGCACGATAAATCGACCCGCAATAGAGATATCCGAAGTAACCCGAGGACCTTTGGTCGATATGGGTTCCTTCGTGATTTGAACCAGCACCTCATCGCCCGGCTTCAGGAGCACCTCCATGCTTCCGTCCTTCTCGATTTCGGGAAGGATTTCGACTTCAGACAGGTCTGAAGTGTACTTGCTCTGGCGAACCCGTTTTAGGTAGTTCTGCCAGGTCGGAATCTGGGGGCCTAGGTCGTGGTAGTGCAAGAAGGAATCCTTCTCGTAACCCACGTCCACAAAAGCCGCATTGAGGCTTGGCGCTAACTTGCGCACCACCCCGAGGTACACGTCGCCCACCGAAAACTGCTGTTGCTCGTTTTCAGCGACGAGTTCGGTCAAGCGACCGTCTTGAAGTAAGGCGATGATAGCGTCCGATTCACTGGCTTGAATAATCAGTTCGGTACGCATGATTCAGCCCTTATTTCTTCTTGTGGCGATTCTTGCGTAGGCGCTTCTTGCGCTTGTGGGTAGCCATCTTATGGCGCTTGCGTTTTTTACCGCTTGGCATAACTAAGTCGTTTAATGGGTTAATACGGGTTCGGATCCGGCGGGTGCCTCAGCATCCCCCTCGGTCCAGGAATCGCGCAGCTGCGTCAAGGAACTCAGGTCAGCGTTGGGATGATCCGTGAGGTACTTCGCCACAAATTGGCGGGCTTCGTCACGGCGACCTAGGTCGGCGAGTGTTTCAGCATACCGTACCGCGGCCTCGTGGTCGTTTGGGTAGTACTGTAAAATGCTCGCATAGCGATCCAACGCTCGGTCCAGTTGCCCAGACATGCGCGAAAATTCACCGAGGTGAAACAAACCATCTCGGTGTTGGGGATCCGCTTCAACCACCTCGCGGAGCAAGGCGATGGCCTCCATGGGATTCCCCGTTCCTTCCTGAATGAGCCGTACGGCTTCGCGCACCTTGGCATCCAAGGGGCTCACGGCAACTTCCGCGGATTCCGGAGAACCGGAATCGGGCGTTGTAGGCAACAGCAACAAAACCAGCGCCCCAAGGACGATGGCAGATGCTGCAATCCAGGCCGTTCGATTCATCGTGAGAAGGATGGAGCGTGAATTACTT
This sequence comes from Cryomorphaceae bacterium, assembly GCA_021298655.1. Classification (GTDB taxonomy): domain Bacteria; phylum Bacteroidota; class Bacteroidia; order Flavobacteriales; family Schleiferiaceae; genus TMED14. The sequence goes on along the minus strand of JAJTFK010000038.1, from coordinate 5,625 downwards.
CACCGGAACGTGCTTCTTCACAGAATCTGCGAAGGTCTTGGCCGGCTTGAATGAAGGAATGTAGTGTGCAGGAATCACCAGGGTGGTGTTCTTGGAAATGTTGCGACCCGTCTTTTGAGCGCGCTTCTTGAGCACAAAGCTGCCGAATCCGCGCAGGTAAACGTTGTCACCCGACTCCATTCCACCTTTTACTTCGCGCATGAAGCCCTCCACTACGGCGAGAACGTCTGCTTTTTCCATGCCCGTACGGTCGGCAATTCGGGATACGATATCTGCTTTTGTCATGATTTTGACGGTATAAACGTTTAAGTCAAAGGCTCAATGGGAGCCTATTTTAGCGGGCGCAAAGATAGTCCCCATTGAAGCACCTACCAACTCAAAATAGCGCCGTTGCGCAAATTCTGCTCGCGTGGTACGACCAGCAGGGACGTTCGCTGCCGTGGCGTGGTCTGCGCAATCCCTATGCCATTTGGTTGAGTGAAATCATCCTGCAGCAAACCCGGGTTGAACAGGGTTTGCCCTACTGGCAACGCTTTCTTCGCGAACTCCCGACCCTGGACGATTTGGCCCGCGCGGAACCCGAGGTGGTCAAAGGGCTTTGGAGCGGACTGGGCTACTACCGACGGGCAGACCTGCTGCACCGAGCAGCCAAGCACCTGGTCGAGCACGGGTGGCCCAGCGGCTACGAAATGTGGCGCGGGGTACCGGGGGTGGGACCCTACACGGCCGGAGCACTGGCATCCATCCTCGACGGCGAACCCGTGCCGGCACTTGACGGCAACGCCTACCGCGTGTACGCTCGCTTGTCGGACTGGCGATCGCCCATTGACTCGGCGGCCAGCAAGGCCTTTATCGCGGAATTTGCCGGAGCACGAATGCCGGCCCAGCGGCCGGGCGACTTTAATCAGGCCATCATGGACTTAGCTCAGGCTCTGTGCGTTCCGCGCAAGCCCCGATGCCCAAGCTGCCCCATTTCGGACTTTTGCCTGGCGCGCCAAAACGGCAGTGCCGAAGGCTTGCCAACCAAAGTGCGCAACCCCAAGGTCCGAGCCGAGTCGTGGCACTTTGCCGTAGCCCACAAAGACGGTCAATTTGGCTTGGTCCAGCGACCCGCCTCGGGAATATGGTCGGGCCTCTTCGCGCCCGTTCAGCTGGATTCCGCACCGAATGGATTGGAGCCCGAAGTAGTGACCCACCGCTTAAGCCACCGGGCATTGACGCTGAACATGTACAGGGTTTCTGAGGGGTTTGCCGACTTTACCCACTGGATGACGCCCGAAGAGTGGCGGTCCCGCGGCATGCCCCAAGCCTTTGTGCATTGGATGACCAAATTCACGTACATTTGACCGCATCCTTAACCACGTACACGTATATCCATGGCAGGTACTCTAAATAAAGTCATGCTCATCGGCAACCTCGGCAAAGACCCCGAAGTACGCCGATTTGAAAATGGCGGAATGCTCGTGAAATTCCCCATTGCCACCACCGAAAACTTTACGGACCGCGACGGAAACCGAAAAGAAAATACCGAATGGCACACGATTGTCGTGCGGTCTCCGCGGCTTGCTGAAGTGTGCGAGCGCTTTCTGCACAAGGGCGACAAGGTTTTTATCGAAGGCAAGATTCGTTCGCGTCAATGGACCGACGAACACAACCAAACCCGCTACAACATTGAGATTTCAGCAGACTCCATGACGATGCTGGGCCCCAATCCGATGCGCGGCAAAGAAGACGAATACGGTGCCCCGCGCAAGGGCGGACCGGGCAACGGCGGCTACCGCAGCAACCAATCCAATTCATCGTTCATGCACGACGACGATGATTTTGAAGGCGACGACCAGTTCTGAGCCCTTCCGTTGAATTTAAGCAGCCGTTTTGGACCCTGACCCCCTCCCGAGTTTCGCGTTTCTAGCCATCGATGCCGGCAGCACGGCCATTACGTGGGCGGTTCTCATACTTCTGCTCGTCGGCTCCTTTGTTGCGTCGGCGTCTGAGGTTGCTTTTTTCGCACTGAGTCCGAGTGAAAAAGATGAGCTGGAGCGCCGGCCTGGCGGTTCCAAGGTGCTGGAATTGTGCCGCCATCCGGAGTCCCTGCTCGCCACGCTGCTGATCTGGAATAACTTTTTTAACCTCGCCTTTGTCTTGGTTTGGGGGCTCTGGATTGGCCAAGCCATTTCTGAGGGCATGGTGGATTGGCTGCGGGCTCTGCTCGAAACCGGCTTGGCTACGGCGGTGCTTTTGCTTTTTGGCGAGGTGATGCCCAAGTCCCTATCAAACCAAAAGCGCGTGGCGGTTAGCTTGGTGATGGCCCCGCTCGTGCGCGCTGCCATGACGGCTTCGCGGCCACTGGCCAAAAGCCTGATGTTTACCTCACGCGCCCTGAGCAAAGGGGGCGTAAAATCCTCGACGGTTACGGTAGCCCAGCTGGAAAAAGCACTGGAGTTAACCGACAGCAGCGCGACCACGATGCAGCAAAAGAAGTGGTTGCGCGAAATTGTGCGCTTCGGATCGACCAGCATCAAGCAGATATGCACCCCCCGACAAGATTTAGTTGACGTGAGCTCCGAGTGGGGCTTGAGCGAGGTGCTGCGCGTGGTTACCGAAAGCGGTTATTCGCGGCTGCCCGTGTACCAGGAGCAGCGCGACCGCATCATTGGCGTACTGCACTCCAAAGACCTGCTACCTATGCTCGGAGCGGAGGGCGCAAGCCCCTGGCAGCACTTGATTCGCCCGGCGATGTTTGTTTCCGAGAGCATGAAGATTGACGACCTCCTGGGCGACTTTCGGGCCAAAAAAATGCACCTCGCGGTGGTCGTGGACGAGTACGGCGGGGTATCGGGCGTGGTTACCCTCGAAGACGTGATGGAAGAAATTGTGGGCGAAATCAACGACGAGTTCGACACCGAAAAGCAGACTTACACCCAGCTTGACGAGTGGACCTACGTTTTTGAAGCGCGAACGCCGCTCCATGACGTGCTGCGCACCATGAACATTGCACCCGAGTCCTTGGAACGCGGCGACGCCGACACCCTCGCAGGCCTGATTTTGGAGCAGCTCGGAAGAATGCCGCTCAAGGGCGAGGAACGGGCGCTGGGTCCCCTGACGTGGACCGTTGAAGCCTGCGACCGACGCCGCATTGTGCGGGTCAAAGTCCGCCGCAATGAAGATTAGCCACCTGATTTTTGGTTTGGGCGGGGTCGCCCTCGTGGCCCTGGCCGCGCTGGTTTTTTGGCCCGAGAAGGCCTTGGTTCCCAAGCCAAAGGGCTATCCGCGAATCGAGGTTCCGGCCGGTGAGGGCGTGGCGCTCCAGGCACCCGTTCCCTTCGGCCTCGTGCACCACCCCAACGCATCGTGGGAAACCAAGCCCGAGGCGGGATGGGGCGATTTGGTCTACCCGTTTTGTCAGGGCCGGGTGCAGTTTACCTACGCGCCGGTTCGGGGCAACCTTCCGCAGCTTATCGACGATGCCCACGAGTTGGCCATGAAGCACAGCGTGGCAGCCGACGGCATGAGCCAAATGGTGTACGTCAACGACTCCCTAAAGGTTTATGGAATTTTGTTCCGAATTGGGGGCAACGCAGCCAGCGGCCTGCAGTTTTACGCTACCGACAGTTCGCGGCACTTTGTGCGCGGCGCCCTGTACGTGTATGCCCATCCAAACGCCGACAGTTTGGCTCCGGTGCACGCGTTTTTTGAGGGCGAATTCACGCGCTACCTCGAGACGCTCGAATGGCGCGGAGCATCAGGCCGGCCTTAGCCACCGCGTCGACGAGGACCATCCAGGCACCCGCGCTCAGCATCAGGTGGAGGGGTTGAAGTCCGCGCGGCAGGTCCAGGTAAAACAGCATCGCGCCCACGGCGGCTTCGGTACACAGAATTAAGAGCACCAGCCCGGCACGCGCCCGAAGGCCAGCAAGGCCGGCGGAGCGGCGGTACAGCCAGTACGCCAGGGCGAGCACCAACAAACTAAAGCTGCGGTGAATGAGGATTCCCGGCTCAAGCTGAGCGACCCATCCCTGGCGCGAGGCGTCGAATCCGAATTGATGCACCAGGGCGTCTACGCCTTCGCGCACCGAGGTTCCAAGCAGGGTTTGTCCGAGCAGGAGGCCGGCCAGAACCGAAAATCCAACGACCAAGGGCTTGAGGTCTGCGGGCGACGCCGGCGGTTCGGCCCGCCAGAGGTTTTGTTCAGCCAGGCTGTGGACGTTGCGAAACAGTACCGTCAGCAGGGCCAGCAGCACAAAGGCCCCCATCATGTGGTAGGTAATGTGGTGCGGAACCAGGTTGCCGTCGACGACCACTTTACCGAGCCAGGCCTCGAAGGCAAGGGTGGCCAGCACGCCCAGCATGGTGACCAACCACCAGGGATGGCTTCGCAGGTAGCGCGCGCTCACGGCGGCGGCGAGAAGTACCGGGATTCCGAGTAAAACCCCCAGCAAGCGGTTGATGAACTCAATCCAGGTGTGGATCGGGTTGAAGGTCGCGTAGTTGTGGCGCGTGTATTTTTCCCAAAGCGGTGCGCCGAATTCGGGCTGGGGCGCGTGGTCCGCTTGGGCCACCCAAAAAGCTCCATCGCGCAGCACCATTTGCCCGCGGTCGTAGGCGGCCTCCGGCGACCAGGTCACTTGGTCCGCGTGGGTGGGCGGAACGGCGAGGCCAAAGCACTTGGGCCAGTCGGGGCAACCCATTCCCGAGCCCGTCATGCGCACGACCGATCCTGCCAGCATTACCAAGAGGTTCAGGACGATGGACCAACGAAGGAGGCGGAGCAGCCACGGCGCCGAGACAATTCGTGCATTCATGCCCGTAAAGGTAGCGTACCTTTGGCGCCTCATGAATCGTTCTGGCTTGGCCTGGGGGCTTTTTATCGGACTTGTTTTGGTCTGGGGGTCCTCGTTTATGCTGATGAAAATCGCGCTTCAAAGCTTTGAAGCGATTCAAATCGGAGCCATGCGCTTGCTTTTTGCGGCCGCGGCCGTTTTGGTCATATCGCGCAAGCACTTCGGGGAGTTTCGCCGAGCGGACTTTTGGCCGCTCTTGATCGTGGCCATGATGGGCAACTCGCTGCCCTACATCCTCTTTCCCGTCGCGGTGGCCCACGTGCCTTCGGGAGTCGTCGGCGTGGCCAACGCCATGACGCCGGTTTTTGCCCTTTTGGTGGGTGTTCTGGCTTTTGGGCGGAGCCTCCGGCGCGTTCAGGTCTGGGGCGTGGCGCTGGGGCTTCTGGGCGCAGTGTTGTTGATTAGCCCGTGGCGCGCAGTGGTTCCGGGCCAAGAAATCAACCCCAACTACCTGCTCTTGGCCATTTTGGCGGCCGCCTTTTACGGCGTGAGCATCAACACCATCGGTTCGCGGCTCAGCCACCTGAGTCCGCGCGGAATCACGCTGTTTGTCATGCTGCTGACGGTGCCGATGTCGCTCGGCATTCTGGGCGCCACGCGCGTTTGGGAAACGACGCGCATGGAGCACTTCACCCCCGCCATTTCGGCGCTTGCCTTTCTCGGAATCGTAGGGACCGGGATCGCCACGGTGCTGTTCAACCGGCTGATTGCGCTGACCACCCCGCTGATGGCGGCTTCGACCACCTACTTGATTCCGGTCGTGGCCTTGGCCTGGGGCGTCGGC
>JAJTFK010000037.1 GCA_021298655.1 Cryomorphaceae bacterium | reverse complement strand
TTACCAGTACCTGGTTACTAACAAAAAAGCCCAGGCAAACTGCCCAGGCCTTTTCAATATCTGGCTGCCAGTAATTAGTTACCAGGAACCGGTTACTTTACCTCAAGTAGTGTCGTCTTAAAGATCAAGTCCATTCCGGGCTGAAGCGGAAGCTTAGACTCGTGCGGAAACTTGACGCCGCCCACCTCGCGGTAGTCGCGGAAGTCCACGTTGACGACGGCCTTTCCTTGAGGTCCTTCTTGGGTACGGGCTTCGCGCACGCGAAGGCCGCTGGCCACACTGTAGAATTTCACGACGGCGTCGCCCTTGGCCTGGGGCACCTCAATGGCGTAGCAGGACTCGCCGTTCACGTCGATCTTGCTTTCCTGAAGCTTGAGGTCGCTGCGACCCAACAGACCCAGCTCGTCAATAAGGTAGCGGTCGGCCATCATGGCGGCCTTCTCGTCGGCACTCAACTCCTTTGCTTGGCCGTTGGCGGTCACCGTAACGTTTTCGCCCTCGAAGCGGGTTTCGCTGGAGCCCATCGGAGACGTTTGCTTCTGGATCAGCGTATTGGGCGCCGTGAAGGCCACCTCGGTCTTGATGGTGATGCCCATGATGCTCGCCTCTTGGGTCCAGTTTACCGACTTAAGGGCGTTGATGCGGTCGAGTCCGCCCATGGCCTTGAGCGAAGCAGTAACCACGGCGTTGGCCGTCAGGCCGGCCGGAACCGCGTCCAACTTGGGTGCCGAAGTCGACTTGCCCTCGAAGTCCACGTAGCTGATGGGGAAGCCCAAGCGCTCCAACGGCTTGGCGATGTCGGCGGCCTTGCCCACGATGCTGATCAGGAGCTTGTCGGCCTTCCAATACTTCTGGGCCACGCGCTGCACGTCTTGGGCCGTTACCGCCTCGAGGCGGGTAAGGTAGCCGTTGTAGTAATCGGCGGGCAGGTTGTAGATCAGGGTGTTGCCCGCCATGCTCGCCACCGTTTCGGGGCGCTCCAGCGAGCGACCAAATCCGCCAGCCAGGTTGTTTTTGGCGGATCGCAGCTCGTCGGCGCTCACGGCCTCGGTGCGGATGCGGTTGATCTCCAGTAGGAATTGCTCCACTGCGCTGTCGGTAACTGCGTTGCGGACCTCGGCTGAAGCATCCATTACGGTGGTATAGCGCGAGGTTCCGAACGAAGAATAGGCCCCGTAGGTGTAGGCCTTGTCTTCGCGGAGGTTGCGGAACAGGCGTCCAGCAGAACCCGCGCCGAGAATTTCGTTCATCACGCGCAGGGCCTCGAGGTCCGGGTGACCCACGGGCAGCTGGATCGTGTTGCCGATTTGGATATTGGACTGAACGCTTGAGGGCCGGTTCGCAATTTGGATGCTCACGCCGGTCAAATCGGCGGGTGCCGGGTAGGTCGTTTTCTTGGTGAACGAACCCTTCCAGCCGCCAAAGTGGGCCTCTGCCAGCGCCTTAGCCTTGGCCAAGTCGATGTCGCCAACGATCGTCAGGGTGGCCACGTTGGGCTTCCAGTACGTCTGGTAGGCCTTCTTGCAGTCGCCCAAGGTAATCTTGGCCACGCTCGCCTCGGTCGTCAGCTCGCCGCTCGGGTGCTGGGCGCCGAAGACGCGCGAATTAAAAATACCGGTCTGGATCGCAGCGGGATCGTCTTTTTGGCTTTTCAGCCCCGAAAGCGTGCGCTCCTTGATTTTGTCAAAACCGGCTTGGGGCAGGGTCGGACGCTGGGCCACTTCCGCCGTGAGGGCAAAGAGGTCCTCGGCGTACTTGCTGAGGCCACCGGAGTTCACGCTGCTGCCGCCGGTTCCGAGACGGGCACCGATAAAGTCCACCTTTTCGTCGAGCGCTTCCTTGGCGTAGGACTTCGTGCCTTCCGAAAGCAGGTCGCCGAGCAGGCCCAGGGTACCGGCCTTCTCGCCTTCGCGCACTTCACCCAAGTCCAGGGTCAAGGTGAGTCCGAGGCGCGGAAGCTTGTGGTCCTCGACCAGCAGCACGGTCAGGCCGTTTTTCAGCTGGAATTTTTGGTACTGCGCAATAGTCGGAGTGCGGGCGGGCGCCGGTTTGGGTCGGACACTGCGGTCAAGTTGGGCGCTGGCCGCAACCGAAGCCACGAGCGAGAGGGCAATCAAAATCTTTTTCATGGCTTACTGAGCGGATTTGGGCAGGTAGTGAAGGACAACGCGGTTCTCGGGCTTGAGGTAGGTCTTGGCCACGCGCTGAATGTCGGCGGGCGTAACCTGGCGGTAGCGCTCAATCTCGGTGTTGACGAGGTTGGCGTCGCCGTAGTACACGTGGTAGTTGGCGAGGTTTTCGGCGATGCCTGCGACGTTGGAATTGCGCGTCACAAACTCGGACTCCACTTTATTGAGCAGTTTGGTGAATTCCTTTTCGCTCAAGGGCTCGTTTTGCATCTTGGCAATTTCATCTTCCATGGTGGTCATCAGGGCACCGGTCGTGGTGGCTCCGTTGGCCAGCGCAAGGGCGATGAACACGCCGTGGTGCTCCATGGCGAAGGGGAAGGCCGCCACCTGAAGGGCGCTTTGGTCTTGGTCAACCATGCGCTTGGAAAAGCGCGAGCTGGGTCCGTCGCTTAGGGCGGTGGTCAGCATTTGAAGCGCGTAGGCATCGGGGTGCGTTTCGCTAACCATACGGTAGCCCGCGAAGACGGCGGGAATTTGAATGTTGTCGTAGATCGTGTCGACCACTTCGCCACCGAGGGGCGGCTCGTAGGCGCTCGGACGCTGAACGGGAGCACCTTTGGGGATTTCTGCGAAGTAGGTGTTGATCATCGCCTTGGTTTGGGCCACATCGATATCGCCGGCAATCGAAAGGGTGGCGTTGTTGGGAATATAGTATTTCCTGTAGAAGGCCATGAATTCCTCGAGCTTGGCGGCATTGAGGTCTTCCATCGAGCCGATCGGCACCCAGCGGTAGTTGTGCTGCTTGAAGGCGCGCTTGAACATTTCAGACAGGAAGCTTGCGTAGGGCTGGTTGTCCACGCGCTGGCGCTTTTCTTCTTTGACGACTTCGCGCTGCGTGTCTACGCCCACTTGGTCGATTTTGGCGTGAAGCATGCGCTCGGACTCCATCCAAAGTCCGAGTTCCAGTTGGTTCGACGGCAGGATTTCGTAGTAAAAGGTGCGGTCGTTGCTCGTGTTGGCGTTCAGCGCGCCGCCATTTGACTGAATGAGCTGCATGTACTCGCCGCGGCCGATGTGCTCGGAGCCCTCAAACAAGAGGTGCTCAAAGAAGTGCGCGAAGCCGGTGCGCGTGGGGATTTCGTCTTTTGAGCCCACGTGGTAGAGCACCGATACGGCAACCAGGGGATTGCTGTTGTCTTGGTGCAAGATGACGTGCAGGCCATTGGGCAGGTCGTAGGATTCGTACTTGATCTGAGCGCTAAGGGGCTGGGCAGCCGCCAGGGCGAGAACGAGTCCGAGTCCGAAAAAGGAGTGCTTCATGATCGTTTTTGGTAATGGGGTCCGAAGATACAAAGGCATTAGTCGCCGCCGTGCAGCCGATTATTACGGGATCGGAATAATTATTTCGCGAAGCCCAACGCAGTAAGTGTGGGTTTTTGGCGTATCTTTGCAGCCCCTAAGAAAATTCGTTATGTACGCAATTGTAGAAATAGCAGGGCTGCAGTACAAAGTGCAAAAAGATCAGCGCGTGTACGTGAACCGCTTGGCAGGCCAAGAAGGCGAGTCGATTTCATTCGACCGCGTTTTGTTGGCTGACGACAACGGAACCGTTAGCGTTGGCGCCCCCGTTATCGAAGGAGCTGTTGTTTCAGCCACCCTTCTTAAGCACCTTCAAGGTGACAAAGTGATCGTTTTCAAGAAGAAGCGCCGCAAGGGCTACGAAAAGAAAAACGGTCACCGCCAAGCCCTCAGCCAAATCGTGATCACCGACATTAGCTTGTCGGGCGCGAAGAAGAAGGCCGCAGCCAAAAAAGTTGAGGTTGCCGATGAGGTAGCCGAAGAGCCCAAAAAGAAAACCACGAAGGCAGCCAAAACCGCGGCAGCCGAATAATTCGATCCAACCATGGCACACAAGAAAGGTGTAGGTAGTTCCAAGAACGGACGCGAATCCGCTTCCAAGCGACTGGGTGTGAAAATCTTTGGTGGTCAGCCCGCTTCGGCCGGCTCCATCATCGTTCGCCAGCGCGGCACGCAGCACAATCCCGGCAACAACGTCGGAATTGGCAAGGACCACACGCTCTTCGCACTGAGCGAGGGCATTGTGGAATTCCAAAAGAAAGCCGGTAACAAGAGTTACGTGTCGGTTGTCCCCTTCGCGGAGGGCGGCGAGGCTTAATTGGTTTCACCCAAGTTTACCGACCCCCTGAAGCTTCGGCGCCAGGGGGTTTGTAGTTTTGTACCTATTCAAGATTATGCTTAGTCTATCCCTCATTCGATCCAACCCCGAGGCCGTGGTTGCGGCCCTTGCGAAGCGCAACCTCGACGTCAAGCCGGCCATTGAGGCCCTGCTCCGCCTGAACGAGGAGCGCCGCCGGATTCAAACCGAGTCCGAAACCCTGCAAGCCGAGGCCAACCGCCTCGCCAAGGAGATCGGCGGTTTGATGCGCGACGGACGCGGCGCCGAAGCCGAAGCCGTGAAGGCACGCACCACCGAAATCAAGGCCAGCATCCAAGCGCTGGCGGGCGAACTCGAGCAACTCGAAGGCCAAGAGCGCGATCAGCTGCTCCGCTTGCCCAACATGCCCTACGAGTCGGTAGCGGCCGGCAAGTCGGCCGAAGACAACGAAGTCGTCGCCGAATGGAGCCCCGAGTGGTCGCTGGCCGACAACGCGGTACCCCACTGGGAACTGACCGAGCGCTACAAACTCATTGATTTTGAGCGCGGCGTGAAGGTTACGGGGGCCGGATTCCCCTTCTACACCGGCAAAGGCGCCCGGCTGCAGCGCGCCCTGATTCAGTTTTTCTTGGACCGCAACACCGAGGCGGGCTACCTCGAGGTACAGCCTCCGCACTTTGTCAACACGGCATCGGGCTACGGCACCGGCCAGCTGCCCGATAAAGACGGCCAGATGTACCACATGGGCGAGGACCAGCTGTATGCGATTCCGACCGCGGAGGTTCCGGTGACCAACATGCTGCGCGACGAAATTTTGCCCGAGGCCGACCTGCCCGTGAAGTTGACGGCCTACAGCCCTTGCTTCCGCCGCGAGGCCGGATCCTACGGCAAGGACGTGCGCGGACTCAACCGCCTGCACCAGTTTGACAAGGTCGAGATTGTGTGCGTCGAGCACCCGTCGCGCTCCTACGACCGCCTTGAGGAGATGGTGGCCCACGTGGCCGGGCTTCTTCAGGCTTTGGAGTTGCCGTACCGGGTGCTGCGCCTGTGCGGCGGAGACATGGGCTTCACGTCGGCCCTGACCTACGACTTTGAAGTGTGGTCGGCGGCCCAAGAGCGCTGGCTCGAGGTAAGCTCGGTGAGCAACTTCGAAACCTTTCAGGCCAACCGCCTGATGCTGCGCTACCGCAGCGAGGGCGACGGCAAGCCCTACATGGCCCACACGCTCAACGGATCGTCGCTGGCGCTCCCGCGCGTGGTGGCGGCCCTGCTCGAAAACAACCAAACGGCGGAGGGCATTCGGATTCCGAAGGCGCTGGCCGCATACACCGGGTTTGAATGGATTCAGTAAAGCACCTTGGATGGGTTGCGCTGGCAGCCCTGGCCTTCGCCAGCTGCGGGCGGCGCGGACCCCTTGGCGACGAGATCAGCTCGCTGCGCACCACCGTGGATTCGTCGTACGAAGTGCTCCAAGCACTCGACAGCGCCGAGTTCATGTCGGCCTTTAACCGCATGGAACGCCACATTGACGTGGCCAAGACCAAGACCTACGACGCGAGCCGCGAGGCCATTTTTCGGGTGGATTTTGACTGGCTGCGCAACAGCCACCGTGCGCTGTTTAAGTTTGAAACGCTTCGCCGCGGCGAACGCTGGGACGGCCAGCTTGTGGCGTCGCGCACGCAACTGGACGCGCTGCACCACGACTGGTCGAAGCGCCTGATTTCGGAGGATTCGGTGCGCATTGCGCTCGAAGAAGAGAAAAACGCCGTACTTCCGCTGCTGGCCACGCTGCACACGCGCTTGGACGAAGTGCGCTACGTACTGGGCCAGAACGACAGCCTCGACCTGCACTTTCAGAAACTGTGGGACAACTGGGATTCCGCCGGGAAGTAAGCCATGTACACCTACAACGTAACCATTAGCGTAGACGAAAGCGTTCACGATGCCTGGGTGGCGTGGATGCGCGAAGTCCACATGCCCGAGGTGCTGGCCACGGGGATGTTTGTCGATGCCACGCTGCACGAGGTGCTGGTTGACACGGATTCGGGCCGGACCTACGCGGCGCAGTACCGATTCAAGGACTCCGAAGATCTGCAGCTCTACCAGCAGCTTCATGCGCCCGGGCTTCAGGCCAAGACGGCCGCGAAGTTTGGTCAGAAGGCCTTGGCGTTCCGCACCGTGCTGCGCACCGTGGATACGTTCCAGGGCCCCGTCACTCCCCCGTCGCTGTAGCATGGGAACACCGGTGCGCCCCGAGTTCGTCGTCGCCACGCTGCCCAACGGGCTGCGCTGGGTGCACCAACCGACCGCGTCGCCCACGGGGCACATTGGGATTCACCTCAAGGCAGGGTCGCGCGACGAGTCCCGCGATGACGAGGGCCTGGCCCACTTCACCGAGCACCTGATTTTCAAGGGCACCGCCCGTCGAAAGGCCTTCCACGTGCTGAGCCGCTTGGAAGGCGTGGGCGGCGAGTTAAACGCCTACACGGGCAAGGAAGACACGCTGCTGTACGCCAGCTTCATGGTCGAGCACTACCGACGGGCCATGGACCTGCTGTTTGACATTGTGCAGCACGCGTCGATCCCCGAGCGCGAAGTACCCAAGGAGCGCGAGGTGATCCTCGACGAGATGGACGGCTACAAAGACAATCCGTCGGAGGCCCTGTTCGACGAGTTTGACGCCCTGCTCTACCCCGACCACCCGTTGGGCATGAATATTTTGGGGCGCCGCGAGACGGTGTCGCGTTTTGAGCGCGCCGACGTGCTGCGCTTCATCGGGGCCCTGTACCGGCCCGAGCATGCCGTGCTGAGTTCCGTGGGCGGAATTTCGGTGGCTCGTTTTGCCCGCTTGGCCGAGGAGTTTGGCGGAAGCTGGACCGCCCAGGGGTCGGCCCCCGAGCGCCTGGCCGTGCCCAAGCCCGCCCTGTTCAACGCAGATTCCGAAAAAGACATCAACCAAAGCCATTTGGTGCTGGGCGGAGAAGCTCCGTCGGTGCACGACGACGACTACACGGCGGCGGTGCTGCTGAACAACGTGCTGGGCGGACCGGCGATGAACAGCCGGCTGAACATGAACATTCGCGAGCGTTTTGGCATCGCGTACCAGATTGAGAGCTTCATCAACGCCTACGCCGACGGCGGCCACTGGGGCGTGTACGCGGGCACGGACCGCGAGACGGTCGACCGCGCCGAGCGCCTGATTCGCAAGGAGCTCGAGGCACTCCGCCAGGGCCTGACGCCCCGCGCGCTGGAGCAGGCCAAGCTGCAGCTGCTCGGCCAAATGGCACTGGCCCAAGAGAGCGGCCAGGGCCTGATGACGGGGCTGGGCAAGTCGCTCCTCGTGTACGACCGCATCGACCGCTTTGACGAGCTGATGGTGAAGGTCAACGCGCTGACCGTGAACCAGCTGCGCGCGGTGGCCGAACGGATGTTCCGCCCCGACGGCATCAGCCGACTGCGCTATATTGGTACCGCCGCCGACTGATTCGACGCCACGCCCATGGAATTTTTACCTCCCGAAATCGACGACTACGCGGGCCAGTTTACCGCCGACCCCTCGCCCCTCTTGGCGCGCATCGAGCGCGAAACCTGGCAACAGGTCCTGATGCCGCGCATGTGCAGCGGGCACCAGCAGGGCCGCTTTTTGAGTTTAATCAGCCAGCTGCTGCGCCCGCGTCGCGTACTCGA
>JAJTFK010000012.1 GCA_021298655.1 Cryomorphaceae bacterium | reverse complement strand
CCGCTGTAGTACTCGATGTCTTTTTGGGCTTTGGCGATTTCGGCTTCGACGTCCACGGCGTCTGCCTCGATTTGCACGCGCAGCTCCGCGGTTCCGGCGCGCAGTGGGAGTCCGCCCTCGGCTCGGCCCCAGAGGGAATTCGTGAGCTTGGCGATGGCGGGCCAGCCCGCGGGCTTTTGGGCCGCATCGGTCGTCAGGGGCGACTTGAACGCAATGTTTTTCTCGGCCCTAAACGTGCGCAAGGCGACCACGTGAGCCTCGACCGACGCAAACTCGGCGGGGTCGTAGGAGGTTCCGCTCGGCGTTGGGTAGGACGCGAAATCCAAGAAGTCGGTTTCGGCGCGGTCCGAGAGCAGGTGCCACACTTCTTCGGTCAGGAACGGCATGAAGGGGTGCAGGGCCGCCATGAGCTCTTCGAAGTAGCCCACGGTGGCGCGGTAGACGCTGGCCGAAATGGGCTGGCCGTAGGCGGGCTTCACCAGCTCGAGGTACCAGGCACAGAAGCTGTTCCACGTGAGCTTGTAGAGGCGCATCAGGGCCTCCGAAAGGGCGTAGCGGTCGAAGTCGCGCTGCAGCTCGCTCAGTTCGGCGTCGAGCAGGGCACGGAACCAGGTCACGGCCCATTCGGCGGCCTCGTCGGCCGGAGCCTCATCCGAAACGGTCCAGCCCTTGACCAAGCGTAGGGCGTTCCACACCTTGTTGGTGAAGTTGCGGCCCTGTTCGCACAGCTGCTCGTCGAACGGCAGGTCGTTGCCCGCGGGCGAGGTAAGCAGCATCCCCATGCGCACGCCGTCAGCCCCGTAGGTGTTCATGAGCTCAATCGGGTCGGGCGAATTGCCGAGTGACTTCGACATCTTGCGGCCGAGCTTGTCGCGCACGATGCCCGTGAGGTACACGCGTTCGAACGGGCGCTTCCCGGCGTACTCGTAGCCCGCCATGGCCATGCGCGCCACCCAGAAAAAGAGAATTTCGGGGGCCGTGACCAGGTCCTGGGTCGGGTAGTAGTACTGGATTTCGGGGTTTTCGGGGTTGCGGATGCCGTCGAAGACACTCAGCGGCCACAGCCAGCTCGAGAACCAGGTGTCGAGGCAGTCGGGGTCTTGCTGCAGGTCGCTGGATTGCAGGTCGGCGCGGCCGCTGGCCTCGCGGGCCTTGGTCAAGGCCTCTTCGGCGCTCAAGGCCACCACGTAATCGTGTTCGCCCGGTCCGTAGAAGTAGGCCGGAATGCGGTGCCCCCACCAAAGCTGGCGCGAAATGCACCAGTCCTTGACGTTTTCCATCCAGTGGCGGTAGGTATTCTTGAACTTTTCGGGGATCAGCTGAATCTCGTCGGACATCACCGCGTCGAGGGCGGGCTTCGCCAGCTCGGGCATGCGCACCCACCACTGCAGCGACAGTCGGGGCTCCACGACGGCGCCGGTGCGCTCGCTGGTGCCCACGGTGGAGGCATACTCTTCGGTCTTCGCCAAGTGCCCCGAGGCCTTGAGGTCCTCGGCCACTTTGGTCCGGGCGGCGAAGCGGTCCATGCCCGCGTACTGCAGGCCGTGGGCGCTCAGGGTTCCGTCTTCGTTCAAAACGTCGAGCACTTCGAGTCCGTGTTTTTGACCGATGGCGTAGTCGTTCCAGTCGTGGGCCGGAGTGACTTTGAGGCAGCCCGTTCCAAAGTCGGTCGTCACGTAGTCGTCAAGGATGATGGGCACCTCGCGTCCACCCACCGGTACGCGCACGTGCAGGCCGTGCAGCGCCGTGTAGCGCTCGTCTTTCGGGTTGATCGCCACGGCCACGTCGCCCATGATGGTTTCGGGGCGCGACGTGGCGACGGTCAGGAAGGTTCCGGGCTTCTCCACCACCTCGTACTTCACGTAGTACAGGGTGGCCGTGATGTCCTTGTGCAGCACCTCTTCGTCCGAGAGCGAGGTTTTGGCCTCCGGATCCCAGTGGACCATGCGCAGTCCGCGGTAAATGTGTCCCTTGGCGTGCAGGTCGGCGAACACCTGGTACACGCTGTCGCTGCGCACCTCGTCCATGGTGAAGGCCGTGCGGTCCCAATCGCAGCTGGCGCCCAATTCCTTGAGCTGCTCAAGAATGATTCCGCCGTGCTTGTGGGTCCAGGCCCAGGCGTGCTCCAAGAAGGCGTCGCGGCTGAGGTCCGATTTTTTAATTCCCTCGGCGCGCAGTTTTTGAACCACCTTGGCCTCGGTCGCAATGGACGCGTGGTCGGTGCCCGGCACCCAGCAGGCGTTGAATCCGCGCATTCGCGCTCGGCGCACCAAGACATCCTGAATGGTGTTGTTGAGCATGTGGCCCATGTGGAGCACTCCCGTCACGTTGGGCGGCGGAATCACGATCGTGTAGGCCGGACGGTGGTCGGGTTTCGAGGCAAATGCCTGGTTCTTCAGCCAGGTTTGGTACCAGCGTTGCTCAACGTGGCGGGGGGCGTACTGCGAGGGAATTTCCATAGGGACCGCAAAGGTAACCTTGTGGCATTTTTTTTGCGTAGGTTTGGCCGCAGCGGTTACATTTGCCCCTGCTTGATTCGTCAACACAAAAATTTAAACCTATTATGAAGCACTTTTTCACCGCCGCCGCCGTAGTTCTCGCGAGCACTTTTGCCTTTGGCCAAAATGCGAACGCACCCCAAATCTCGTTTACCCAAGAGACCATTGACTACGGTACGGTTAAAAAAGCCGCCAACGGCGAGCGCGAGTTCGTATTCAAGAATACCGGCAAGGAACCCTTGATCATCACCAACTGCGTCGGTTCGTGCGGCTGCACGGTGCCGGTTTGGCCCAAGACGCCCATTGCTCCGGGCGAAAAGGCCTCGATCAAGGTGAAGTACGACACGCAGCGCTTGGGCGCCTTCCAAAAGACGGTAACGGTAACCAGCAACGCGGCTACGCCCACTAAGGTCCTGACCATTAAAGGCACCGTTGAGGATGCGCCCGCACAGCCCACCACGCCCGTGAACACCACCGGCACCTCGAAGGTGAGCAAGTAAGCGAAGCTCCCGGTAAAGTTTTCAACCCGCAGCCCACCGCTGCGGGTTTTTTATTGACCTTTGCGGCACTATGCCGAAGATTTCTTCTCGCGGGCAGCAGATGCCCGAATCACCCATTCGCAAGCTTGCCCCCTTGGCCGACGCGGCCGTTCAGCGCGGAACCAAAATCTACTACCTCAATATCGGTCAACCGGACATTGAAAGCCCAGCGGTAGCGCTCGATGCCGTGAAGCAGAGCGACCTGCGCGTGCTGGAGTACAGTCCTTCGCCGGGTTTTGCGAGCTACCGCGCGGGGCTAGCTGCATACTATCAGGGCATCGGACTCCAGGTGAACGCCAGCGACGTGATTGTGACCACCGGAGGATCGGAGGCCCTTTCGTTCGCCATGGGCAGCATCCTCGACGCGGGCGATGAGGTCATCATTCCCGAGCCCTACTACGCCAACTACTTTGGTTTCGCTCAGGCCTTAGGCGCCAAGGTGGCACCAAGGCCGTTTTGGTCTGCAATCCCGGGAATCCCACGGGGTATGTCTACCGCCGCGACGAGCTCGAAGCACTGCGCGATATGGCGCTGAAGCACGACCTTTTTGTCATTGCCGACGAGGTCTACCGCGAATTTGTGTACGACGGCGCCGAAGCGATTTCGGTGCTTTCGTTGCCTGGACTGGAGCAGCACGCCGTACTCATCGACAGCGTTTCCAAGCGCTACAGCATGTGCGGTGCGCGCATCGGCTGCATGGTGAGTAAAAATGCCGAACTAATGGCCACCGCGCTGAAGTTTGCGCAAGCGCGCCTTTCGCCCCCGACCTACGAACAGATCGCTGCCGAGGCGGCCCTCGCGACGCCGGCGAGCTACTTCGAGGCCGTCAACGCCGAGTACCGCGCGCGGCGCGACACCCTGGTTTCGCGCCTCAACGCCATGGCTGGCGTGTTCTGCCCCACTCCACGCGGCGCATTTTATGCGGTCGCGGAACTCCCCGTGGACGACGCCGAGGCCTTCTGCCGCTGGATGCTCACGGATTTTTCGTTCGATGGCGCCACGGTCATGATGGCTCCGGCCGCGGGATTCTACGCCGAACGGGCCTTGGGCAAGCACCAGGTTCGCCTGGCTTATGTGCTGAAGCAGGCGGCGCTAGAGCGCGCCATGGACGTTTTGGAACAGGGCCTCGCGGCCTACCCCGGACGAACTGCCTGAGCCGTGCGCACCGAACGCAACGCTTCGCTGAAGCCCTACAACACGTTTGGCCTGGACGTCACGGCCGAGCGACTCTACCACCTTGAGTCCGAAATGGATCTGGTGGAGTACCTCGACGACCCGCGTGGTTACGCCCAACACGCCCTTCTCCTCGGGGGAGGCTCCAACATGCTGCTGGCTGGCAACATCAAGGGTTCGGTCGCGCGCGTGGCCTGGACCGGTCGGCGTGTGGTCGAAGAAGGCGACGGCTTCGTGGTCGTCGAGGCCGCCGCGGGCGAAAACTGGCACCGCTTCGTGCAGTGGACGGTCGACCAAGGTTGGGGCGGACTTCAAAACCTGTCGTTGATTCCGGGGCTGGTTGGCACCGCGCCCGTTCAAAACGTGGGCGCCTACGGGGTCGAGACCAAGGACAGCCTGCACGCACTGCGCTGGATGCGCTGGGAAGACGGCGAGATTGAGGAATTCTCGAATGCCGACTGCGGGTTTGGGTACCGCGAAAGCGTGTTCAAGGGCGCCCTGCGCGACCAAGGCGTGATTTTGTCGGTGCAGTTCAAGCTGACGACCAAAGACCATGCGCTGCTGACGCACTACGGTTCGGTTGCCGAAGAACTCGCCGCTGCGGGTCGGGAACCTTCCCTGCGCAGCATTGCGGACGCGGTCATTGCGATACGGCAAAGCAAGCTTCCCAACCCGGCCGAGCTCGGAAATTCCGGTTCGTTTTTTAAAAATCCGACGGTGAGCGCGGAATGGGCTGCGAACTTGGCCGCGGCGCACCCCAGCCTCCCGCAGTACCCGCAACCCGACGGCCGCGTGAAGCTGGCCGCCGGTTGGCTGATTGAGCAAACCGGCTGGAAGGGCAAGCGCGTCGGCAACGCCGGGATGCATGCCAAGCAAGCGCTCGTCTTGGTCAACTACGGCGGAGCCACCGCGAACGAGTTGGTCGCCGTGGCCCATCAGGTGCAGCACGACGTTCAGGCGGCCTTTGGCGTCGCCCTTGAGATGGAGGTGAATTTAATTGGCGCGGCGCCGAGCGCGTAACCCAAGTCAGCCTGGGGCATTCGTACCTTTGCCGTCACTATGGCACTCCTGAAACTCTCCCTAATTGTAGCCGGCCTTTTGGCCCTTGGTATGCTCGGAATGGCCGTCAAAATTTGGGGCAAAAAAGACGGCAAGTTTGAAGGCACCTGTGCCTCACAGAGTCCGTTTTTAAACCAAGACGGCGAATCCTGTTCGCTGTGCGGCAAGGCTCCGAGCGAGCAGTGCGCGAATCAGTAAGCGGACCGCGAATCGTAGACCTTAAGCGCCCCCGTCGGGTCGCTATAGATGAGTACCGCATCCCACTCGGGGTGGGCAGCCAACCACGTTTTCGTTTTTTCTAGTCCCAGCACCATGGCCATGGTGGCGAAGGCGTCGGCCTCGGCGCAGGTCGGGCCAATCAAGGTCGCACTGAGCACGTCGGTCGGCGCTGGCCAGCCGGTGCGCGGATTCACGCTGTGGCCATACTTGACGCCGGTTACCGGATCTACTTGAAACTTGCGGTAGTTTCCCGAGGTGGCCAGTGCGCGGTCGTCCAGTTCCACCGTCATCTGCAGGCTGCGGTCGCCCGAAACCACCGGTTTTTCAATGCCCACGGTAAAGGATTCGCCGTGGGGTTTGCGGCCCATGCTGCGCACCTCGCCGCCTATTTCGACGAACGCGGCGGTGGCGCCCCGCGCGCGCAGGGAATCCATCACGAGGTCCACCGAATGACCCTGGGCAAAGGCATTGACGTTTAGGGGGCGCAGCAGGCGCAGCTGGCCGTCGGGCTGCACCACGGGCGCGGACCAGCGCACGAGCGCCAAAAGTGAATCGACCAGGGCGGAATCGCGGCGGGCACCCGATGACGTCGGAAGCAGGTTTTCGCCCACCGAGAATCCCCAGGCCGCCAGCACGGGCTCCAGGGCCGGCTCGACCACCGAATCGGTGGCGGTACGCAGGGCTTCGGTGACCACGAGCAGGTCAGCGAGTACGGGCGACGGACGCACCGCCTCACCCCGGTTCAGGCGGGAAAGTTCCGAGTTGGGGTCCCAGGCTGAAGCGGCCCGGTTGTAGGCGTCGAGCCAGCGGGCGATGTCGTCTTGGGTAAGGTCCAGCGAATCGCCGTAGGCGCGCACCACGAAGGTGGTTCCTTGAGCCTCGCCTTCTGCGACGAATTCCGCCTCGGAGCTGCACGAAACCGCAAGAAACGCCATCGCGACGGCGTTCAAAACCAAAAAAGGGCGCCCTAGGGCGCCCTTGAGTCGTGACTTAGCCTCCGAAATCATCGAAGGAAACGTTTTCGGGCGGAACCCCAAAGTCGTCAACCATCTTCAGTACCGCTGCGTTCATCATCGGCGGTCCGCAGAAGTAGTATTCAATATCCTCGGGCGCATCGTGCTTGGACAGGTAGTTGTCGATCAACGCCTGGTGCACAAAGCCTACAAAGCCGTCACCGGGACTGTCCATGCTCGTCTTCGCGGTCCAATTGTCTTCGGGAAGCGGCTCGCTGAGCACCAAGTGAAACTTGAAGTTCGGGAACTGCTCCTCAATTTGACGGAAGTCGTCGATGTAGAAGAGCTCGCGGCGCGAACGGCCTCCGTACCAGTACGACACCTTGCGGCCCGTCTTCAGCGTGTGAAACAAGTGGAACAGGTGCGAACGCATCGGAGCCATACCTGCACCGCCGCCGATGTAGATCATTTCGGCATCGGTCTCTTTGATGTGGAATTCACCGTAGGGACCCGAAACAGTAACCTTGTCGCCCGGCTTGAGGTTGAAGATGTACGAAGAACACACACCCGGATTCACGTCCATCCAGCCGCCCTTAGCGCGGTCCCACGGCGGGGTAGCGATGCGGATGTTGAGCATCACGATGTTGCCCTCAGCGGGGTGGTTGGCCATCGAGTACGCGCGAAAGAGCGGCTCGGGATTCTTCATCTTGAGGTCCCACAGCTTGAACTTGTCCCACTCACCCTGGAATTCGTCGGCCTTCTTGCCCAAGCGCGGGTGCGCCGTAATGTCCATGTCTTTGTAGTCCACTTCGATGGCTGGAACGTCGATCTGGATGTAGCCACCCGCCAAGAAATCGAGGTTCTCGCCCTCGGGAAGCTTCACCACAAATTCCTTAATGAACGAAGCCACGTTGTAGTTCGAAACGACCTCGCACTCCCACTTCTTGATCCCGAAGATCTCCTCGGGGACGCGGATTTTCATGTCGTTTTTGATCTTCACCTGGCAACCAAGGCGCCAGTTGTCGGCGATCTGCTTGCGGTTGAAGAAGCCGGTTTCGGTCGGAAGGATTTCGCCTCCGCCTTCAAGCACTTGGCAACGGCACATGCCGCAGGTACCTCCACCGCCGCAGGCAGAAGGAAGAAACACTTTTTGGTTGCCCAAGGTGGTGAGCAGCGAGCTGCCCGACTCTACCTCGATGGTATCGCCGTTGATGTCCAGTTTCACGGGGCCCGACGGAGCGAGGCGTGCTTTGGCCTGGAGCAGCAGGGTAACCAGCAATACGGTTACCAGCGTGAAAATCGCAATACTCCAGATAATCGTTGAGGTAAACATTTCGATGATTAGATTTTAATACCCATAAAACTCATGAAGGCCATACCCATCAAGCCGGTGATGATGAAGGTGATGCCCAGTCCGCGCAAGGGAGCCGGAACGTGGCTGTACTTCAATCGCTCGCGAATGGCGGCCAGCGCCACAATGGCAAGCGCCCAACCCACACCGGAACCTACGCCAAAGACCGTGGCCTCCGAAAGCGTCTTGTAGCCGCGCTCCTGAACGAAGAGGGCCGCACCCAAGATGCTGCAGTTAACCGCGATCAAGGGCAGGAAGATGCCCAAGGCATTGTACAGGCTCGGCGAAAAGCGTTCAACCACCATTTCAAGCAGCTGCACAATGGCTGCCACTACCGCGATGAAGATGATGAAGCTCAAAAAGCTCAGGTCGTAGTCGGCCAAGCTCGGATCCAACCAAGCCAATGCGCCCGGCTGAAGCAACTTGGTGTCGACCAGGTAGTTCACCGGTACGGTCACCAGAAGCGTGAAGGTTACCGCAACACCGAGGCCCAACGCCGTCTTAACTGTTTTCGAAACAGCCAAGTACGAACACATTCCCAGGAAGAATGCGAAGATCATATTCTCGATGAATATGCTCCGAATAAAGAGGTTAACGAGTTCCATTTTCGTGTGTGTTGTTCGTTGGGAGGTTAGTCTTCAATGAGTTGGCGGAACTTGGCGCGCTGTACCCAAATGAGCACGGCGAGTACAATCAGGGCCATCGGGGGGAGCAGCATCATGCCGTTGTTGCTGTACCATCCGCCGTTGTGGATGTACCAGGACTCGGGAACGACTTGGTAGCCGTAGAGCTGGCCCGAACCCAAAAGTTCGCGAATGAAGGCCACGATGATGAGCACCGCCGCATAGCCGGCTCCGTTGCCGATGCCGTCCAAGAACGACTTCCATGGGGTGTTGGCCAGCGCGAAGGCCTCGATGCGGCCCATCAAAATGCAGTTGGTAATGATCAATCCCACGAAGACCGAGAGCTGCTTGCTCACGTCGTAGACGTAGGCCTTGAGGATTTGGTCGACCACAATAACCAGGGCCGCCACGACGACAAGCTGTACGATGATCCGAATTCGGTTCGGAATCAGGTTGCGCATCAGCGAAGTGATCAGGTTAGCAAAGGCCGTTACCACAAGTACGCTGACGCCCATAACGATGGCGGGCTCCAGCTTAACCGTAATGGCAAGCGACGAACAGATTCCCAATACCTGAACGGTTACGGGGTTGGATCCGTTGAGGGGATCCGAAAGAAGCTTGACGTTCTTCTTCGAAAACAGGGCCTCTTTAGGCTCTGATTTGGTCGTCGTTTGGCTCATAATGCAGAAATCAAGGTATCAGACGTGGCGGCAGCAGCTTCGGCGGGTGCGCTCGAAGCACTGCGCGAGAGAAGGTAGGCAATGTAGGGTTGCAGGCAGTCGTTGAGCATGTTTTCTACGCCCACCGAAGTAATGGTTCCGCCCGAGATTCCGTCGACCTGATGGTCGCCCGAGGCGTCGCCCTTGCGCACGGCAATTCCCTGGTAGGCTCCGTTGACGGCCAGCTTTTTGCCCGGAAACTGATCGGTGAACACCGGCGTTGAAATTTCGGCACCAAGGCCCGGGGTTTCGCCCTTGTGGCCAAAGGTGGCGCCGGTAACCGTGTAGCCGTCGGAGGAAATGGAAACGTAGCCCCAAATCGGACCCCACAGACCCTTACCGCGCACCGGGATAATGTAAAACGTCTGTCCGTCGCGCTCGGCGATGAAGAGGGGAACTTCACGCTGGTCCGAAGGCTTGGCTACCGCGTCGGCCATGCTGATGGCGAAGGCCGGCACCTCTGGATTGGCCACGGGCTGGCCACCTTTAAGCACGATCTGCTCCTTAATGAACTCGTCAAATGCGCCCCCGGCCTCTTCACGAGAAACCTCTACGCCCAGCGACTTCAGAATTTCTTGCTTCTTCTCGAGCTCAATATTCGCGTCTTGAGCGGGCTTGAGCGAGAGGGCTGCTACCGACAGCATGACCGCCACAAGGACGACCATGATTACCGAAAACAGGTAGGTGTAGGAATTGCTGTTTACGTTCATGATTGCTGGAGTTTAAGGCGCTTCAGGCGCTTAGAAATGTTGGCTTCAACGACGTAGTGGTCGATCAGCGGCGCGAACACGTTCATCAAAAGAATCGCGAGCATCACGCCTTCGGGGTAGGCCGGATTGAACACGCGAATCAAAATGCTGAGGATGCCGACCAGGAAGCCGTAAATCCACTTGCCGCGCTCCGTATGGGCTGCCGAAACCGGATCGGTGGCCATGAACACGGCACCGAAGGCGAAGCCGCCAAACATGAGGTGCTGGTAGTAGGGAAGCTCCATGTAGCTCTTCATCGCTCCGGGCTCAAGCGATCCGGCTGCGGCGTTGAAAATCAAGCCCATGGTAAGTCCGCCCAAAACCGTTGAAAGCATGATTTTCCAGCTTCCGACGCCGGTGTAAATCAAGAAAACCGCACCAATCAGGATGGCGAAGGTGCTGGTTTCGCCAATGGAACCGGGAACAAAACCCCAGAAAGCATCCCACGCGGAGTAGCTGGTTTGACCTGTTGTGGCGAGCTGGCCCAAGGCCGTAGCGCCCGAGAACCCGTCGACTACCTGGGCACCCTGTTCGGGCGCGGTATTGATCCAAATCTTGTCGCCCGACATGTAGGTCGGGTAGGCAAAAAATGCGAAGGCACGCGCCGTCAGGGCTGGGTTGAGCACGTTCATGCCGGTTCCCCCGAAGACCTCCTTGCCGAAGAGCACGGCAAAGGCCGTAGACACGGCCACCATCCACAAGGGAATGTCGATGGGCATAATCAACGGAATCAGGATACCCGACACCAGGAATCCCTCGTTGACCGCGTGCTTGTTGCGGTAGGCGAAGTAGATTTCGATGGCCAGACCCGCGATGTAGGTCACGGTGATCATCGGCACGATGCGCAGGGCCCCAAACAGGAAGTTCTGGATGGTGAAGAATTCCGCGAGCAGTTCGCCGCCGCCAACCAAGCCAAGGGCCCTGTAGTGCTGGTACCCCGCGTTGAACATGCCAAACAGGAGCGCCGGAACCAAGGCGAAAATCACCGTGATCATGGTGCGCTTCATGTCGATGGCATCCCGAACGTGGGCGCCGCTGTGGGCGTTGTGGTTCGGCACAAAGAACATGGTCTCAAGCGCATTGTGGAGCGGGAAGAGACCCTTCAGGCTACCTGTGGTTACCGCAGGTCGCGTGGCGTCAAAAAGGTTTTGAAACAGTTTCATAGCGCGTATTAATTCATCTCGGTGTAGAGTAGATCAATGGCCTCGCCGGCAAGCTTTTGAAGCTCTTGCTTTGACGGGCATACCACCTCGCAGAGGGCGAAGTCTTCAGCCACCACTTCGTAGGCGCCGAGTTGCTCCATTTTCTCGAGGTCCTTGGCCCACATGGCCTTGATCAAGGGCATCGGCAGAATATCCAGGGGGAATACCTTGTCGTATACGCCGGTTACCACAAAGGCGCGGTCTTCGCCGTGCTGCTTGGTGTTGAGGTCGTACTTCTTCGACGGCGTCATCCAACTGAACAGGGTACGGCTAATCGACCACTTGCCGAAACTGGGAATAACCCAACCAAAGAAATCGGTACCCTGTCCTTCGGGAATGGCCGTAATCTGGCTGGCGTAGTAGCCCAGGTAGCCGTTCTTGCCGACGTTGGCCCCGGTCAGCACGCTGCCCGAAATCACGCGGTAGGCGCCCGACTTGAGCTCCGTGCTCAAAAAGCCTTCCAGCTGGGCCCCAGCTACCGCGGTGACGGCGCGGGGCTTGGAAATACCGGTTCCGCACAGCGAAACCACGCGCTCGAGCTTCAGGTTGCCGGTGCGCGCCAAATGACCGATGATGACCACATCCTGGTAGTTCAGCGTCCAGACGGTCTCGCCTTTGTTGATCGGACTGATGCGGTTGATGTGCACGCTGGTGGTTCCGGCGGGGTGCGGACCCTTAAACTGGTGGATTTCGACGCCGCTGGCCTTGGTCAAGGCGGGTGCCGTTTCGTTGGCGCCAATAGAGAGTACGGTGCGGGGGCTCAGCAGGCCAACGACCTGTAGGCCCTTGGCGAAGTCCTCTTCGCGACCGGCCAGGGCGACCGCGGGCGAAACCGCAAGCGGCTCGGTAGCCATTCCGTTGACAAATACCGCCTTGGGCTGGGCCTCGGGGTTGGCGATGCGGCCGTAGGGGCGCGATTCGATGAGCGACCACGCTCCGGCACCGAGCAGCCACTGAATGGCGTCTTCGCGGTTGGCCGGAGTGCCCGCGGGCACCGAACGGTAGGACTGCTGCGCGTCTGCGAGCACGACCACGGCCAAAATCTTGCGCTTGTCGCCGCGCTCGATGCGGGCTACTTCGCCGCTAACGGGCGACGCGATGGCAATTTGGGGGTTGGCCTTGTCGGTGAAAAGAATGTCGCCGGCGAGTACGCGGTCGCCTTCTTTGACCGCGAGTTTGGGGGCGAGTCCGCGGAAGTCGCTCGGACGAACCGCGTAGACCGAGGTGCTGAGGTGGCCATCGACGATGGCTTCGGGAGCACCAAGGATCGGGAGGTCGAGACCGTTCCGAACAGAATGTACGTTGGGCATAACTGCTAAAATTTCGGGGCAAATGTACACTAGGCCGGGTTCAAAAAGGTGATTATTTAACATGTTTTTAGCACCTTTAAGGCATGCAAATACCACGCTGGACGGCGGTCCTCGTTGCCCTGCTCGCTGCGCCGGGCTGGGCCATCGGACAAACTCCTGAAATAAAGAAAGATAGCCTTTTACATAGCGTCCTTTGGCACCCCGTGGATCGGGTCGACGCTCCGGCCATCGTAGGGCTCGGTCAGCCGCGTGCGCTGCAGCTCCGCTTCGACGACTTTAGCCAGTCGGTGCTGCCGCTTAAGTACGTTTGGGTACACTGCGACCGGAACTGGCAACCCTCCCCCATCATGGCCTCGGAATTCGTGCGCGGATTTTGGGAAGGTCAGGTGCCCGAAGGCCGCCTTGCCTTTAATACGTACCAGGGCTACAGCCACTACGAAATGCAGCTGCCCGAAGAGAGCAGCATGCCCGTGCTTTCGGGAAACTACTACCTCAAGGTTTTTGCCGACGAGCAGCTGCTGCTCCAGCTTCCCGTCGTTTTTGCGGAAACTCCGAGTGCCCTGCAGGTAGCGGTGCGCCGCCCCGTCGCCGCCAAGTGGACCGAGCGCTACCACGAGGTCGACGCCTGGTTTCCCTGGGACGCTAGCCGCACCTCGAATCCGTTTACCGACGTGCGCCTGGGCATCCTTCAAAACCGCGACTGGAAAAGCTTTCGGTTGCTGGCGCCCCGATTCGCACAAGGAGACCGGTTGGATTTTGACTACAACGGCGGCGAAAATGCGTTTTTGGCGGGCAACGTGTTTCGGTTTGTCGATACCAAGGCCCTGCCCTCCCCTTCGCTGCGGGTTACGCGCTACGAGCTCAGCGACCGCTGGATTGGGTTTGTGCGCCAGGACATTCCGGCGGGCATCGGAACCTACGTGCGCCAAGAGGATGCCCGCGGGTCCTTTGTTCCGCGGTCCGCGCGCGGCGATGCCGGCACCCAAGCGGACTACGTTTGGCTGGATTTGGAGCTCAAGGATACCGAAGCTTGGGGCGGAAGGCGCATTGCCCTCGAGGGCGATTTCAACCAATACCAACCGGGACCGGAACACGTTTTGAGCTTCAGCGAAGCGCGCGGCGCCTACATCGGACGCATTTTGGTCAAGCAAGGTTACTTGGAGTACCGGTTTCGGGACCTGAATGCCGGGGTCGACGGGATCGATTGGACCGAAGGGAGCCACAGCCGCTCGGCCAATCAGTATTCGGCCGTGGTTTATGCGCGCATTTGGGGCGAGCGCTACGACCGAGCGGTGGCGTTTCGCCTGGTGGACGTGGTCGACGGCGCCCAGCTGCGCATGGAGCTTGGGCAATAGCCCGCTACCTTTGTTCTCATGCAGCAGTTGGGGACCGATTTAGCCCGAGCCGCGTCGGTACTTCGGTCCGGCGGCCTGGTGGGCATGCCTACGGAAACGGTGTACGGCCTGGCTGCGAACGCCCTCGACGAAGTCGCGGTTGCGCGGATTTTTGCGGCGAAAAACCGCCCGCATTTTGATCCCCTCATTGTGCATTTGGCCGACTGGAACGACGTGGACCGCGTGGCCGCCCAGGTTCCGGCCGAGGCCCGAGTCCTTTGGTCGGCGCTGGGACCGGCGGCCTTGACCTACGTGGTTCCCAAGCGGCCAGAGGTTCCGGACCTGGTCACGGCGGGGTTGGACCACGTGGCGGTGCGGATTCCGCAATTGGATCTGGCCCGGCAGCTCATCGCGTCGGCGGGCGTGCCCGTGGCGGCGCCCAGCGCGAATCCCTTTGGGTTTGTATCGCCGACTACGGCCCAGCACGTGGCCGATCAGCTCGCGGGCAAGGTGGACTACATCCTCGACGGCGGACCCTGTGCGGTCGGTTTGGAATCGACCATTGTTTCGTGGGCCGACGGCGGCGCAGCGGTGGTGCTTCGCCTTGGGGGCGTTCCGCTCGAACGGCTGCGCGAGCTGCTGGGCTACGAACCCGAGGTACGCCGTTCTTCGAGTCGACCCGTCGCTCCGGGTATGCTGGACGCCCACTACGCCCCGGGGAAGCCGGTCCGACTGGTACCCCATGGTTTTGATTGGTCTTCGGTCGAGCCCGAGGCGGGCAACCAGTACCTTGCGTGGCAGCCTGGAACGCACGGCCTTGCTTCGCTCACGACGAACGGAAGCGGTTCCGAAGGCGCGCAGCGGTTGTTTGCGGCCCTTCGGGATTTTGCGGCCTCCAGCGACCGCGAACTGTGGATGGAGTTGGCCCCCGAAGAGGGGCTCGGACGGGCGGTTAACGACCGGTTGCGCCGCGCCGCCCACCGCGGCGAAGACTGAAGTTCTGGCCCAAGTAGACGCGGCGAACGACCTCGTCTTCGGCGAGTTCTTCGGCCGTTCCGCTCTTGATGATTTTGCCCTCAAACATGAGGTAGGTCCGGTCGGTGATGGCCAGGGTTTCGTGGACGTTGTGGTCGGTGATGAGCACGCCGATTCCGCGTTCGTCGGCCAAGCGGGCCACAATGGTTTGAATGTCTTCGACGGCGATGGGGTCAACGCCCGCAAAGGGCTCGTCGAGGAGGATGAATTTGGGGTCGGATGCCAGGCAGCGGGCAATTTCGGTGCGGCGGCGTTCGCCACCCGAAAGGAGTTCACCCCGCGAGGCCCGCACCTTGGTCAGGCTGA
This sequence comes from Cryomorphaceae bacterium, assembly GCA_021298655.1. Classification (GTDB taxonomy): domain Bacteria; phylum Bacteroidota; class Bacteroidia; order Flavobacteriales; family Schleiferiaceae; genus TMED14. The sequence continues at coordinate 28,409 of JAJTFK010000012.1, read as the reverse complement.
ATTCGTCGAGGAGTTCGTCGGTGCGGCGGCGCACTTCGGCCCGATCGAAACCGCGCCACTCCAGCACGGCGGCCACGTTGTCTTCGACGCTGAGCTTGCGGAATACCGAGGCTTCTTGAGCTAAGTAGCCGATGCCGAGCTGCGCACGGCGGTACATGGGGAGGTCGGTGAGCTCCTGGTCGTTGAGCAGGACGCGGCCCTCGTCGGGGCGAACCAGGCCCACTACGCTGTAAAAGGACGTCGTCTTTCCGGCGCCGTTGGGCCCGAGCAGCCCGACGATTTCGCCTTGATTCACGCTAAAGCTCGCCCCGTCCACCACGCGGCGGCCGCGGTAGGTTTTAACCAGATTTTCGGCGCGGAGGGTCATCATGCGTTGGATTTAACGCGGTTTTTGCGTTGAACGTGTGCCAGGTGACTCAAGCCGATACTCAGTTCGTAGAGTAAGGCCACCGGCAGCGAGACCACGATTTGGCTGAATACGTCGGGCGGGGTGATGACGGCCGCAATCGTCAAAATTCCAATCCAGGCGTGGCGGCGGTAGGTGCGCATTCCCTGGGGGGTGGTGAGTCCGAGTCGCGACAGCAAATACACGGCAACGGGCAGTTCAAAGAGGAGTCCGCTCGCAACCACCACACTGGTCACGGTCGAGAGGTAGGACGACATTTCAAAGAGGTTTTGAATTTCGCCACTGACGGTGTAGGTCGCCAAAAACTGGAGGCTTAGCGGCACGATGAGGTAGTAGCCAAACAGGGCTCCGAGAAAGAAAAGCAAGGAGGCCGAGCCGATAAACAGGACGGAAAGGCTGCGCTCGCGCTCGGTAAGGCCGGGGCCGATGAAGCGCCAGAGTTCAAAGAGCACGAACGGAAAAGCCATAATCAAGCCTGCGACCAGGGACAGCCACATGTGCAGGCTGAATTGACCCGCCATTTGGGTGTTGAGCAGGTCGAGTTGGAATCCGCCGATGCAGAGGGACGGCAGGTCGAGGTAGGTTCCGGCCTCGCAAAACAACCGGTAGGTGATGAAGTTGGCCTCTTTGGGCGCCAGCAGCACGTGGGCAAAAAGCCAGTCCATGAAGACGAAGGCGACGACGGCCCCGGCAAGGATGAAGCCCGACGCCCGCACCAAGTGGGTTCGGAGCGCCGCGAGGTGCGCCAAAAAGGGCATGCGTGAACCGTCGGACATGCTGCAAAGGTAGGATTGGTCGTACCTTCAAGTTTTGGTGCAATTTTGCGCCGTTTTTTTCACCGCCTATGGCCACGTTTGAACCGGTATCCAGCCGGGCTTTATTGAAGTCATTTTTTGGTTTTGACGACTTTAGGGGCCGCCAAATCGAGGTTGTGGCCTCGGTAATGAACGGGGACGACACCTTTGTGATGATGCCCACCGGGGGCGGCAAATCGCTGTGCTACCAGTTGCCGGCGCTCGACATGCCGGGCGTGGCCGTGGTGGTTTCGCCGCTCATCGCCCTGATGAAAAACCAGGTTGACGCGCTGCGCAGCTTCGCAGACTCCGACGGCGTGGCCCACGTGTGGAATTCGTCGCTCAGCAAGCGCGAAATGGTCGTAGTCCGCCAAGATTTGTCGGCTGGCCGCACCAAGCTCTTGTACATGGCGCCCGAGTCGCTGAACAAGCAGGAAAACATTGATTTTTTGCGCGGACTTAATGTGTCCTTTTATGCGATTGACGAAGCGCACTGCATTTCGGAATGGGGCCACGATTTCCGGCCCGAGTACCGCATGCTGCGCCAGGCCATGAACGCCATTGGACGCCGTCCTATTTTGGCCCTGACGGCCACGGCCACGCCCAAGGTGATGTCGGACATTTTGAAAACGCTCGAAATCCCCGATGCCACGGTGATTACCACGAGTTTTAACCGCCCCAACCTCGCCTATGAGGTCGAAGCCAAGACGGCCAACGTCGAGCGCGACGTGGTGCGCTTGCTGCGGGACTACGCGGGGCGATCCGCCATTGTGTACTGCCTAAGCCGCCAAAAGGTGGAGGAGCTCGCGCAGGTGCTTCAGCTCAACGGGATTTCGGCCCTGCCCTACCACGCCGGGCTGGATGCCGGTTCGCGCAGCCGCCACCAGGACGCGTTTTTGAACGAAGAGGTAGACGTCATCGTGGCGACCGTAGCCTTTGGCATGGGCATCGACAAACCCGATGTGCGCCTGGTTGTCCACCACGACATGCCGCGCAGCCTCGAGGGCTACTACCAAGAAACCGGACGCGCCGGACGCGACGGCGGTGAAGGACGCTGCGTGACGTTTTACGCCGAGAAGGACCTTGAGAAAATGGACAAGTTCCTGTCGCGCAAGCCGGTGGCCGAGCAAGAGATTGGGCGCCAGCTGCTGCTCGATGCCCGGGCCTACGCCATCACGTCGAGCTGCCGCCGCAAGTTCCTGCTTCACTACTTCGGGGAATCCTACGACGAGCCCAACTGCGGAAACTGCGACAACTGCCGAAGTTCGCAATCGGGCTTTGACGCAACGGGTCATGCCCTACTGATTCTGCGCACCGTGGAATTGGGTCGTGGCCAGTTTCGCGCGCTGCAGGTCGTGAACACGCTGATCGCGAACGAGACGGCGATTTTAAAAACGCTTGGTGCGCGGGGCCTGGCCACCTGGGGTGAGGGGGCTGGATTTGCTCCCGGCTACTGGGATGACTTGATTCGCCAGCTTATGCTCGCGGGCGTGCTCGAAAAGGACTTGGAACGATACGGAATTTTGTCGGTGACCGCCGAAGGCGAAGCGCTTCGGTCGGGTAGCCGTACGTTCACGGCGGTTCCCTACCGAGCCTTTGACGAAGACGACGTGGTAGGCGGCGGCAGCGGAGCAGTTAAGCGTGCGGCGGCCCTGGATCCCGAGCTCTACGGGGTGCTTAAGGAGCTGAACCGCAAGATGGCCAAGACCCGCAGTATTCCGCCCTATGCCCTGTTTTCGGAGGCCTCACTCAACGAGATGGCCACCTCCTACCCGATTAGTCTTGAGGAACTTAAGACGATTCCCGGCGTGGGCGAAGCCAAGGCCAAGCGCTTCGGTGCGGAGTTGGTGGCCGCAATTAAGGCCCACGTCGACGCCCACGGCATCGAGCGCCCGGGCGATTTCGCGATTCGCAGTGCCGGCCAGAAGGGCAACCTCAAGCTCTACGTTATTCAGTCGGTGGACCGCAAGCTCGGCCTCGAAGAAATTGCCCGGAGCAAGCAGGTTTCGGTCGACGAAATCTTGAGCGAGATGGAGAACATCGTGCGCAGCGGCACCCGACTCAGCTTGGATTACCTCATCGAGGACTACCTCGACGAAGATTCGCTCGACGAAATCACCGAGTACTTCGCCGACGAAAGCGAAGACGGCGCACTCGATGAGGCCACGCGGCACTTCAACAAGGAGTACGGCGAACTCGAGCTGCGGTTGGCGCGGTTGCGCTTTTTGTGCAGCGTGGTTTAGGTCCGCTAATTCAGGATTGCGGTGCGCAGCTCCGGAGGCATTGCGTCAGCGACCGAAAGGACGCGGCAGGCAGCGGAATACGCGATGAGTCGCCGGTAGGCGGTTTCGCTGGGGTGGGCTTCCAAAAGGGAATCGGGTTGGGTAGGTTCAGTCATAGGCCGCATTACGGGGTGCTGCCTACCTAACGCCGCCGGGATCAGTTTGGTATTTCGACGTGGAGCATGCGGCGCAAATTGGCCACGGCGTAGCGCATGCGACCCAGGGCCGTGTTGATGCCCACCCCCGTCTCCTCGGCAATTTCTTTGAAACTCAATCCGGCGTGGAGCCGAAGTTCCAAGACGAGTTTTTGGTCGGCAGGCAGGCGCTGCACCGCCTCGTGGGCGTCGAGCATCCATTGGGCGGCTACGGCGCGTTCTTCGACGTTGAGGGACTCGTCGGCCACGCCGTCGGTAGCCGATTCAAAATGGTCGTAGTGCGCAACCGGACTGCGCTGCTGGCGCCGGAAGTGATCCATGGTGGCGTTGCGGGCCACCCGGTGAATCCACGCCGCAAACTTGCCCGACTCGGTGTAGTCGCCGGCCTTGATGGTGTGGATGAATTTGATCCAAACCTCCTGAAAAAGGTCGTCGGCGACCGATTGGTCCTTGACTTTAGCGAGAATGGCAGAAAAAACGGCGTCGCCGTGGCGGCGCATGAGCACTTCAAAGGAGCGCTCGTCACCGGATGCGTAGCGCTCGATGAGCTCGGCATCCTGAACCTGAGGGTACAGCATAGCTGGTTGGCATTAAGTCAATTTGCGTAGCTGTGCTTCGATAGGCTCGGGTCTATTTTTTGGTTTAATGAACTGCCTCGACGGCAGAACTGGATCCAAAAATAAGTTTTTTCTCGCAATACAAAGCGGTAAATTTGCACCTTGCCCATGGAAGACTTAGAAGTACGCGTTGAAGGTGCCCGGGTGCACAACCTGAAAAACATCCACGTGTCCTTTCCGCACGGCCATTTGGTGGTCGTTACCGGCGTGAGCGGATCGGGAAAGTCGTCGTTGGCCTTTGACACCCTGTACGCCGAGGGCCAGCGCCGCTACGTCGAGTCGCTCTCGGCCTACGCCCGCCAGTTTTTGGGCAAGCTCGAGAAGCCCGAAGTCGACGACATTAAAGGCCTCGCCCCCGCCATCGCCATTGAGCAAAAAGTCAGCACGCGCAACCCGCGCTCAACCGTGGCCACCGCCACCGAGCTGCACGACTACCTCAAGCTGCTCTTTGCCCGCATCGGGCGAACGTTTGCTCCAAGCGGCGCGGAAGTCAAGCGGCACCGGATTGCGGACGTGCTCGCAGCGCTTGCCGCCGAGGCCGAGGGCGGATATGCCCTGGTAACGGCTCCCTTAGACCTCGCTGGCCGCAAACCGCAGGCGTACTGGGATCTGCTGAGCAGCCAAGGGTACGCCCGAGTCTGGACGCCGAGCCAAGGTGTGGTGCGCCTCGACGAGCAGCCCAATCCCGAGGGCGTGGAACTGGTCGTAGACCGGATTCCCACCGGTCCGCGCGACGAAGACTGGGAGGCCCGTGCGGCCGATTCGGTGCAAACCGCCTTTTTTGAAGGCAACGGCATGTGCCGGGTGCGGTTGGATGCGCAGCAAATGGATTTTTCGAATCGGTTCGAGGCCGAGGGCGTGCGGTTTGAGGAGCCAAGCCCGGGACTGTTTTCGTTTAACACGCCGCAGGGCGCTTGCCCGACCTGCGAAGGATTTGGGTCCGTTTTGGGCATCGACCCTGAGTTGGTGATTCCAAATCCCGGGTTGAGCGTTTTTGAGGACGCGGTCGCCCCCTGGCGCGGCGAGAAATTGGGCGAATGGAAGGAGCAGCTGCTGCGCGGTGCCGAGCGCGCCGGCTTCCCGATACACCGCCCGGCGCAGCAACTCGACCCCGACCAGCTGCGCATGCTTTGGAATGGATGCGACCACTTCGCGGGCATAAACGCCTTCTTCAAGATGGTTGAAGAGAGCACCTACAAAATTCAGTACCGGGTACTTCAGGCCCGGTACCGCGGCAAGACAACCTGCCCCGACTGCGGCGGCTCGCGCCTGCGCCGCGAAGCCTTGGCTGTTCGCGTTGGCGGAAAAAACCTGGCCGAGGTACTGGACCTGAGCGTGCGCGACGCCAAGCAGTGGTTCGATGCATTGGAACTGAGCGCCTACGAGCATAAAGTGGGCGAGCGCCTGCTTCAGGAGCTGCGCCACCGCCTCGACATTTTGGAGCGCGTGGGGCTGCACTACCTGACCCTGAACCGACCCGCCAACACCCTGAGCGGCGGGGAATCGCAGCGAATTCACCTGGCAACCAGCCTGAGCGCAGCCCTTGTAGGTTCGATGTACATTCTGGATGAGCCGTCGGTCGGACTTCACCCCCGCGACGCCGACCAGCTGCTTGGGGTGCTTCAAGCCCTGCGCGATGCCGGAAACACGGTCATCGTGGTGGAGCACGACGACGTTTTCATGCGGGCCGCCGACACGGTCATCGACATCGGTCCCGGCGCCGGAAGGCTGGGCGGCGAAGTCGTGTACGCCGGCCCGGGCAGCGGACTAAACGACGCCAAAACCCTGACCGGAGACTACCTGTCGGGCCGGAAGCGCGTCGCGCGCCAGGGACTGGGTACAGCCGCACGCTACTGGATTGAGCTGCAGGGCGCCCGCGCACAAAACCTCAAGGACGTGACGGTTCGCATTCCGCTCGAGCGGCTGACGGCAGTCTGTGGCGTGAGCGGCTCGGGCAAGACGACCTTGGTTCGCAGCATTTTGGTCCCCGTCCTTCAAAAGCTGCTCGGTGAATACGGGGGCCGAGCGGGGGCGCACGACGGCCTGAGCGGCGACTGGCGGCGAATCAGCGCCATTGAGGTGGTCGACCAAAACCCCATGGGTAAATCTTCGCGATCCAATCCGGTCACCTACCTCAAGGCCTACGACGACATTCGGAACCTCTATGCCGCCCAAAAATCCGCGCAACTCAAGGGCTACGCGGCGAAGCATTTTTCGTTCAATACCGACGGCGGGCGATGCCCGGTATGCCAAGGAGACGGGTACGTGACCGTTGAAATGCAGTTTATGGCCGACGTCCACCTTACCTGCGAACAATGCCACGGCAAGCGGTTCATGGACGAGGTGCTCGACGTGGAGTTTCAGGGCAAGTCCATCAGCGACATTCTCGAGCTCACGGTTGACGAGGCCATGGAATTTTTTGGGGCGCACCACCAGAAGAAGATTACCGACAAGCTCAAGCCCCTGGCCGACGTGGGGTTGGGCTACATTCAGCTCGGGCAGTCCTCGAGTACCCTGTCGGGCGGCGAGGCCCAACGCGTGAAGTTGGCGTCGTTTTTGGCTCGCGGACAGCAGGCCGATCCGGTGTTTTTTGTGTTCGACGAGCCGACCACCGGCCTTCACATGGACGACGTTCAAAAGCTCCTGGCCTCATTTGACGCGCTGATTGCCATGGGCCACAGCGTTTTGGTGGTGGAACACCACCGCGATGTGCTGGCTACGGCCGATTGGCTCATCGAATTGGGTCCAGATGGTGGACCCTCGGGCGGACACCTGCTCTACGCCGGTCCTCCGACCGAAATGGGGGATTTAGTGACGCCCACCTCGGCGGTATTATCCTGAAATTTAGGCTAGTATTGGTTAAACTTACCAAAATTGCGTTTAAACGGCTTTGTGGTTTTTTTGGGGTATTATTTTGCAGCTAACCCGTTATCTTTGTGGGGAATCTAGGAATCTGAACGTGTTCAGTGGAATAGGTTTATTGGTTTGGTGTGAGGCCCGGTCTTCGGATCGGGCTTCCTTTTTTAGGCCATTTCGGCCAACGTCCGAGCCCGGATAACGGGCTGCCTAGCCTCGCTGGCGAAGACCTTCAAACAGAACTACGGCTGCAGCCACACTCACATTTAGGGAATCCACATGGCCCTTCATGGGAATTTTAACCCGGTGCGCATGGGACCACGACGACTCCAACCCCCGATCCTCGGGTCCGAGTACCATGGCAGTCGCTTGGGTCCAATCGACCTCGTGGTGCGCCGTGGCCCCCTCAAGGTGGAGCGCGTAGGGCGTAACGCCGCGGTCCCGAAGCCAAGCCTGAACTGCTTCGCGGGGTGCGGCGGCAAGGGGAAGCGTGAAAACGGCCCCCGTCGAGTTGCGAACTGCCTGCGGGCTGTAGGGATCGCATTCGAGGCTACTGAATACGACCGCATCCACGCCCACCGCGTCGGCGGTGCGGAGTATGGCCCCCACGTTACCGGGCTTTTCGAGGCCGTCGAGCACGAGAATCCACGGCTTGGCGGGCAGAACAAGGTTGTCTAGGCTCGCCACGGGCTGCGCGAGCAATCCCACGGCACCCGCGCCGTTTTCGCGCAAAACGAGTTTTTCGTAGACCGCCGAGGCGCAGCGAAAGTGCTGTCCGTGACCCTGAGCCCATGCCGGAACATGTGCCGTGGCGGGCTCCCAGAAGGTTTGGCGAAGCGTCCAGCCAGCCGCCACCGCGCGCTCCAGTTCGCGTACCCCTTCGACGAGCACCACGCCGTCTTTGCGCCGAAGCGCCGATTTTTCACGGTAGCGAATCAGCTGCCGCACCTTGGGGTTTTGGGTAGAATCAAGCTGCAGCATTAGCCTCCGATGCGTTTGGTTTTAAGCCCTTTGGCCTTGGCCCAATCCTCAACTTTGGTGCGCACGTCGCCTTGGAGTACGATGCTTTGGTCGACAAGGCTCCCGCCCACGCTGCAGCGCTTTTTGAGTTCGCTGGCCCAAGCTGCGGGGTCGGCGTGGTCCACGCCGTCGACGAAGACGACGGTGGTGGGCTTTCCGTTGCGGCGTTCAAATCGAATGCCCAAGGTGCCCTTGGGCGCGGGGCGGTCGTCGGCCTCGAGGTCGTCGCCGCCGCTTGACGAAGGCACGGGCACCTCGATGCCCTTGGACTGCAGGGCCGAGGCCAGCGCCGAAGCAAAGGGGTTGTCGCCGGCCGCGCCGGTCGAAAAATCACCGCGCTTGCTCATGAAGCAGTTTTTGGTAGAGTTCGATGTACTGGTTGCCCACCGGCGCCATCGCAAACTGCTCGGCCTTCGCGCGGGCGCGCTGGCCCATGGCATCCCGTAGGCCGGGCGTCGTAAGGATTTCGAGCACGTCGCGCGCCATGGCCTCGGTATCGCCCACCGCTTCGAGGAAGCCGCTGTGGCCGTGGTCGATGACTTCAGGAATTCCACCCGAATTAGTGGCCACCACCGGAACATAGGACGCCATCGCCTCTAGGGCCGCCAAACCAAAGGACTCCGACTCCGAGGGCAGCAAAAAGACATCGGACATGGCCAAAATGCGCTCCACGTCGGTGGACTTACCCATCCACCGTACGTCGTCGTGAAGACCTCGAGCCTCGATGTCTTCTTCAGCCCGTGGCCGCTCGGGGCCGTCGCCGACCATGATCAAGCGAACCGGGATTTGGGACCGAACGCGCGCAAACACATCGACCACGTCGGGAATTCGCTTGACCTTGCGGAAGTTGGAGACGTGCACCATAATGGGCACCCCGTCTGGCGCAATTTTGCTTCGATCGTCGGACGAACCGCGTCCGTAGCGGTTGAGGTCCACGAAGTTGGGAATGACGAGGATTCGGTGCCGGATGCTGAAAATCCGCTCGGTATCGCGGCGGAGGGACTCGGAGACCGCCGTAACGGCGCTGGAATGCTCGATGGAAAAGCAGACGGCCGGCTTGTAGGATGGGTGCTTGCCCACCAGCGTGATGTCGGTGCCGTGCAGCGTGGTAACCACCGGAATATGAACCCCTTGGTCCTCGAGAATTTTGCGCGCCATGTAGGCAGCGTAGGCGTGCGGGATGGCGTAGTGCACGTGGAGCAGGTCGAGCTTCTCGCGCTGCACAACCTGGACCATCATGCTCGAAAGGGCCAGCTCGTAGGGCTGGTACTGGAACAGCGGGTAATCCTGTACCTGGACTTCATGAAAATAGAGGTCGGGCTGCAGCTCATCGAGGCGCGCCGGCATCGCGTAGCTGATCACGTGGACGCTGTGGCCTTGCTGGGCGAGGTAGGCCGCGAGCTCCGTTGCGAGCACGCCCGAACCGCCAAAGGTGGGATGGCAAACGATTCCGATGCGCATCAGTCGACGGTGTTTTTTTTGATGTTGCCGTCTTCGTCGTAGTAGGTGGACCCAACTTGGGTTCCGAATTCGTAGCGGAGTTCGGCCGCCACGCCACCCTGTTCGTAGTAAAAGATCGAGGCGCCGTGCTTTTGGTTGTTCCGCCACTCCGCCCGCGACTGGATTTGGCCATCTTGGTAGTAGAGGCGCTCCTCGCCGTGCATGCGGTCGGCCTGCCAGGTTTTTACCCAAATCAGGCGGCCCGCCTGGTCAAACATTTTTTGTTCGCCGGATTTTTCGCCGTCGTAGTAGTGGGTAATGAAGTTAATCTGACCGGATGCGTGGTATTCGAAGGCCACACCGTGCGCAAGCCCTTGGCGAAAGGGCGTAATCATGCGCGGCTTGCCGTTCCCGAAGTAGTGAACCGAAACGCTGTCGGCCCGGCTGAATTCATGGCCCACCTGGGCTTGACCCCAAAGCGGCGCGCTCAGGCCAACGAGAAGGCTAAAGTAGAGCGCTGTACACCACCTGCTGAAGGTCGGTGCGAATGCCCATTTGGGCGAGTTTGTTGACGCTGGCATCGGGAAAAACGCGGTTGGAAAGAAAAACCAGGACGATGCCCGTTTCGGGATCGGCCCAGGCAAAGGTACCGGTGAATCCGGTGTGGCCGAAGCTGGACGTGCTGGTGCACAAGCAGGCGGGGCCTCCGCCGGAGCGCTGCCGCTTGTCGAACCCGAGTCCGCGCCGGTTGCCTTGGTCGCAGGCGAGGCAGGCCGTGAAGCGGTTTAGGGCCTCGGCACTGGTGAAGCGAAGGCCGTTGGCGGTTCCGCCGTCCAGAAAAACCTGCATCATGCGGGCCACGCCCTCGGCGGTCCCGAAGACCCCGGCATGGCCGGCTACACCCCCCATCAGCGCGGCACCCTGGTCGTGAACCGTGCCGCGGATTTGCTGCTTGCGAAAGACCCGGTCGTATTCCGTCGGCGCCACGCGTTCCGAAGCTTCGGGGTTGAAGCAGAGCGAAGCTCCAAGGGGCCCGTACCAGTCGTCTTCAAGCTGGCGTTCGATGCTCCGCCCGTCGCGGCGCTCCAGAAAGCGCTGAAAAAGGTAGTATCCGAGGTCGGAATACTCATAAGTTTTGGGGCCCAAGGGCGCTCGGGCGATGCGGGCAATCAGGGTGTCGTGCATCCACTCGGCGGCCCAGATTCCGGGCGCAACCGGCAACCGGTAGACGGTATCGCGCTGGGTCCGAAGGTAGCGGTGGTCGTAACCGCCGTCTTGGCGAACCATGGATTTCCAAAACGGCAACCACGCCGGAAGTCCGGACTGGTGGGCTAAGACGTCCTGCACCAGGGCGCGGCCAATGGCCGTTCCGCGCAGCTCGGGCAGGAGCTGGTCCATGGTCCGAGTCAGGAATCCGGGACCCTCTTCGTCGTAGACCTCGAGGAGCAGAGGGACGCTTGCCATGATTTTTGTAACCGACGCAATGTCGTAGACCGTTTCTGCCGTTACCGGCGCGGTGCCGTCAAGGGTTCCGTAGCCCTTGGAAAGGACCAGATCCCCGTGTCGGGCGATCAGAACCTGGCAACCGGGGTAGGCCTTGGCCTCGAGGCCCACGTTCACCACCGCCTCGACCCGCTTGGCCAAATCGGGGGCGAAGCCGGCCGACTGGAGGTCGGACGCCTGCAGCATCTTGGGCGCCGGGATTCCCTGGACCGGAAGGCGACCGGGAGCCGGCCGGGTTCCTCGAACGACGTCTGCGGCCAGCTGCCGCGTTTCGGGGGTGTTCTCGTAGCCCACCCAAAGCCCGGCCAGATCTTCGACCGGTTGACCCCGAAGCCCGTAGGGGTTGCCCAGGTGCACCACGCCCACCCGTCGGCCGGCGGCTTGGTGGCGGGCCAGGGCGGCCTTCATTTCGTCGGTCCAGGCACCCTTCTTCCAGGCCGTGGTACTGGATGTACCAAAAATCAACACCACGCGCTGGTCGCCGGGCTGAACCGGCTTAAGTCCCTCGGGCGGCGTGCCTTCGCCATAAAATTCCATGGCCTCCACGGCATTCATCGCCTTGACCTCCGTGAATGCGGCCCCGTAAACTTCCGAACTCAGCTGCGCCCAGGTCGCCCGTTGCGCCGCGTAGTCGGCCTCGGGCAAGGGCGCTCCGCAGTTCCACCGCTTCTTGGCTTCGACAACCCGGCGGTAGCGACGGTGCACTTCGGTCGAGTCGATGCGTCCGCTTCGCACCGCCGCCTTTAGGGCCGCAATGGCCGCGCGCGGACTGCCCACAAAAAGCAGCACATCGTGGCCTGCTTCAAACGCACGCACTTCGAGCTCGCCGGGCGCCAGGTCCTGCGATACCCCCTTCATGTTGAGGGCGTCGGTGAAGCTGAGGCCCTGGTAGCCCAGGCTGTCGCGCATCCAATTCGTCACCACGGCTTTGCTGAGCGATGCAGGGGTTCCGCTCGGATCGAGCGCCGGGATGTTGACGTGGGCCACCATAACCGAACCGACGCCGGCATCAAATGTGGCCTTGAACGGTGCCAGGTCGAGGCGCTTTAGCTCGGCACGGCTGCGCGCGACGGTCGGCAGCGTGTGGTGGCTGTCGGTCTCGGTATCGCCGTGGCCCGGGAAGTGCTTGACGCAGGCCATCACGCCGGCCCGTTCCATTCCGCGAATTTGGGCAATGGCCAGCGACGAAACGCGGCGCGGATCGCTGCCGAGGGCGCGCTGCCCGATGATGGGGTTGCGCGGGTTGGTGTTGACGTCGACGACCGGCGAAAAGTTCACGTGGATGCCGAGCATGCGGGATTCCGTGGCCAGGGCTTCGCCGTAGCGCCGCGCGAGCGCGGTGTCGCCCGTGGCGCCAAGGGTGAGCGGCCAGGGCAAGCGCGGCAGGCTATCCAGGCGCATGGCTGCGCCCCATTCGGCGTCTTGGGCCATCATCAAGGGCAACTTGGCCGCAGACTGCAGCCGCTTGATTGCCGCCCGCTGCCGCTCGGGGCCGCCTTGCATCCAAATGATTCCTCCGATGTCTTCGGCCCGAACCAGGGCCTCGAGTCGGTCGATTTCGGCCGTACCCTTGTTGCTGTAGCCCGCAACCATGATCAGTTGTCCGAGCTGGCGTTCGAGATTTTGCGCACGCAGTGTGCTGGTAGTCAACACCGTGCATAAAAGTGACGCACCGAGAACCCATTTGCCTTTCATGACCCCAAAGTAGGCCAAAAATCGCGGTACCTTTGGGGGGTATGGCGCTTTTTTCCCTGTTTAAAAACCAGAGCAAACCCCGCGGATTTCAGCTGCAGCACCGCTACTACGACGAACGCAAGGAACGACTTGCCCAACTCGGCGAAGACGGCCAAGCAAATCCTGAAGCGCGAAAGCAACGCCTTCACGAGGCGTGGTCGTCCAAGCGGACCACGCGGTCTGCGGGCAGCAGCCAGTTTCTGCGCATGGCCGGGATTTTTGCCGCGTTGTTGGTTTTGGCTTCGCTGCTGCTGCGATGAACCGCCCCCCCATTCGCGCGCTCCCGGAATCGGTGGCCAATTTGGTGGCGGCCGGCGAAGTCGTGCAGCGTCCATCCTCGGTAGTTAAAGAGCTGATTGAGAATGCGTTGGATGCTTGCGCCACGGAAGTGGTCGTTGGCCTTCGCGACGCGGGCCGAACCCGAATTTTCGTTCGGGACAACGGACACGGCATCGACCCCGAGGATCTTCCTATGGCCTTGGTGCGTCACGCGACCTCCAAACTTCGCGATCCCGACGACCTCTTTGCCCTCACTACCATGGGGTTTCGGGGCGAAGCCCTGGCCTCCATGGCTGCCGTGGCCCAGGTAACGCTTCGTTCGCGAACCGCCGACCACGAGGTGGGCATCGAGTTGCGCTGCTTTGGGGGCGCACACGAAGGAAGCAGCCCCAGCCCCGGCCCGGTTGGCACCACGGTTACGGTCGACAACCTGTTTTTTAATGTACCGGCTCGACGTCAGTTTTTAAAGTCCGACGTGCTCGAATTCAAGCATGTAGTCGAAGCGTTTGACGCGCTGGCCTTGGCCCACCCCGAAGTACGCATGGTGCTTCAGCACCAAGATGCCGACGAACGCGTCCTGGAGCCCGGCAACGTGCGCCAGCGCACCACGGCGGTGCTCGGGCGGCGCAGCAACGAGAAGCTCGTGCCCGTAGACGAGGTGACCGATTTGGTTCACGTGCACGGATTTGTGCTCCGCCCCGAAGCCGCGCGCAAAACTCGGGGCGATCAGTACCTGTTTGTGAACCGACGCACCGTTCGCAGCCCCTACATCCACCGGGCGGTCCTCGAGGCCTTTGAAGGGCTGATTTCGGGAGACCAACATCCGGCCTACGTCCTGTTTTTGACGCTCGACCCCGAGCGGATTGACGTCAACGTTCACCCGGCCAAAACCGAAGTCAAGTTTGACGACGAACGCGGCGTGTACGCGGTGGTGCGCAGTGCGGTTCGCCGTGCGCTGGGGATCCACCAAATTGCGCCAACGCTGGATTTTGACGTTCCCGTAGGCGAACACATCGACTGGAGCAGCCGGGCGCGCCCCGAGGCCCCGGGAATTTTCATCAATCCCAACTACAATCCGTTCACGGCTGCTGCTGCCTCCAGCGATCGCCGAACGGCGAGCCGCGAAGCCCTGGATTTTTTGGCCCCACCGAGCGCCGATTCCACCGCCGCGCAGCACGAACTGGAACTGCCCAGTTTTGGCTGGAACGACGACGGCGCCGTCCTCGAATCCAAGCGCCCGGCGCGCAGCGGCAGTGCCTACAGCGTAGCGGGAACCTATGCCCTGGTTCCGATGCCCGATAAGTTGGTATTGGTCCATGTGGCTCGTGCCCAGCGGCGCATCGACCTGGAACGTTGGCTGGAGGGCGGACCGCAGCACGGACAAACTTGGTTGTTTCCGCTCGAATGGAACCCAAGGCCCGGTTTGGTTGCCCAGTGGGGCTCGCGCCTGGAGGCCTGGGGGTTTGCCTGGGACGAAGGCGACGAAACATGGCGCTGGACCGCAGGACCTGGATTTTGCTCCCCCGAAGCGGCCCTGGATTGGCTGGATGGTCTCGCCAAAATTGACCCCGACGACCCCGCCGAACTGCGAACGTGGATCAGCCAATGGCTCAACGCCCACCCGCGTCGGGTTCGGGATTTTCCGGATTTAATCGATCGGCTCTTTGCCTGCAGCGACCCCTGGACCGACGATCTCGGGCGCGCCACGGCGCGACTTTTGACAGCCGATGAACTTGCACGCTTCTTTTAATCATGTACTACCGACCTTCTGGATTCAGCTTTCTTCCGCCCGTTGTTAAAAACCTGCTGATCATCAACGGACTCGCCTTCTTCGCGAGCATCGTGTTTGGCCGCATGGGCTACGACGTCATTGGCCATTTTGGGCTGTACCTGCCCGCCAGCGAACTATTTAAACCGTTTCAGCTGGTTACGCACCTTTTTCTACACGATACCAGCAACTTAGGTCATATTTTGGGCAACATGTTTGCCCTGTGGATGTTCGGAACTCCGCTCGAAAATCGCTGGGGAAGCCAGCGCTTCTTGACCTACTACTTCGTCACGGGATTTGGGGCCGCCGCACTCCACCTAGGGGTCAACTACTGGGAGTACCTCCAGGCGAGCAACCTCCACGCGCTCACCGGCAGTGCCGAAGCCCTGTACCAAATGCAGTCGCTGGCCTTGACCCCCACGGTTGGCGCATCCGGCGCCGTCTTTGGGCTGCTGCTCGGATTCGGCATGATGTACCCCAACCAGCAGATTTACCTGTACTTTCTGTTGCCCATCAAGGCCAAGTATTTTGTGGCCATTTACGGATTATTTGAGTTGTTCAATGGGGTCGCCAGTTCCGGCTCCAGCATCGCCCACTTCGCCCACGTTGGCGGAATGATTTTTGGCTTCCTCCTGATTCGCAAGTGGCAATCAAGCAGGACCCGGTTTTAGCTCCCCCGCCCCGATGAGCCCGATGGATTCGATTCGCTCCTGGATGCAGCAGAGCCCCGTTAACCGCTTGATTGCGGGACTGGTGCTCGTTTTTGTGGTACAAACCCTCCTCGAGTCCGCCGGCTGGCTGCTCGGCTGGCCCGCCGAACAAGGCATCATTAGCTACCTCTCGCTGGACACCGAGGGCCTGAGGCCGCTTTACCGTCCATGGACCTTTCTGACCTACGGCGCCCTGCACCACGGGCTGCTTCACCTGGTTTTTAATGCCCTGACGCTGTACTTCACGGCCTCGCTGCTCGAAACCCTCTGGCCCCCGACGCGGATCCTTCGGCTGTTTGCGGTGGGCGTTTTTGTGGGCGGACTCGGAGCCTGGTTGGCCGGAATTTGGCGCCCTGCCTTTGTGGTGGGCGCATCGGCCGGTGTTTATGCGGTGTTCACCGCGGCCGCGGTGCGGATGCCCGACTTCAAGGTTCGGTTGTTTATGGTCCTCGAACTCAAGCTTTGGGTCGTTTTGGCCGTGTTGCTGGGAATGGACGTAATCGGGCTTTTTGCACCCGACACGACGGCCCGCGCCGCGCACTTGGCCGGAGCCGCAGCCGGCTGGTTTTTTTCGGCCCGACCGCACCTCCTCGACCTCGCGGCACGCCGTACGGCGCGGCGTTCCGCCCCCAAAAGCCCGCTGAGCGTCGTTCGACCCCAAGATCCCAGCCTGGATCAACTTCTCGATAAAATTTCGGCCAAAGGCTACGAATCCTTGACCGCCAACGAACGCAAACTCCTTGCCCGCTACAGCCAAAAGAAGTAAATGGGGCCGCCGGTGGTGGTGGATTCCGCAGCTCCTCGCCCTGCCGGTGACGGGGCTGGCGTGGCTGGGCATGGCCACCGATCTGTCGCTGCTCGCGCCGCTGAGCCTGCTCCTGCCCTACCTGGTGCTCTACCACGTGCTGTGGAGCATGATGGCTACCGCGCACCTCCACCCCTCGGCCCTGTTGGGCGGAATCCTGCTGGCCGCCTTTTGGACCCCAATGGGCAGCTGGATGCAGGTTCGGGCGCCGAACTCGGCATGGTACGCTCAGCCCAGCGTGTTGGTAGCCAGCTGGAACGTGCACCACTGGCGCAACCGCACCTGGACCGAGGATTCCGCCACCGTGAGCGAAATGGCCAAGTTCGCCTCGGAACTCGGCGTCGACGTGCTCGCCCTTCAGGACGTGCGCCGTGGAACGGACGCCGAGCGCCAAATCGGCGAAGAACTGCCGCACCGCGTCGAGGCCTACGACCTCGCCCTGTACAGCCGTTACCCCATTGTGCAGTGGGACCGAGTGGACTACCCCGGCGATTCGGGGCGGGTCGGTTTTATTTGGGCCGACGTTTTGCTGCCCTATGGCGACACGCTGCGCGTGGTCAACGTGCACCTGGTGAGTACCGACGTCGACCTTCGCGAGGCACAGTCGGAACAAGCCAAGGCAGGCTGGTGGCAAAGCGCGAAGCTGCTGCTGCGCCGCATGATTCGTCGGGCGGAACCCCGATCCGTTCAGGTTGACGCCCTCGCTGCTTGGTGGGCCGAAAGCTCCCGTCCGGCGCTCGTGCTGGGCGACTTCAACGACGGCCCTACGTCGGCCACCCACCGAAGGCTCCGCGAACTGGGCTCCGACACGTTTATTCAGTCGGGCGCCGGCTGGGGAAGCACCTACCGCGGGCTGCGGGTTGTTCCGCTTCGCATTGATTGGATATGGACCAGCGGCGATTGGAAGGCCCTCGAGCACCGCGTGGTCAAGCAGCGCTGGAGCGACCACAATCCGGTAGTGGCGCGAGTGACAAGTAACTAGTTACTAGTGCTTTTTTTCTGGCTGCGAATTGGTTATCAAATCAAATTGGTGCAACACCGCTCCTCGCTCCGATCGCCACAAAACCGTTATTGATTTACTGAGCGGCTTAATACGGCAGTGACCTTTCGAGCCAAGCACTTCGGTGTGCCCATTACTGTGCTTAAGCAGTAATGTTCCGGTCGAATCCCCTTCCCATTTGATTGTTCGAAGTTGCACGGAAGGAGGCAGACCAATAATGCGCCCTAGTTTTTTTGGCGGTCGTATGCGCAACGATGCAGAATCTGAACGCTCCCAAACTCCAATACCCGAAACAAACGGAACCACTTCGCTAAGATGAAAATCAAAATGGGTGCTTTCAACCACCTCATATGCCCTGACTTCGAGGTTTTTATAGCGAAAAATCCGTGCTAACGAGAGATTTGGGTCTCGGTCCAAAACAGCTTGATCAATCCCTCCTTCGCGGAATCCGGTAATATTATCCCAAAGTAGGAATTCTCCTGGGTTCAAATAGGATGAAGGCCTCAAGGGCGGCAACGTCCAAAGCCGACGAATACGTCCCGTATCTTCAGAAGGCAGGTCAGCCAGCACAATAGGCATACTCCACTGGGCAGACCAATTCAAGTTAGGATTTTGAACCTTGATCCATTCCGCAACATGCTGCGCCAAAACTTGCTGTGGGCTGCGCTCAAAACGAAGCGATTGATGGTAAATGAGTTCGGCTGAATGGGCTATGAACAACAACGTTAAAAAGGCGGGAACAAGGCGCTTCGAGCCGAGAGAAAAATGAAGCAGCAATGCTAGTGGCGGAATTACTACAGCCAAGATCCGAGGCAATCCTAGGGAACCCATTAGTCCAAAGTGCCATAAAAAGGAGTGCACAATCACCACACCCCAGACATAGACGAGGACGAAATGAATGATTTGAATTTGCTTTGCTATCGCCCTAATTACCAATAAAATAGTTGCCAAGAAGCCACCAAAGATCAAAGGGGTGCTCGCCCATTTGTGTCTAAGTTGGTAAAAATGGGTCCAGTCTCCAGAACCGTAGACATTGAGGATACTGCGGATCGGGAACTCACTTTGTTTCCACACCAGGTCATCGTGACTGAGCCAGTTTTCAACTAAGTACATAACAACTGGAACGGAGAGGACACAAGCGATTAAAATCCAGATTTCGCGGCGAGGTGCCTTTGCCACCATCCAGAGTACTCCCAAAACAACTAACAACAATGCCTCCGGTCTAGAAAAAAGGGCAGCGCCAAGAAGTACGGCGGTGGATTTCCACTTTTGACGCTCAAGTCCGAGGAGCGCCAACATGACAATAAACAAAAAAAGAGACTCGGTTAAGCCAGCCAACGTAACATAAAGCACCGCGCGGTTCACCGTAATCCACCACGGAATCAACCACAGTGCGGGCACTTTCCAACGTCGCCCCAATTCAAGTGAGAGTACGATGGTAGCAATGGTAATCGCCACGTGCGCCGCGATGTATGGAATATATCCAAATTGGGCTGGTAGAACTCCAAAGAGAACATGAGCTGGCCGAGCCCACGAATTAAAGAAAATAGATGGATCCTGAAGTGCGTATTTGGTCATTGCATAGTGCGCAATTCCGTCGGCAAAATCTACATAAATACCCTCTCGAATAACTATGAACGCAAAGGCCGCAATCCAAACCGCCGTTGAGATTAGAAACGAAATCCAAGTACTATCTGCCCAATCAGCCGGACGCCACTTCCACCAACTTGAATTTACCTTCACAGAATTCAATCAGTTTAGATTGATTTTCCGCACCCGACGCAAGTCCAGGTCATTCATGGGGTGCGACGGCGGGCCAATCCATTCCTTGGGCCATGCGCGCAGGCTGACGTCGTAAAAGAGCGGTATGAGTGCGGCGCTTCGGTGGAGTTCCGCGTCGAGTTGGGCCGCCAAGTCTGCGCGGCGCTGCGGATCGGATTCCGACAAAAATTGGTGAACTCCGGATATACCCGGATACCCGCTGACGTTGGGACCGCCGGGCGCACCGTAGAGCATCAGGTAGTTGCTCGGATCGGGGTAGTCGGCGATCCAACTGGCGCGGTAGAGCCCAAGGCGCCCGTTGGCCTTGTCTTCGCGGAAGGTGGCCGACGGCAGCACCTGAACCTCCACCCGCAGGCCCAGGTCGGTCCACGCGCTTTGCAGAAATTCGGCGATGTCGCGGTACGAAGCCGTGGTGCTCAGCACCAGGGGCTTGACGCCGGGCTTGGCGTTGCCTTGGGGGTCGAGAAGGCCCGCTTGGGTAAGTAAAATCCGCGCGGAATCCGGCCGATAGGTCCAGGGCGTGGCCCATTCCAAGGCCGGACGGTAGCCGGGCATCCCCGCGGGCAATAGTCCGCCATGAGCAGGAATTCCGAGTCCGTTCTTCAGGTAGCGAATGATGCCCTCGCGGTCCACCGCCCAGTTGAGGGCACGCCGAACCCGCAGGTCGGCGAGGTAGTCGGGATCGCTGGGACCGAAGCGCAGCACGAGGTATTCGGTGTTGAGAAAGGGCGCCGTGCGCTGCGTAAAGCGGTCGCGCCATTGGGCTTTGAGTTGGCCGTCGGGGTCGAGCCACTGGTCTTTGTAGCTGGGATCCACGCCGGTTAAAAAGTCGAGTTCCCCCTGAACAAAGGCCATAAAGGCCGACTGCCGGTCGGGCGTGAAGCGAATGCTCACGGCCTCGAGGTAGGGTAATCGGCGGCCCGATTCGTCGCGCTCGGCGTAGTTCGGGTGGCGGCGCAGCACGAGCTTTTGGCCCCGCTGCCAGGCCTTAAGGCGGAATGGACCCGATCCGACGGGGTGTTCGCTCAGCCCAGACCCATAGGCGGTGAGGGCCGCCGCCGGAACCACCGCCGTGTAGGGAACACTCAGCTTGCTCCACAGGGCAGGGTCCGCCGAGTGCAGCACAAAAACTACCGAGTCGGGCCCGGCGACCCAAACGGAATCGACGCCTTCGAGCAGCCAAGCGCCGGGCGAGGCGGTGGCGGGGTCGGCCAATCGGCGCAGGCTGGCAACGACGTCGGACGCGTCCAGCGCGTGGAGCTGGCCGCCAAAGCAAGGGTCTTCGTGGGCGGTAAAGCCGGGGCGCAGGCGGAGGCCCGCGGTGCGTCCGTCTGGCCCTACGGACCAGGATTCCGCGAGGAGTCCGCGCAGTTGGCCCGTGGAATCGGTTTCAAAAAGCGTGGTGTAGAGCTGGCGAATCACCCAATTGTGGGCCTGGTCGCGCGAAAAAGCTGGGTCAAGCGACGAAATTCCGCTGGCCTCGTTGTATCGAAAAAGGAGCCCCTCAGCCTCCGGCGCGTCCGCCGGGGTGCAGCCCGAAAGACCGAGTGCTGCGGCGACCGCCCAGACCGCCGCATGGGCGTCGAAAATCCGAGGAACACGAAGCATTTCGAGCCAAAGATAGCCGCGAAAATTCGCTAAATTCGCGGGATGCTTCCGACTGGACTCCGCGCTTCGTTCCACACCCTCGGGTGCAAGCTGAATTTTGCCGAGACCAGCACGTTGGCGCGCGACCTCTACGCCGCCGGATTTGTGCGCACCGACTTCGGTCAGGCTGCGGACGTGGCGGTGATCAACACCTGTTCGGTCACGCAGGAGGCCGACAAAGAAACGCGCGGCTTGGTGCGCCAAGCGCTGCGGGCCAATCCCGAGTGCTTTATCGTGGTGACCGGCTGCTTTGCCCAGCTCCGCCCCAGCGAAGTGGCGGCCATGGAGGGCGTAGACTTGGTGCTGGGCGCCAAAGAAAAGCCCTACCTGCGGCGGTTTTTGAGCGACCTGCGCAAGCGCGGCGACGCCGAAGTGCATGCCTGCGAAATCGGCGAGGCCGACCAGTACCACTCGGCCTACAGCATGGGCGACCGCACCAGGGCCTTCCTCAAAGTTCAGGACGGCTGCGACTACGTGTGCACCTACTGCACGATTCCGATGGCCCGCGGCGTGAGCCGTTCGGCGCCGCTGGACCAGGTGGTAAACCAGGCCCGCGAGTTGGCCGCCAAGGGCGTGCTTGAGGTGGTGCTCACCGGCGTCAACGTGGGCGACTACGGCAAGGGCGAACAGGGCAACAAGCGCCACGACCACACCTTCCTCGAACTGGTTCAGGCGCTCGACCAGGTGGAGGGGCTGGACCGCCTGCGGATTTCGAGCATCGAGCCCAACCTGCTGCGCGACGAAATCATCGACTTCACGGCCCAGAGTGCGCGCTGGGTGCCGCACTTCCACATTCCGCTGCAGAGCGGCAGCAACGAGGTCCTGGGCTGGATGAAGCGCCGCTACCGCCGCGAGCTCTACGCCGAGCGCGTGGCCCGCATCATCGACCGCATGCCCGACGCGGCCATTGGCGTCGACGTCATCGTCGGATTCCCCGGCGAAACCGAGGAGCACTTTCTGGACACCTACCGGTTCTTGGAGGCGCTCCCCATCGCCTACCTCCACGTGTTTACCTACTCGGAACGGCCCGGAACCGAAGCCATATTGCGCGAAGGGGTCGTCGAAAAGGCGGAGCGCAAGGCGCGCAACCACCGGCTGCGCTTGCTCAGCGCCATCAAGCAGCGCGCGTTCTACGAGGCCCACTTGGGCAGCGTGCGCCGCGTGGTCTGGGAGCATTCGGAGCGCGACGGCCGCATGCTCGGCTACACCGACAACTACATTCGGGTCGAGGCCCACTACGACGCTGCGCTGGCCGGAACCCGTGCTTGGGTGCGCCTGACCGAACTCACTCCCCGCGAAACGGTGGCGACCGAGCCCGCCGCCGATCCGGCTCAATCCGCCGCCGTATGAGTGCCGGTTGGGAACGGGCCGTGCGCGAAGTCGGCGACTGGATCCGCGGCGAGCGCCGCGAGTTTGCCGCCAACCGCGTCGAAACCAAATCGCTCAACTCCCTGGTGAGCTACGTCGACCAGCAGGCCGAGCAGATGCTGATCCAGCGCCTGACCGAGGCCGTACCCGGCAGCGGGGTGCTCGGCGAAGAAGGCGGCGAATCCTGGGTCGAAGGCGGCGCCAACTGGATCATTGATCCGCTCGACGGCACCACCAACTTCATTCACGACCTGCCGCCCTACGCGGTTTCGGTGGCCCTGATGCAGGACCGGGAGCTCGTGTGGGCCGCCGTATACGAACTCGGCCAAGCCCGCATGTTTACGGCCTCAAAGGGCCAGGGTGCGCGCTGCGACGGTCGCGCCCTACAGGTTGGCGACGGGGCCTCGCTGCGCGACGGACTGGTGGCCACCGGCTTCCCCTACCACGAGTTTTCGCAGATGCCTGCCTACCTCGAAGCGCTGCAGGCCTGCTTTCGCGGGTCGCGCGGCGTGCGCCGATTCGGTTCTGCGGCCACCGATTTGGCCTGGTTGGCCGACGGACGTTTTCAGGGATTTTTTGAGCACGGACTTGCGCCACCGACTTTCACGGCACGGAATTAGACGACTACGACCTGGTTCGCTGCGGCAGCATCACCGCCGGCAATCCCCGCGCCCATGCCGAACTTTTATCGATTACCCACGAAGCTTTTCGCGCGAAATGACCCTGCACTCCACCCCCATTCCCGGCCTGATTGTGATCGAACCCCGCGTGTTCGGCGACGACCGGGGTTACTTTTTTGAGTCCCTGCGCCGCGACGTGCTTCCGGCGGAGGTGCCCGAGTTCGTTCAGCACAACGAAAGCATGAGCAAGCGCGGGGTGCTGCGCGGCCTGCACTTTCAGGCTCCGCCCCGAGCCCAGGGCAAGCTGGTTTCGGTGGTACGCGGAGCCGTCTACGACGTCGCGGTCGACATTCGCGTGGGTTCGCCCACCTACGGGCAGTACTTCGGATTGCGCCTCGACGCCGAAACCAAGAAGCGCCTGTACATTCCGGCCGGTTTTGCCCACGGCTTCCTGACGCTCGAGGACCACACGGTGTTTCAGTACCTGTGCACCGACTACTACGCGCCGGAACTCGAGGGCTGCGTGAAGTTTGACGACACCGACCTCGGTGTGGATTGGAGCGCCATCTGGAACTCCGACGAGGCCTTCACCGTCAGTGCCAAAGACCAGGTGGGACAGGCGTTTGCCGCGTTTAAAAGCCCCTTTACCTACGGTGGCTAAACGCTGGATCGCGGCGCTGGCCTTGGTCAGCCTGGGCGTGCTCGTCGGGAGCCGTGTAGATTCCGTGGCCGAGGCCCTGGGTCGGGTCGCGGCAACCAACGAAACGGTGGCGGTTCCGCTTCCGCTGCGCCTGGAGGTTTTTGGTGAACCGGTGCCGGTTCGCGAGGCGGACATTGCCGAATTCCTGAGCCGCGAACTGCACGCCAACACCTACTGGCATTCCAACACCTTGCTGATGCTGCAGCGCCGTCCGCGCTGGGAGGCTCGGGTGCGCACCTGGCTGCGCGAAGAGGGCGTTCCCGAAGACTTCGTCTACCTGATGGCGGCCGAGAGCGCCTTTCAGCCCACGGCTTTTTCGTCGTCGGGCGCAGCGGGTCTGTGGCAATTCATGCCCGCTACGGCCAAAGAGCACGGACTGCGCGTCGACGCCCAAATCGACGAGCGCTACCATGCCGAAAAAGCCACCCGGACGGCGGCCAAGTACCTTAAAAACGCCTACGCCCAAACGGGATCGTGGTTTTTGGCGGCGGCGGCCTACAACATGGGGCTCAACGGCGTGATCCGCCAAATGGAGCGCCAGGGAGAGCGCAGCTACTTTCGCATGACCTGGAACGACGAAACGGGCCGCTACGGATTCCGAATCGCCGCGCTCAAACTGATTTTAGAGCACCCCGAAGACTACGGCTACCATGTGCGCGCCGAAGAACTTTGGCGCGAAGAACCCGGCCGCATGGTTCCGGTAGACAGCAGCATCGCCCACTGGGGCCGCTGGGCGCAGCGCGAAGGCACGCACTACCGCGAGCTAAAACGCCGCAACCCCTGGCTGCGCGATGCCCAGTGGGACAATCCCGACTCCGCCCGAATTGAACTGGAGCTTCCCGAAAAGCGTTAACCCTAGAGCATGAAGCTTCGCATCCTTGGCGCCCGCGCCCACAACCTCAAGAACATCGACGTCGAGCTGCCGCGGCGCCAACTCGTCGTGGTCACCGGGTTGAGCGGCAGCGGCAAGTCCTCGCTCGCCTTTGATACGCTCTTTGCCGAGGGGCAGCGGCGCTACATGGAAACGTTTAGCAGCTACGCCCGTCAATTCCTCGGAACCATGGAGCGCCCCGACGTGGACCGCATCGAGGGGCTGTCGCCCGTGGTGGCCATCGAGCAAAAGACGACCAACCGCAACCCGCGCTCGACGGTGGGCACGGTGACCGAGGTGTACGACTTTCTGCGCCTCCTGTACGCGCGCACCGCCACCGCCTACTCGCTCGCGACGGGCGAAGCCATGGTCAGCTACACCGACGACGCCATTTTGGAACGCGTTCTAAGCGACTTCAACGGCCAACGGGTCGCGCTGCTCGCGCCGGTGGTCCGCGCCCGAAAGGGCCACTACCGCGAACTTTTTGAAGGCCTCGCCAAGCAGGGCTACCTCAAGGCCCGTGTCGACGGAGTGTGGCTCGACATCGATCGCGGGCTTAAGCTCGACCGCTACAAGACCCACGATATTGAGGTCGTCGTGGACCGCCTTAGCCCCGGAACCGACGAAACCGAGCGCCTCAAGCGCAGCATTGCCATTGCGATGCGCCTGGGCCACGGAAGCATTACCGTGGTGAATTGGGATAACCAGGCCCAGAAGCACTTTAGCCGCAACCTGATGTGCCCGACGACCGGCCTCTCCTACCCCGAGCCCGAGCCCAACACGTTCAGCTTCAACTCGCCCAAGGGCGCATGTCCGCACTGCGACGGCCTCGGAACCGTCCGCGAACTCGCGCTTAACAAAGTGGTGCTCAATCCGCGGCTCAGCCTGCGCGACGGAGCCATAGCCCCGTTGGGCACCTACAAGGCTTCCTGGATCTTTCAGCAGCTTGAACACATCGGGTGGCGCTACGGGTTCACGCTGGACACGGCCTGGAAGGACCTGCCCGACGAAGGGCGCGACGCCATTTTAAACGGCTGCACCGAAGATTTTACCCACACCCAAAAAGCGGCCGGGATTTCGCGCAAAATCAGCATTAAGTACGAGGGCCTCAAGCCCTTTATCGAAGCCCAAGGCCGCGACGGAACCAAGAGCCTGCAGCGATGGGCCGACGAATACCTTGAAGACGGGCTGTGCAGCCACTGCCACGGCGGGCGCCTTAAGCCGGAATCGCTGATGTTCCGCATCGCCGGAAAGTCCATTGCCGACGTGGCCACCCTGCCCCTTCACGAGCTGGCAACCTGGCTTGACGGCGTGAACGCAAGCCTTCCTCCTGCCCAGCAGCGCATCGGCGGCGAAATCCTCAAAGAACTCGCCACCCGCGTCGGATTTTTGAACGACGTCGGCCTGAGCTACCTCTCGCTGAGCCGGTCGGCGCGCACCCTGAGCGGCGGCGAAGCCCAACGCATCCGACTGGCCACCCAAATCGGGTCGCAGCTCGTCAACGTACTCTACATCTTGGACGAACCGTCGATCGGCCTCCACCCGCGCGACAACGACCGCTTGATCCGGAGCCTCGAAAAACTCCGCGACCTGGGCAACAGCGTGGTCGTGGTGGAGCACGATGAAGAGCTCATGCGCCACGCCGACCACATCGTCGACATGGGGCCGCGGGCGGGCGTACACGGCGGAAGGGTCGTCGCCGAGGGCAACTTCGCCGAACTTCTGGCCTCCGACAGCCTGACCGCCAAGTACCTTCGGGGCGAACTCAAGGTCGCCGAAGCCCGAACTCCGCGCGCCGGAAGCGGCAAGGTCCTCACCCTCCACGGCGCCACCGGCCGCAACCTTCAGGGCGTGACCCTGGAGCTGCCGTTGGGCAAGCTCGTTGTGGTCACGGGCGTTTCGGGGTCGGGCAAATCCACGCTGATCAACAAAACACTGCATCCCGCCGTCGCCGGCCCCCTGCAGGGCCTACTCGACAAGCCCGAGCCCTTTGAACGCCTCGTCGGTTTGGAGCACCTCGACAAAATCATCGCCGTCGACCAAAGTCCGATCGGGCGAAATCCGCGCTCCAATCCCAGTACCTACACCGGCGTCTTCAACGAAATCCGCAAGCTATTTAGCGAACTTCCGGAGGCGAAAATTCGCGGCTATGCCCCGGGGCGCTTCTCGTTCAACGTCAAGGGCGGACGCTGCGAAACCTGCGAAGGCGGCGGCATGCGGGTCATCGAGATGAACTTCCTGCCCGACGTGTACGTGCCCTGCGAAACCTGTCAGGGCCGGCGATTCAAACCTGTCAGGGCCGGCGATTCAACCGCGAAACCCTGGAAGTGCGCTACAAAGGCCACAGCATCAGCGACGTACTCGACATGAGCATCGAAGAAGCCATGCACTTTTTTGAACCGGTTCCGCGCATTAACCGCGTCCTCCAAACGCTTAATAGCATCGGACTCGGCTACATCACGCTGGGCCAGTCGGCGACGACGCTCAGCGGCGGTGAAGCGCAGCGCATCAAACTGGCTACCGAACTCAGCAAGCGTTCGACCGGCCAGACCCTTTACCTGCTCGATGAGCCAACCACCGGACTGCACTTTGACGACGTCAAGGTGCTTATGGATGGCCTGCACCGTCTGGTTGATCAAGGGAATACGGTACTGGTTATCGAACACAACCTCGACGTCATTCACCAGGCCGACCACATCGTCGACCTCGGTCCCGACGGCGGATTGGGCGGCGGACGCATCGTTGCCACGGGAACCCCGAGCCAAGTGGCCGCCGCGCCCGAGAGCATCACCGGACGCTACCTCGCCGACTACCTTAAACGTCTAAACGCTTAACCGCCCATGGCAACCAACGGAAAACGCCCCATCAAGACCGCCTTTGCGCAAAAGTCGTGGAACGAAGTGCGCACCAACGACTCCTGGGCCATCTTTAAAATCATGGGCGAGTTTGTACAGGGCTACGAGCGCCTGTCGCGCATCGGACCCTGCGTAAGCATCTTTGGCTCCGCCCGACTGCCCGAAGACCACCGCTGGTACCAAACCGCCCAAGATATCGCCGAAGGCCTGGGCACCAAGGGCTACGGCATCATCAGCGGCGGTGGCCCGGGCATCATGGAAGCCGCCAACCGCGGCGCCAAGGCCGTGGGCGCACCCTCGGTGGGCTTAAACATCGAACTTCCCCACGAGCAAAAGCCCAACGACTTCATCGACCTCGACAAGAGCGTAGACTTTGACTACTTTTTTGTGCGCAAGGTCATGTTTGTCAAGTATTCTCAAGGGTTTGTCGTGATGCCCGGCGGCTTTGGCACCCTCGACGAGGTGTTTGAGGCCATTACGCTCATTCAAACCAAGAAAATCGGACGCTTCCCGGTGGTTTTGGTCGGCCGAGACTACTGGGGCGGACTCCTCGACTGGATTGAATCCACCCTTAAGGGCAATGCGCTCATCAGCCCCGAGGACTCCACGCTGTTCAAGCTCGTCGATACGGCCGACGAGGCGATTCAGGCGATTGACGACTTCTACAGCCGCTACATCCTCAAACCCAACTTCTAAGCGGCCGCGGGCTACGGTTTAGGGCCGCAGCAGCTTTTGGGTCCAGCGGCGCCCGGCGGCGTCGGTGGCTTCGAACACGTACCAGCCAGCC
This sequence comes from Cryomorphaceae bacterium, assembly GCA_021298655.1. GTDB lineage: Bacteria > Bacteroidota > Bacteroidia > Flavobacteriales > Schleiferiaceae > TMED14. The sequence continues at coordinate 410 of JAJTFK010000012.1, read as the reverse complement.
GCTTGCGGATACCCAATGCTTAGGGATTCGCCGTCGGCAGTTCCCCGCGCCACATCCCGTCCGTCAATGTACCGCAGCGTCCAATCAAGACCCGAAAAGTCCGACGCGGCGCGCAGGGTCCACGCCCTGTCCGACTGCGAAACCGACCACGGAAGCTCCATTTCGGGCGTCGACCACACGTAGTCGGCAAAAAGCGTGTCTTTAGGGAAAAGTCCGCTGCCCAGGACCATCGCCTTGCCGACCGACATCGGGTTGGCCGAAAACGAAGGCCACACCAAGGAATCCTGAATGCCTCCGACTTGGGCCACTACGATCTTGCCGGTGGCGTCGGGCCAGAGCGTGTCGCCCGACTGGTCCCAAACCACGTAGGGCGCCAGGCCAATGTTGTTGGCCATGGTCGAGTCGTAGGT
>JAJTFK010000011.1 GCA_021298655.1 Cryomorphaceae bacterium | reverse complement strand
GAAGCCGTGGTTCATTTTGGCGGATTTTGTACCGGCGAGGTCATTTCTTCCAAGGGGCTGGTGCTGACGAACCACCACTGTGGGTACGATGCCATTCAGTCGCACTCGAGCATCGAGGACAATTTGCTGGAGCACGGATTTTGGGCTGCTTCCTATGCCGACGAAAAGCCCAATCCCGGGCTGTACGTGGATTTTGTGCTGCAGACGCGCGACGTGACCTTCGAGGTGGCCCGCTACGAGGCGAAGGGCATGAGTTCGGACGAAGCCGCGAAGGCCGTTGCCGCAGAACAGCCGAAGGCCGACGCCAGCTGGGTACACAGCGTTAAGGCCATTTACGCCGGAAATCGCTACGTCTTGACTTCGGCTCGCCGGTACCCGGACGTACGTTTGGTTGGCGCGCCGCCCAGTGCCGTGGGCAAGTACGGCTCCGATACCGACAACTGGGTCTGGCCGCGCCACACCGGCGATTTTTCCCTGTTTCGGGTGTATACCGCGCCCGACGGCAGCCCAGCCGCCTACAGTCCCCAAAACGTGCCCATGAACGTGCTAAAACCACTGGAAATCAGTCTTCGCGGCGTTGAAGAAGGTGATTTTACGATGATTTATGGTTTTCCGGGGCGCACCGACAGCTACATGCCGGTTTCCGAAGTGAAGCAGCAGCTTGACGTCATGCTACCCACCCGCGTTCAGCTGCGCAATGAGGTGCTTCGGACCTGGGATTCCGCCATGCGCGTGGACCCGAAGGTGAAGATTCAGTACGCTTCAAAGTACGCAAGCGTGGCCAACGGATGGAAGAAGTGGATTGGCCAAATTGAGGGGATGGCCGAAGTTCACGGGCTCGATACCTTGGCGGAGCGCGAAGCGGCCGTTGCTTCGTTTTCCGCCGCAGGAGCGCGCCAGATTCAGGCCTTTGCCGAGCAAAATGAGGCCCTAAAGCTGCAGCGATGGACGGCGCTGTACTACCAAGAACTTATTCCGCGCTGGGAGTTGGTGGCTTGGAGCCGTCTGACCTCGGCCTACCTAAAGGCCCGAGGCATGGGCGACCAAGTCGAAAGCCATCAAAACGCCCTTCGCGAACTCTATAAGGATTGGAATCCGGAACTGGATCGCCGTGCCGCAGCGCGACTCATCGCGGCATGGAATGCCAATGGCGAAGTGGGGCATTCCGAGTTGAATCTAACTGGGTTCACGTCGGTCGAGACGGTCAACAGCATTCCAAGGTTGCCGGCCGAAGGCGAGTCCTGGGATTCGTTCGCCGCCGCCGCAAAAAGCAATCCCGCCCTGGGATTAAGCGGCAACCTTCGGACCGAATTGAACGCCATCATGGGGGAATTGGCCGGAGCCGAACGAACCTACCAAGAGGGCATGAAGTCGTGGATGGCCGTGCAGCTGGCTCATGCAGCAAAGCAGGATCGGCCGATTGCTGCCGACGCGAATTCCACGCTTCGGGTTGCGTACGGACGCGCGGGAGGTTTTTCGCCGAACGACGGGGTTCACTACACGACCCACACAACGGCCGATGGCGTACTGGATAAATACCAACCGGGCGATTACGAATTTGACCTTCCTGATGCCTACCGGGCAAAGCTGGAGGCGCGGCAGTACGGCGTTTATGCCATGGCTAATGGAGCGCTTCCGGTGTGCTTTTTGGCCGCCAACCACACTTCGGGTGGAAATTCCGGAAGCCCCGCGTTCAATGCCCACGGACAGCTGATCGGCCTAAATTTCGACCGCGTCTGGGAAGGCACGATGAGTGACTTTTACTTTACGACCCAGCGCTGCCGAAACATCATGGTCGACATTCGCTACGTGCTCTGGGTTGTGGATGAATATGCCGGGGCCAAGCGACTCATTGAGGAGATGAACATCGTCCGCTAAGCCCGGTCGCGTCGTACTTTTGCCGCGCAATTAACCCGCTAATCCTTGAATCCCCATGAGCGTTCTGGTCAACAAGCATTCTAAAATCATCGTACAAGGTTTCACCGGCAAGGAGGGCAGCTTCCACGCCGAGCAAATGATGGCCTACGGAACCAACGTGGTTGGAGGGATTACCCCTGGAAAAGGTGGGCAGATGCACCTGGATCGCCCCGTGTTCAATACGGTTAGCGACGCGGTTAAGACGACGGGTGCGGACGTTTCCATTATTTTCGTGCCGCCCGCATTTGCTGCCGACGGAATCATGGAGGCCGCGGACGCCGGGATTAAGGTGATTGTTTGCATCACCGAAGGCATTCCGGTCGCCGACATGATGAAGGCCAAGGCCTACGTGACCAAGCGCGGAGTGCGCCTCATCGGCCCCAACTGCCCGGGCGTGATCACGGCCGACGAAGCCAAAGTGGGCATTATGCCGGGTTTTGTGTTCAAAAAAGGCAAGATTGGCATCGTTTCAAAGTCGGGAACATTGACCTACGAAGCGGCAGATCAATTGGTTAAAGCAGGATTGGGCGTGACTACCGCAATCGGAATTGGGGGAGACCCCATCATCGGAACGACGACCCGAGAGGCGGTTGAGCTGCTGATGAACGATCCCGAAACCGAAGGCATCGTAATGATCGGTGAGATCGGCGGACAGCTTGAAGCCGAAGCGGCTCGATGGATCAAGGCCAACGGCAACCGCAAACCGGTGGTGGGTTTCATCGCGGGCGAAACCGCGCCCAAGGGCCGAACCATGGGCCACGCTGGGGCCATTGTGGGTGGAGCCGACGATACGGCACAAGCCAAAAAGGCGATCCTTCGCGAATGCGGCGTTGAGGTGGTGGATTCACCGGCCCACATTGGCAAGCGCATGGCCGAGCTCTTCGGCGTAACGGCCTGAGCATGAACAGGGCGCAAGCCTACGGCGACGGACTTTTTGAAACCATGCGGGTTTCAAAAGGACGGCTTTGCTTTCCAGAGGAACATTACTTTCGCTTGCTTGCGGGCATGCGGATTTTAAGGATGAACATTCCCAACGAGTGGAGTCCGGCCGGCTGGCTGCAGGCACTAAATCTCGAACAACTTGACCCGACTTTGGACTACCGACTACGGTTTCAGGTTTGGCGAAACGGTGAGCTGGGGTACGTGCCCGAGCCCCGTGCGGGCGTTTCGTGGTCCATTGATGCGGTTATGCTTGAGGGTCAGGGATTTCCCAATCCCGTGATGCGTCCGGAACTTGGGCTTTTTCAGGAGCACCGAAAGTCCGAGGGGTTGCTGGGTAACGTAAAGTCGTCGAACGCCCTGCTCTACATTTTGGCGGCGGGATTCGCCCAAGAACAGCACCTCGACGAGGTATTGATCATGAACCCAGCGAATATGGTGCTGGAAGCGTCGAAGTCCAATGTCTTTATTGTGCGCGGAACCGAGTTGATTACGCCGCCGCTGAGTTCCGGCGCACTGCGCGGGGTAATGCGCGAAGTCGTAATTGGCCTAGCGCCGGAGCTCGGACTCTCGGTGCGGGAAGAGCTTTTTAGCCCCTTTGCGCTGCAGCAGGCCGATGAAGTGTGGCTTACCAACAGCATTCAGGGTGTGGCGGCAGTTCGTCAATTTCGCAAGACGACCTACGGTGCCGCTCGGGCTCAGGACATGCAGAATTTAGTTCGGAATCGATCGGAAGTTGCTCAATTCCAATAGGGAACCTCTGGTTTATTAACCCATAACTTTAGGTCGTCGGGCCAATCTTTGGCAAGGCTTTGGTAAAGCGCCTCGTTGCTCCACCATTCTTCGGAAGGCCTAGACGGCTGCAGGACCCAACTCGCCTCATCCAACTCGGCCTCCAGTTGGCCTACGGTCCAGCCCGCGTACCCGGCGGTAAAGCGAATTTCGTCGGGTGAAATAAGGGAATTGGCCACGGCGTACCGCATGGCTTCGAAATCGCCACCAAAAAAGAGGTTGGAGCCCACGGGCGAACCGTGCGCAATGAGATCGGGGCGGCAGTGAATAAAGAACAGGGAATCGGTTTGCACCGGTCCGCCGAAGTACAGCGGCCAACTGGGCCATTCGCCCTGCAGTGCTTGATCTAAGGTGTAGTCGCTCAAGCGGTTCACGATCAACCCCGCGGCACCGTCGGCATCCCATTGGGTAAGGAGAACCACGCTGCGGGCAAAGTTTTCGTCGTCCAATAAGGGATGTGCTGCTAAAAAATCACCCGGTTTGCCCTGCATGCGAACTAATTTAGCGCAAATATGGCGCTGCACGACGACCGCAAGGAATACACGAAGGGAATCCTCGACGACCGCTGTTTGGGTGTTGATCCCCTGGTGCAGTTTGCAGATTGGCTTGAGGCATACCGCAACACCGGTGCCGAAGACGCGACGGCGTTTGCGCTCAGTACGGTTTCAAGCCAAGGCGAACCCGACGCGCGAATCGTGCTGCTCAAGGAACTTCGGGGACGGGAGCTCGTGTTTTTCACGAACTACCGTTCCAAAAAAGGTCAGGACCTCGAAGCCCATCCTCGCGCTCATGCCTTGTTTTTTTGGCCTGCTTTGGAACGGCAGGTACGAATTTTCGGTAGCGTCGCCCGGGTTTCGGACCAAGAAAGCTTGACCTACTTCGCGAGCCGTCCCGTTGGCAGTCAGTGGGGTGCTGCCGTTTCGGATCAATCCCAGCCGGTGGCATCGCGGGAGGCAATGGAAGAGCGGCTTCTTGCCCTGAGCACGGCGAACCCCAATGGCGTACCGCGTCCGCCGCACTGGGGTGGATTCGCCCTCACGGCGCACCGAATCGAATTTTGGCAGGGCCGAGCAAGCCGCCTGCATGACCGAATCCAATACCAACACCGCGCCGACGGAACCTGGTCCGCGCAACGCCTTCAACCATGAGCACATCCAAATTTGCCGTCGTAGGCTGTGGCCGCATCGGCCAACGCCATATTGAAATGATCCGCAACGTCCGTGGCGCCGAGCTCGTGGCCACCTGCGACATTCACTCGCGAGCGGACTTGGGTTTGTCGGGGGAGGTTCCGCACTACAGCCGTCTTGACGAACTTCTTGCGGCGCACCGCGTCGATGTGGTGGCGATTGCGAGCCCTAATGGACTCCACGCCGAACACGCCCTTGCTGCGCTCCATGCCAACGCCCACGTCATCATTGAAAAGCCGATGGCGTTGCGCAAGGCCGACGCCGAGCGGGTACTTCACCTTGCGCTGCAAAAGGGTCGGTACGTGTTTGGCGTAATGCAGAATCGCTATTCGCCTCCATCGGAGTGGCTTAAGTCGGTGGTGGACCAAGGGCTTTTGGGCGAAATTTATCAGGTTCACATCGATTGCTTTTGGAATCGAGACGATCGCTACTACCGCCCGGGTGGCTGGCACGGAACAAAGGACCTTGATGGCGGAACCCTGTTCACGCAGTTCAGCCACTTTATCGACATTTTGTACTGGGTTTTTGGCGACGTAAAGCCCTTGAATGCCCTCCTTCGCAACTACAACCACGGCCACAGCATCGCTTTTGAAGATAGCGGACTGGTGCATTTTGCGCTTCCCCAACACGGCGCCGCGCTGGGTTCGCTCAACTACAGCACCAGTGTATGGGATGCCAACCTCGAAAGCTCGATGACGGTAATCGGTGCTACCGGCAGCATCAAGGTTGCCGGACAGTACATGAATGAAGTGGTGCACTGCCATATTGAAGGCTACCACATGCCGACGCTTGCTCCGAGCAATCCGCCCAACGACTACGGACCGTACAAGGGATCGGCAGCGAACCACATCTACGTGTACGAAAATGTGCGCGACGTGCTGGAGGGAACGAAGCCCATCACCACCAACGCGCTGGAAGGCCTGAAGGTTGTGGAGATTATTGAGTCCATTTACGCGCTCGCAAAATAGCCCTGCAGCCCGTTTACGGTCATAAAAAAAGCCGCCCGAGGGCGGCTTTCGCGTTTAGGTGATTCTAGGGCATTAGAGTTTGCCAGCCAGCTCAGCGCCAGCCTTGAACTTAGCAACCTTCTTGGCAGCGATCTTGATGGTAGCGCCAGTTTGTGGGTTGCGGCCCTCACGAGCACCGCGGGCTGATACGCTGAAGGTACCGAAACCTACGAGCGATACTTTGCCACCTTTGGCCAAAGCACCACCAATGTTGTTGGTTACGGAATCCAAAGCTGATTTAGCTTGGGCCTTAGAAATACCTGCGTCTGCAGCGATGGCATCGATGAGTTCTGCCTTGTTCATGCTTGTTGTTTTTTAGAGAGTGATTAAACGTTTGGTTTTCCCAAATATAGTCGGAAACCTAATACGCGCAAGGATTTAGTCAATTTTTTGACCACTAAGTGTAAATCTTCCCCTAATTCGGGTCCCGCGCAGAAAATCGGCCACCGGCATGCGGCGCTTTCCGGGCCATTGAATTTCGTGAATTCGGAGTTCGCCCTGCGCATCCTTGATAATAAATTCCTCATTATCAATAACATAAAACGGATTTACCGATTGGCCTTCGGTTGCGGACGGTAGGTATTCACTGCGAAACAGCTTAAAGCGCTCTTCGGGTCGCTCCGGATTCGGCAAGCTTGCTCCCGGGGCTGGATCGCAGGCACGAATGCGGTTGTGAACCAAAAATGCACTGGACAGCAACTCCAAACGCGCGAACTCCGGTCCGAGTTTGGGCGCAAGGCGCCATTCGTCGTCCGCAGATTGGGGCCGTCCGGTGATGCTTCCGTGGGCCAAATCGCCCAGGACGCGAACAGCCAGGCCTGCGCCTTCCTCCGCCATACGTGGATAAAGTTGGCCCAAGGTTTCGTTTGGCGCAATCGAAACACCAACCTGTGCGAGCAGCGGGCCCTCGTCGATGTGGGCGTTCAGCGAAAAAGCCGTGAGGCCGGTTTCGCGGTCGCCGTAGGCCAAACTCCACTGTATTGGCGCGGCACCGCGCAAGTCGGGCAGGAGGGAAGCGTGAATGTTTAGCGAACCCAATCGGGGCATGGACCAAACCACCTCGGGCAGCATGCGAAACGCAACCACCGTAAACACATCCGCTTGGATTGCGCGAAGCTCGGCGAGAAAACCCTCGTCGCGAAGGCGTTCCGGGCGAAGCACCGGGAGGCCGTGTTCCGAGGCGCACACGGCCACGGCGGAGGGATGCAGCGCCAATCCCCGGCCGCTGGGACGGTCCGGCGCCGTTACGACCGCGCAAACTTCAATCGTGGGGTCCGCGATCAAGGCCTTGAGGCAGGTCGCGGCAAAATCCGGTGTGCCAAAAAAAACGGTGCGAATCATGTCCCAAAGGTCGGGCTTAAAGGCGCAACCAACCCTCGGCATCCACGGTCCACCAGCCCAAAGCAGCCCCTTGCTGAAGTATGTTGAGGAATTCCGCGCGCGGAACGGGCAAAAGAAGGGCTGCCTGAGCCACCTGCATCCGTTTATCGGGGTTCGCCGACAGCAGACTTCGCATTCGCTCCACGCCGCCGGCGGCCGGCTTTTTTTGTGCGCAGACGTCGCAGCGTCCGCAATCCTTGGCCTCTTCACCAAAATAGGCAAGGAGCTGGGTGAACCGGCAGGTTTTCGAATCGGGATCAACCACCTGGGCTACGGCTCGAGCGCGGCGCAGAATGCGCGACCGGTCGCGATCCCATTCGGATTTGGGAATGGGGCTCGTGCCTTGAGGATAGCGCGGATGGCCCCAGCGGTAGGTGTTCCCCGAGCCGTCCAAGACGGCCTCGAGCAGCCCCAAATGCGCGGCCGAAGCAACGAGCGAGCGAACCTCGGTAATGGTCCACCCGCCGGACGCCGCAAAAGAAGGGAGGTCCACGCGCTCCGCATGGTGCACAATCCCGGGATACCGACGTGCCAGGGCATAAAGCAATTCCGAAAACGCGGGGTTGGCCTCGGCCGCATCTACCAAGGCCGTCCCTCCGTAGCGAAGCTGCACGCTCAAGCTGTTTTCCTGCGCCTCGATTCGCTCTGCGAGGCCTTTTCGGACCAGAACCTGCAGCACGAAGTCCTCTTCGGCTTTTTGGGGCCGCACGGGCACCCCGGTTCCGTCGCCCACCGCAATTTGGGCGCGGCTCGCCAGGGCGTGGTAGGCAGAGCGCCAAACATCGAACTCCGGCACCGAACGCTCCATTTTTCGGCGGAACTGCGCCAGGGATTTGGGATCAACCAGTACCAGCGCCTGCGCGTCGCCGCCGTCGCGTCCGCCCCGACCCATTTCCTGGTAGAGGGATTCCGGACTTTCGGGTACTTCAACGTGTACGACCTGCCGCACATCGGGCTGGTCAATACCCATTCCGAACGCCGTCGTAGCCACCATGGTGCGGATTTCGCCTTCGGACCAGGCCTCCTGAAGCTTCATGCGCTCTTCTCGCGGCAAGCCTGCATGGTAGGCCGCAGCGGGAATGCGCTTTTGCTTGAGCAATTCAGCCCACTTGGTTGCGCCTGCGCGGCTGCGTACGTACACGATTTGCCTCCCCAGATCCGGTTGAATCGCATCGCAGCAAGCTTGAACGACATCGGGAACTTCCCGCACCGTCCAAATCAAGTTGGGTCGCGCAAAGGACCCCTGCGCGATAAACGGATTAACCAACCCGAGCAGCTGCACCATGTCGTCCAGCACTTCCGGGGTTGCCGAAGCCGTAAGGGCGATGCAGGGAACGCCGGAAAGGGCGCTGCGAAGGGTTTTTAGCTGCACGTACTGAGGGCGGAAGTCGTGCCCCCACTGGCTCACGCAGTGGGCCTCGTCGATGGCGAGAAGTCGCACATCCCAGTGCTCCACCATGGCTAAAAAATTCTTGGACTGTGCCCGCTCCGGGGAAACGTAGGCAAACTGCGGCGGTTGCTGCTGCAGCTTCACCCAATCGGCGGGCCGCAAGTCGCCGGCCAAAGAGCGCGCGTCTATTCCCCGGCGCACGAGCTGATGTACTTGGTCGGCCATCAGCGAAATCAAGGGCGAGACTACGATGCAGGTCCCGCCTAGAACCAAACCCGGAACCTGAAAACACAGGGACTTTCCGCCTCCAGTGGGAAGCAGGGCTACGGTATCGCGTCCCGACAAAACGGATTCCGCAATGGGACGCTGCAGCGGCCTGAATTCCGGATACCCCCAAACGCGCTGGAGCACCGAATCCAGCGGGTCAAGCACGCTGGAGGACATGGAGCATGAATTCGACGCGTTCGGCAACACTGGTGCGGGGAACTTCAACCAGCTCGTAGCCGTTGGCCGAATAGGTTGACACCAAGGATTCGTGAACCTGTACCGCGGTTTCAAACGGCTCCCAGCGTTCGCCGTCGGTTCGGTAGATTGCCTCCCACGGAGGAAAAATAAACACCTTGTAGTGGTAGGGGTAGGGCGTTAGGTCCATCCATTCCGGCGTTGGCTTTGAACCAGCCTGCAGGTAGCTCAGGGTATCCAAAAGGCTTCGGTCGTAAAAAACGTCGCCCGAGTACTTCGCGGCCTCGGCATGCTGGGCGCAGCGCAGGTTCCAAATCACTTCCGAAAAGGCGAGCAGGTTTCGCCACGGATCGTCACCCCCGAGCTTGGTTCCTTCTTGGGTAATAATGTCCCGTGAAATTTCGTGCAGCACCGGATGACCCAAATCCTGAAGCCGCGCCACAACCGAAGTTTTTCCCGTTGAGGGAGCTCCGGTTAGCACGACGCGTCGGGTTGTGGTGTTACTTTGGGTCATGGATGAAGTCAAATTTCGGGAGCTGCTTGAGCAAAACTACAGCTGGCCGTGCGTGTACATGTTTAAATTCATTTGTCCGGCCGACAACGAATCCATTGCGAAGCTACAGCAGATGTTTGACCCCGAAGTGGCCGAACTCGCGCTCAGGCCTTCGTCGAAGGGCACCTACGTTTCATTCACGGCTACGGAACTGATGATGAGCGTGGACGCAGTGGTCGAGCGCTACCAAAAAGCCAAGGGTATACCCGGCTTGATCAGCCTTTAACGTTCCGCGTCCGCCTCGGAACGCGGGGCGTCCGGTGCGTTCGGCGCAATAGCGAGCGCGAGCTGTTCCGCCCCGGGCTCGGCCGTAAACACCACCGTATCGCCCGGATGAAAGGCGCCCTTGACGATTTCTTCGGCTAAGGGGTCTTCGACGTACCGCTGAATCGCGCGCTGCAGGGGACGGGCGCCAAACTTCGGGTCAAAACCCTTCTCGGCCAGAAAAGCAACCGCCGACTCCTCAATCTGCACATGGTACTCCAGCGACGTCATGCGCTTGAGCAGGCTTTGGAGCTCGATGTGTACAATTTTGGCGATGTCGTCTTTTTCCAAGGGCTGAAACACGATTACGTCGTCGATTCGGTTGAGAAACTCCGGCGCAAACGCCTTCTTCAGCGCGGATTCAATCACCCCTTTGGCCAATTCCTCGGTGTTGTCTTGGCGCGTTCGCGTTCCGAAACCCACCCCGGTGCCGAAGTCCTTCAATTGGCGCGAACCAATGTTGGACGTCATGATGATGAGGGCGTTTTTAAAGTCCACTTTACGGCCCAAGCTGTCGGTCATGTGGCCGTCATCAAGGGCCTGCAGGAGCAAGTTGAACACGTCGGGGTGGGCTTTTTCGATTTCATCGAGCAGCACCACCGAGTAGGGCTTTCGGCGCACCTTTTCGGTTAACTGTCCGCCTTCTTCGTAGCCCACGTACCCCGGAGGCGCGCCAACCAGACGGGTGATTGCAAATTTTTCCATGTACTCCGACATATCGATGCGAATCAGTGCATCGGCCGAGTCAAACAGCTGGATGGCGATTTCCTTGGCGAGCTGCGTTTTTCCAACGCCCGTTGGGCCTAGAAAAATAAAGGAGCCCACGGGTTTGTTGGGGTCTTTGAGGCCCGCACGGTTGCGCTGAATGGCGCGAACCACCTTGCGCACGGCCTCGTCCTGACCGATGATTTTGGCCTTAATGTCTTCCTCCATGGCGGCTAGCTTAGCTAGCTCATCCTTAGACACTTTGCGCACCGGGATTCCCGTCATCATGGCCACCACTTCGGCAATGTCGTCTTCGGTTACCGGAGTTCGGTTTTTCCGTACCTCTTCGTCCCATTCTGCCTGAACAAGGGCCAACTTGCCCTCGAGCTGCTTTTCGTCGTCCCGAAGCTTGGCCGCCTCCTCATAGCGCTGCTTCTTCACGACGTCCATTTTTTGCTGGCGGACGGCCTCCAGCTGCTCCTCCAGTTCGCGAACGCCCTGGGGCACCGAGATGGACCCAAGGTGCACGCGGCTTCCGGCCTCATCTAATGCGTCAATCGCCTTGTCGGGAAGGAATCGATCCGGTACGTAGCGCACCGTCAACGAAACGCAGGCCGCAAGCGCCTCTTCGGTGTAGGTCACGTTGTGGTGCTCTTCGTACTTGGGCTTGAGGTTTTGAAGGATTTGAAGGGTCTCCTCGGGACTCGGTGGATCGATGGTGACCTTTTGAAAGCGGCGTTCCAAGGCCCCGTCCTTCTCAATGTACTGGCGGTATTCATCGAGCGTGGTGGCTCCGATGCACTGAATTTCTCCCCGCGCTAGAGCCGGCTTGAACATGTTGCTGGCGTCCAAAGAGCCCGTGGCGCCCCCGGCGCCCACAATGGTGTGGATTTCATCAATAAAAAGGATGATGTCGTCGTTCTTTTCGAGTTCATTCATCAGGGCCTTCATGCGCTCTTCGAACTGACCGCGGTACTTCGTGCCGGCTACGAGGCTGGCTAAATCGAGGGTCACCACGCGCTTGCCAAACAGCACCCGACTCACTTGCTTCTGAACAATCTTCAACGCCAATCCTTCGGCAATTGCCGATTTTCCCACTCCCGGTTCGCCGATGAGTAGGGGGTTGTTCTTTTTGCGCCGGCTCAAGACCTGACTGACGCGTTCGATTTCTTTGGCACGACCCACGACGGGATCCAGCTTATCCTCTTCGGCGAGCTTGGTTAAGTCGCGTCCAAAATTGTCCAAAACAGGGGTTTTGCTCTTGCTTTCACCGGATTTTGTTGGGCGCGAAGATCCGCCGCGAACGGGTTCGTCTTCGTCGTCATCACCGCTTAAAGCCGCCGACGGGCTGCTGCCGCGCTCCGGCTTTCGCTCTTCCATGAAGCGATTCTGGTATTCGTTTTTGAGGGTTTCGTAGTCGATGCCAAAATTCCGAAGTACCGTGGCGACCGGATCGTTATCGTTGCGCAAAATGCACAGCAGGAGGTGGGCGGTGCGAATCACCGGACTCCCGTAAAGCTTGGCTTCCAAGAAGGTGGTCTTTAGGGCCTTTTCGGCTTGGCGTGTCAGCGGAATGTTCTTTCGGCTCAACGCAGGGTTTTCCACGGCCTGATGCAGCGATTCAATTTTTTGGCGCACCTCGAGCAAGTCCACGCCCAATGCTTGAAGTAATTCAATCGCCGAACCCGCACCTTCGCGAACGAGCCCCAGCACCAAATGTTCGGTGCCAATGCTGTCGTGACCGAGGCGCAGCGCTTCTTCTTTGCTGTAGCCAATTACGTCCTTGACCCGCGGTGAGAAATTTTCATCCATACCGCCAAAGTAACCAATGCCGTGCCAAGTATGGGTGCGTGCCGAGTTGGCTTATTTATAAACAACATATTGTGCATAAAACCCTAGAAAATCCGCGCCCTTGCTGCGGTTCAAGCGCACCGTGCCGCGTATTTTTGAAGGATATCCTAGCGAACTGACATTATGGCCGAAGGCGAACGCATTATACCGATAAATATTGAGGAGGAAATGAAAACCTCCTACATCGACTACTCCATGTCGGTGATTGTTTCGCGCGCACTTCCGGATGTGCGCGATGGACTCAAGCCGGTTCACCGCAGGGTCCTTTTTGGCATGAACGAAATGGGCAACCATTCTTACAAGGCCTACAAAAAGTCCGCACTCGTGGTCGGTGAGGTAATGGGTAAGTACCACCCACACGGCGACTCCGCCATTTACGACACCATTGTGCGCATGGCCCAGGAGTGGAGCCTCCGCTACATGCTCGTCGACGGACAGGGAAACTTTGGATCGATGGACGGCGATGCCCCGGCAGCTATGCGCTACACCGAGGTGCGGATGCGGAAGATCACCGAAGAGCTCGTGCGCGACATCGATAAGGATACCGTCGATTTTAAGCTGAACTACGACGATTCACGCGAGGAACCCACGGTGCTTCCGACGCGCATTCCGGCCCTTTTGGTCAATGGCGCTTCGGGCATTGCGGTCGGTATGGCTACCAACATGCCGCCCCACAACCTGACGGAGTCGATCAACGCCACAATCGCGTACATCGAAAACAACGACGTGGAGGTGCTTGATTTGATGAAGCACATTACCGCACCTGATTTCCCGACGGGCGGAACAATCTACGGCTACGACGGGGTGCGCGAAGCGTTTGAAACCGGCCGTGGCCGAATCGTACTGCGCGCCAAGGCCCACATCGAAGAGGTGAATGGCCGCGACTGCATCATTGTCACGGAGATCCCGTATCAGGTCAATAAAGCCGACATGATCAAGAAGACGGCAGACTTGGTCGACGAGAAAAAACTCGATGGAATTGCCGACATCCGCGACGAGTCGGACCGAAACGGAATGCGCATCGTGTACGTGTGCAAGCGCGAAGCCGTACCCAATGTGGTGCTTAACAAGCTTTACAAGTACACTCAGCTGCAGTCGAGCTTCAGCGTAAACAACATTGCCCTGGTGAACGGCCGACCGATGCTGCTGAACCTCAAGGACATGATCAAGTACTTCGTCGAGCACCGCCATGAGGTCGTGGTGCGCCGATCTAAGTATGAATTATCGGAGGCCCAAAAGCGCGCACACGTTCTCGAAGGCCTCTTGATTGCCATTGACAACCTTGATGCGGTCATCAAGCTGATCCGTGCGTCGGAGACGGTTGAACTCGCCAAAGATGGTTTGATGAGCAGCTTTGGCTTGAGCGAAATTCAGTCAAAGGCCATTCTCGACCTGCGTTTGCAGAAGCTTACCGGCTTGGAGCGCGATAAGATTAAGGCCGAGTACAACGAGCTCATGGAGCAAATCGCCTACCTGCAGCGAATTCTCAACGAGGTGGACCTGCGCATGCAGATCATCAAAGACGAGCTTATTGAGGTCCGCGACAAGTTCGGCGACGAGCGCCGGACCGAAATCGACTTTTCGGGTGGCGACATGCGCATGGAGGACATGATTGCCGACGAAGAGGTGGTCATTACCATTTCGCACATGGGCTACGTGAAGCGTACCGCCTTGACGGAATACAAAACCCAGAGTAGGGGCGGAGTGGGGTCGCGGGGCGCAACCACCCGCGACGAAGACTTCATCGAGCATGTGTTTGTCGCGACCAACCACAATTACCTGCTGTTTTTCACCGAACAGGGTCGCTGCTTCTGGCTGCGCGTCTATGAGATTCCCGAGGGGAACCGCACGAGCAAGGGCAAGGCCATTGTCAACTTGATCAATTTGCCGAGCGACGATAAAGTGCGTGCCTTCATTAACACGAAGGACCTGAAGGACGAGGAGTACGTGAACAGCCACTACGTCGTGCTTTGTACGGTTAAGGGCATCATCAAGAAGACCACCCTGGAGGCGTATAGCCGCCCGCGTGCCAACGGAATTCATGCCATCGGCGTTCGCGACGGAGACACCCTGCTCGAGGCTCGTTTGACCAACGGAGGCAATGAAATCATTATGGCCGTCCGCAGCGGAAAGGCCATTCGCTTCCCCGAGGCAAAAGTTCGCCCCATGGGCCGGGGTGCATCGGGCGTGCGCGCCATGGCCTTGGATACGGAGAACGACGAAGTGGTGGGTATGGTCTGCGCCGCGAGCGAGCAGGATTCCATCTTGGTCGTGAGCGAAAACGGCTACGGTAAACGCACCCTGGTCGAAGACTACCGCATTACCAACCGGGGCGGAAAAGGGGTTAAAACCTTAAACGTCACCGACAAAACCGGCGATGTCATTGCCATCAAGGACATTACGGACGAGGACGACTTGATGATTACCACCAAGCGCGGCATCATGATTCGCATGGCCGCTGCCGATCTGCGGGTTATGGGTCGTGCCACGCAAGGGGTGCGCTTGATCAACCTTAAGTCGGGCGAGTTGATTGCTTCGGTAGCCAAGGTTCCTGCCTCGGAACTGGAAGAAGGGGCGGAGGGCATCGAAGGCGTTGCGTCGGACGAGGGTGGCGCGGATTCGGCCGAATAAGCCGCGTTAACTTTTCGTTGATTTTGAAGGCCCCGCAGCGCGGGGCCTTTATCTTTGCATCAAATACGTAGTTATGAAAAAGGTTCTCTTTGCCGCTTTTGCCGGTGCTGCGCTCCTGGCGCAGGCCCAAGACGGCCCCACGATTTCAAGTGCTAAAATTGCCTTGAACGCCGGCGACCTCGCGGAAGCCAAAAAGTACATTGACGAAGCGAAAAAAGGGATTGAGGCCATCGCTCCCGAGGCGCGCAATCCGAAACTCATGCCGAAGTACTTCCTGTACCGAGGGGATGTGTACTACGCCTTGTTCAACGATCCGTCGAGCAAGAACCTTGAGACGCTGAATGAAGCGGTTGCCGCCTACAGCGACCTTCTGGACTACGAAACCAAGCTCGGCAAGGTGAAATTGGGTACGGCATCGCAGGAGAAGCTTCCCTTGCTTGCTCAAGCCTACGTTCAGCTGGCGGAAGATTTCAACTTCAATCAAAACGATAAAAAATCAGCCGTTTCGGCCTACGAACGCGCCGTAGAAACGCGTGCTAAAGTTGGCCAGCTCGACACAACCAACATGTCGTACGTGGCCTACTTGTCGGCCGAATTGGGCGATAAGCCCAAGGCGGAAGCCATGTTCAAAAAACTGATCGAGCTGGAATACAAGGGAATCCAGTGGACGGCACTGCTGGCAGAAGACGGAAAACGCTACCCGTTCCCGGACAAGGCCACGCTGGATATGTACATCAAGACCGAAAAGGCCAGCGATCCGCAGCGTTCCGAGAGCATTTTGGTGGATTTTTACGTTCGCTTGCTGTTTATGTACATCGAGGAGAAGCGCACGGCGGATTTTGACGCCTTGATTAAGGTGGCTCGGGCCAAATTCCCCGCAAACGACGATTTGCTGAAGTTGGAGCTTCAGGCCTACCTGGATCGCGAAGATTTTGCGGGAGCCGTCGCGAAGTTGGACGAGGCGCTGACGAAGGAGCCGAACAATCCGCTGTACTTGTACAATGCCGGATTCCTTTACCACCAAAAGCTTAAAAACACCGCCAAGGGAATCGAGTACTACCAGAAGGCCATTGCGGCCGACGAGAAGTACGTCGATGCGATTTACATGCTTGGACTGGTGTACATTGACGAAAGCAACAAGTTCGTAGAGCAAATCAATGCGCTTCCGCGCAACGCGACCCAAAAGCAGTTTGATGAGCTGGATAAGAAGAAGAACGCCGAGCTTCAGAAGGCCTTGTCGTACTTTGAGCGTTCGTACAAGGTTAATCCCAAAGACTTGAGCACGCTGGAAGCATTGCGTGAGGTGTACTACAAGTTGAGCAAGTACGAAGACGTTAAGCGGGTGGCCGCCGAGATTGCCGCACTTCAGTAAACGCATTCCAAGGAAGTAGAAGCGCCCGCGTTTGCGGGCGTTTTTTTTTTGCGGAGAAGGCGTGGGCTTATTGGGTTGTTTCCACTTTGTAATTAACATAATATATATTATAGGATAAATTATTCCCCAGAAAAATAGCGTCCGGTTGTACCCGGATTCCTTGAGGTGTTCCGGGTGGTTTTTTGGGGATTGGCCTTCTGCCGTCCGGGAATATCCGGATTTCAGAAAATTTAGGCGCCGCGGAGCAGCGACTTGATTGGATTGCGGCCCACGGTCATTCCGCGGCCCGACTTCGTGGCTACGGGCATCAAGTGCGCAGGCGTCTCGTCGAAGCGCGGATCAAGCTTGGGCGCGCAACGCTCTAGGTGCTGTACATCGAGGCTGGCGTAGCCGTAGTCCACGGAGATTCGGCCGCGCATTAGGTAGATTCCCCGGCGGCGGATGGCGTGGCGCGCCACGGCGGGCGGAAAAAGTACCACGTCAAATACGACGCCTCGCCGGTCTTCGAAGGTTCCGATTTGCATCCAGTCTCCGCGAACGGTCTTGGTGTTTTTTAGGCTCACGAGGTAGCCAAGTAGTTCGATTGCGGCCCCGTGGTGCAGCGGCCAGTCTTCGGGGGGGCATCCTGCCTGAATTTCAGGGATTTCAAACAGCGTAAAGGGGTCGCAAAGCGGAAATCCAAAGAGTTCAATCTGCTCGTAGGAGCGCTCTAAGTCGCTGGTTTTGAGCTCGGGGATGGCTGCGTATGCGGGCTTGAGCGGCATTGCGGAGTCGAAAAGACTGGGGCCGGGCGCCGGCGGCGGGCGGTGGCCCAGGCGCCGGTGGGCCGCCCAGAGAAGCGTGCGCGCGGGGCGGCCCGTGAAGCGGAAGGCTTCGGCCCGGACCAGAAGAAGCAGGGAGTCGAGTGCCACTGGGGCCCCGGGTTGGTGAAGGCGGTCAATAAAATCGTCAAGATCAGCGAAGGGGCCTCCCTCCTGCCGGGCACGGTCGATTCGTCGTCCGAATTCCGCGTCAAAACTGCGGATTCGGTCGGTTCCGAGGATTACTCGGAATCCTGAATGAAGCACGGTGAAGGTTCGCCCCTCGTTGACGCAGGGCGGTTCGATGCGCGCTCCGTGCCTGCGGGCTTCGTTGAGGTAGTGCTCCGCCCGGTAGTAGCCGCCGCCGTTGTTGACGTTGGCAACCATGAAGGGCACTGGAAAGTAGGCCTTTAGGTAGAGGCTTTGAAAGCTTTCTACAGCATAGGATGCGGAGTGGCCCTTGGCGAAGGCGTACCCGGCAAAGCTTTCGATTTGGCGCCACACTTCGCGAGCGGCTTCGGAGGAGTGTCCGCGTTGGGCGCAGTTGGCGAAAAACTGACGCTCAACTTCCTGGAATTCCGTTCGGGAACGGAATTTTCCGGACATTCCGCGCCGAAGAACGTCGGCCTCGGCCAGGGTGAGTCCAGCGTATTCGTGGGCCACGCGAATCACGTCTTCTTGGTATACCATGACTCCGTAGGTATCGGGAAGAATCCGCAGTAGGTCCGGATTAGCCTGGGCCCGGAGCTCCGGATTGCGGTGGCGATCGATGTAGGCCTTCATCATTCCCGACGACGATACGCCGGGGCGGATTACGGAGCTTGCCGCGACCAGCTCAAGGTAGTTCGAGGTTTGAAGCTTGGTCATCAGCATGCGCATTGCCGGGGATTCGACGTAAAAGCAACCCATGGCGCCGCCGTTGCGCAGAAGTTCGAGGCAATGCGGATCCTGCTTGAATCGCTGGCTGTCGTGAATGTCTGCAGTTGGAATTCCCGCTTGCTGCAGCGTGGCGAGTGTTTCGGAGATTTTACTGAGTCCGCGTTGGCCTAAAATGTCAAACTTGTGCAGTCCCACGTCTTCGGCAACGTGCATGTCCAGGTCCACGGTTGCAAAGCCCTTGGGCGGGATAAAGGTCGTGGACCAGGTAGTCAACGGGGCGTTGGCAATAAGTATTCCGCTGGAATGCAGCGTCATGCGGTTGGGCAGCCCGTGCAGGAAGCGGCCGTAGCGAAGAATGGCCCGGGCGGTTTCGTCACGGTCCCTGAGTTTTCCGTCGGCCAACTCGTCGATGTCGGACTTGGGTAGCCCCCAAACCTTGCCCAGTTCGCGAACGACCGCGCGGTGCTGGAAGGTGCTAACGGCTCCGAGCAAGGCGGTGTGCGGAAACCGAGTGAAAATGTACTCGGTTAGCCTTGGGCGGTCTCGCCACGAAAAATCAATGTCGAAGTCCGGCGGCGCGCTGCGGTAAAGGTTGATGAATCGCTCGAAGTAAAGGTCTAATTCAATAGGGTCAACATTCGTAATTTTAAGCAGATAGGCAACTATTGAATTTGCTCCACTCCCCCGTCCAACGTAAAAGAAATGCTGCTTTTGGGCGTAGCGAACGATGTCCCAATTCAGCAGGAAGTAGGCGACAAAGTCCTTTTGCTGAATCAGTTCCAGTTCCTTTTCAAGCCGGGCCTTCAGCACGGGGTCGTTGGCCCTGCCCGGGTAGCGCTCGTGCAGCGCATCGTCGCACAGCATGCGCAGCAACGCTCGGTCTTTGCTGCGCCGCCCGGTGTACGTAGACTGGTTTTGGTTGCCCGTTCCGCGCCACAGATCAAGGCTCCACTCGGGTAGCTCTGCGAGAAATCCTTCGGTTTGCCGCCAAATCCAGGGTTCAAACCGTTGCTGGGTACGTTCGACCGACTCCCACCACGGGTCCCGCTCCTCGAGCACCGAACCTTCTGGAAGGGTGGCCAATGTTCTGTTTTGACCAATGGCACGCAGTACGCGGTGAAGTTCCGGGTCTTCTGGACGCGCAAAAACACAGGTCTTCCAGGCCAAGGCTCGGTTGGGTTGCGGGTGCCGCTGGGCGCGAAGCTGCTCGTGGTCGCTCACGCCAAGCCATTCGCGCGGTCCGAGCAGGCGCTTCGGTGCGCGCTGAATGGGGAAAACAACATCTACGTCCGCATGCAGGGGGCCGGCCATCCAATCAGAAGCATCCCCTACCCGATTTAGTGCGCGCATCTCGCTAATCCAGTGCATTATAAAGCGATAGGCATCCAGCGACCGAGGCAGCAGCAACAGGGTTCGCAGACCACCCAATCGCCAATCCACCCCGGGCTGCAGGGGGATTTCCGCTTGGCGCAGCATGCTGAGCCATCCGCCCGATCCGTTGACTTCAGCCGCAATAAGACGCGTGCCTGCGCCCCACTGTGCTGCGAAACGAAGCACTTGTTCGGGAGCATGCAGTCCGAAATGCATGCTCATGGCGGTGTGGGTAATGCGCACGGCCGATCACCTAACGAGATTTAGCTCCCTGAAGCTCAATGTCGTCGGTAAGGCGCAGTTCCTCTTCTGGAAAAATTCGCTCACCTATGGGGTTGAGCAGCTCCAATCCCTGTGCGGACGGGCGCTTAATCGCCGGGCTAATGGGGTAGGCATTCATTTTCCGGGCCGGCCAGGGCGCAAGCAAATCCGTAATATCGGCCAGTTCGGTGTCGGGCGAAAGCCACGCAGCCTCAGCTTCCCTCGGGAGAATAACCGGAGAACGCGGATGTCGGATGCGCTGAAGTACTTCGTTGGCCGTCGTGGTGATTACGGCAAATGAAAAGAGTTCGTTTTGGGTCGTTGGGTCGAGCCATGAATCCCAAATCCCAGCCATGGCAAATGGGCGCTCCCTTCCCGTGAGGTACACCAGGTAGGGCTCGCTTAGCTTTCGATCGAACGGGCCTTCAATAAATGCATCCGCCAAGACCAGGCAGCGCTGACTCCGAATTGCCTTTCGGAAACTGGGCTTTTGAATAATGCCCTTCGCTCCACGGTACCCGGGATCGTTGTCGGGATTGTGGTCGCCCTCCGACCGCGCGTTGAGGAACAGCATTTGGGCCGTTCCCCACGCGGGACGAAAACCAAACTGATAAAATTGAATTTCCTTCGGGGCGTTCGACGTAACTACCGGCGCCCGAGTACCTGGAGCCACATTCGCGTTGGGGCGCCACAATTCAGGCTGTGCCGCTGCCGCCTCGAAGCGCTTTTCGAGCACCTCAAGCTTAGAAACCTGAACATAGCGTCCGCACATTTTTTATTAAATTAAAACATTAACTAATTATATTTGAAAAACTGGTTTTCAATATTTTAAAAAAATCAATAGATGAATACTATGGGTCGTTTTACTGCCTTCGATTAGCCAAAAGTGGCGGCGGGTCTCCCGTAAAGGGATTTGCTCGACCAATGGTCTGTGCCGCCATTCCGAACGCGCGAACCACCGAACGATCCCCAAACCGCGTGCGGATTCGATCCATGGCTTCACTCAATCGGTGCCCCCGGTCGTCTACCTCAAAAAGACCAAACTGCTCCCCTCCCCCAACGAGGCCGCTGTAGCGGACGCCGATGAGGCGTATGCGCTGCCTGCGGTCGTGAAGCTGGCGAAACAGCTCTCCCGCCACCTCAAGAAGCACTTCATCCGAAGCCGTGTACGGAATCTGGCGCTGCCGCGAAACGGTCTGAAAGTCCGCGTAGCGAATGCGAACCGCCACATTGCTCGCGAGTCGGTGTCCGCGACGCAGCTGAAACGCCAAGTTTTCTGCCATAGCCAACAGCATCCCGCGAAGTTTAACCTCATCTAGGGTATCCTGCTCAAATGTTCGCTCGGTAGAGATGGACTTTCGCTCGCTGTAGGGCTTTACCGGACGGTCGTCTACTCCCTGAGCCTTGCTCCAAAGGTCCAATCCGGGCGCCCCAAGTACCTGGTAAAGCATCTCGGCGGGCATTTCCTGGAGCGTAGCAATGCGTTGAATCCCCAGCACGCGAAGCGTTTGATAGGTCTTCTCGCCCACCATGGGTATTTTTCGAACAGACAAAGGCGCCATGAAGGGGCGCTCCACCCCTCGAGGTACGTGTCGGTGGTTATTCGGCTTGGCCTCCCCGGTTGCCACCTTGGCCACCGTCTTGCTTGTGGAAAGCCCAAATGAAATAGGGAGTCCCGACTCCCGAATAACCCGATCTCGAAGCTCTTGCGCAAATTGATAGGTTCCAAAAAAGCGATCCATGCCGCTTAAATCCGCATAAAACTCATCTATGGAAGCCTTTTCAAGAACCGGGACCGCCTGGCGCACGATGTCCGTGACCACCTTGGAGTGCTTGGTGTATTCCATCGAGTTGCCCCGGACAACCACCGCTTCAGGGCAGTATTCCCGAGCCATTCGCATGGGCATTCCCGAACGAACACCCAGTTGCCGGGCCTCGTAGCTGCACGCCGCCACTACGCCTCGATCGCTTAGCCCACCAACCAACACGGGGACTCCGTGAAGGCGCCGGTCTGCGAGGCGCTCCACCGAAACAAAAAAGCTGTCGAGGTCCATGTGGAGCACCACCCGATCCATAATGCATCAAGCTACATGCTGATTCAGCGAGCGCCGCAGCGCGTGAACTTCGCTTTGAAGATTCTCCAAGCGCGCAAGAATTACTTGATCCATGCTGGGGCGAGCGTTGAGGTCAAGCTGAATGAATCCCTGTACCTTCCAGACCTCAATTAAATCATCTACGTGAACGGAGTACGGTTCATAAATCGGATTGTCGGAGACTAAATCCACATGCCCCGACGCCTCAATCCTGTTTACGGCGCGCTTAAAGACCACGCCCTGTTCCTGGGTCAAGAACACGTAGCATTCGTTGGTCTTAATACTCCGCCAATCCTGTACGTAGCTTGAAATCACATAGGACCCAGGCAAAACCGGAAGCATACTGTCTCCCTGGATTTGAAACACCCTGCGCGTTTCTTCGTGAGCAAACTCCGGAAGCGGTAGGGCAAATTGCGGCAATGCCTCAATAAAATCAAGATCTCCATAGCCCCCGAGGTAACCTGCCGCAGCCTTAACGGGAACAACCGTAACCCGCTCGCGTCCCTCCTTGGGGTCCACCGCCACCGTGAGTACCCGAAGGCGCTGCCCCGAAAGCTCTTGGGGAGCGCGGCCATCTCCCGAAACCAGGGCATCAATACTGCAGCCGAAAAGCTGCGCCATGGCCTTTAATGAATCGAGTCGAGGCTCTGCCCTTCCCTCCTCGTAGGATCCAACCTGAGCGCGACTTAAGCCCAATCGATCGGCCAACTGAGCCTGGGTCCAGCCCTTTGCTTTTCGGTATTTTTTAATTTGCTCCGCGAGTGCCATACATTTAAAATTAGTATGCTAATATAGTTAGTAAAATGAATTAGGGCAAATTTTTTTTAGATCGGCGCCCCAGCCATTGCGTGCCCCGCAATCCACCCCGTAGTCCAGGCTGCTTGGAAGTTGAATCCGCCCGTGAGTGCATCAATATCCAGCACTTCCCCCGCGAAATACAGCCCCGGATGCAGGCGGCTTTCCATGGTTGCAAACGAAACCTCGTTCAGGGCGACGCCGCCTGCCGTCACAAACTCATCCTTATGGGTCGACTTGCCCACAACCGAAAATGCAGACTCCGTGAGCACCTCGGCCCACTTTCGAAGCTGGGGCTTGCTCAGGTCCGACCAGTTTGCGGATTCGGGAATGCGCGCAAACATTCCCAGGTTCCGCCAAAGGCGAAGCGGAATACCAAACAAGGCATTGGAAAGGACGCGTTTGCGCTGATGGGATGCGTCCTTGCGAAGGGCATTCAAGGCGTCCAAAAGCTCATCGGCGGTGTCGAACTGCGGAAGCCAGTTCACAAAAACCGTAAAGCGGTGATCCTGATCCGCCATCCACCGAGCGCCAAAGGCGCTCATCTTCAGTACCGCAGGCCCGCTGAGTCCCCAGTGAGTGATAAGCATCGGCCCCTCCGTCTCTAGGCCGCCAACGGGAACCGTAACGCGAACATTCGAAACCGAAACGCCCGCCAACTCCGCAATGCGCGGATCGCGGATGTTAAAAGTGAACAGCGACGGAACCGGGGGTATAATTCGATGGCCTAGGTCCTCGAGGGAATCCCAAATGCGCTTGCTCGCGCCCGGCGCGAAAAGCACCGCATCCGCCCCAACCTGATCACCGTTTTCCAGGAAAACCGTCCACGTTCCATCCTGCCCGGGCTCAACCCGTTTTATTCCCGAATGAAGGGAGCAGCGAACGCCAGACGCTTCAGCCATGCCCATGAGGCAATCTACAATGGTCTCCGATTGATCGCTGGTCGGAAAAACTCGGCCATCTTCCTCCACCTTTAGCGCAACGCCGCGGTCTTCGAACCATTCCATGGTATCGCCGCAGGCAAAACGAGTAAAGGGGCCAAGCAATTCCTGCCCGCCCCTTGGGTAAAACTCCACTAAATCGCGCGGATCAAAGCACGCATGGGTAACGTTGCACCGACCTCCTCCCGAAATCCGAACCTTTCCAAGGAATTGCGCGGATTTTTCGAGCAAAACAACCTGTGCTTCTGGATTGGCTTCAGCTGCTGCTACCGCAGCAAAAAAGCCCGCAGCCCCTCCTCCGATTACCACAAAGCGCTTTGCCATAGCGCCAAAGGTAGGTTTAGCTACCAATACTGCGGCAAGTCGGACTTCCGATAGACCTCAATCATCCGATTGGCTTTCTCGAAGTAGTGAATGTCGTAGATTCCGTAGATCATGGTTCCGTCTTCGCGAAGCTCCATTTCGGTAATCGGCTTGGTCGTGAATCCGTACACCAGCAGTTCGTCCTTGGCTATCTCACAAATACCCGCCTCAACCACACCCGAAAGGATTTCGTAGTTGCGTCGGAGGTTTTTATGGGCCGAGCGCGTGAGCCGAGAGTTGGTCACGGCTTGGCTGTTGTGGAAGTCGTTGCGGCAGTGGTCGTCGCAGTACTTCTTGTCGGCGCGACCGAAAACAGGAAGGCCGCAATTCAGGCAGAAACGGGAAGCTTTTCTATTCATGTTTTTATTTATTAGGTTAATTTGTTACTTGCGTAACGGTTCCGAATTTATGTAAACATCTGTATATATTTTGCACCAAAACGAGTAATCAACAAAAAGTTAATAAATTCCCAATCATACGTTTATAACCGACTAATGGGCTTGTTTCGCATCAAGTTTGCTGCGTTCAACTTAATCAACATTTGTATAAACTATGAAAAACAAAATTCAGCTTATTGGTTACTTGGGGCAGGACCCCGAAATCAAGAACTTCGAGAACGAGGTGGTTCGCCTGCGCTGCTCTATTGCCACGCACGACCGAGTTAAGAATGCCGCGGGCACGTACGAAGACCGCACTACCTGGCATCAGCTCGTAATGTTTAACAAGTTGGCGGTTCGGGCCGGAAAACTTCTTAAAAAAGGAGATTTGTGCGCGGTCGAGGGCAGCTTATCCTACACGACCTACACCAACAGCGAGCAGCAAAGCGTCACGAAAACGGAGGTTATCGCGCGGGACTTTACCTACCTGGGAAGTCCGACAGCAAAGGACCGAAGCCCTTCAGAAGCGCTGGCGTAAAGGGCTGAAGAGGTCCAGAAATCCCGAGCATTTAGGCTGAGGTGCGCTTCGGATTCCATAAAAATGCGCTGATAGGCCACCACGCTTCCGGACGTTTCCGGGGAATACCTTGCTATGCCCCACCGGTAGCCAAGCTCGGGCTGGACCTCTTCCACTACCCTCCAAAAACTTTGGCAGGACGGTGATTCCAGAAGCAAATCTATTCCCGTAGACTCATTGGCGTTCAAGGCCTCGTAGCCAGCCGCGTGTTCTTTAAGCGGCTTCCGGGTGTGGTCCAATACCGTAAGTGCCCGTGCAAGGTGACGCGCAATGTTCGTACGGCCGTAATCGCCGAGAGACACACCCGTTTCAACGGTTACCGTCGGAATGCCCAGTTCCTGAGTCCATTCTCCAAAGGCTTCCGGATAGTACTGGTCGTCAAACCGCGCGTAACCCCAATCCGGCTCTAAGGTTGCCACCGCCTGGCTAAGCAAGCCCGCCCATTCCTTAGCGCGCTGCGGAACAAATTCTTTACCCTGGATCAACGCCCTCGGTGCCAATACGCTCAAGGTACTCGGGATGGATTGTCCGCGTGGATGAAAAATGCTTCGCTGGTCGTGTAAATTCAGGGCAAGCTCAAACGGCGCACGCTGCAGCACCGATTTGAGGTGATCCGATTCCTCGGGACCGGTTATGCGGGCGCAGCGATTCAGGTCAACCCCGTCCACCGTTAGTCGGGTAAACCGATCAATACCGGTCGGATTCACCAGGGGCACCAAGGTCCAATTGTTCCGTGGGGCACCTTGCGCCATAAACGCAAGCAGCGCCTCAAATCCCGTGGGTTCGTTGCCGTGCATGAAGGACCACGCGATTCGATTGGGAGCCCCAACAGCATGCGGGTGTGTGGCAACCCAAAATGGACGAGCGCTCCCGCGATTCAGGTCCTCGAGGGACCAACCGCCGCGTTCAGCTGCCTCGGTAAGCTGCTTGAGGCGAATGCTAAAGTTTTGGTAACGCACGCTGCCAAAAATACGTTAGCTACCGAAGTAACTTACGTCCATGTTATACCGTATTCTGACGCTTGTCTTTTTGGGGCTTGTTCCTCCATTGGCCCACGCTCAAGTGCTGCGATTTGCTATGGGAAGTTGCGCTGAGTTAAACGACCCCGCACGTGAGGCGATTTTCACAAGTATTCAAAAGAAAAATCCCGATTTTTTTCTTTGGCTTGGGGACAACACCTACTACACCTCGGGCGAATGGAACGACAGCACGCGCATGGCCCAAAACTGGAGTCGGCGATTGGCAAGTCCTCCGCTTGCCGAAATGATGAAGTCCGTTCCGCAGCGCGCCATTTGGGACGATCATGATTTTGGCCCGAACGATGCCGATTCCACGTATGCCTTGAAGGAGGTGAGTGCCCGAATTTTTACCTCGGTTTTTGCCCAGACTCCCTTTAGGCTGGCGGAATACGGGGATATCCGGTGGTCCGAACGCAGAGAAAATGCGCTGTTTATTGCCCTTGACGACCGGACGCACCGGGGGCCAGTGGGCACGCACGTACTCGGATCGGATCAATTGAACTGGCTTTCTTCTGAACTGGAGACGCACAAGGATGCGGACGTGGTCTTTGTTGCGGTAGGTTCTCAGGTTCTCAACCTCGCAGAGTCCTTTGAGAACATGATTCGCTACCCGGCAGAGCGACTGGACCTACTGGACCGGTGCGCGCGGTTTCCGGGACGGGTGGTTTTTTTAACTGGTGACCGCCACCACGGCGAAGTCGAGGTGCTTGTCCACCGCGGTACGGAATTCATCGAAGTCTGCTCGTCACCGCTCACATCTAAGGTATTCCCTCCGCGAAGTCCCGAGGTGGAAACCAACACGACCTTGGTCGGTCAACCCATCAACGAGCCGCATTTTACCCTGGTAACCGTTTCAAAGGGGAAACTTATGGTGGAATACTTTTCAACAAATGGTGAATCAATTGTAAACGTTGTATACGAATTGTAACTTTGCGGTATGGAAAGCATACCATCAGAAAATCAACGTTTTAAGGATTGGATGGAGCGAACCCACCGAAGCGCAGGGACGGTAGCTAAAGATTTAGGACTGTCGCGTGCTGTCCTGTCGCACATACTTACTGGACGCAACAGACTAAGTTTGACGGTGGTACAGCATGCTGCGCGCACGTATTCCGATTTTGATTTGGCCTTTGTCGTCTTGGGCGGAACGTCAAAAACCGCGAGCGAATCCGCGTTAACCCGCCCCTCGGATCGCGCAACTTCCAAGCCCGAAAAAGCTATTGGCACTCGCCGCAATCCTGCTCCGGCGCTGAGCTACGATCAGTTGATTTTGGTTCGCGACGGCAAGTTTCAAGTTCTGGTTCCCGAAGCCGCCGAACTTTAATCGGTTGCTTTGGTTAAATGGGCATGTACCGTATTGAGCGAACCCAATCGCTTCCCATTTCGCTCGAGGAAGCCTGGGCCTTTTTTTCGTCCCCCAAGAACCTCGCCGAGATAACCCCCAACGAACTGGGCTTCGTGGTTCACGGTGAGGTTCCCGAAAAGATGTACCCCGGGCTGTTCATTCAGTATACGGTATCTCCCCTGCTGGGCATTCCAATGACCTGGGTGACGGAAATTACCCACATTCGAGAGGGTTCTTATTTTGTCGACGAGCAGCGCGTAGGTCCGTACGCCATTTGGCATCACGAGCATTTTTTCGAGTCCATTCCCGGAGGCGTAAAGATGACCGACGTCGTTCACTACAAAGTTCCATTTGGTATCCTGGGGACGCTGGTTCACCCCTTCATCGTTCGACCCAAACTGGAGCAGATATTCTCCTATCGTTGGAAGGCCAACGAGCGCCTTTTCGGCACCTTTTGATGCACCGGCATGCCCAACCGTACGATTACCGAGAACCCCATTGACGCGGACAAGGTGGCGCAAAACCCCGGCCTGCTCCCCTATGCCCACTCGGTGAGCGCTCCGCCCATTGTGCCCACAAACGAAGGCATGATTCGGCACCAATCGCTCGAGGTGATGGCGCACCAGACCGACCAGCAAATGGATTTGCTGCGCAAGCAAATGGAATTGCTGGCGGAACAAGCCAAGGCGATTCAACGCCGCAGGGAAGTCTCGGAGTGGGTGTACGCTGCGAAAATGAGTTTCAAGCCCGTGATTAACCACGTGTATCACCTGTACCGTCGGCCCGAAGGAGACCACGTTCTTTCCATGCTCAGCCCCGAAGAATGGACCCTTTCGCGTCGGCCCGCGCTTGAATTTGTGCATTCTATCCGCTTGCTCGCGGACCTGACTTGGGATATTGTACGGTGATCCCGCGCAACCACATACTCGTTCGGGAAGCCGAAGGTCAACCCAAAAGGGAACTGTGGTTTTTGCACGGGTACGGAAGTAACGAACAGGATTTGTTTGGCCTGGCCCGACTCCTGCCAAGTTCGTGGTGCGTTCGGTCCCTAAGGGCTCCATTTCCCCTTGCGCAGGGAGGGTATTCTTGGTACGATTTGCATTTTGATGCTCGGGGCGTTCGCCACACCGACCCTGCTCAGGTGCGCGAAAGCTTAGATTGGCTTAAGGAACTGCTAAAATCCAGCGAATGTCGGCCCATTCTTTTTGGCTTTTCGCAGGGCGGAATTATGGCCAACGCATTGGCCATGAGCAGCCCCGAGCTTATTTCGGCGTGTGTGGCCGTTGCGAGCTACGCCCCGACCGAATGGTTTACCGAAGGGTTTGAGTGCAAACCCGATCCGGAACTTCCGCATTTGGCGGTTGTTGGAACCGAAGATGGGGTGATTCCCCCTGGACTGGCCTTGCCCAGTTACGAGCGGGCGATAGCCCTGGGTGCTCCCGTAGACGTGCATACCGTACCCATGGGGCACGGCCTTGCCCCGGAAGCATGGCAGCGCATTGCGTCTTGGCTCAACGAATTGGATGTGGCGCGGAATTCCACCTGAACCAACCCCAGCATGCGACGGCGGCCATGAATCCGCTGTAGGCACTATACGCCCAGAGTCCGCGGTCGGCATAAAGCCAAAGTCCGGCAAGGTTCAGCCCTATCCACAACGGCCAGTTCCATCGATCGCCCCGAACCTGCCACCAGGTGGCCAAAAGTCCGCCGGAAAAAAGCACGGAATCCCAAATTGGACGCGGGTTGTCGCTAAACGCCCACATGCCGCCCCCGACGGTCAACGTCAGAGTCAGGGCGATGCCCACATCAAGTTTGCGCGTTGGAGGGCCCGACGCGAATCCATTTCCCCAGGAAATCCAGCCCAACACGGCCAATATTGAATAAACTACCTGCAGGACAGATTCTGCATAAAGTTTCGCGTCAAGCATGACGGCGGACCCCAGGAGGGACCCCAAAAAACCAAGCGACCAAGCCCAGCGCTTGCGAACTGCAAGCCCGATGGCGTAGACTCCATTGAGCAGCGCTGACGCGAGTTCAATCGCCAGCATATCGCGTTGTTAACCGACGTGCTCCGCTACCAAATCGGCCGCTTCCTGGAGCATAATCGCAGAGTAGACCTTGAGGCCGCTGTCCTCGATTAGTTTTTTGGCCTCGGCGGCATTGGTTCCTTGAAGGCGCACAATAATGGGCACGGGAATTTCGCCGATGGATCGGTAGGCATCGACGATACCTTGAGCTACGCGGTCGCAGCGCACAATACCCCCAAAAATGTTCACAAGGATGGCCTTGACATTGGGATCCTCGAGGATGATTCGGAAGGCCGTCTCGACGCGCTGGGCATCGGCAGTACCGCCTACATCGAGAAAGTTAGCTGGGTTACCCCCCGCCATTTTAATGATGTCCATCGTGGCCATGGCCAAGCCCGCCCCGTTCACCATGCAGCCCACGTTGCCGTCGAGTTTCACAAAGTTGAGGCCCACTTCACCGGCGCGAACTTCGGTCGGGTCCTCTTCGCGCTTATCGCGCAACGCAGCCAAATCGGGATGGCGAAACAAGGCGTTGTCGTCCAAAACCACCTTGGCGTCAACCGCCATGATTTTGTCGTCGCTGGTTTTAAGAACGGGATTGATCTCAAAAAGTGAGGCGTCCGCACCCTGGTAGGCCTTGACTAAGCTCTTGACAAAGCCGATCATCTCCTTCATGGCGGTGCCGCTCAGACCCAGATTGAAGGCGATGCGGCGAGCCTGGAAGTCTTGAAACCCAATGGCCGGATCAATGTGCTCGGTAAAAATGCGTTCCGGGTGGTTTTCGGCAACCTCTTCGATGTCCATACCTCCGTCGGGGCTGTACATAATCATTGGGCAGCCCGCGGCGCGGTCGAGCAGAACCGACATGTAAAACTCGGCGGTGGGCGATTCGCCCGGGTAGTACACGTCTTCGGCGATCAATACTTGGTGAACCTTCTTTCCCTCGGCCGAAGTTTGGGGGGTAACGAGCATCATTCCAATGATTTGCGACGCGCGCTCGCGAACTTCATCTAGGTTTTTAGCCAGCTTCACACCGCCACCTTTACCGCGTCCGCCCGCATGCACCTGTGCCTTCACGACGTGCCAGCCGGTTCCGGTCTCTTGGGTGAGTTTTTGTGCGGCGGCCACGGCCTCGTCGGGGGTTGATGCGACAATTCCGCGCTGAATGCGCACTCCGTATCCGGCTAAAATTTCTTTGCCTTGGTATTCGTGAAGGTTCATTTGAAGGGCTTTCTTTGGTTGAGAAGAACGGACGCAAAAGTACGCTGCACGGCGGGCATTTCAGCCTATTTTTGAGGCATGGAGCACTTAATTCACGCCGAAAATCTAAGCAAGAGCTACGGTGCGCTTCGCGTGCTCCAAGGTATTGATTTTGAACTAGCTCCCTCAGAATTTGTGGCCATAACCGGCGCAAGTGGCTCGGGTAAGTCGACGCTTTTGCACCTGTTGGCAGGCCTAGATCAGCCGGACTCCGGGGCGCTTTACTTCAAAAACACGCCCTACCCCACTTCGGGCCGTGAGTTGGACCGATTTCGAAATCAGGAACTTGGTCTGATTTTTCAGTTTCATCATTTAATGCCGGAGCTGACCGCCTTAGAGAACATTCTTCTGCCCGCTTCGATTGCGGGCCGTTCGGGACCTTCAACAGAGGCTTGGGCTCGGGAATTGGCCGACCGCTTGGACGTGGCGAACCGTTTGGACCACCGCCCAGATGAGCTCAGCGGCGGCGAGCAGCAGCGGGTGGCGATAGCCCGTGCGCTGATCAACAAACCACGTGTTTTGTTTGCCGATGAGCCTTCGGGGAACCTCGACCGCGCCCGTTCCGAGGAGCTGTATGCGCTTTTAGCGGATGCCCGTAGCGCATGGAATGTAGCCGTCGTGGTGGTTACGCACTCGGACTGGCTGGCATCCAAAGCCGACCGACGCCTCCATCTGCAGGACGGTAAATGGGCGTAGCCGAACTGCTGTTGGAATGGGCCGACCGCGTAGAACGGCCTGAATTTGTGGCACAAGACCCGCTTTTGCTGCCCCGGAGGTTTGCCGAGGACCCACCAAGTGCTGAAATCGCGGGCTTTATGGCCGCAACCGTCGCCTGGGGCTCGCGAGCCAGCATCATTTCGTCGGCGGAGCGCGCGCTGGCGGGCATGGGCGATCGGCCCGCCGTTTGGCTTGCCGAGGCCGACGAAGACGACCTTGACGCCCTACCCTGGCGGCACCGCACCCTGCTCGCCGAAGATTCAGGGGTTCTCCTGCGCGGACTTCAGCGCGCCGTTCGGCGCCACGGATCGCTGGCTCCCCTTTTTTCGCTTCATCCGGGGGAACCCAATTTTTTCGGAGCCATTGATCGGGCGCGGACCGAACTTTTGGGCAATGCGCTCGCCTCGCGTTCGGCCAAACACATTGCCAGTCCGGCCGCGGGCTCTGCCGCAAAGCGTATGCATCTTTTTTTGCGTTGGATGGTGCGGCCGGCGGGGCGCGGCGTAGATCTTGGAATCTGGAGCCACTTGCCCAAGTCCGCGCTGAGTTGCCCGCTGGACGTGCACACGGGGCGCGTAGCACGAAGTCTTGGACTGCTAAAGCGCGGCGCAAACGACGCCGCCGCGGTGGAGGAACTGGACGCCGCGCTTCGGAGCATTGACCCCGAGGATCCAGCGCGGCTTGATTTCGCCTTGTTTGGATTGGGCCTCGAAGCCCCCGAACTTTGGAAGCATGGCTAGCCTCGCTGAACGCATGCGCCCCAAATCGCTGACGGATTACGTCGGCCAAGCGCACATTGTGGGCCCAAAGGGTGCGCTGCGCCCAGCCCTTGAGGCCGGACGATTACCCTCCCTGCTGTTTTGGGGACCTCCGGGTGTTGGCAAGACGAGCTTAGCCCAACTCCTGGCTCAGCATGTGGACCTGCCCTTTTCGACCCTAAGCGCCGTTTCGGCGGGCGTCAAAGACGTTCGCGACGAAATTGCACGCGCCGAAAACGACCGGATGTTTGCGCCCAAGGGCCGGCTGCTGTTCATCGACGAAATCCACCGATTCAATAAGGGCCAGCAGGACGCGCTGCTCGGGGCGGTTGAGCGGGGAAGCCTCACCCTGGTTGGGGCCACCACCGAAAATCCAAGTTTTGAGGTCAACGCGGCCCTTCTGTCGCGGTGCCAGCTTTTCGTACTCAAATCGCTCGAAGAATCGGATTTGCGCATTTTGGGTGAACGGGCCATGGAACTGGATTCGGAACTCCGGGGCTGCGGCATCAACTACGTCGATTGGGACGCCCTTACGCCCCTTGGAGCCGGCGATGCCCGAAGGTTTTTGAACTTGCTGGAGTCGCTGTCTTTGGCCGCCAAGCACGACGGAGTAACGGAACTCCAGTCCGCGTGGATTGCCGAGAACGCCCCTCGGGCCGCCGTGCGCTACGATCGGGCTGGCGACATGCACTACGATATGGCTAGTGCCCTGATCAAATCCATTCGGGGCAGCGACCCACAGGCTGCCGTGTACTGGCTTGCACGCATGATTGCCGGAGGCGAAAAGCCCGAATTCATTGCGCGCCGCCTGGTGATTTCAGCGGCCGAAGACATCGGCTTGGCGCACCCCAATGCCTTAACGGTCGCAACCGCCTGCGCCCAAGCCGTGGAGCGGCTGGGCTTTCCCGAGGCGCGAATTCCGTTGTCGGAATGCGCCATCTACTTGGCCTGCAGTCCCAAATCGAATTCCGCCTACCTCGCCATTGACGCGGCGCTTGCCGAAGTAGAGCGGAGCGGCGACCTGCCGGTACCGTTTCACTTGCGAAACGCGCCCACCCGCGTGATGAAGGAACTGGGTTTTGGTGCAGCGTATCGGTATCCCCACGACGCGCCGGGGAATTTTATCGCTCAAGAATACCTCCCCGAAGCGCTGCGCGGTGCCGAATGGTTCAAGCCCGGAACAAGCGCTACCGAGGCCAAACTGGCCGAATTTTTGGCGGCACGCTGGGGCAGTCCTAAAGAATAAGGACTTCGGTGCGCCGGTTGCGGGCTCGGCCGCGGTCGGTTTCGTTTGAATCAATGGGGTTTTTTAAACCAAAACCATTGAATTCAAGTCGATTAGGATCTATTCCTTTATTAATTAGTTCAAGATACACCCCGCGGGCCCGACGCGTCGACAGGTCGAGGTTGTAGGCGGCACTGCCCTGGTTGTCGGTGTGGCCTTCGATGCGCACCCGGACGTTCGGATTTGCAGCTAGCCATGCGGCCAAACTCGCCAATTCAGGCTGCGATTCCGGAAGCAGCACGTCGGAATCCGTAGCGAAGTACAGGTTCTCCAAGCGGGTGCGCTGCCCCGACTTGATGGGCTGCAGCCACAGCGTATCGACGCGCGCATCGGCGCTGCGCTGATCCAAAACCCGCCGTTCGCTCAGCAGCTGGTACCCCGGAGCCTGTATTTGAAATCCGCGCGGACTGCCTTCGGGCAGCGCCACCTGGTAGCTCGGCCCCTTGTGTGCGGCTGGAACCAGTCCGTCGGGGCTCGAAATGGTCCACAGGGCAGTGGTCACGGGCTGGCGCGTAGCCTGATCCGCAACCCAAACGGTCCACCACAGTATGGGCGTCGGACGGTAGGCGGCGGGAAGCGACAACCGGTACAAATCGACGCGCTCGAGGTGGTCGTCCGCCAGTCCTCCCCGAGCCAAGAAGGCCTCCGCTCCGTCGGGACGAACCACCAGTCCAAAATTGTCGAGGTGGTCATTCAGCGGATAAGCCAAATGCTGGGGTTCGGACCAGGTTGAGTCGGAGCGCCTACGGCTGACATACAGGTCGCTCCCGCCCATGCCCAAACGGCCGTCGCTGGCAAAGTAGAGGGTTTTGCCGTCGGCGTGCAGGAAGGGCGTTGATTCCATGCCCGCGGTGCGGATGGGCGACGGAAGGGGGCGAACATCGGTCCATTGGCCGTTTCGAAGCACCGCACGCCATATATCGGCGTTGCCCTCTCCCTGACGGGATTCCCGCACAAAAAAAAGTTCGCGGCCGTCGGCGCTCAAGCAGGGCTGCGATTCCCATTGCCCTGTGTTAATGGCAGGCCCGGCATTTTGCGCTTCGGACCAAAACCCATCGGGCCGGCGAATGCTGAAGTAAATGTCGCAGGAGCCGTATCCGTCGCCCCGATCACAGGCCGCAAAGGCCATGACGCGCTGGTCGCCACGAATGCTGACGGCGCCTTCGTTTCCCTGGGTATTTAGCGAACCCTGCAGCGGTTGGGCGGCGTACCACGCGCCCGAGTTCCGAACGCTGGACATGATCGCTTCATCGCCGGAACGGCTGCGTTGCCGCGCCGTAAAGTAGAGCACCGAATTGTCGCCCGAAATGCTCGGGAAGTAATTCATTTCGCTGCGGTTCACGGAATCGCTCAGGCGGCTAAAATCATAGCGTTCCGGGCGACGCAGCGCCGCTTGGGCAAAGCGGGCCGAAGCGCGAAGCTGTTCCGCTTCCTGGCGCTGGTTCTGGGGCGTTTTGGGCAAGTCCAAGTAGGCCGAAGCGGCGGAATCCGCATCGGGATACCATCCGTTGAGCATGGCCAGCCGCATCCACCGAAACATGGCCTGTCGTGCCGCGCCCGCCGAAGCGCCGCGCGAAAAGGCGGCCCGAGCCCGATCGGGATCCAGCGGCTCAAAGGCGGCGTAGGCTTCGCCCAAACCCACCCATGCTGCGGCGTATTCGGGATTCGATTCCGTAAGTTTTTCGAGGAGTTCGCGGGCTTTATCGGCACGGGGCGGCTGGGCGCGAAGCAGGCTCATGGCCTTTTGAAAGCGGTTGACCTCGCCCTTGGACTGAGCCAAGGAGTCCGCCGCGAAAAGCACGCAGAAAAGCAGAAAAATCAGCCCGCGCATAGGCCGCAAGGTACGCGCCGAAATCCTACCTTTGGCCTTTGGTCCAATGACCCATGTCTGAAACGCAACTAGACCACGTACGCGACGTATTCACCCGCTACCTCCAAGACCGAGGTCAGCGAAAAACACCGGAGCGGTACGCCATTTTAAGCGAAGTCTATGCGCAAGACGGTCACTTTGACGTAGAGACCCTCTACGCCAGCATGAAGGCAAAAAACTACCGGGTGAGCCGAGCTACGCTGTACAACACCATGGAGTTGCTCATCGAGGGCGGCTTGGTGCGCCGCCACCAGTTTGCCACCAACCAAGCGCACTACGAGAAATCCTATTTTAACCGACAGCACGACCACGTGCTGTTGGTCGACAGCGGTGAAGTCAAGGAATTCTGCGACCCCCGAATCCAGCACATTAAAGCAAGTATTGCCGAACTTTTTGGTGTTGAAGTGACAGGCCATCAACTTTATATCTACGCAAAATCAAAATCAACGAATGAAGGGTGCTGACATACTCCTCGGCCTGCAATGGGGCGACGAAGGAAAGGGTAAAATTGTTGACGTATTAACTCGGGACTACGATGTGGTCGCTCGGTTTCAGGGCGGACCCAACGCGGGTCACACCCTGGAGTTCGAGGGAATCAAGCACGTGCTGCACACCATTCCAAGCGGTATTTTTCACGCCAAGGCCATCAATATTGTGGGCAACGGCGTGGTGATCGATCCGGTCATTTTCATGCGCGAGATTGACAAACTGGCGCCGCTGGGGGTTGACTGCGCCAAAAGCCTCCGAATTTCGCGAAAGGCCCACCTGATTTTGCCGACCCACCGCCTGCTCGACGCCGCATCGGAAGCAGCCAAGGGCAAAAATAAAATTGGCTCAACCCTCAAAGGAATCGGACCGACCTACATGGACAAGACGGGGCGAAACGGCCTGCGCATTGGCGACGTCGAGCTTCCCGATTTTGAGGAGCGCTATGAGGCACTGAAAGCCAAGCACCTCCAAATGCTGGACGGAGCGGAACCTGCCTTTGACCTCGCGGCGGCGGAATCCGAGTGGAAGTCGGCCATGGACCGCATGCTTCAGCTCCCGCTGGCCGACACGGACGTGCTTATTCAGGAAGCCTACCGCGCGGGCAAGCGCATTTTGGCCGAAGGCGCCCAGGGCACCATGCTCGACGTAGATTTTGGAACCTATCCCTTTGTTACGTCGTCGACGACTACGGCGGCCGGCGCATGTACGGGATTGGGCCTGGCGCCGAACCGCATCGGCGAAGTAATCGGCATTTTTAAGGCGTACTGCACCCGGGTGGGCAGCGGCCCCTTCCCCACGGAGCTCGACAACGACTTGGGTGAAGCCATCCGCCAAAAAGGGCATGAGTTCGGTTCCACAACCGGGCGTCCGCGCCGGACCGGTTGGCTCGATTTGGTCGCCCTGAAGTACGCCGTGGAAGTCAACGGGGTTACCCAGCTGATGATGATGAAGGCCGACGTACTGAGCGGCTTGGAGCACCTTGAAGTGTGTACCGCCTACCGCTACCGTGGAGCGGAAATTTCCCATCTGCCCTACCGACTCGACGCGAGCCTGCTGGAGCCGGTGTACCAAACGCTTGCCGGTTGGCGCGAAGACCTTACTGCCGTGCGAGACCCCAAAGACTTGCCGGCCACGCTGGAGTCCTACGTGCGCTTCATTGAAGCGTTCACCGGGGTTCCCGTAGTGCTGGTGTCGGTTGGCCCCGACCGCGAGCAAACCCTATGGCGCCGCTGAGCCGGTACCTTGTTGCGGCAATCATCCTCTCCGCGTGGGGAGCGGCGGCGCAGTCGCTGCAGCTCAAGCGGGCCGACACCTTTACGGTCGTAACGAGCTACGGCCGCAGCGTTACGAAGCTCCGGGGCAACGTCAAACTTTCCAGCAGCGACGGCGTTTTTGCTTGCGACAGTGCGGACTGGTTCCGCGCAGAAAATCGCTTTTTCGCCTACGGCAACGTGCGGTTTACGGGCCGAAGCGGCACGAGGGTCCGCGCCCGAACGCTCGAATACCTCAACGGCGAAAGCTACTTCGCAGGAGGCGTTAGCGTTCGCGATGGCGATCAGACCCTTCAAACGTCCAGTTTGCGCTACGACACCAAAACCCAGCGCGGCATGTTCTCGCAGCGCGCCACCGTTGCAACACCCGACGGAAACCTTACGTGCCGCCGCGGTGATTTTAGCGGCGGCTCCTACCGATTCCTGGGCGACGTGCGCTGGAAGGGGGCCAACGAACGGCTGTACAGCGAAACGGTGGAGTACCGCAGCGCCCAGCGCAGCGCCGACCTACCCCAGGGTGGAAGCTTGGCTACCGAAGGGGATTCGGTGGTCTTTGGCCGCGGGTCCCTGGTGCTCAGCGGCCGAAGGAGCATCAAGTTGGCCGGAGGGGTGCGCGGTTGGGGCGCAACGCGGCGGTTTCAATCGGTGGAATGGTCGCGGTGGCCCGACGAGGACCGCACCACCTGGACGGGTTCAGCCAACCTCTTGGATTGGGAAAAGGACTCCACCGAACTTTGGGCC
>JAJTFK010000010.1 GCA_021298655.1 Cryomorphaceae bacterium | reverse complement strand
GCGGAATTCTTCTCGGGTTCAACGGCCGGCGGAGGCATCATTTCGCCCATGTTCAACGACCTTCCGACCGGGACCGGTCAGATCCGATTCCGTGCCAAGAAGGCCTTTACGTGGTCTACTATGAGCATCCAGGTTGGCGTGCTTGCGTCGCCTGCGAACCCGTCGTCGTTTGTGCTGGTTTCTACCATTCCGCTTACCGATAGTTGGGACGAATACACGGTGCCCTTCCCCGTGGTTCCTGCCGGTTTTAAGCACATTGCGATCCGTACCACGGGTTCGTGGGTAACGGCGAATATCGACGACGTGGTGTACGAAGCCCAGCCAGCTTGCTTGCCGGCTACGGGCGGAGCGGCTACGGCCGGCGCGAACAACGCCGTGGTAACCTGGACGCACGGCGGAGTCAACACGCCCGGTGCCACCATCGCGTGGGGTCCCTCTGGTTTTAACCCCGGAACCGGTGTTATTCCCTTTGTAGGCAACACCTCAGGTACCAGCTACACCATTACGGGCCTCGCACCGAATACTCCGTACACGGTATGGATTGCGGACTCCTGCGGGGCTTCCTCCCGCGCACCCTGGCACGGCCCCATCAACTTCACCACCAGCTGCCTTGGCGTGGCGATGCCCTACACCGAGAACTTCGACCTGAACCCGCTTCAGTGCTGGACCAACGGCGGAACGAAAACGATGATGCAGTACGCGATGCCCACAGGTCAAGCCATGCGCGGCAACTTCTGGTCGTGGACCGACGGCAACTTCGCGACGATTTCTTCGCGTCCGGTAACGATTTCGGCGGCGGCCCAGGCCACCTTCGAATGGTCGCACCAGTACATGTCGTTTTACCCCAACGACAAACTCTACCTCTTGGGCAAAACCCTTACGGCCACCAGCTGGGATACCCTGGTCAAGCTTGCCGGACCGTCGTTTAACTCAACGGGCGCCGGAACCACGACACCCGGAACCTTTGTGGATACCACGGTATTTCTTCCCACCTCGTGGGTTGGCAGCCAAGCGGTATTCCGTTTTGTGGCCAACTCGGGTTTTGGTCCGGACGTCTTCTTTGACAACTTGGTGGTCGAGGCCATCCCAACCTGCCCCGCGCCAATCGGAAGCATTCTCACGGGTACGATTTCCACAACCTCTGTGGGCGTAAACTGGACCCATGTTTCGGGCACACCGGCCGGATCCAACGTCAAGTGGGGTCCTGCTGGATTCTGGACCGGCACCGGCACTGGAGCCAACGGAACGACGGCGTGGAACGTGACCAAGCCCTACACCATCACCGGCTTAACCGCGGGCAGTTCCTACGATGTCTACATTCGCGACAGCTGTTCGGCTACCGACAAGTCTTCGTGGGCGGGCCCCTACGCGGTGACCACCGCACTCTGTCCCCCGTCCAATCAGTGTACGTCAACCATGTACATGAAGGACTCGTGGGGCGATGGCTGGAACGGCGGCGTCATCACGGCCCAGCAAAAGATATCGGGCAACTGGGTTAACGTCAAGAGCTTCACGTTTACGACGGGCAGTGCGGCCACGGACTCCGTGCGCTTCTGTGCCGGCGACTCCGTGCGCATGATGGTGACCAGCGCCGGCGCCTACCCCGGTGAAATGGGCTTTGACTTGGTCGGACCCTTTGGCGACACCCTGTCAAACATGCCCTACAACTCGACCTTGGTCAGCGGTGCCACTTGGAACAGTTTTGTGGCCCAGTGCTCTCCCTGTGCCGTGCCGGTTGGCGTGAACGCCTCGGGCAACACGACCTGTACGTCGACCACGGTTACGTGGACCGCGCCGAGTTCCGCTGCCAGCAGCAAGTTGGAGTACGGGGTAACTGGATTTACGCCGGGTTCTGGAACGCTTCTTACGGGAATTACGGGCGGAACCACCAACCTCACCGGCTTGACGCCCAACACCACCTACCAGGTTTACGTGCAATCGGTGTGCAGCTCGGGCACGAGTTCGTGGTCTTCGCCGGCGACGGTAACCACGGCCAATGCGCCGCAGCCTACGGTAACGGCGACGTATTCGGTGCTTTCCTTGAATCCCGTAACGATTCAGTTTACGGCCACGGCGGGCAACGCCACCAGCGTGAACTGGACCTTTAGCAACGGCGGTACCGCAACCGGCGCAAGCACGGTACAGACCTTTGGTACGAACGGCCCGGCTTCGGCGGTGGTCACTGCGACCAACGACTGCGGTTCGGCAAACACCACGCTCAACTTTACCGTGGGCATGGGCGAAAACGCACTGGCTACGCTTCGCGTGTTCCCGAATCCGACCAGCGGTTTGGTCCGCATCGAATTCCCCATGCTCGTGGGCGGTGAGGCCGAAGTGCGCGTGATTTCGGTTGCTGGAACCCAATTGGCCGTGCAGCGCGGCCTATTCTCGGCCGGAACGCAAAGCATAGATCTTGATCTCCGCGGACTTGCCTCGGGAATGTACCTGCTCGAGGTGCAAACCGAGGATGCCGTCGGCGTACAGCGCCTGGTGATCGAGCGCTAGACCCGCGGGGCGCGACTCAGGTTGCGCGGCGCGCAGTATAAGCCAAGGTGAGCGGTATGACTTCCGCCACCTTGGCTTTTTTAATGCATACTTCGGCCGCAGCGTTTAGGGTGCTTCCCGTGGTAAACGTATCGTCCACGAGGGCAAGGCGCGCCCCGGCCCACCTTTCGCGGTCGCGCACATCGTAAGCCCCGTAAATTTTGCTCCGGTCGGCCTCCGACCGAGCGGATTGCTTTGGGGTGAACCAACCCGCGTTGGGCCGGATCAACAAGTCCGAAGCAAGGGGTATGCCCCAAACCTGGTGGAGCCCGTGGGCCAAGCGCTCGGCTTGGTTGTACCCCCGAACGTACAAGCGGGAAGCGGCGAGCGGAATGGGTACGAGCGCATCCACCGTGGGTCGAGCCAGGTTTTGGGCCATCACCCGACCCAGCGCTACGGCCAGCGTGTCCAATCCGCGGAATTTGATGGCCGCCATGCAGCGCTTGACGGTAGGGGTTCCGTAGGGTAGCCAGGCGGTGCCGTCTCCAGCAAAGGAAATTTGAATGCGCTTCGGGCTCGCGGCCAGGTGAAGCGCTCCCCAGCACCCGGCGCAAAGGGGTTCCGCACTGTGCACGACGGGGTCGCCGCAGCACGCACAGGGAAGGGGAATCAGGTGAATTACAGCGCGTCGCATAATGTGGTACATTTGCACAAATTCTGAATGCAATGAGCAACGATTCGTCCGCTAAACGTCAAAAAACAGTTATTGGCCTGCTGGTCGCCCTGATCTTGGTTTTGGGATTTTTTGCCCTTAACCGCAATTCCGCAGTA
The DNA here is from genome assembly GCA_021298655.1 of Cryomorphaceae bacterium. GTDB lineage: Bacteria > Bacteroidota > Bacteroidia > Flavobacteriales > Schleiferiaceae > TMED14. The sequence goes on along the minus strand of JAJTFK010000010.1, from coordinate 56,499 downwards.
CAAAACCTCGAGGAGGAAAAAGCGATTTTGGTAAGCGAGCTCGAAGAGTACAAGCGCGACCTGATCGGTCAGGTGGCGGCTAACGACAGCATGAACAGCTACATCATCGCCGAGACCGCACGCTTGAATGCGGCTATCGAGGAAATCACCAACCTTAAGAATGCGTCGCAGTCTGAGTTGGCCAAGTACCGCAGCCAGGTGAACGACCTGCGCAAGATGGTGGCGCGCCTGACCAGCCAGGTTGATTCGGTGAACAAAGCCTACGCCGTGCTCGGCGAGGCCAAGGCTCAAGTTGATGCCCAGCTGGGCAGTGAGCAAGCCAAAAACGCCGAACTGAATGCCCAAAACAGCAACCTGAGCAGCAAAGTCGCTACCGCCCTGAAGCTTCAGCTTTCGGCCCTGGAGGCTACGGCCGTGCGCGTGAGCAGCAAAGGAGTTGAAAAACCGACGACCACGGCCGCTAAGGCGAACCGCGTTAAGGCCTGCTTCACGGTTGCCCAAAACGCCATTGCCGAGTCGTCGAAGCGAACGCTCTACATGCGCATCAACACGCCCGACGGCCGCGTGCTTCCGAGCCAGAGCGAGGAGCGCAGCATGAAGGTGGGGAACGAAACCATTTACTTCTCCGCTAAAACCGAGATTGTTTACGAGGGCAAGCAAGTACAGAGCTGCGCCGCCTTTGACCTAAACAGCACCCTGAAGCCCGGAACCTACACGGTTGAGGTGTTCAGCGACAACGCCAAGATTGGCACTTCGACGCTGGTGCTGAACTAAGTGGAGGCAATAAGCCTGAATGCAAACGGCCTGCGGGCCGCGCTGCGAAAGGGTCTGGACGCTTGGCTTGAGGTCGAGCATCCGGACCTTGTTTTTTTACAGGAAGTCAAGTGGAACGACGAAGGGGCGGTTCGGGCGGCCTTCCCGGGCTGGCACAGCTACAGCAGCTTGGCAACCAAGCCAGGCTACAGCGGCGTGCTCACATTGAGCCGCGTTGCGCTGGAACCCACAACGGCACCCGAGCTTCCGAGCGGACTAGTCGCCGAAGGCCGCTACCTGGCCCTGCGCCGCGAAGGGGTAACCTGGCTTAACCTCTACCTTCCTTCGGGAAGTCAAGGCCCTGATCGCCAAGATCTTAAGATGGAGGCCCTCGAGCGGTTGGCGGAGTGGATGGCCGCACAAACCGCTCCGGTGGTCCTTGGCGGAGACTGGAACCTGGCTCCCGAAGCGCGAGACGTCCACGACCCCAAGCGGCTGGATGGGCAACCCGGATTTACGCCGGCCGAGCGCGCGTGGTTCGCGGCCCAGCAGGCGTCCGGTTGGCAGGACGCCTTTCGGATGAAGCACCCCAATGCCGTCGAGGTGTACAGCTGGTGGAGCATGCGTTCTGCAGCCCGGGAACGAAACAAAGGCTGGCGCATCGACCACTGGGTAACCAATGCCCCCGAACGCGTCCTCGAAGCATCCTACGACGCCTTGGCCCGATTTTCGGACCATGCCCCAATGCGACTCCGCTGGAGTTAACTACCTTCGTGCTATGCGTATCCAAGTTGCCGCGGCCATGACCGCTCTTGCGCTCCTCAGCGCCTGCGTTTCTCCCAAAAAGTACACCGAACTTCAGACCTCCTACGATGCCTCCGTTCAGCGGGCCGAGGCCTTGAAGGTGGACGCCGAGAAGGCGCGCATTGCCGCCAGCGAAAGCGAGGCCCAAAAATCCAAAGCCCTAGCCGCCCTGGATGCGGCGGTCAAAGACACCCTGGCGCAAGGCGTTGAAATGCGCAAGCTGCAGCGCGCCTACCGCGACCTGAACTCGAACTACGAGTACGCCCTTCAGAACAACAGCCGCTTGGTGCAGCAGAACCTGACCGAGAACAAGGCCATGCTCGAGCGCATGGAAGGCTTGGCGGTGCGCCTTGCCGCTAAAGAAGATTCGCTCAAGCGCGAGCAAGACCGGCTCTACGAACTTGAACAGGCCCTGAACCAACGCGAACTGCGCGTGGCGGAATTGGAGCGCCTCATCAGCCGCAAGGACAGCGCAGCCGCCTACCTCCGCCAGCGTCTTGCCGACGCCCTGCTCGGATTCAAGGACCGCGGACTCACCGTTTCGATGCGCAACGGGCAGGTCTACGTTTCGCTCGATAACCGGTTGATGTTTGCGAGCGGATCCTGGGACGTGCAGCCCGACGGGGCCAGTGCCTTGGGCGAACTCGCGAAGGTGCTCAACGAGAACAAGGACCTGCGAATCGCCGTTGAGGGCCATACCGACTCCGACGAATTCAACGGCAAGACGGCCGTCAAGGACAACTGGGACCTTTCGGTGATGCGCGCCACGAGCGTGGTCAAAATCCTCGTGAAGCAGGGCGTTAAACCCCAGCGGGTGCAGGCTGCCGGCCGCGGCGAGCACCTGCCGATTTCGCCCAACGACAGCCCCGAGGGCAAGGCCAAAAACCGCCGAACCGAAATCATCATCACGCCCAACTTGGGCGAATTGGCCGAGCTCATCAACGGATAGTATCCGCGAACTTCCTCGAGCGGCCGGCCTGTAGGGCTGGCCGTTTTTCGTTAAAAAAGGTTATCGACCACCTGGCTGATGCGGTCCAGTGCCACCACGTGCACGCCCTGAACGCGCTTGGGAAGTCCGGGCGTTTTCGCCCCCCACACGTACTCAAATCCGAGCTGTCCGGCTTCGTGAATTCGGGCTTCCATTCGGGCGATGGGGCGCAGCTCTCCGCCCAGGCCCACTTCGCCGGCAAACGCCACGCCCGGCGGGATGGGCCGGTCTTCTTGACTCGATAAAATGGCGGCGCACACGGCCAAGTCCAGGGCCGGATCGTCGACGCGCAGTCCGCCGGTTACGTTGAGGAACACGTCCTTGCTCGCGAGGTGGAATCCGCAGCGCTTTTCCAGCACCGCAAGCAGCATGTTGAGTCGCCGGGTATCGAATCCGGTGCAGCTTCGCTGGGGCGTTCCGTACACCGCCGTCGATACCAGGGCCTGGACTTCGACCAAAAGCGGACGCAGCCCTTCGGCGGTAATTCCGATGGCGGAACCGCTCAAGCCCTCGCCCCGCTGGCCAAGCAGCCACGCCGAGGGGTTTGCGACGGGCCTCAGGCCCTTTTCGGCCATTTCATAGAGTCCGAGTTCCTGCGTCGACCCAAAGCGGTTTTTAAGGGCCCGAAGCGTGCGCACAAGGTGGTGTTTGTCGCCTTCGAACTGCAGCACCACGTCGACCATGTGCTCGAGCACCTTGGGCCCTGCCAGCGTGCCCTCTTTGGTAATGTGGCCGATCAGCGCAACCGGCACGTGGCGCGCCTTGGCGTAGCGCAAAAATTCGGCGGCGGACTCCCGAATCTGGCCCACACTTCCCGCGGCGGACTCCAGCTGGGGGTTGTAGGCTGTTTGGATCGAGTCGATGACCAGCAAGTCGGGTTGGAGCTGCTCGGCGGCCTGAAGGATTTTGGAAGTCGAAACTTCGGCGAGCACGTGGCAGCCGGGGCCATGGAACCCGATGCGTTCCGCGCGCATTCGGATTTGTTCGGCACTTTCTTCGCCGCTGGCGTACAGGGCCTTGGCCCCTGCCTGAAGGGCAACCTGGAGCATGAGCGTCGACTTGCCGATTCCGGGCTCTCCGCCCAAGAGGCTGAGCGACCCCGGAACCCATCCGCCGCCGAGGACTCGATCGAGTTCCGCGTCGCCGGTTGGTACGCGGCGTTCGGCGCTGCGGTCTACCTGATCCAGGGTGAGTGCACGGCTATGCCCGGGTCCAACCCAAGCCTGCTCGGCCGGAGCGCGTTCCATGACCTCTTCGACGAGCGTATTCCACTCGCCGCAGCTGCGGCACTGGCCAGCCCACTGCGGGTAGTTGGTTCCGCAGGACTGGCAAACGAAGGCTTTTTTTAGCTTGGCCATGGTTCCGCCAAGGTACGTACCCGGCGCGGCTTAGTCGTTTTTAAAACGGCTTAACCCGATGAACCCAATAACGCCGGTGGACATCAGCATCAGGGCCTGTGAAGCGTGCACCAAGGTGGCGAAGGCGAGGCCCTCGACATAGGGAATGGACAGCACCTCAAGCGCTTTAGCAACCAGGTAGTGGTAGGCGCCGACTCCGCCCGGAACCGGAACCACCACCCCAAGGCTCGCGGCCATCATGACAAACAGCCCCTGCTCAATATCAATGTTTTCGGTGGCGGGCATGGCAAAAAAGCAGACGTACACCATCACGAAGTAGGCACCCCAAATAAACAGGGTGTGGCCGAGGTAGGCCCAGGGGTTGTGCAGGCGAAGAATGCTGGTAAATCCGTGGGCAAGTCCGCGCAAAAAAGCCTGGACGCGTTGGCCTACGGCGGTTTCAAAAAACCGGTGGCGCAACAACCAGAAGGCGAGCCCAAGGGCCAAGACGATCGCGCCGATCCACGGAAATCCTCCGCCTTCCTCCGTCGGGGCGGACTGGGTACTGGCCAAGAGTTTTTGCAGCTCGGGGTAGGTCAGCATGACGGTGATTCCGAGCAAAATGGCCATCATAATCAGGTCGATCAAGCGCTCGACAATCACGGTTCCGAGCAGAATGTCCACGGGGATCTTGTCGCTGCGGCGCAAGGCCGTTGCCCGCGCAACTTCCCCGGCCCTCGGGAAAACCATGTTGATTAAGTAGCCGATGCCGATGGCGTGGGTGGCCCGCCACGAGGTCGTTTGGTAGCCCATGGAATCCAGGACGAGCTTCCAGCGCATTCCGCGCGAAATGACGGCGGAGTATCCGACGGCGACGCTTACGGCGAACCAGTAAAGCTTGGCGCGGCCCATTTCTTGGCCCACGGCCTTCAGGTCAACCCCGCGAAACGCGAAGTACAGGAGGCCCAATCCCAGCGCGGCAAAAAGCAGGGTTTTTAGCCAGCTAGGAACTTTTGGAAACTTCATGATCAGGCCCGAAGGCGGTTGGTCGGCTCCTCGGGAAAGAGCAGGGTGGGCTGGAAGTCGCGGGCTTCGTCCACCGACATCGCGGCGTAGGCAATGACGATAATGACGTCGCCTTTTTGGACGCGGCGGGCAGCCGGGCCGTTGAGGGTGACCTCACCGCTGCCTTTTCCACCGCGGATTACGTAGGTATCAAAGCGCTCGCCGTTGTCGATGTTGACAATGGTAACCTTTTGACCTTCAACTAGTTTTGCGGCATCTATGAGGTCGCTATCGAGCGTGATGCTGCCAATGTAGTTGAGTTCGGCGCCGGTGACACGCACCCGGTGAATTTTGCTGTACAGTACCTCAATCGTCATCGCCGGCAAAGGTACAACGGCGCGTTGTCGATGAGTCGGACTTCCCCCGCATAAACGGATATAAGCGTTTGAACGCTTCGACCGTACCGGTCTACGGGGCGGTCGGGGTCGGTTAGGGCCTCGAGGTTATCCGAAAAAATAAAGTCAATCGCCTCAACCTTAAGCTCGTGCTCCCGCTCGATCTCCTTGCGGAGCTCGCGTTTTAGGGCCTTGGGCGGAACGGGAAATTCCGCAACTTCCCGCGCAGCCCACTGGAGTGCGCGGTAAATCGCCGGAGCCGCAGCTCGCTGCGCCTTCGTAAGCAGCCGATTGCGCGAACTCATGGCGAGGCCATCGGGCTCGCGGGTTGTGGGGCAGGAAACGATTATGGGGCTCCCGCCGCGCAGCTCCGCCAGGCGCCGTACCACCGCAACCTGCTGAAAATCCTTGAGACCAAAGTAGGCCTTCTCGGGGCGACAGGCCGCAAAAAGCCGGTCGACTACCGTAGCAACTCCCTGAAAATGACCCGGTCTCAACGCCCCCTCGAGGCGCGTGTCCAGCTCGAGTAAGTCGTAGTGCGTGCTCGAAACCCCATCCGGGTAGAGGTCGCCCACCTCCGGAAACCACACGGCCTGGGCCTTGGATTGCGCAAGCGTGGCCAGATCGCCCTGCTCGTCCCTTGGGTAGCTGGCCAGGTCTTCGGCGCGGTTGAACTGCGTGGGATTCACAAAAATGCTGACCAGCACCGCCAAGCCGTCGGAGGCCGCACGGTCCACAAGGGCCAAGTGCCCGGCGTGAAGGGCTCCCATCGTGGGCACCAAGGCTACCGCTGATTGACGGGCACGCCAGGCCTCCAGGTCGGAGCGCTTTTTTAAAACCGTCAGGGAATGAGTCAAAACAGCCCAAATCTAGAGCGCCTCGAGAGAATTTCGTACCTTTGTTGGCCTTTTTATTGGCACAATAAGATTAGATTATGGCAAAGCGGCGGATTTTATACGTTTCTCACGAAATAAAGCCTTACTTCCCAGACGGGGAGCTGGCTGAAATGGCCCTGGCCTTCCCCAAGAAAATGAACGAACTCGGGCACGAAATCCGAGCCTTCATGCCGCGCTTTGGCACCATCAACGAGCGACGCCATCAACTTCACGAAGTGATCCGCCTTAGCGGCATCAACGTGGTGATCAACGACTACGACCAGCCCCTCATCATCAAGGTGGCCTCGGTTCCCGGCGCCCGCATTCAGGTTTACTTCATCGACAACGAAGAGTACTTCAAGCGCAAGGGGACCTGGGAGGATGCCCAAGGAACGTTTTACGACGACAACGGAGCCCGCGCACTGTTTTTCAGTAAGTCCATCATCGAGACCATCAAAAAGCTCGGTTGGCAACCCGACGTGGTACACGTCATGGGGTGGATGTCGACGCCGCTGCCCGTGTACCTGCGCCAGTTTCACGGCGACGATCCCCATTTCGCCGGAACCAAGGTGGTATACAGCCTCTTCGACAACGGCTTCGCAGGCCAGCTCGACCCCGGCATGCAGGAGGGCATGGCTTTTGACGGAGTACAAAACATGGAGTCCTTCACCAATCCAACGTCGGAGTCGCTGTACAGCGGCGCTGTCCGCCACGTGGACGCGGTGCTTCAAATGACGGATCATGTTCCTGCGGCCGCCCTGGCGGCGGCTAAAGAGGCAGGGGTTCCGGTGCACGACGGCAAAGCCTTCCTTGACCAACCCGCGCTATTGGATGCCTTTTATGAGTCGCTTTTTGCGTAAGACATCGCGACTTTTTGGGGCAATGGCCCTACTCGGACTTGCTGCGCTGACCGCCTGCGAGAAATCCAACGGAACCGTCGGAATTGAATTTGTCGACGGTTCGGAGCTTGCGTTTGGCGCCAAGAAATCGGTGGCCATCCGCTCGTGGACCGAAGAGTACGATTCCCTGCTGACCCTTCGGCCCAACAGCTTGATCGTCGGCGGCTACGACGACCCCATTTTTGGTCGCCCCAACGCGGCCTTCGCTACCCAACTCATCATGGCTTCGGTTTCACCCAAGTTCGGAACCAACCCAACGGTGGATTCGGTGTTTATGATTCTACCCTACTCGGGCTGGTACGGGGACACCACTTCGGAGTTCACGGTCTCGGTGCACCGCAGCGCCGTGCCGCTCACGGATTCGGTGTACTACGGCTTCAGTTCGTTCAGCTTGGGAATGCCCCTTTGCGACACCACGTTTAAACCGGGTGCCATCGTGAAAACGCTGAAAACCGGCGTGCGCGCGGGCAAGGCGGCGTTGGCCTTGCGCTTGGCCCCCGACCGCATGCAGCAGTGGATCGTCGATGAAGCCGGGGTTCGACCCGGGAATTTCTCGAGCAATGCGGCGTTCATTGAGTACTTCCGGGGCATCGTGGTTTCGGGCTCGGACCAAAACCAGGCGATGTACCAATTCAACGCCGGGGACCCGGCCGCCCGAGTGCGCATTTACTACACCAACGACAGCATCCGCAACGACACGTCGGCTTCCGGCAAAGATTTTGGCCTTTATGAACTGGCCCTGTCGTCGGGCGTACAGAGCTTCAACCGCATCACCTACGACCGCAGCAATGCCTCCCTCAACTTGGCCACCCAAGACACCGTACTCGGCGAGTCGACGGCCCACATTCAGGGTTTGGGCGGGGCGGTTACCGTTCTTCGCTTGGACGGACTCAAAACCCTGCTGGATAGCGGCTACGTCGTGAACTATGCGGAGCTCGTGGTTCCCGTGCGCGAGGGGTCCAACGTTCGATACGCCGCGCCGTCGTCCCTGAGTATTTTACAGGTCAATGGTTCCACAAAAACGCTCATCCGCGATTACCTGCGCGGAAATCCGGGCGGAACCTTTACGGCCTCAGGGGTTCTTCGCAAGGGGGCCTACCGCTTTGTGGTCACGCGCCACGTGCAGGATTTGCTGCGCTACGGCGACACGGCCAGCTTTAAAATGATGCTGGTTCCGGAGCGCATGGCTTCGTCACCTGCGCGCGCCGTGCTGCACGGAAGCGCCGACGCGGTGGAGCCGATGTCGCTAAATTTGTGGTACACCAAACCAAACTAGAACGCATATGTGCGGCATTGTCGGCTACATCGGGCCCCGTGAGGCGTACCCGATTCTCATTCAGGGTTTAAAGCGCTTAGAATACCGCGGCTACGATTCGGCGGGCGTGGCTTTGATGAACGGCGGCCTGGAGGTATTTAAAAAAATGGGCAAGGTCTCGGCCCTAGAGGCCGTAGCCGACGCGAAGCGTCCGCACGCAACCCTGGGCATTGGCCACACGCGTTGGGCCACACACGGAGCCCCAAGCGACCGCAACGCCCACCCGCACCGATCCAACTCCGGCCGATTGGTGATTGTGCACAACGGCATCATCGAGAACTACGCCCAGCTAAAGGAGCTGCTCGCGACCAAGGGCTACACCTTCGCGAGCGACACCGATACCGAAGTCCTGGTCAACTTCATTGAGTTCATTCAAAACGAGGAACAGGTCAACCTGCAGCAGGCAGTGCGGCTCGCCCTGAATGAAGTGGTCGGAGCCTACGCCATTGCGGTGCTGAGCACCGACGAGCCCGACCAAATGGTGGTGGGACGCCTTGGTTCGCCCCTGGTTTTGGGTTTGGGCGACAACGAGTTTTTTGTGGGAAGCGACGCGACGCCCTTCATTGATTCGACCAAAAAAGTCATTTACCTCGAAGACGGTGAAATGGCGGTGGTGCAGCGAAGCGGCGTAGTGGTGCGCAAGATTGCCAACGACCTTCCTGTCGACAGCGTCATCCATCAACTGCAGCTGGACCTTGCGGCCATTGAAAAGGGCGGATTTGATCACTTCATGATCAAGGAAATCTTCGAGCAGCCCAAGTCCATCATGGATACGGTGCGCGGACGCCTCAATTTCCAAACAGGTGAAGTCAAGATGGCGGGGCTTGACGCCGTGAGCGACAAGCTCTTGGCTGCGCAGCGCATTTTGGTCATTGGGTGCGGAACGTCCTGGCACGCAGGCCTCGTCGGTGAATACCTGATTGAGGACCTCGCCCGCGTTCCCGTTGAGGTTGAATACGGCAGCGAGTTCCGCTACCGCAACCCCATTATTGGTCCGAACGACGTGGTGATCGCCGTGTCGCAGTCCGGCGAAACCGCCGACACCCTGGCGGCCATTAAAATGGCCAAGGCCAACGGGGCCACGGTGTTTGGAATCTGCAACGTGGTAGGTTCGTCCATCGCCCGAGAAACCCACGCGGGAGCCTATACCCACGCGGGCCCCGAAATCGGCGTGGCCTCAACCAAGGCCTTTACCGCCCAGGTTACCGTGTTTACCCTGATTGCCATGTGGCTGGGGCAGAAAAAGGGCGTGCTCTCGGCAGAACGCGCCGCGGAACTGGCTCACGAGCTTCAGGGGATTCCCGCCAAAATCGAAACGGTGCTGAAGCTCGACGCAAAGATTCGCGAAATCGCGAAAACCATGGTCTCGGCAACGAACGCGTTGTTTTTGGGCCGCGGTTACAACTTCCCCGTGGCCTTAGAGGGCGCCCTAAAACTCAAGGAAATCAGCTACATCCACGCCGAGGGCTACCCGGCGGCCGAGATGAAGCACGGACCGATTGCGCTAATCGACGAACACATGCCCGTCGTGGTTATCGCGCCGTTTGGGGAGCTTTATGAGAAGCTTGTGAGCAACGTGCAAGAGGTGAAGGCCCGAAAAGGACGCATCTACGCCATCACCGGCGAGGGCAGCGAGGCCATCGCCTCGGTCAGCGACGAGCTCATTGCCATTCCGACTACCGACGAAGCGCTGTCGCCGCTTTTGACCACGGTACCTCTTCAGCTGCTGAGCTACCACGTCGCCGTGCTGCGCGGCTGTAATGTGGATCAGCCGCGGAATCTGGCGAAGAGCGTGACGGTGGAGTAGGCTTAAAGCCGGTACACGCAGCTCAAGCCGAGGGATTGCCCTGAAAGGCTAACCTGGGTTGCCGGGCTTTGCCAGGTTCCGTTGGTTTTGGTGTACCACAGCGAAGCGGTTGGGGCAACTTCAACGGCGAGGGTCCAACGTGGCTTAACGCGGTAGCGAATGCCGTAAATCAGGCTTGCGCAAGGTCCGCCATAAAAATAGTCCCCACTGGAGCTGGCGTAGGCCCCCATGCTTCCGCCGAGTTCGGCACCCCAATAGCCTGAAAGTGCGCGCTTAGGGCGATTAATGCGCTCAAAACCGAGCATTCCGTTGGCGTTCATCCAAAAGTTGGGATTGGACTCGCTGTGCGAAAAGTTCAGCGCGTTCTGCCACGTGCGGAAGCGCAGGGCGTAGCGGCCGGTTCCGGGTTCGCCCAAGGCCTTTCGGGGACTGGCCTTGACCAAAATTTGGTAGTTCACAAAGGTGCCAAACATTCCGCCTGTGGGGGGTGGGGTTCGGAGGCCGATTTCGGTATCCCAGCGGACTTGGGCAGTTGCGGAAAGGGTTGCGGCGAGAAGGGTGAGGGTCAAGGTCCGTAGCATTGGGGTGTAGTTTGCCGTAAAGATGCGGCATCTGGGCTAAAGGTTGCACCTCGGGGCTACCTTTGCGCCGTGAAATCCCCCGTGCATCCCAATTTGGTCGTAGCCGGCGCCCCCAAGTGCGGCACGAGCAGCCTCTTTTTCTGGCTTGCGGCTCACCCCGAAGTGGCGCCAAGCCGCGAAAAAGAAACGTTTTTTTGGGCACCCGAGGTGAACCGCTTCAACGCCCGGTGCAACGCCCTGGAGCACGGTGCGGAGGCCTACGCCTCCCTTTTTGCGCACACGGCCCACGCTAAGGTCCGATTTGAGGCCACGGCGCCCTACATCTACTATTCCACGGCTTGGGAAGGTTTGGCTTCGCTGCCCGAAAAACCAACGGTTTTGTTCATTTTGCGCGAGCCCGCTGCCCGTACCCAAAGCCAGTATTTATTCGAAACCCACCGCACGGGGAGGGTGAGCGGGAGTTTTGCGGACTACCTCAAGGAGCCCCACATTCTCGACCACGGCCACTACGTCCGCTACCTGCGTTCGTGGGAAGCGGCTTTGGGCCGTGAAAATTTGGTCATTTGGCAATTTGAGCAGGTGATGCGCGACCCGCAGGCCGCCATGAAATCGCTGGCCCTGCGCTTGGGCATCGACCCCGAGTTTTATGGCAGCTACGATTTTGCGGTGCGCAACGAAACGCTGGCGATCCGCAGCAAGGGCCTGCATCGCCTGGGCTTGCGGCTCCAGTCCATGATTCCCCTCGCGGTTCAGGACGTGCTGCTGCCGCTCTACCTAAAGCTCAACGGCGCGGGGCGTCCCACCGCCGACGCGGCCCTTAAGGCCGAAACCAAGGCGCTGAAGCCGCTTTTCGCGGAATCCAATGCGGAATTGGCCGCGCGCTATCCGGAATCCATTGATTTGGCGCTGTGGGCGTGACGGCCTCCGAACCTTTGCCGTCGGCTCCGGTTAGGAGTGGTGTGCGTTTGAACCAACTTATTCAGCAGCTTCCGGGCTACGCAGGCATGCTGCGCGTCAACGGCCAGACCATTCCCCACTCGTTTGTATCGCTTCACCGGCCCACGGGCAAGTACGTGCACCGGGTACTGCTTCAGCTGGCTTCGCGGCTTCTGGAACACGGGGGCGTGCGGACCTTGGGGCATGCGGGCGCTCCAGGCCTCATTTTGGCGGAATTGGATTCGACCCGAGGTGCGGCACAGATCCCCATTTGGCCCAAGGGCTATTCGGCGGTCGCGGCCAACGTGCTGGGCAATCCGCGCATCCGGGATGGGGTAACGGTTCCGGCCGAGCCCTTTATGGTGCTTGAGCTGGATCCCGCTTGGTCTTCCTTTGACGACTACCTCGCGGCCATGAAAACCAAGTATCGAACGCGCGCAAAGCGGGCCATGACGCTTTCGGCCCATTGCGAACAGCAGTCCTGCACCAACTGGCCCGATGCGGAATGGCTGACGTGGGCGGCGGAGCTCCTGGGCAAAACCCTAGCCGACAAGGTCATCGCCCTCCCGGAGAATTTGCGGGAGCTCTTGGCCACCTTCAAGCGCGTGTACGGCGAGGATTTTCACGTCTTTGGGTACCGAAGCAACGGTCAATGGGTTGGCTTCATTACGGCGCTTCACGAAGGCGATACGCTGTACGCACTGCACATGGGTTTTGAGCCGGAGTTTGCGCGCGAAACCCAATTCTACCAGCGAAGCATGATGGACGTCGTGGCCTTGGGCATCAGCCTGGGGGTGGCGCGGGTCAACATGGGCCGGACCGCCACCGAGATCAAGAGCACCTTGGGCGCGCGGCCGGTTGAAAACAGCTTTGTGTTCGTTACTACCTGCAGTTGGATGCGCTGGCTGGTAGCCGGCTACCGCCGGTGGATGCTGCGGTTGCCCACCTACGAACTCCGTTCGCCGTTTAAGGGCGATGGGGTCGACTAAGTCGGCTGCTAAAATTCGAGAATAAACCCGAGGGTGGGCAGCGTCCGCCCGGTGTCGCTGCGAAGCAACTGCATTTGGTAGCGGTTCGGGTCGTTGGGGTCAACGATCGGCTGCTTGCTCTGCGCGTCGCGCACCACACTCAGGTAGGGCATGAGCGGGTAGTCGTTGGATCCCAAATTTTGCAGGTCGAGGTACCACGTAATGCTGTGGTTTTTGCGCGCCGTCACCTTGTCGATGCGGAAGTCGATTTGGCTAAAGCTGGCGAGGCGCTCGCTGTTCACCCGGCCGTAATCAAAGACGCCGCGCTGGAGTACGTCCCAGTTGCCGCGCAGCGCGGAAGTGGCGGCATCAAAGGGCGTAAAGGGCGTTCCGCTGGAGTAGCGCGCCTTAATGCCCGCCTGCCAGCCCTTGCCCCATACGCGTCCGGCCGTAACCGAACCGCTGTGGCGGCTGTCCCATACCGACGGGGCCCATTCGGCGTTGCGCGTCTGGAATTCCGACTTGCCGTAGTGGTAGGACGCCATCCACCAGTACTTGCCCTTGAGCTTTTGCTGAAGAAAGACCTCGAGGCCGTAGGCCCGCCCCGTGCTCGTTGGGGTGGAAGCTTGGTCCCCGACGGCGACGTAGGCCCCAATGGCGTTGGCGTAGCTGATTTGATCCTGAACCAGGAAGGGGTAGCGGCGGTAGCCCTTGTAGTAGCCTTCGATGCTCACGCGGTAGGTCTGGCCGTTTTGGTACTCTACGCCGCCCGCAATCTGCTGCACCAAGGCACTGGCGAGGTCGTCGCGACGGCCTTGAGCGGAGTTCGCAACTTGGATAATGGCCGGCGGAAGCTGGCTGTACTGACCGACGTTGGCGTTGGCGGTCCAGTGCGCGCCCAGCAGGTAGCGCAGTGCGAGTCGGGGCGACAGGTTGTGAAGCGGATTGGCCGTAGACGCGGACAGGCTCGCCGCATCGGCGCGGAGTCCCAAGGTAGCCGTCCATCGGGCGCCCAGGGGCTGTACCCAGGATCCGAACACGGCGCCGGTCGCGAAGGCCGCGGTGTCGGCCAAGGTGACGGTATCTATTTGGGTTCCGGTCCACCGAACATTCCACATGTCCAGGTGGTAGGCTCGGCGTTCCAGGCTGGCACCGTAGCTCGCGTATCCGCCGTGGGCGCTCGGATTTTGGCGGCGTTCCACGCGCAGTCGTTGGTTGGTTTCGCCGGCGTCGTAGCGCAGCTGTCGGTCGGACTCGAGGCCCGAATTCCCGTTGAACTTGGCGGCCTTATTGGCGATGCGGTCTTGGCTGACTACGGCAGTCCACTGTCCGCGCTCGTCGAAGCTGCGGTAGCGCAATCCGCCCACTTCGGTGCGCTGCGTGCCTTCGGGGATGTAGCCGACGTTGTACAGTAGGGCGTCCGATGCGTTGGTGTCCGCTGGGTAAAGGGTGTAGCGATCCCAACCGCCAATGGCCAACAGCGTCAGGTCGCGGCGCGCGTCGATTTGGTGGTGCACCCTGACTTGGGCGTCTTGGTAGGCGGGCAAAACCGGAATCTTAAACAGTCGGAAGTAGTACTGGCTGAACGAGTTGCGCGCGCTGGCGGTGAAGCGCGTTTTCTTCCCGAGCGGACCCTCGAGCGTCGCTCCGTAGTCGGTTTGACCCAGGCTCAGGCGAAGCCCCAAGCGGTCCGAGCGTCCGTTTCGGCCTTCCATCGAAAGGGTTCCGCTGAGGACGTTGCCGAAGTTGCTGGCAAAGGCACCCGTCTGGAGCTCGGTGTTTTGGACGTGGTCCAGGTTGATCAGGCTCACCGCACCGCCGCTCGCTCCCTGAATCGAAAAGTGGTTGATGGTGGGCACGTCAATGCCGTCAAACCGGTATCCGTTTTCGGACGGCGCCCCGCCCCGCAGCGAAATGGCGTAGCCGAAGCTCGGTTTGGGCAGAATTCCGGGAAAGGATTGAATGACTTTGGAAAGGTCGAGGACCGCACCCGGCATGCGCTGCATTTCGGCCCATCCAATGGACTTAATGCTCAGCGGCGATTCGCTGGTGCTGCGGAAGGCATCGGCCGTGACCACCGCCTCGCCCAGGCTTTGAATTGCTTCGATTTCGATGAGCAGTTCGTTGGGCTTTACCGCGTTGATCCAAAGTTCGTGCACGGTTTTCACGTACAATCCCTCGTCGCCGGTCACCGTCAGGTTGGCCAGCCCCGAAGGCAGGTTGGTGAAGGAAAATCGTCCTTCGGCGTCGGTTGTGGTTCGAAATTCCTGGATGTTCGGACTGGTCGTGAGGACCACGTTCCAGCCTGCTGCGGCCTTGGCTCCGCCCTGGGTAAATACAATTTGGCCCCTAAACTGTGCCTGGCCCTGCATTCCCAGCGCGGTTCCGATAACTAAAAATGCCCAAATCCAAAATTTCATGGCGCGAAATTACTTGGGTATTCCGTTTCAAAATACCCAAAAAAGGCTGTTTTTGCCCGAATGGGACGGACTACTGATTGTACTGCGTCATCGCCATGCTGGGACCCGCCAACATAAAGGCTTCAAGCTGCTTGATGGCCCGCTCCACCCCCGGGTTCAGGAACTCCAGCTCTTCGGGCGTCCAGCGCCCGAGGACAAAGTCAACCTGGTGGCCTTTGGGGAAGTGCTGCCCGATCCCAATGCGCTGCCGAGCGTAGTCCTGGCGTCCAAGCGTCGCCTGAATGTCTTTGAGGCCGTTGTGTCCACCGTCGGAACCCTTGAGTTTGAGGCGCACGTGGCCCACGGGCAGCGCGAGCTCGTCGACCACTACCACCAGGTTTTCAAGCGGAATTTTCTCCTCCTCCATCCAGTACCGAACCGCCTTGCCGCTAAGGTTCATGAAGGTGCTGGGTTTGATCAGCACCACCGTACGGCCCTTGATGCTAAACTGCGCGCGATCGCCCAGGCGCGAAACAGAAAAGGACGCCGAGTGGGCCGAAGCCCAGGCGTCCAGTAGGTCGAACCCAATGTTGTGGCGGGTACGGGCATACTCGCTGCCCGGATTACCCAGCCCCACCACGAGGAACTTTTTCATTTATTCCGCGCTGGCCTCGGCAGGAGCCGCTTCTTCGGCGACCTCGTCGTCGGTATCGGCCACGGCGTTACGCGACATGGCAATCGAAACGACTACGGCGTTGTCGGCGTTGAGGATTTCGTAGGGCTTGCCGGCCTTGATGTCCGAAACCCGGATGGCTTGACCAATACGCAGTTCGGTGATGTCGTGCTCAATCGACGAGGGAAGGTCGTTGATCAGGCCCTTAACCTTGAGGTTGCGCAGGGAAAACTTCATCTTACCGCCGCTGCGTACACCGCGAGCGTTACCGGTCAGGATCATCGGAACCTGAATGGTTACCGGCTTTCCGTCAAGAACTTGAATGAAGTCAACGTGGGTCAACGCATCGTTGAGCACGTGGAACTGCATGTCTTGAATTACGGCTTGGTAGGTTTTGCCGTTGAGTTCGATGGACGCCATGCGCGCTTCGGCGGTGTAAACCAGGTCGCGGAATGCGAGGGTCGGAGCGTAGAAGTGAACGGGCTGCTCACCTCCGTACATCACGCAGGGAACGTGGCCTTGTTCGCGGAGCTGCTTGGCGTACTTGGTGCCCAAATCGGTGCGGACGGTGCCTTGGAGGGTTACGGATTGCATGGCTAAAGAAATCGAGGTTTAGAACAAAAAGTGGTCGCTGATGGACTCGTTGGATTGGACTTTGCGCATCACCGCGGCAAATAAGGGTGCTACGCTCAGGGTGCGGATTTTGTCGCTGTTCCGCTTCAGGGGTATGGTGTCGGTTATGACAAGTTCTTTGAGCGCAGAGGCTTCAATGCGTTCGATGGCGTTGCCCGAGAGGACGCCGTGGGTGCAGTAGGCCCGAACCGACTTAGCGCCCTCATCCATGAGCATGTCGGCCGCCTTGGTCAGGGTTCCCGCGGTGTCCACCATGTCGTCCATAAGGATTACGTGGCGGTCCTTAACATCGCCAATCACGGTCATCTTATCGACCACGTTGGCTTTTTTGCGCTGCTTGTAGCAAATCACGACGTCCGCTCCGAGCTGGTTGCCGTAGGCTGAAGCGCGCTTTGATCCGCCGACATCCGGCGACGCAATGGTCAAATTCTCCAGGCCAAGCGCTTCAATGTCCGGAATGAAAATCGAGCTGCTGTAAAGGTGGTCGACCGGAATCTCAAAGAAACCCTGAATCTGGTCGGCGTGGAGGTCCATCGTCATCACCCGCGTGGCGCCGGCTGCTTCGAGCAGCTTGGCTACCAACTTGCTGGTAATGGGAACCCGGGGTTTGTCCTTGCGGTCCTGACGGGCGTAGCCGAAGTAGGGAATGACCGCCGTAATGTGGCGTGCCGAAGCGCGTTTGGCGGCGTCGATCATTTGCAGCAGCTCAAACAAGTTCTCGGCCGAAGGCATCGTGCTTTGGATCAAAAACACGCGGCGACCGCGCACCGATTCCTCAAACCACAGCACGTATTCCCCGTCGCTGAAGGGCTGCATGGCCACTTTGCCCATGGGCGCACCGTACTCCGTCGCAATCGCTTGAGCGAGTGAGGCGGTAGCGGTTCCAGCAAAGAGTTTAGCCGTTGGTTGCATCAGAGATTTCTTCAGGGGGTGCAAATGTACGAATTTATTGTGTACTTTTGCCTTCCCTTGCCCAGGTGGCGGAATTGGTAGACGCGCACGACTCAAACTCGTGTTCCCCTGGAGTGCGGGTTCGATTCCCGCCCTGGGCACAAGGATCCCTCTCAGTAGCTTATGGCTGACGCAAAAACCGCAAAATACGACGCAGCCTACCTGCGGATGGCGGCCGAGTGGTCCAAGCTTTCCTATTGCACGCGCCGACAGGTGGGGGCATTAATTGTCAAGGGACGCAGCATTATTTCAGACGGGTACAACGGCACGCCCAGCGGCTTCGAGAATTTTTGCGAAGACGAGGAGGGCTACACGCGGTGGTACGTGCTCCACGCGGAGGCCAACGCCATTCTCAAGGTGGCGGCAACCACACAGTCCTGCGACGGGGCGACGCTGTACTTAACCATGTCACCCTGCCGCGAGTGCAGCAAACTCATTCACCAGGCAGGCATTCGCCGGGTGGTGTATGCCTCAGAATACAAAGACCTTTCGGGCGTCGAGTTCCTGCGCAAAGCGGGCGTGGAAGTTGAACTAGCAACTAGTTACGAGTAACTCGTTTCTCGATTAGGGGGAATAAAAAAAAGCCACCCTCCCGGATGGCTTCTCTCTTTAGAGCTCTAGAGAAAAATTACTCAGCAGCAGCCTCTTCGCCTTCAGCAGCAACCTCTTCGGTAGCTTCTACAGCGGTGGTGTCTTCAGTAACTACCTCTTCAACCACGGTCGTGTCTACCGTCTCTTCAACTACTGCTTCTTCAGCGGCGTTGTTGCAGGCGGCGAAGGCAACCAGGGCCAGGGCGCTCAGAAAAAAGCTTACTTTTTTCATTTTGGGTTTTGGTTTTTAATTGTTTAGGACTTCGAAATCCACTGCAAAGGTAGTGCAATTTTTATGTCGTGCAAGGGGTTACACTTAAATCAATTTTTTTAGTAGCGAAGTCATCGACACCGAATCGTGCAGGTTTGACTTCAAATCACTGATTTTCAGTCGAATTTGCTTCATGCTGTCGCGGTCGCGGAGCGTGACGCTCCCGTCTTCCAAGGATTGGTGGTCAACCGTAATGCAGTACGGAGTACCCACGGCGTCTTGGCGGCGGTAGCGTTTTCCGATCGCGTCTTTTTCGTCGACCGCAACCTGAAAATCCCAGCGCAACTCATCGTATACCTGCTGGGCGAGCTCGGGGAGCCCATCTTTTTTGAGCAGCGGCAGAATGGCAACCTGCGTGGGCGCCACGGCATAGGGCAACCTCAAGACCGTGCGCGTTGAGCCGTCCTCGAGCACCTCTTCGTCCAAGGCGGTCGACAGCACAGCCAAGAACAGGCGATCCAGGCCCACCGAGGTTTCCACCACATAGGGGGTGTAGGACTCGTTGGTTTCCGGGTCAAAGTACTGCACCTTGCGGCCCGAGTACTCTTCGTGGCGGCGGAGGTCAAAGTCCGTGCGCGAGTGAATCCCTTCGAGCTCTTTGAAGCCAAAGGGGAACTGAAACTCGATGTCGGCTGCGGCGTTGGCGTAGTGGGCCAACTTCTCGTGGTCGTGGAATCGGTAGCGCTCCGCGCCGAGGCCCAGCGCGAGGTGCCACTTCATGCGCGCGTCCTTCCAGTGGGCGTACCATTCCATTTCGCTGCCGGGGCGGACGAAGTACTGCATCTCCATCTGCTCGAACTCGCGCATCCGAAAAATGAACTGGCGCGCCACGATTTCGTTGCGAAACGCTTTACCCGTTTGGGCGATCCCGAAGGGCAGCTTCATGCGCCCGGTCTTTTGCACGTTCAGGAAGTTGACAAAAATCCCTTGAGCCGTTTCGGGGCGCAGGTAGAGGTCGCTCGCCTCTTCGGCCACCGAGCCCATTTTGGTGGCAAACATCAGGTTGAACTGGCGCAGTTCGGTCCAGTTGGCGCTTCCGCTCACCGGGCAGGTGATTTTTTCGTCGATGATCACTTGGCGCGCTTCGCTCAAGTTACCCGCCTCAAGCGCTTGGTTGAAGCGCGTAAGGGCCGCGTCGGCCTTGCTTCGGTACTCGACCACGCGCGGATTGGTGCTTCGGTACAGGGCTTCATCAAAGGACGCCCCAAAGCGCTCCTTGGCCTTTTCCACTTCTTTGTCGGCCTTTTGGCGGAGTTTTTCGGCGTAGTCCTCGACCAGCACGTCGGCGCGGTAGCGCTTCTTGCTGTCCTTGTTGTCGATCATGGGATCGTTGAAGGCGTCGACGTGGCCGCTCGCCTTCCACACCGTAGGGTGCATAAAAATGGCGGAATCCAATCCGACTACATTGCCCTGAAGCTGGACCATCGCCTTCCACCAGTAGGTGCGCAGGTTGTTTTTCAGCAGCACGCCGTTTTGACCGTAGTCGTAGACTGCGCTCAACCCATCGTAGAGTTCGCTGGATTGAAAAATAAAACCGTACTCTTTGGCGTGGGCGATGACGCGCTTAAAGGCTTCTTCGGGGCTCAAGTTGGACATGGCGGAGTTAGGATAACAGGGTGGGCAAATTGGTGGCAAACAACTTGACCGAAATGGCTAATAAAATGATTCCAAATACTTTGCGCAGTACGTTGATGCCGTTTTTGCCCAAAAAGCGCTCGAGGTGGTGCGTGTTTTTCAGCACGAGAAATACCAGCACGGCGTTGATCAGTATGCCCGCGATGATGTTGGCGGTTTCGTACTCCGAACGGATGGAAATCAGGGTGGTCAGGGTGCCCGCTCCGGCAATCAGCGGAAAGGCAATGGGCACGATGCTGGCGGACTCGGGTTCCGCCTCCTTGTATATGCGAACGCCCAAAATCATTTCGAGGGCGAGGAAGAACAGGACCAGCGAACCGGCCACGGCAAAGGAGGCCACGTCCACGCCAAAAAGTTGAAGGATTCCTTCGCCAACGAAGAGAAAAAGAATCATGATGGCCGTGGCGGCTACGGTGGCTTTTTCGCTTTGAATGTGGCCCACGCGGTTCCGCAGCGAAATAATCACGGGAATGCTTCCGATGATGTCGATCACCGCAAACAGGACCATGGTAACGCTGAGGATTTCCGAAAAATTCACGACGGCACAAAGGTAGTGTGCTGCCGGCGGAGCGGCTACTTTTGCGGCATGATCTCGATCGGAACGACCCTGGCCTCGGACGACGTTTTTTCGCAGGCCTTTGTGTGCGACCTCAGCAAGTGCCAAGGTGCCTGCTGCGTGGCGGGCGACGCCGGGGCGCCCCTGCGCGACGACGAGCTGGCGGTGCTGGACCGTATTGGGCCGGCCGTGGCGCCCTACCTCCGGCCCGAAGGCTTGGCTGCGCTCGCCGAACAGGGCAACTACGTGCGCGATACCGACGGCGAATGGGTTACCCCCTTGGTTGGCGGCAAGGAATGCGCGTACGTGGTTTTTGAGGGCGAAACCGCGTACTGCGGCATCGAGCGCGCCTACCGCGACGGGGCGGTGGATTGGCCGAAGCCCCTGTCCTGCCATTTGTACCCCATTCGGGTCACATCGTACCGGGCCTACGACGCCCTGAATGTCGACCGCTGGTCGGTCTGCGAACCCGCGTGCAGCCTGGGCCAGGCGCTCAAGGTTCCGGTTTTTCGTTTTCTGAAGGATCCGCTCATAAGAGCTTATGGATCAGCATGGTACGAAGAAGCAGAGCTCGTCCACGCGGCGCTCGAGCAGGAGCGCGGCAGGGCCTAGGGGCTTTGTTGAAAACTATGGTATAATGTTCAAATCTATCCCTTGTGTGCGAGGGAAGAGTTTTAAACTTTTGTAAGGCGCAAAACAGCCCCTCACGGTAAGCCCGTTCGCTTCGAAATGCTAATGTTTTGTTATTCAAGAGGATACGAAAAAAGAATTTGAACGATGAGCAACACTACCAACACTAACGAGCCGATACTCAAGGAGAACCCAAACCGCTTCGTGCTCTTTCCCATTGAGCACAACGACATCTGGGAAATCTACAAGCGCGCCGAGGCAAGTTTTTGGACTGCGGAGGAGATTGACCTGCACCAGGACGTTACCGATTGGGAGAACAAGCTCACCGACGACGAGCGCTACTTCATCAAGCACATCCTGGCCTTTTTCGCGGCTTCGGACGGCATCGTTAACGAAAATCTGGCCGAGAACTTCGTGAACGAGGTGCAGTACACCGAGGCCAAGTTTTTCTACGGATTCCAGATCATGATGGAGAACATCCACAGCGAGACCTATTCGCTGCTGATCGACACCTACGTGAAGGATCCGCAGGAGCGCCATCAACTGTTCAATGCGATTGATACGTTTGAAGCCATCAAAAAGAAGGCGGATTGGGCCCTTCGCTGGATTCAGTCTCCTTCGTTTGCCGAGCGCCTTATTGCCTTTGCGGCGGTTGAGGGCATCTTCTTCAGCGGGGCGTTCTGTTCGATTTTCTGGATGAAGAAGCGCGGCTTGATGCCGGGGCTTACCTTCTCGAACGAGCTTATCAGCCGCGACGAGGGCATGCACTGCGATTTCGCGGTTCACCTTCACAACCACCACTTAATCAACAAGGTGCCGAAAAAGCGCATCACCCAGATCATTGTGGAGGCCTTGGATATCGAGCGCGAATTCATTACGGAGTCCCTGCCGGTGGATTTGATCGGAATGAACAGCCGACTCATGGCCCAATACCTTGAATTTGTCGCCGACCGCCTCCTTTCGGAACTCGGCTGCGAAAAGGTGTACAACAAGGAAAATCCCTTCGATTTCATGGACATGATTTCGCTCGAAGGCAAAACCAACTTTTTTGAAAAGCGCGTTTCGGACTACCGCAAAGCAGGCGTGGGTGCCGAAGTGGAGTCCAAGGCCGACGCGTTCTCGTTTGATTCTGATTTCTAGTCGAGCACGAACATGATGCACGTTATCAAGCGCGACGGCCGCAAGGAAGCCGTTAAATTCGATAAGATTACGGCCCGTATCCAGAAGCTCTGCTACGGACTCAGTCCGCTGGTAGACCCTGTCGCGGTGGCCCTTCGCGTGATCGAAGGCCTCTACGACGGCGTGACCACGAGCGAGTTGGATAGCCTCGCGGCCGAGGTTGCCGCGTCCATGACGGTTCGCCACCCGGACTTTGCGCAACTCGCGGCCCGCATTGCCGTGAGCAACCTGCACAAGAACACCAACAAGTCGTTCACCGAGACGATGCGGGCCATGCACCAGTACGTCAACCCCAAGACGAACCAGGCCGCCCCGCTCATCGCCGACGACGTGATGGAGCTCATCGAGAAAAACTCGGAACTCCTGGATTCGACGGTGATTTACGACCGAGACTTCAGCTACGACTACTTCGGATTCAAGACCCTAGAGCGCTCGTACTTACTGCGCACGAACGGCCGAATCGCCGAGCGTCCCCAGCAGATGCTCCTGCGCGTATCGCTGGGCATTCACAAAGACGACATTCAGGCGGCCATTGAAACCTACGACGGCATGTCGCGCGGCCTCTACACCCACGCAACCCCGACGCTGTTTAATGCCGGAACCCCCAAGCCGCAGATGTCGAGCTGCTTTTTGCTTCAAATGGCCGACGACAGCATCGACGGCATCTACGATACGCTCAAGCAGACCGCCAAAATTTCGCAGAGTGCGGGAGGAATTGGCTTGAGCATCCACAACGTGCGCGCCACGGGATCCTACATCCGCGGTACCAACGGAACCTCGAACGGCCTGATTCCGTTGCTGCGCGTGTTCAACGACACGGCCCGCTACGTAGACCAAGGCGGCGGCAAGCGCAAGGGCTCGTTCGCGGTCTACCTCGAAACCTGGCACGCCGATATTTTTGACTTTCTGGACCTCAAGAAGAACACCGGCAAGGAAGAGCTTCGCGCCCGCGATTTGTTCTACGCCATGTGGATTTCGGACCTGTTCATGGAACGGGTTGAAGCCGACGCCGAGTGGACGCTGATGTGCCCCAACGAGTGCCCCGGCCTCTACGACACCTACGGAGATGCCTTCAAGGAGAAGTACGAAGCCTACGAGCGCGCAGGGAAAGGCCGCCGCACGATTAAGGCCCGCGAGCTTTGGACCAAGATTCTCGAAAGCCAAATTGAGACCGGCACCCCCTACATGCTGTACAAGGACGCGGCCAACGCCAAGTCCAACCAAAAGAACCTCGGGGTAATTCGTTCGTCGAACCTCTGTACCGAGATCCTGGAGTACACGGCGCCCGACGAGATTGCGGTCTGCAACCTGGCATCGATCGCACTGCCGAAGTACGTTGAGAACGGAGCATTCGATCACCAAATGCTCTACGACGTGGTGTACAAGGTGACCCACAACCTGAACGACGTCATCGACCAGAACTACTACCCGGTTCCCGAGGCGCGCAATTCCAACATGCGCCACCGCCCGGTGGGCTTGGGGGTACAGGGTCTCGCGGACGCCTTCATCAAGCTGCGCTTGCCCTTCACGTCTCCCGAAGCGCGCCAGCTGAACAAGGATATTTTTGAAACCATCTACTTTGCCGCCGTAACCGCATCCTGCGATATGGCCAAGAAGGACGGGGCCTACGAAACGTTTAAGGGCTCGCCAATCAGTGAGGGCCAGTTCCAGTTCAACCTGTGGGGTGTGAGCGAAGACGAACTCAGCGGGCGCTGGGATTGGAAGGCGCTCCGCAAGGAGGTCATGAAGCACGGGGTACGCAACTCACTGCTGGTAGCTCCGATGCCGACGGCTTCGACCTCGCAAATCCTCGGAAACAACGAGTGCTTTGAGCCCTACACGAGCAACCTGTACACCCGCCGCGTGCTTTCGGGCGAGTTTATTGTGGTGAACAAGCACCTGCTGATCGATTTGGTGAAGCTCGGACTGTGGAACGACGACCTGAAGAACGCCATTATGGCCAACAACGGTTCGATTCAGGCCATCGACGGCATTCCCGACAACATCAAGGAGCTGTACAAAACGGTTTGGGAGCTCTCGATGCGCGACATCATTGACATGGCTGCGGACCGTGGACTCTTCATTGATCAGTCCCAGTCGCTCAACCTCTTTGTCGAATCCCCCAACATGGGCAAGCTCACGTCGATGCACTTCTACGCCTGGAAGAAGGGCCTCAAGACGGGCATGTACTACCTCCGCACCAAGGCGGCTTCGGCGGCGATTAAGTTCACCGTGAAGAAGCGCAACGAGGCAGCGCCCGCCGAAGAGGTATTTAGCGAAGTGGACCAGCTGAAGCAGCAGCAGGAAGCGCTCGCGGCGATGGATACCCCTGAGGTAAAAATTTATTCTGCGGAAGAGGCGGTGGCCTGTTCCTTGGATAATCCAGAAGCCTGCGAAGCCTGCGGGTCGTAAGCAGATTTGTGGACTAATTGCCTAAAATGCCTACCCTGTGTAGGCATTTTTCATTTTCATTAAACGCTGCATTTCAGGAATTTGTGTATCTTGACGTAGTTCAAAAACACAGGAAACCATGGCCCGAGAACAAGATAACCGTCGCGACGTGGATGAGCTCCGCCAGCGGCACCGGCACGAAGAAGAAGAACACGACAAGGCAGCGACCACAACCCAAATTGTGGTATTGGTCGTGATTCTGGGTATCGTGGGAACTTTGGCGTACTACTTGAGCACCTAAACGCGCGAACGTACCTTCGCTTCGCATGAAGCGTTGGACGACTTGGCTTGGAGGGGGCCTGGGCTGGGCATTGGGCGGACCCCTTGGGGCGCTTCTGGGTGCAGCCGTCGGAAACGCACTTACCGATTTTTGGACCCGAGACGAACGCGGTGCGGCGGTATCTCCGTCCGAGCGCGATTTTCACGCGTCGCTGCTCGTTTTGGCGTCGATGGTAATCAAGGCCGACGGGAAGGTCGACGATCGGGAGCTGAACTTTGTTCGGGATCAGTTTCGGCAGTGGTTTGGCGTAGAACGCGCCAACGAAGCGTTTTCGTTTTTCAAAAAGGTCGTCCAGGAGCAGCCGGCGCTCACGTCGGTTTGTGCCGAAGTTCGAAGCCACATGAGCCTTCAGGGCCGAATTCAAATCGTCGGATTTTTGTTTGCCTTGGCCTACGCCGACGGAAGCCTGCAGCCTTCGGAACGCGCGGTGATTGCCCGGATTGCGCAGTACCTCGGCCTCAACCAACACGATTTTAGCCGCCAGGAGTTGCTGCACCGACCCGCAGAGAAGCGGCGAGACCCCTATGAAGTACTCGGCATATCGCCTTCGGCTACCGATGCGGAGGTCAAGTCGGCCTACCGAAAATTGGTGAAAAAGTACCACCCTGACGCGCTGCAGGGCATGGGCGACGACGTAGTTAAGGAAGCTGAAGCAACATTTCGGCAAATTCAGGGGGCCTACGAAGAACTTTGTGGCGCCCGCGGCATTAAGTAGGTATGGACTTTCGCGACCCCATCCGCGCCGAATTGGCCCAATTCAACAAGGACTTCCCCGAGGCGTTCCGCTCCAAGGTGGCGCTTTTGGACCTCATCCTGCGCTACATGGTGCGGCAGAAAGGCAAGCAGCTGCGTCCTTCGCTGGTTTTTCTGGTGGCTAAGGCTTTTGGGACCGTTGGACCGCGGAGCTTCCGCGGCGCAACATTGGTTGAGCTGATGCACACGGCTACGTTGGTTCACGACGACGTCGTGGACGAGTCGGCGGTTCGGCGCGGAATGTTCTCCATCAATGCGCTTTGGAAAAACAAAATCGCCGTGCTCGTTGGCGACTACATGCTGTCCAAGGTTTTGCTTTTGGCGGTGGAGTCTGGGGATCACGACCTGCTTCAGGCCGTGAGTTCGGCCGTTCGGTCCATGAGCGAAGGGGAGCTCCTTCAAATCGAGAAGGCGCGCCGATTGGACATCGATGAGTCCGTTTACTACGAGATTATTGAGAAAAAAACAGCTTCGCTCATGGCCTCGTGCTGCGCCGTGGGCGCGGTTTCGGTTGGGGCAGATGAGGCCGCGGTCAAGCAGGCTGCCCAGTTTGGCAATGCCCTGGGTATGGGATTCCAAATTCAAGACGACCTGCTCGATTACCAAGCCTACGGCCAAAGCGGCAAGCCGTCGGGTATCGATGTGCGCGAACAAAAAATGACTTTGCCGCTTATTTACGCGCTGCGCCGTGCGGATTCCGCACAAAAAAAGGAGTTGATGCGCATTGTGCGCCGCAAGTCCAACGACCCCGAGCACATCCGAACCTTGATGACGGAAGTTGCTCGGCTGGGCGGATTGGAGTACGCCATGCTTCGCCGCGATGCCTACCTGGATTCGGCGCGCCGTATTTTGGCGGAATTCCCTGCGGGTGAGGCGCGCAGTTCGCTGGAACTTCTCGTTGATTTCGTTGGCCAGCGGGCCAAATAATTCCTACCTTCATTCGTCCTATGGGACTCATTTCACCCGCAACCGTTGACCGTATTCTCGATGCCGCACGCATCGAAGAAGTCGTGGGTGAGTTTGTAACCCTGAAGCGCAGCGGGGGCAGCTTTCGCGGCCTCAGCCCCTTCACGCAGGAGAAGACCCCCTCGTTTTATGTAGTTCCGTCAAAGGGCATTTTTAAGTGCTTTTCGTCGGGCAAGGGCGGTTCGGTGGTGACCTTTTTGATGGAGCACGAGCAGCTCTCCTACCCCGACGCCCTGCGCTGGCTCGCCAAAAAGTACCAGATTGAGGTAGAGGAAGAGGAAACCTCGCCCGAACAGGACGCCGTGCGGGATCGCCGCGAGAGCATGTTTGCGGTTAATGCTTTTGCGCTGAAGCAGTTCAGCGAGTGGATGTGGAACGAGGAACACGGCCGTGCCGTGGGCTTAGCCTACTTCCGGGAGCGGGGTTTTACCGACGAAATCCTTCGCAAGTTTGAGTTGGGATACCACCTGGAGGGACGCGACACCTTGGCGCAGGCGGCCAAAAAAGCGGGCTACCAAGAAGAATTTCTCGAGTCGACTGGCCTGTGCATCAAGCGCGAAACCGGTGGACTCGTCGATCGGTTTTGGGGGCGGGCCATGTTCCCCATTCATTCGCTGAGCGGACGGGTCGTGGGTTTTGGGGGCCGTGTGCTCCGCAGCGACGCCAAGACCGCAAAGTACTTGAACAGCCCCGAGTCCGAGATTTACCACAAGTCTCAGGTGCTTTATGGCCTCTTTCAGGCCAAGCAAGCGATAAGTCGGGCCAACAAGGTGTACCTGGTCGAGGGCTACACCGACGTGATCAGCATGCACCAAGCGGGCGTGCACAACGTCGTTTCGTCGAGCGGAACCGCCCTGACCCTGGAACAAATTCGCCTCGTCAAGCGCTTGACCGAGCACGTAACGCTGCTTTACGACGGCGACAAGGCGGGCATCCGCGCTTCGTTTCGCGGAATTGACTTGCTGCTCGAAGAAGGACTGTACGTGCGTGCCGTGCCCTTGCCGGCCGGCGAAGACCCGGACTCGCTGGCCCGCAGCATGGACGCGGAGGCCCTAGCGGCCTACCTCAGCGAACATGAAGTGGATTTCATGCAGTTCAAGGTGGAGGCTTTGACCGAAGAGGGTCAGGCTCAGGATCCCATTCGCCGTGCCGAAGTGGTGCGCGACGTGGTGCAGTCCGTGGCCAAAATTCCCAATGCTATTTTGCGCGAAGTGTACCTCAGGGACAGCGCCCAGCGCCTGGGAATTGAGGAGCGCAGCCTCTACGCCGAGATGGAGCGCATTCGCGGAAGCGAGCTGAAGAACGCGAGCCAGCGCCGTCCCGACCGCGATCCCTACGAAGACCCGACCCCGCCGGAAATGCAGGTGCAGCGCCCGCAGGCTCCGCGCCCGCTGGCCGTCGAGGAATCCCTAATTCGGGTGCTCCTGCAGCACGGCAGCGACCGCATTACCTGGCTTGGCCCCGACGGTCGCGAACACGAAGATGCGGCGGCCGCCCTGATTTTGGATGACTTAAGTGCCGACGAACTGGCATTTGGTCACGATGCCTACCAGCGCATTTATGCCGAAATGCTGCGAATTTGGTCCGCCGAAGAGCGGATTTTGGGACCGGAACATTTTGTGCGCCATGTGGATCCCGAAATGGCCGCAACCGCGGCGGAGTGCTTGACCGAGCGGCACCAGCTGGCGGATTGGTCCCGAAAGAGTATTTATATTGGCTCCGTGGAGGACCAGCTGTCGAATCACGTGCACGAGTGCCTGCTGCGCTTCAAGGAGCACCGACTTGAGGACCGAATTCGGGAGGCGGTAGCCGAGCTTGCCCAGCTGACCGAGCCGGAGGCGCGCGAGGTCAAATTGGCCGAGTTCATGCGAATTCAAACGCTTCGTAATGCCCTAAGGGCGGAATTGCAGCGCGTGGTATAATGGTTGCAGCGTGCGCCCTATGAATCCTACTACCCGTCCTTCGTGGGGAGTCCGCTTGATTGCCCGCACCCTCGCGGCATTTGGTACCGCGTGGATGCTTCCCGGGGTTGATATTGATAAGTTTACCACAGCCATTTGGCTTTCGGTGGTTTTGGCGCTGCTCAATTCGACCATCAAGCCCATACTGATTCTGCTGACCATTCCGTTGACGGTGGTGTCTTTTGGGCTCTTTCTGTTGGTTATCAACGCCGGCGTGGTGCTGCTGGCGAGCGACTGGATCGACGGCTTTTCGGTAAGCGGATTTTGGTCCGCCCTGGCGTTCAGCATCGTGTATTCCGCCCTTTCAAGCATGCTCGAAGGGCAGTGGAAGCTGCGGGTAGCCCGCGTTAAGTAGGTTCCGACTAAAACCTACGCCTGTCCGACAACCCCCCCGGCGATGATGTACTTCATGATGTCGCCGGTTTTGCCGTTTAGCTGCTCCACGTAGGTTTGGGGCACCACGTACATGTCGCCCATGATGGTCAGGGCCAAGGGAACGTACACCATCACGAAGCCCTCGGGGGCGTTGCCGAGCTCCTTAAGGGTATCGTCGGTCACAAAACCGACCTTGCGCACTTCGCTGTCGGGAGCCATTCGCACCAAGACCGCGTTTTCGAAGCCCTTCTTTTTGCCCGTTAGGCTTTTCATGACGTCTTTGGTCGAGCTGTAGACCAGCTTGACCAAGGGCAGCTTTTCGAGTATTCCGTCGACCAGCTTGACCAGGGGGTTTTTAACCATGAAGTTCCCTAAAAAGCCCACCAGGGTAATGCCCACCAGGAGCGTCAACAGGCCGAGCCCCGGTATGTCAAAGGGCAAAATGGAATCAAGCCGGCTGAGGGCCCAATAGAGCACGTATCCGGTCAGGGCAAGGGGCGTGGTATACAGAAGCCCCTGAATAAAGTAGTTGATGATGCGGTTTTTCATAGGAGGGGGTAATGGGCTTGGGTTTTTTTGGGTAGGCCGCGCACGACCAAGTTATACGATTGCCGAATCCAAGAAGCCACCGTTCGGGACGGGGCTGAACCGTCAAGGCGCACGGCGCTCCAGTGCACGGGACTCATGTGCGAAGCGCGCTCAAGGCAGGGAAACTCCGCCCTTAGGTCCTCGAGCTGGTCGGGCGGAAACTTTAGGGCCATGCCCACGGGCTCGGGTTCGTCAAGCGGAAGAATGGCAAACATCTTCCCAGCCACTTTCAGGACCAAATGGTCCGGGCCAAAAGGGGTCGTTACCTCGGCGTAGGGAAGTTCGGATGCGTAGGCAAGGGCTTCATCGCGGTTCACGGTACTAAAGTTCGCTCATTGGGTCCCAAAAGTGCTGCGCAAAATGCTGGATTTGGTCGTCGACGACGCGGATCCCTTCGGCTTCGAGCTGCTGCTGCATGGCGGTGAATCCGCCAAAATGGTGTTTTCCGGTGAGGACTCCGAGGCGATTGACGACCCGATGGGCGGGAACGTCCGGCAGGCTGTGTGCGGCATTCATGGCGTAGCCCACGGTTCGCGCTCCGCCGGTGCTGCCCAGGTAGCGCGCAATGGCGCCGTAGCTCGTGACGCGTCCGGGTGGAATTTGGCGAACTACCGCGTAGACCCGCTGAAAAAAGTCCGACTCGGGGGCGCTCACGCAAAGCGGAATTTGAGGTAGGTAATCGTTTTGCCCTTGTCCATAAAAAAGCGCTCGTAGTAGGTCTGGCATGCGAACGCCACATGATCGGGGTAGGGCTCGAGTTGCCGGTACACGTCGTGGTAGCTTTCCAGCACCTCGTGGCCCTGGAGTTCCAAAATTCCGTGCAGGTATCCGTGCAGGAACTCGCTGTCCGTTTTGAGGTGCAGCAGTCCTCCGGGCTTGAGCAGCCGCCGGTAGCGCGTTAAAAACTCCGGGTTGACCATGCGGTGCTTGGCGCGCTGGTACTTGATTTGCGGGTCGGGAAAGGTGATCCAGATCTCGTCGATTTCGCCCGGGGCAAAGGCCTGCTCGAGCCATTCGATGCGGGTGCGCAGGAAGCCCACGTTGTCCAGCCCGTCGGCCAGCGCTTCCTTGGCGCCTTTCCAGATGCGGGCGCCTTTGACGTCAATGCCGAGGTAGTTCGTACCGGGTTCGCGCCGCGCCAGGGCCACGGTGTATTCACCTCGGCCGCAG
The DNA here is from genome assembly GCA_021298655.1 of Cryomorphaceae bacterium. Lineage (GTDB taxonomy): Bacteria > Bacteroidota > Bacteroidia > Flavobacteriales > Schleiferiaceae > TMED14. The sequence goes on along the minus strand of JAJTFK010000010.1, from coordinate 25,774 downwards.
CCCAGTTCGACCACCAGCGGGCGTTCCGATTTAAAAAAGTCCGCCTTCCACGCCCCACGAAGGCGGAAATGCTGTAGTATCTCGTCTTTGCTCGGCTGGACCACATGGGTCATGGCGTCCAGCTCGGCGAACTTCGCGAGTTTGCCTTTTCCCATGAATCAAAGGTAGGCCTGGCCCGAGGTTGGCTGCAGGTCAAGGAGCCGCGCCTGCACCGTGCGCTCGCCGCGGTACTCGTTCCACGAAAGCTGGAAGGCCGCGTCGACCAAGCCTTCGGGGATCGGGTCGTCGCCCCACTGAAAATGGATTCCGCGCAGGGAGCGCTGGCGAAAGGGGTCAAATAGCTCAACCTGAAGGTGTTCGCCTTCGGCGCCGACGTTTTTGGTGTAGGCTAATTCGACTCCCCGCACGCCCCAAACGGGCGCGGGATTTCCCACCCCAAAGGGCTCGAGCCGGTCCTGAAGCTGAAGCAGCCGCGGCGTAACCTCGTCGATGCGCAGCACGACATCGACCTCGATTTGGGGTTGCCGCATGGATTCGGGCCACCGGCGATCGACGGCGGCGTTCAGGGCTACCCGAAAGTCGTTGAGATTCTCGGGCTTGCAGGTCATTCCGGCCGCTGCTTTGTGTCCGCCAAATTGGATGAGGTGTGCGCTCGCGTCGTCCAGGGCGGCGTAGAGGTCGAGGCCTGGGGCGCTTCGCGCACTTCCGGAGAGCACGCCTTCGTGTTCGGTAAAGGCCACCACGGGGCGGTAAAAGCGCTCGGCCACGCGCTGGGCGATCAGCCCAACAATGCCCTTGTGCCAATCCGGGTGGTAGAGCACCAAGGCCAGGTCGTCGGCCAGCCCCTCGGCCATTTCGAGGGCCTCGTCGACCATGCGCCGTTCGGTACTGCGCCGCGTGGTATTGAGGTCGTGCAAATCCTGGCTGAACCGGTCAATGGGGCCGAGTTCGTCGGCGGTAAGCAGCTGAACAGCCCGCAGTCCGTGGTCCATGCGGCCGGCTGCATTGATTTTGGGTGCGACACTGAAGCTCAAATCGCGGGCACTCACGGGACCGCGCCGCTCGCCGATCAGCGCTTTTAGGGCGGGCCTTGGGTTGGTGTTGATCAGGTCCATCCCCTGCATCAGCCAGCGGCGGTTGAGTCCGACCATGGGGACCATGTCGGCGGCTATGCTCAGGGCCAGAAGGTCTAAATGGGCGTCCAGCGGGGCCGAGTCCAGTCCGGCGGCTTCGTAGGCACTGCGCCAGAGCAGAAACCCAACGCCGCAACCCGACAAGTAGGTATGGCCAAATTGGCAGTCGCTTCGAAGGGGGTCCAGCACGGCCAGCGCGTTGGGCAGGCGGTCCTCGGGTTGGTGGTGGTCCGCCACGATGACGTCGAGCCCGCAGGCTACCGCGTAGTCAATCTCATCGAAGGCCTTGACCCCGCAATCCAGCGCAACCAGCACTTTGGCGCCCAGTTCCACCGCGCGGTCAATCCCCGCTTTAGACAATCCGTAGCCTTCGCGGTAGCGGTCGGGGATGTAGGCCTCGCTCCGCCAGCCGCCGGCCCGAAGGGCCAGGGTGCCCACCGAAACGGCGGTAGTACCGTCTACATCGTAGTCACCAAACAGAAAGACGAGCTCGCCTTGGGCTCGGGCCATCGCCAGGCGCTCGGCTGCCGCGGGCATTCCGGCCATGTCCATGGGGTTGACTTCGTCGGGGTCCGTTCCCTGAATCCAGTCCCGTACGGCATCGAGGCTGCGGAATCCGCGCAGCGCAAGGAGTTCCGCCATGGGGCGATCCATTTGCTGTTCGAGCGCGGCTACGGCCTCGGCATCGGGTTTGGGCGGAAGGGTCCACCACTTGCGGCGAAAACGGCTCATGCCTCGTCGCGCCGTTGATCTTGGTACACGGCCGCTTGGTGCTGCACCGAATACCGGTGAACCAGCTCAAAAAACGCCTTGACGTAGTTCGGGTCAAGGCCTTGATTCGCAGCCTGCGCCTCACGCTGTTCGAGCATGTCGACCCAGCGGTCCATTTGAAACACACTGGCGCCTTGCTCGAGCTTCCGGTGGGCCAAGCGCTCGACAATAGCTTGGCGCTGCTGAATGAGGTCCACAAACTGGGCGTCAATCTGATCGAGGGCTTCGCGGTCGGCGCTCAAGCTTTGGGCAAGGGCAACCGGGTCGGCCGATTCCATGTAGCGGGCGAGTCGGTCAAGCAGCGCCCCAAAACGAGCGGGCGTCAGTTGCTGGGCGGCATCACTCAAGGCCTCGTCGGGCTGGGGGTGGATCTCGATCATGAGCCCGTCAAGCGCCAAATCCATGGCAATTTGGGCGACCGACTCCACGAGGTCTCGCTGGCCCGCAATATGGCTTGGGTCGCAAAAAATGGGAAGTTCCGGGGCCAGTCGACGCAGCTCAAAGGTCAGTTCCCAGCGCGGATCGTTGCGGTAGGGCTCGGGGTGCGTCGCAAAAAATCCGCGGTGCACGGCGGCCAAGTCGCTAAGCCCCATTTTGTCCAGGCGTTCAATAGCCCCAACCCAAAGTCCCAGGTCGGCGTGGATCGGGTTTTTAACCAAAACCGGCACGGCCGAACCCTTGAGCGCTTCGGCAATTTCCTGAACATAAAACGGATTGACGGTGGTTCGCGCACCCAGCCAGACCGCATCGGCACCGGCGGCCAAGGCGCGTTCGGCATGGAGCGGGTTTCCGACTTCGACCACAAAGGGCAAGCCAACCTCGGCGCGCATGATTTGCAGCCACTCCAGGGCGTTGTAGCCGGCGCCCTCAAAGGCTCCGGGCCGGGTTCGCGGCTTCCACACTCCCGCCCGAAAAAGTTGGGTACGGCCGTCGGCCTTCAGCGCCCGTGCCGTTTCAAGTACCTGGTCCAGCGACTCGGCGGAGCACGGTCCGGCAATGACCCAGGGCTCGCCCGATTCGGGACTCCAATGGCCAAACGGACGGTGGCGGCGCGCTGCAGCACTCATGATTCAGTGGTTTTTTGGGGGCTTGATGCGCCCTCAAGAATAACCACGAGTTCGCCCCGAGGTTCAACCTGCGCAAAATAGGCCTGCAGCTCGGCGGCCGTGCCGCGGTGGTAGGTTTCGTGCACCTTAGAAAGTTCGCGAACGACGCACATTCCGCGGTCCGGTCCGAGCCAGGCCACCACTTCGTCGAGCAGCTTGCGCAGGCGGTGCGGGGACTCGTAGGCTACGAGGGTACGCGGCTCGGTTCGCCAGCTTTGGATGCGCGTTTGCCGTCCCTTTTTTTGCGGAACAAAGCCCTCAAACACAAACCGATCGCAGGGAAATCCGCTGGCGACCAAGGCGGGAATGAGCGCGGTAGGGCCCGGCAAGGCTTCGACGACCAAGCCCGCCTCGATGCAGGCACGAACCAGCAAAAAGCCCGGATCGCTGATTCCCGGTGTCCCCGCGTCGCTGGCCAGGGCTACGTGGCCCGAGCTCTCGGCGACCAGGCGCACCAGGGCTGCCGCTTGGGCGTGTTCGTTGTGCATGTGGTAGGGGCGAAGCTTCGCTTCTAACCCCAACAATTTCAGCAACTTGCCCGTAGTTCGGGTGTCTTCGGCCAGCACCACGTCCGCTTCGACCAGCGCGGTTTTGGCGCGGTCGGTGACGTCTCCGAGGTTGCCCAGCGGAGTCGGTACGAGCACGAGTTTGCCCATTTACTCGAAGCGGGCGTAGACGAGGGCCATGAAGCGCTCCGCGACGTCGGGGCTCTTACTCCAGTCGTATTCGGGCTGCACGGCTTCGCGAATGAAGGTTTCGCACTCGGACTTGGATTCCAGCGTCGCCAAGTAGGCCACGATGCGCTGGTAGTCTTGAGCTGCTGGTTGCGGGTTGCTAGCTGCTGGTTGCTGGTTGCTAGTTGCGGGTTGCTGGTTACTAGTTGCTGGTTGGCCGCCGGTTAGGCCCTCGATTTGGGCAGTTACGGCGGCGGTAAGTCGGGCTTCGGCGGCCTCCTGGGCGGCTGCGAGTTGGGCCTGAAGCTGTTCCTGGGCGGCCTGCTGGGCGGCCGCCTGGGTCAGTGCTTGAGCCTGTGCGAGTTCCGCTTGGGTTGCGGCGAATTGGGCTTCGGCCTGGGCTTTGGCCGCAGCGACTTCGGCGCGGAATTTAACCTGGTGGGCCTGCACCAAAAGCGATTCGAGTTGGGAGAGTTCCGCGTCGTTCGGAACCTCAGAATGTAGGGCAGAAGAGAGGCCAGAAAGGGCCGAAGAGAGGGCGGTGCTCATGGTGGAAAGCCGTAGTTTAGCAGAAGTGGAAAAGTACGAAATGTTCCAAGAGCCTGCGCCCCGATCAGGGCACATTGAAGTGATCGCGGGCTCCATGTTTTCGGGAAAGACCGAAGAGCTGATTCGCCGGCTCAAGCGGGCCCAAATTGCGCAGCTTAAGGTGATGGTTTTCAAACCACTAACCGACAACCGATACGCCGAAAATGCGGTGGTCACCCACGACGAAGGGCGCATGGAAGCCCGCCCGGTGGCCGCTTCACACGAAATTTTGGATGCGGCCCTCGAGGCCGAGGTCGTCGGTTTGGACGAGGCCCAGTTCTTCGATGAAGGAATTGTGGACGTGGCCAACCAGCTGGCGGACCGCGGAAAGCGGGTGATTGTGGCCGGACTGGACATGGACTACAACGGCGTCCCCTTCGGCCCCATGCCCCAGTTGATGGCGGTGGCGGAATTTGTGACCAAGGTTCACGCCATTTGCGTGCGGAGCGGAACGCTTGCCCACTACTCCCACCGGCTAACGGCGGATCCCAACCAGGTGATGTTGGGCGATCGCCGCACCTACGAGCCCCTTTCACGGGCGGAATTTGTTCGCGAACGCAACCGGCAATCCTAGCATGAACGCGCCGAGTTGGACCCTGCGGCGGTTGGCCGAAGTGCTGGGGGCGGAACTTCACACGTCGAATCCCGAGCGCGTGCTGCGCCGCATGGCCACCGATTCGCGCACTACCCAGACGGAGCCTGCGCTGTTTTGGGCGTTGACTACTTCTTCGGGCGACGGACACAAGCACCTTGCTGAGGCTGCGGAGCGCGGTTGTGCGGCGGCGGTGGTGTCGGCAACCGGATGGGCCGCACACGCCGTGGCGGGATTGGACGTATTGGTCGTTGACGACGTGTGGAAGGCCTTGTATCGGCTGGCGGAGGTCCACCGGGCCGCGTTCCGCGGCCCGGTGGTGGCCGTCACCGGCTCCAACGGAAAAACCAGCGTCAAAGAACAACTGGCCCACGTGCTGGGCGACCCCACGGTCGCCCGCAGTCCCCGCAGCTACAATTCCAGATTGGGCGTACCCCTTTCGGTACTGCACTTTCCGCTTGACGCGTCGATGTGGATCGTAGAAGTCGGCGTTTCGGAAACCGGCGACATGGCGCGCTTCACCCCCTGGCTCAAGCCAACCCACGGGATCTTCACCGGTCTTGGGGACGCCCACGACGCGGGCTTCCCGAGTCGTGAAGCCAAACTCGCGGAGAAGCGGTCGCTGTTCAACGGAGTCCAACGCCTCCTTTGGTCGGAATCCATTCCCGTTGGAACCCTGCAGCTGGAAACCAGCATTCCGTCGCTCGTTCCCGGTGACGTACTGCGCACCGAAGGCGCGAACTGGATCGGCCCCGACGGGCAGTCGTTTGCGATCCCCCGGGAATCCGAGGCCGAGCGGTCCAACGCCGGGCTTGCGCTGGCGGCCTGTTATGTGCTTGGCCGGATCCCCCACGATTTCGACAGCCGCCCGCGCGGCCCGTTGCGCTTGGAACGGCGCGCCGCCCGCTGGGCCGGCGGCGCGCTGCTCGTCGACCGCTACGCGCTCGACGAGGCCTCGGCCCAAGAGGCCCTCGAACTACTGGCCCAAGAACCCGCGACGCCCCGGACGGCCCTCATTTTTGACGCCGACTCCGCACGCTGGAGGGCGGCCCTCGCCCGCTGGGCCATGCAGTTTCCGGGCCTTAGCGTTCAAATCTGCAGGCCCCAGGACTCCGCCTTGGGCCTGGGCGAAGAAGGGGCAGTGCTGCTTAAGGGGCACGGCGTGGACGCGGCCCTGGAGGCCCGCGTTGCCAACCAGCACGACAGCACCGTGGAACTCGACGTCGACGCACTCGAGGCCAACCTGAGGCACTACCGATCGCTGCTGCCCGAGGGTACCCGCATCATGGCCATGCTGAAGGCCAACGCCTACGGATTGGGTGCGGTTCCCGTGGCCCGGGTCCTGGAGCGCCACAGGCTGGACTATTTGGGCGTAGCCTACCCCGAAGAGGGCCGCGAGCTGCGCGAAGCCGGCATTCGAACGCCCATCATGGTGCTGAACCCCGGCGAACCGTCGTTTGAGCTGATGCTTCGCCACCGGCTGGAACCCGAGCTGTTTAGCTGGGACCGGCTGCGTGCCTTTGCCGAGGCCTTTGCGCGCCATCCGGATTCCTTGGGCGAAGTTTTGGTGCACGTCAAGGTCGATACGGGCATGCACCGATTGGGTTTTGCGCCCCACGAGGGCGGAGCCGTGGCCGAAGTTCTGCGCGGCCTACCCGGCGTTCGCGTGGCTTCGGTGTTAAGCCATTTTGCGGCGGCTGAAGTTCCCGAGAAGGACGCGTTTACCCGCGAGCAGTGGACCAAGTTCACCGAATTTGCCGACGCCTTGGAGCGCGGACTCGGAACCAGAATCTGGCGCCACATGGCCAATACGGCAGCCGTAGCGCGCCATCCCTGGGCGGCGGGGGACATGGTCCGCTTGGGCATCGGGTTAATGGGCACGTCGCTGGACCCGACCGACGCCGCGGCGCTGCAGCCGGTGGTTCACGTGACGACCACCGTGAGCCAGCTCCGTTTGGTTCCGGCCGGCGTAGGGATTTCGTACGGTGCTACCGACGCAGCCCCCACCGATCGCGTCATCGCTACCCTTCCCATTGGTTATGCCGACGGCATTCCGCGCGCACTGAGCCACGGCGTGGGTTCGGCCTTTGCGAATGGGGTGTTTATGCCCGTAGTCGGCCGGGTGTGCATGGATATGTTGATGGTGGACGCCACCTTGGCCAACCTAAATGTCGGCGACCGCGTGGAGTTGCTGGGCCGCCACGTTCGCTTAGAGGATGTGGCTCGGGCCTGCGGAACCATTAGTTATGAGGTGCTTACGGGGCTGTCTCCCCGACTTCCGCGCTTGGTCGCCAACGGTCTGTAGGCTATCTTTCTCCGTGTGGAGCGTCAAATTATCGCCTTTTTAGTTCGCGCGGCGGCCGTGCTCATGCCCTGGTGGGACCTGGGCACGGGGGCTGCGCTTGCCCTCGCCGCGCTGATTTCGCTGCGTTCGGCCCGCGGACGCTGGAAGGCCCTTCCGGTGGACGTGGCGCTTTGGTCGGGCTTTGCGGCCTTGGCGGCGAGTGCCCTGTGGACGCAGGCCCCCAGCTTGGAAACCCTCCTGCGCTGGTCGCCCCTGCTGTGGATCCCCCTGGCCCTTCGCCGGCAGCACCGAGCCTGCCACGAAGGCTTGATTGCCGGGGGAATCCTGCTGTCGTTGGTGCTGATGGGGAACGCGGTTTGGGCCGCCCTTCGCGCCCAGAGTTGGGATCCGCTGTTTTACCGCGATTTTGCCCAGCTGGCGCACCAGCACAGCTACGTCACCCTCTACCTCGGACTTTCGGGGGCCGCCTTGGCGACGGACCTCCGGTTTCGCGGCATGATCCGCCCGCTGCTTCTGGGGCTGTTTGCCCTGGTTGCGGTACTGGCGGGGAGCCGCATGGGTCTTGGCGCGGTCGTTTTGGGCGGACTTTGGTGGTATACGGGGCGGACGGCACCGCGCCGCCTTCTGCCTTGGGCTGTCGGTTTGGCCGCGGTCATGCTGGTGGCCGTGGCCCTTGTTCCTTCGGAACGCAGCCTGGGCAAGCTCACCAAGGCCGATCCCTACTGGGCTACGGGTTCCGTCGACACCCGGGTGGTGCAGGCCAAGGCGGCATGGACGGTGATATCTTCAGATCCCTGGCGGGGTGTGGGTGCCGATGCCGTTCAGGACCGGCTTGACCGGGTCTACGCCGAGTGGAACTACCGATTTGGTCTAAGGCGCCACCTCAACGTACACAACCAATTTCTTCAACTTTGGGCCGGGATCGGCCTGTGGGGCCTGGGAGTTTGGGCCCTCGGACTGGCCTACTGCGCCCGAAGATCCTCGTGGAACCGCGGGGCTCAGGCCCTGGCCCTAACGCTGGTGCTGATGCTGCTTACCGAGTCGATGCTCGAACGGGCGATGGGCGTTGTTTTGGTGGCGACCGCACTCTACCACAGCTTGCCGCGTCGCATCGACGGAACCTGGCGCTAAGGGCTTACCACTTCGCCCGGTCGAGCAATTGCCGCAGCAGCGTTCGAAGTTCCGACAGGGCCGGGTCGGGGCTCCCGGTGAAAATCAACCCCAGGAGTTTGGGCTCCTGGGCCTCGAGCCACTGCTGCGGCAGGCTTCCGCGTTCGAGGCGCCAGGCTTCGCGAAGCAACCGCTTAATTCGGTTGCGAACCACGGCGCGACGGTAGTGTTTTTTTGGCGCCGCAACCAAAACCTGAACCCCGCGCGGCAGGGGTTCGGGGGACGCGGTCCACACCAGCCGCAGTCCGGCTTCGGCGGTGCTGCGCGATGCCCGGCTAAATAAAATTCCGATGGAGGTTCGCGACTTTAGGCGCTCCTCGCGGGGGAAGCGCACGTCGGTCATTACTTGCTTTTGTTGGCTTCGTCGACGTAGGCTTCAAGGGCTTGGGCCATCGAGGCAAACTTGGGCGACGGAACCGGCACGTCCAAAATCAGGTTGTGCTCCTTGGCGGCTTGGTGCGTGGTGCTGCCAAAGGCCGCGATGCGCGTTCCGTCCTGCACAAAGTCGGGAAAATTCTTGAACAGCGACTTGATTCCTTCGGGACTAAAGAACACGAGCATGTCGTACTTCACGTCGCTCAAGTCGCTAAGGTCCGAGGCCACCGTCTGGTACATCACCGCACGGGTCCATTTGATGTTGGCCGATTCAAGCGCTGCCGGAACCTCCGGGTTGAGGACGTCCGAGGTGGGCATTAAAAAATGCTCTCCCCGCTGTTTTTTGAGTGTCGGGACCAAGTCGGTGATGTTGGCCTTGGCGGGGTAGATTTTGCGCTTGCGGTAGGGGACAAACTTCTGAAGGTAAAAAGCGACCGCCTCGGAAGTGCAGAAGTACTTCCATTCGGGGTTAATGCTTACCCGCATTTCTTCGCACATGCGAAAGAAGTGGTCGATGGCGTTGCGGCTGGTAAAAATGAAGGACTTAAAATCACCCAGGGCAATTTTCTCCTTGCGGAATTCCGCAGCAGAAACCCCTTTTACTTGAATGAAGGGCCTAAAGTCGATCTTAATCTTGTGCTTTTCGGCCAAGAGCAGGTAGGGGTTATTGCCCGCCTGGGACTCCGGCTGGGAGACCAAAATGCTCTTTACTTTGCGCTTGCGTTCAGCCAATGATAGATCCATAACCAGGGAATCGCTTCCAGGGTGCAAAGGTACGCAATTCTGAAGTATAACGGCCCGGGTCCCGAGGTTATATAAATGTACGAGGCACGAAATAAGGAAGTTATATACAAGACACCAAAGAGGCCCGAAAGGACCGCCAAGCTCAGGTTTGGATTGGGCTCCTGACCGGCCGCGCGCCACCACGCAAAAGGAACGGCCAGCACCAGCAAAATGGGCACCAACACCATGCGAAACTGATGGTAGGCTTGGTGGGCGCGAACGGCGTTCCAAATAAACCCGGCGAGGCTGTGCACCAGCCAGGGGGCGACCAGTACCAGTCCGGTGCGCAGCGGGTGCAACCTCGCCGCGAGGTAGAGCAGTCCGACGGCCAGCCCCATGGACAGCAAGGTTATGGCGTTGCCCCAAGCGACGGGCCAACCTTCGACCCATAGTTGAACGCCCCAACGAACCACGAGCCGTCGACCTTGGGCATTCGGGACCCAAAGCGCAGCGAGGATCCACAGGCCCGCCACGCCCAGGGCATACCACCACCAGGATATGGGGACAAAAGGGGTTCCGTACATGACGCGAAGGTAGCCGATACGCATAAAAAAAGCCCGGGATGGTCCCGGGCTTTTAAGCTTTTGGCGCGCAAAAAACCTACTTGGCCAGTACGGTAACTACGTTGCCCGATACCTCGACGACGCCCCCGTCGATGGCGACGAGTTCGCTTCCGTTTGCGAGGTCAATTTTGACGTTGCCCGAAGTCAACGCGGCCATGAGCGGTGCGTGGTCCGTCAGAATTTGAAACAAACCCTCGGAACCCGGGAGCTGAACGGCGTTCGCTGCTCCCGAGAAAAGCTTGCGCTCGGGCGTGATGATGTCAACCTGAAGTGCCATGCAGTACCTGGATTAGACTTCGGCAAGCATTTTTTCGCCGGCCGCAATGGCTTCTTCGATCGAGCCCTTGAGGTTGAATGCCGCCTCAGGGTACTTGTCGAGTTCGCCGTCCATGATCATCGTGAAGCCCTTGATGGTCTCTTTGATGTCAACAAAAACACCCGGGATGCCCGTGAATTGCTCGGCCACGTGGAAGGGCTGCGAAAGGAAGCGCTGAACGCGGCGGGCGCGGTGCACGACGAGCTTGTCTTCTTCAGAAAGTTCCTCCATACCCAAGATGGCGATGATGTCCTGAAGCTCCTTGTAGCGCTGCAGAAGCTCCTTAACGCGCTGGGCACAGGCGTAGTGCTCGGTACCAACAACTTCCGGCGTCAGGATGCGCGACGTGGAGTCAAGCGGGTCTACGGCCGGGTAGATACCCAACTCGGAAATTTTGCGCGAAAGTACCGTGGTGGCGTCCAAGTGGGCGAAGGTCGTAGCCGGAGCCGGGTCGGTCAAGTCGTCGGCGGGCACGTATACGGCCTGAACCGAGGTGATCGAGCCTGACTTGGTCGAGGTGATGCGCTCCTGCATCACGCCCATTTCGGTGGCCAAAGTGGGCTGGTAACCTACGGCTGAGGGCATACGGCCAAGCAGTGCCGATACTTCGGATCCGGCCTGGGTGAAGCGGAAGATGTTGTCCACGAAGAACAGAATGTCCTTGCCCTGACCGCTTCCTTCGCCGTCGCGGTAGTACTCGGCCATGGTCAGACCCGAAAGGGCTACCCGCGCGCGGGCACCCGGAGGCTCGTTCATTTGACCGAATACGAAGGTGGCCTTTGATTCCTTGAGCTCGTCTTTGTTGACTTTGCTGAGGTCCCATGAGCCAGCTTCCATCGAGTGGATGAAGTCTTCGCCGTAGCGGATGATGCCGGCTTCAATCATTTCGCGGAGCAGGTCGTTTCCTTCGCGGGTGCGCTCGCCAACGCCGGCGAATACCGACAGGCCGCCGTGGCCTTTGGCGATGTTGTTGATCAGCTCCTGGATGAGTACGGTCTTGCCTACTCCGGCGCCGCCGAACAAACCAATTTTACCGCCTTTGGCGTAGGGTTCGATCAGGTCAATAACCTTAATGCCGGTAAGCAGTACTTCGGTGGCCGTAGATAGGTCTTCGAATTTCGGAGCGGCGCGGTGAATGGACAGTCCGCCGTTGGTCATGTCGATTCCACCCAAGCCGTCGATGTCGGCACCCACCACGTTGAATACGCGACCACGGATTTGGTCTCCCGTGGGCATGGCGATGGGCTGGCCGGTGGCGAGAACTTCCTGTCCGCGGGTAAAGCCGTCGGTCGAGTCCATAGACACCGCACGCACGGTGTCTTCCCCAATGTGCTGCTGGGTTTCGAGGATGACTTGCTGGCCGTTGGGGCGCGTTACGGTCAGCGCGTCGTAGATTTTAGGAAGGGCCTGTGCGTCTTCGAAGTAGACGTCTACTACCGGGCCAATGACCTGGGCAATTTTTCCTTTTGCGTTCGCCATGGTTGTGCGGAATGGAATGATTCTGAATTCGGGTGCAAAGGTACAACCTAAGCGCCTTGCTTGCTGAGCTCCTTAAAGCAATAAAAGTGAAAAAGCGCCGTAAGGGGCCAAAGCAGAACATTCAATCCGGTGAGCGCGCTTCCGAGCACCGAAAGCACTACCCAAAGCGCCACGGCGGGGAGCACGGCGGTAAAGTGGGTGGTGCCCATTTTAACCGACCAAGCCAGCGACGACGCAAGACCCAGGTTCCGGTGCACCAAGGCCATAGGAGCCAACCAAAATAGGGCGGTACCGGCGAGCGTAAACAGGGCCAAGGCCGCCAACCCGTAGGCGGAGCGGGACCACGGGACTTCTTCCGCCAGGGCCTTGACTAAACCCTCGGGATTTTGCTGGTAGCGTTCGGTGAGCGTGATGAGTTCGTCGCCGTACAGCGCCGAAAGCGATACGCCAAGCACGATGGAAAGTGCGAGGACGAGCAGCAGCATCATGCTCCCGAGGGCCAGCATGCGCGGCCAGGCCGAGAGCGCGAGGCGTAGGGCTTGGGTAAAGCGCAAGCCGGGTTCCGATTCCGCCAACGTACCCAGGCCCATGTACAGCATGGGGAGCACAAACAAGCTTGAGATCAGGGCCAAGGTGGAATGCACCATTCCCAAAAGGTTGAGCGCCAACGCTATGATCCCGGTCGCCGCAAAGGGATAGGGGTGGCGACGAAAGGCCGCCGCTGCCTGACTAAAAGCGTGGAGCATCATGGCGCGAAGTTCGGAAATATCTTTGCCCCCGACCCTCAGGACGTGCATATTTATCGCCAGCTTTCGGATTTCGTACCCCACGGACCCACCGTGGTAACCTTGGGCACCTTTGACGGGGTGCACCTCGGACATCAGGCGCTGATTTCGCGGGCGGTTTTGGCTGCGCGGTCCTTGGGCGGAACCGCCGTCTTGCTCACCCTGGAGCCCCACCCCCGCAAGCTGATCCACCCTGATTTCGTTTTAGCACGCTTAACCTTGCCCGAAGAGCGCGCCGAATTGCTGGCGGCCGCGGGCTTGGACGCCCTGATCGAGCATCCCTTTACCGCGGAGTTTGCGAATACCTCGTCGCTGGAATTCGTGCGTCGGGATTTGGTCGGTCACTTGGGCATGAAGCACCTTATCGTGGGCCACGACCACCGCTTCGGGCGGAACCGCGAGGGCAATTTTGCCCAACTTCAGGAGTTTTCCCATGTTTTTGAGTTCGGCCTCGAGCAGGTCGAAGCCGTGAACGCGGGCGGCACGGCCTTATCGTCAACCAAAATCCGCGCGGCGGTTGCCGAGGGGCGCGTGCGCGATGCGGCAGCGAGCTTGGGCCGTCCGCACTTTGTGCGCGGCGAAGTGGTTCCCGGGCGCGGAATTGGCCGCAACCTGGGGTACCGAACCGCCAACGTCGGCGGTATTCATCCCGACAAGGCCATGCCCGCCTTCGGAGTCTACGCGGTTCGCTTGGATTTTTGCGACGAAGCCGGTCCGCGCAACCTAGCCGGCGTCGCCAACTACGGGGTACGCCCAAGTTTTGGAAGCGGTTCGGAGCCCGTGCTCGAAGTCCACCTACTCGACATCGAAGCCCAGGGCTACGGGCGCCCCGTAGCGGTTCGCTTCATCGACTTCATTCGGGCAGAGCAACGTTTTGAAACGCCCCAAGCGCTTCAGGAACAGATTGCGCGGGATGTCGCGGAGGCACGGGCCAGGCTTGCCCGCAACTAGGTACTGGGCAGTCGTTTACCGACGCTTCTTCTTGGCCGCCGTGCTGTTCGGTCCCTTGCGGTGGCCTTTGCCGCCGCCTTTTCCACGGGTCTTGCCCGGACCACTGGACGATGAGCGACCAAAACCGGAATCGGAACCCCCCGAGCGGCGCGGCGCACCCCAGCGGCTGCCGGCTTCGGCGGGCCGGGTCTCGTCGAACTGCCCGCGGGTTGGTGCGGTCGATCGCCCCGAAGGACGGCTAAAGGTTCCGCCCGAAGCATGCGAACCGCCGCGGTCGCTCGCCACCCCAAAATCGATGGTCTTGCGGACCACGTCCACTTCCTTGACCACGATGCGCAGCGGATCGCCAAGGCGAAACTCCTTGCCCCAGCGCTCGCCCACCAGGCAGTGGCGCTCGGAATCCACGCTGTAGTAGTCGTCGCGGAACTCGCGCAGGCGCACCAAGCCCTCGCAGGCGGTTTCGGGTACCTCGACGAAGACGCCCCAGTCGGTGACGCCCGAAATGATTCCGTCAAACTGCTCGCCCAGGAACTGCTCCATGTACACGGCCTGCATGTACTTGATTGACGAGCGCTCGGCGTCGGCGGCGTTTTGCTCGCGCTGCGAACTGTGCTGGCAGAGCTCTTCGAGCGGGTCGGCCTTGGGCGAGGGCTTGCCGTCGAGCGTGTCCTGAAGCAGGCGGTGCACCATCATGTCGGGGTAGCGGCGAATCGGCGACGTAAAGTGGGTGTAGTCGTCGAATGCGAGGCCGTAGTGCCCCACGTTTTGGGTGCTGTACACCGCCTTGGCCATGGTACGCACCGTAAGCGTTTCAAGCATGTTGGCCTCGGGCGTTCCCTTGACTTGGCGAAGCAGGTCGTTGATCGAGCGGCGCACGTTGCCGGGGCTGTCGACCTGCATCTGGTAGCCCAGCGGGCGCACAAACTGGCTCAGGGCGATCAGTTTTTCGGGATCGGGTTGGTCGTGGATTCGGTAGACCATGGTGCGCGGAGCCTGCTTGGTGCGTGCATTGGGCTTCTTGCCGCCGGCAAAGGCCGCCACCTCGCGGTTGGCCAAAAGCATGAATTCTTCGATCAGCTTGTTGGAATCCTTGGCTTCCTTCACATACGCACCGATGGGCTGGTTGTTGGCGTCGAGGCGGAACTTCACCTCGGCCCGGTCAAAGGCGATGGCCCCGTCCTTCATGCGCTGGGCGCGGAGTGATTTGGCCATTCGGTCCATCAGCCGCAGCTCGGTCGCTAGGGGATCGTCGTCGCCCTCGAGTACCGCCTGAGCCTCTTCGTAGGCAAAGCGGCGGTCCGAGTGGATTACGGTGCGCCCGAACCAGCGGTCGTGCACCGACCCCGACTCGTCCATGGCGAAAATGGCCGAAAACGTAAACTTGTCCTCGCGCGGACGCAGCGAACAGACCTGATTCGACAGGATTTCGGGCAGCATCGGCACCACGCGGTCCACGAGGTAGACCGAGGTTGCGCGCTCAATGGCTTCCTGCTCGAGCTGGCTGCCGGGACGCACGTAGTAGGTCACGTCGGCGATGTGCACGCCGACCTCCCACAGCCCGTCTTCAAGCGGACGAATGCTCAGCGCGTCGTCAAAATCCTTGGCGTCGACCGGGTCGATGGTGAAGGTCAGCGTGGTACGCAGGTCGCGGCGCTTGGCGATTTCGAGCGGATCCAGCACCAGCGGAATGCGCGCGGCCTCGGCCTCCACCTCGGCGGGGAAGGTCCAGGGGAGCCCAAATTCCTCCATGATGGCGTGGATCTCGGTTTCGTGCTCGCCGCGCTCCCCGAGGATTTCGACCACCTTGCCGACCGGAGCGCGTTCGGCGTCGGTCCATTCCACGAGCTCGAGCACCACCATCTGCCCGGCCTCGGCGCCGCCCAGCTGGGACTTTGGCACAAAAAAGTCCCGACCCACCTTGCGCCCGTCGGTGAGAATGAAGGCGCCTTGGGCATGGGCCTGAACTTCGCCGACGTAGCGGCTTCGGGCGCGGCTCAGGACTTCGACCACTTCGCCTTCGAATTTTTTGCCCGCCTTTTGGGGGTAGACGAGCACCTTCACGCGGTCGCCGCCAAACGACATTCCCGTGCTTCCTTGGCGAACGTAGACGTCGTCGAGCCCCGGTCCGCGCACCACGTAGGCGGCACCGCTCGAGGTAAGCTCCATGGTTCCGGTGGCGTAGGCGAGGTCCATTTTTAGGCGGAACCCGTCGCCGTCTGCCTGAATTTGGTCCGTTCGGCTGAGGATTTCGAGGGCGCTGGCAACCAGGCTCTTGCCGGTCCGCTCGTTCATGCCCGTTTCAAACGCCAAGTCGGCGGCCGTGAACTTGCGCCCGGGGCGCTTTTGAAAAAATCGGAGCAGGCGGTTGGCCAGCGATACCGCGTCCATCGAGCGGTGGGCTTTGTTAATCTTGGGTCCTCTTTTGGGCATCTAGGCGGAATTCTGGGGCTATTTCTGGGCGTGTTTAGGTAAAGGTCGCACAATTTTAGGGGGGCAATGCAACCTTTGTGTTAGGAAGCGCATCTTTTTTGCGGATTCCGCCCCGATCTAGTGGAAGCTTGGTACGCACACATTCATGGCTCGCTGCACGGCCAATTGGATGCGCAGCGCGCTCTTTATGAAGCGCTTGCGCCCCGTGTGCTGCATACCTGCAAACGCTACTTCGCCGACGAAGCCGACGCCGAAGACGCCATGATACGAACGATGACGACCATGTTCCAGCAACTCCCGACGATTCGCGAGCCCAAGGCCCTGCCGGCCTGGCTGCGCCGGACGGCCGTGAACGAGTGCCTCATGGAGCTGCGCAAGCGCAGGACCGAACGTCTGGATGAGGCCGACCTGCCCGAGGCGGGGGCTACCGCAGTGTGTTCAATCTTTATGCGATCGAGGGCTACAGCCATGCCGAGATCGCCGAGCAGCTCGGCATCAGCGAGGCCACGAGCAAGTCCCAATTGAGCCGAGCCCGGCAGTGGCTGCAGCGCCGCCTCACTAACTTCAATGTGCAATGAGCCAGAAGGACCTCGATACGCTGTTTCGCGATGCCCTCGGTGAGGGCCGGGCGGAGCCGCGGCCCGAATCCTGGGCCCGCGTGGCCGCGGGCTTGACCAGCGAGCCCGCAAACTCGCCAGCCAAGCCGAAGCGTCGCGTGCTTTGGTACCGCTATGCGGCGGTCGCGTCGGTGGTCCTCGCTGCAGCAGCATGGTGGTGGGCGCGCCCTGAAATCCCGTCCTCTGCCATGCCGGCGGCGCAATTGGCGGTCGCCGCGCTGCCGTCCGAGTCGGCAGAAGTTCAAACGGAACCGGCGCCCGTTCCCGCGCCCGCGACGCAGCAACCGTTGAGCTCCCCAGGTCCATCCGTTCACGCCTTGGACTGCCCGATGCCCAACAAGTTCGAATCCGCACGCGCCGACGTGGCGTTCCTGGAACGCATGAGTCCGGTGGAAACCGAGGAATGGGTGCCGCTTATTCCGCCCCGATTGCGCCCGGCTGAAGCAGCAGCCTACGCGATCCACCCAGAGGCTCCGCGCCGACGCTACGCGGAGTTAGCCAACAACCTTCAGGACGTATGGTCGACCGTCCGCAGCCTGCGCGAGTCGGAAGCTTCGCCCCAAGTAATCGTTGAAGTGCACGTGCCAGCCGCCGTGCTTCAGCGCATCAATCAAACCAAAGAGCTGGCAGAAAACCTCACTGAATCATGGTCCACTTTTCAATCAAAGCACTTGCACTAAGTGCCGTATTTGCTGCGGCTGCGCCGCAGCTTAGCGCCCAGGACACTCCGCCGGCCATGCCGACGCCCCCCGCCGAAGTCCGCGCGGGGTCCGACAGCAGCAAAGCCTCAGGGAGCGACAGCACCCTGTCCCGTGCCGCCCGCATGAGCGCCGAAATTGCCGCCGCCATAAGCGAATACACCAAGGACATGGCTGCGCTCGAAAAGCAAATTCGGGACAAAGACATTTCTAAAGAAGACGCCGAACGCCGCCGCAAGGAGCTTTCAGACCGCCTCGAAGCCCGCCTTGAAGCCATCGAAGAAATGGCCGAGGCTTGGGCAGACAACCTCGAGGAGTCGATTGAGAACCTCGAGCTCAATTTGGGGGACGACCTGACCCTGAACATTAAGCCTTCGGAGCCCAAAAAGAAGAAGTTCAAGAAGAAAATCAACGGCCTGGTCTTGCTCGTGGGAACGAATACGCTGCTGACGACGCCGACAACCGACCTTGTAGCGGCCGACCCCTACTCGGGTCTTTGGCATCCCGCCGGCGCGAATTCGGCCACGTTCGGGCTCCACTTCACCAACCAGTGGCGCCTCAACAAGACGCCGTTGTGGTTGCGCAGCGGTTGGGGTTTTACCAGCTACACATACGACTTTGGACAGAACATTTTGCAGCTTGATCCCCCTACGGGCGGTGGCTACGCACTCGCGCCGTCCACGGTGGATTTGCGCCGATCAAATCTTTCCATGACCTATTTCGAGGTGCCCGTTTCGTTTGTGATCAACCCTTCGCGCCGCGGCAAAGGACTAAACCTGTCTGCGGGTGGTTTTGCGGGGATTCGCCTCGGAGGTACGCGCCAAGTGGTCTACCGCGCAGCGGGTATGGGCCGAGTTACCGAAAACACCAACGGACAGTTCTACGGTTCGCTGCTTTCCTACGGTCTTCAGGCGGAGCTCGGCTTCCGTCAGTTCACGGTGGGCGTGCGCCAGAATTTCAATAAGCCCTTTAACGAGGCGGTGCTTCCGGCCAATATTTCCTTGGATTCCCAACCCAATTTCTACAACGCCTCGGTCTTCGCCACCGTTCGCCTCTTTTAGGTTCTAGGTTAAGGCAGACCTAAAAAAGAAACCCCGGGCGCGAGCCCGGGGTTTTTTGTGTGCGGTGAAGCGAAGCTTACATCACGCCCTGGTCGAGCATGGCGTCGGCCACCTTCACGAAGCCTGCGAGGTTGGCACCCTTGACGTAGTCAATCGTACCGTCTTCGCGCGCACCGTACTTCACGCAGGAAGCGTGGATGCTCTTCATGATGCCGTGCAGGCGCTGGTCCACCTCTTCGCGGCTCCACGAAAGGCGCAGCGAGTTTTGGCTCATCTCCAGGCCGGAGGTCGAAACCCCACCGGCGTTCGAGGCCTTACCTGGGCTGAACAGGATGCGCGCCGCAGAAAATGCTTCAATGGCTTCGGGCGTAGAAGGCATGTTGGCGCCTTCGGCCACGCACTTCACGCCGTGGGCGATCAGGGCCTTGGCGTCGTCGCCGTTCAGTTCGTTTTGGGTCGCACAGGGCATCGCGATGTCGCAGGCTACGCCCCAAGGAGTCTTGCCCGCAACAAACGTAGCCGACGGGTACTTCTTGAGGTAGTCGCTGATGCGTCCGCGCTCCACGTTTTTAATGTGCATCACGTGGGCCAACTTCTCGGCGTTGATGCCGTCGTTGTCCAAAATGTAGCCCGACGAATCCGACAGGGTGAGCACGGTGGCACCGAGCTCCGTCGCCTTCTCGGCGGCGTACTGGGCTACGTTGCCGGAACCCGAGATTACGACCTTCTTGCCTTTGAAGCCGTCGCCTTTGGTGGCGAGCATCTCCTGAGCGAAGTAGACCGTACCGTAGCCGGTTGCTTCGGGGCGGATCAGCGAACCGCCCCAGTTGAGGCCCTTGCCGGTCAAGACGCCGGTGAACTCGTTGCGGATGCGCTTGTACTGACCAAACATGTAGCCGATCTCGCGGCCGCCCACGCCGATGTCGCCGGCGGGTACGTCGGTGTCGGCACCAATGTGGCGCGAAAGCTCCGTCATGAAGGCCTGGCAGAAGCGCATTACCTCGTTGTCGGACTTGCCCTTGGGGTCGAAGTCCGAGCCGCCCTTACCGCCGCCCATGGGCAGGGTGGTCAGGGAATTTTTGAAGATCTGCTCGAAGCCGAGGAACTTCAGCACCGACAGGTTTACCGTCGGGTGAAAGCGCAACCCGCCTTTGTAGGGGCCAATGGCGCTGTTGAACTCGACGCGGTAGCCGCGGTTTACGTGTACGTTTCCGGCGTCGTCGGTCCACGATACGCGGAACATGATGGTGCGCTCCGGCTCGGTGATGCGCTCAAGAATGCGCGCCTTTTTGTACTTCGGGTTTTCTTCGATAAACGGAATCACCGATTCCGCCACTTCGTGCACCGCTTGAATGAACTCAGGCTCGGCGCCGTTACGGGCCTTAGCCCAATCCATGAATGCTGAAATTTCAGCTTGATACTTAGGATTCATAAAGGGGGTATTTATCCGGCAAAGGTATGCCCGAAATTTGTCCCATGATTGAAGATCCGAATCCGCAGCGCACCCCCTTATCTGAATTGGGTGAATTTGGTTTAATTGAGCGCCTGACCGCCGACCTCGTGGCGATTCAGCCGTCGACCGTCGTGGGCGTGGGCGACGACGCGGCCGTGGTTCGGCCCGACGCGGACTGCGATCTGTTGGTCAGCACCGACCTGCTCGTGGAGGGGGTGCATTTTGACTTGGCCTATGTTCCGCTGCAGCATCTGGGATACAAGGCGGCGGTCGTCAACTTCAGCGACATCTACGCCATGGGCGGAACGCCCACGCAGTTGACCGTGGCCCTGGCCGTGAGCAGCCGCTTCCCCGTGGAGGCGCTTGACGAGGTGTATGCCGGAATTCGCCGGGCCTGCGCCCACTACCGGGTGGATTTGGTGGGCGGAGATACGACGTCGAGCCCGAGCGGATTGACCCTGGCGCTGACGGCCATCGGTCAGGTGGCGCGCGGCGCTGCGGTAGGTCGGGGCGGAGCCCAAGCGACCGATCTTATTGTGGTGTCGGGCGATTTGGGCGGAGCCTACATGGGCCTTCAGGTGCTGGAGCGCGAGAAGGCCACCTATTTGGCCAATCCCAACCTGCAGCCCGACCTCAGCGAGTACCAATACCCCATCGAGCGCCAGCTCAAGCCCGAGGCGCGAAAGGACATTGTCGAGCTCCTCGCCGAACTGGGCGTCAAACCCACGAGCATGATGGACGTGAGCGACGGCCTTTCGAGCGAACTGCTTCACCTGACCAAGGCCAGCGGCCTGGGATGCGTGGTGTTTGAAGACAAGCTGCCCATTGACCCGGTGGTGCTGCACGCCTGCGAGGAATTCGGCATTCACCCCGCAACCGCCGTGCTCAACGGCGGGGAAGACTACGAACTGGTCTTTACCGTTTCGCTGGAAGACTACGACCAAATCAAGGGGAATCCCCACATTACGCCCATTGGCCACATGACGGCTTCAGAAGGCGCCTACCTCGTGAACTTGGCGGGTGAACACGTTCCGCTCGCCGCCCAAGGGTGGAAGGCCTTCACGGCGAAGTAGTCCGCCAAAAATAAAAAGCCCGAGGCGCTGGCCCCGGGCTTTGTGTTTGCGCGCAGTTTGCTTACTTAATGAAGGTAACTTCCTGCGTTACGGTCTGCGAGCCCAGGTCGGGATCGTTGATCGTTTGCACGCTGCGCAGGCGAAGGCTGGTCTCGAGGAAGCTCAAGATTTCGTAGCCGGTCTTTTCGCCGTCTGCGGTAATGTACACGGAGTCGGGCGTCACGCCGCCGCCGTCGACCGCGTACCACGAACCGCTCACGGTGTCTTGAATGTCCACACCAAACGAACCGAGGGCGGCTGCCGTGAGCGTGGCGCGCACGTCAAGGTTCCACAGGATGGTCTGCGTGGCGTCCTCGTTGATGGCCAATTCCATCGTGCTGTTGGGGCGAATCAGCGAGTCGGTAATGGTGAACGGAATGGCGCCAAGCGGTGACTGAATGGTACCCGACATGCTCAGGTCGCTGAGGTTCCAGGTTCCGGCCAACTGCTCGTCGAGCGTGGGATCGGGGCGGCACGAAGCCAGGGCGGCAACGGCCGCTGCGGCGAAGAATAGGTGTTTGGTCATGTTGCGGTAGTTAATGGAGCGCAGAACGGCAAAGCCCGTGCCACGTTGCGGATATTTAGGCGGTTATGGAGGCTTTGAGGTATTCGCGGTTCATGCGGGCAATGTTCTCGATCGAAATGCCTTTGGGGCACTCGACTTCGCAGGCACCCGTGTTGGTGCAGTTGCCAAAGCCCTCGAGGTCCATTTGGTGCACCATGTTGCGCACCCGGTCGGCGGCCTCAACCTGGCCTTGGGGCAGCAGGGCGAATTGGCTCACCTGCAGCCGATGCAGGTCGCCGCGTCAAATGCGGCGTCGGCGTCGTGCTTCTCGATCGGAGTCGCGTTGGCATCGGGCAGGTTGCCCATCGTGTTGACCGAAATGTAGCCGCCCGCCTGAATGACGCGGTCGAAGGCACTGCGGTCCACCATCAGGTCGCGCACCACGGGGAAGGCCTTGGCGCGCCAGGGCTCCACGGTGATCGTGTCGCCGTCCTTGAACTTGCGCATGTGCAGCTGGCAGGTGGTTACGCCGCGGTCGGGGCCGTGGGCCTCGCCGTTGATGAACATCGAGCACATTCCGCAAATGCCTTCGCGGCAGTCGTGGTCGAAAACCACCGGCTCCACGCCCTGGGCAATGAGCTGCTCGTTGAGCACATCCATCATTTCGAGGAAGGACATGTCGGGCGAGATGTCGCGCACCGCGTAGGTCGCAAACGAGCCTTGGTCTTGGGCGTTCTTTTGGCGCCAGATTTTAAGCGTGAGGTTCATTACTTGTAGGAGCGTGTTACGAGTTTAACGTTGTCAAACACCAAATCTTCTTTGTGAAGGGTAGCTTTTCCGGGGTCGTTGTCGGTGAATTCCCAGGCCGAAACAAAGGCAAACTCTTCGTCTTGGCGCAGGGCTTCGCCGTCTTCGGACTGGTATTCCTCGCGGAAGTGGCCGCCGCAGGATTCGTTGCGCGTCAGGGCGTCGAGCGCCATGAGTTCGGCAAGTTCCATAAAGTCGGCAACGCGGTTGGCCTTGTCGAGCTCGGGGTTCATTTCGTACATGCCGCCGAGGACCTTGACGTCGCGGTAGAATTCCTCGCGAAGGGCGCGGATTTCTTCGATGGCCTGCTTCAGGCCGGCTTCGTTGCGGGCCATGCCGATTTTATCCCAAACGATTTTACCCAAGCGGCGGTGGAACACCTCCACGGGCGTCGAACCCTTGGCCTTCAAGAAGCCTTCGAAGCGGGCCTTGGCTGCGGCTTCGGCCTCAGCAAACTCGGGAAGGTCAGTGGAAATGCTTCCGGTGCGGATGTCGTCCGCCAAAAAGGTTCCAACCGTGTACGGCAGCACAAAGTAGCCGTCGGCCAAGCCTTGCATCAGCGCCGAGGCACCCAGGCGGTTGGCGCCGTGGTCCGAGAAGTTGGCCTCGCCCGCCACAAACAAGCCCGGTACGGTCGACATGAGGTTGTAGTCCACCCAAAGTCCGCCCATGGTGTAGTGTACCGCGGGGTAAATCTTCATCGGGGTTACGTAGGGATTCTCGTCGGTGATCTTCTCGTACATCTGGAAGAGGTTGCCGTACTTGGACTCCACCACCTTGGTGCCCAGGGCGCGGATTTCGGCCTCGGAGGCCTGGTGCATGCCCTTTAGGTTGGCCTGCTCTTGGCCGTAGCGCATGATGGCCGCCGAAAAGTCGAGGTACACGGCCTCGCCGGTCTTGTTCACACCGTAGCCCGCGTCGCAGCGCTCCTTGGCGGCGCGCGAAGCCACGTCGCGCGGAACCAGGTTACCAAAGGCCGGGTAGCGGCGCTCGAGGTAGTAGTCGCGCTTTTCTTCGGGAAGGTCGGTTGGCTTCAAGCGGCCTTCGCGGATCGCCTTGGCGTCCTCGAGGCTGGCCGGAACCCAGATGCGTCCGTCGTTGCGCAGGGACTCCGACATGAGGGTCAATTTCGATTGCGATTCGCCGCTCACCGGAATACAGGTCGGGTGAATCTGCGTAAAACAGGGGTTGGCAAAGAAGGCGCCCTTTTTGTGGGCCTTCCACGCGGCGGTCACGTTGGAACCCATGGCGTTGGTGCTCAGGTAGAACACGTTGCCGTATCCGCCCGAGGCCAAAATCACGGCGTGGGCGCTGTGGCGCTCCAGCTCGCCGGTGACCAGGTTGCGCGCAATGATTCCGCGGGCCTTGCCGTCGACCACGACGAGGTCGACCATTTCGTGGCGGGCGTACATTTTCACGCGGCCCTTAGCCACTTGGCGTTCCAGGGCCGAATAGGCACCGAGCAGCAGCTGCTGGCCGGTTTGGCCCTTGGCGTAGAAGGTGCGGCTCACCTGAACTCCGCCAAAAGAGCGGTTGTCGAGCAGGCCGCCGTAGTCGCGGGCAAAGGGAACCCCTTGGGCCACGCACTGGTCGATGATGCTGGCCGAAACCTCGGCAAGGCGGTGCACGTTGGCCTCGCGGCTGCGGTAGTCCCCGCCCTTGACCGTGTCGTAAAACAGGCGGAATACCGAGTCCCCGTCGTTTTGGTAGTTTTTGGCGGCGTTGATTCCGCCCTGTGCGGCAATGGAGTGCGCGCGGCGCGGCGAATCCTGAAAGCAGAAGGCCTTGACGTTGTAGCCCAACTCCGCCAGGGAGGCGGCGGCCGACGAGCCCGCCAGGCCGGTACCGACCACGATCACGTCAATACGGCGCTTGTTGGCCGGGCTCACGAGCGGAATCGTGCCCTTGTGCTTGGTCCATTTTTCGGAAATGGGCCCCTCGGGAATGCGGGAATTCAATTTACTTGACATGGTACAACACGCTTAAACGTTGGGCGAAATCAGAACGTACAGGGGGATCAGGGCGAAGGCGCCGCACACCGCCACCGCAAAGGCGCGGCCGACGAACTGAACGATGGGGGTGTAGGTCGGGTGGGTCCAGCCCATCGTCTGAAAGGCCGACTGGAAACCGTGCCAGAGGTGAAACCCAAGGGCCAACATGGCCACCACATAAAAGGCCGTGTACCAAACCTGCTCAAACGCAGCGGTGGTCAGGGTAAAGAGGTCCTTGTTGCCGTTGGCGTCGAGGCCGAGGCTGCCGAAGTGCATTTCGTACCAGAAGCTCTTCATGTGCACCAAGATGAACAGCAGGGTGAAGATTCCGAGCAAGGCCATGTTGCGCGAAGCCCAGCCCGCGTTCGCTGCGCCGTGGTAGGTTCCGTAGGCGACCGGACGCGCCGCGCGGTTCTGGCGGGCCAGCGCAATGCCGTCGGCCGCGTGGAGCACAATCGAGGCATACAGGAGGTAGCTCACGATTTTAATCGGCGGGAAGCTCGTCATGAACGCCGCGTAGGCATTAAAGTCTTCGCCGGTGCCAAATACGATGGCCAGGTTGCCCAGCAGGTGGACAACGAGGAACGTAATCAAAAAGAGGCCCGTGAGGGCCATCCAGTACTTGCGGGCCAGAGACGACCCAAACAATCCGCGTTGCGATGCCATTTTGTTGTGACTTTTGGTGGGCCAAAGGTAGGGGCCAAACGGCCTCGTACCAATCCATAACAGCGCGAGCCGTACCTTCGTTCGCATGCGCTACGAACCCCTTAAATCGGACCTCTACGCCCGCCATCGGGCCCGCTTCACGGCAGCACTTAAGCCGAACTCCGTCGCTTTTTTTAACTCCAGCGACATCTAT
Organism: Cryomorphaceae bacterium; assembly: GCA_021298655.1. Classification (GTDB taxonomy): domain Bacteria; phylum Bacteroidota; class Bacteroidia; order Flavobacteriales; family Schleiferiaceae; genus TMED14. The sequence goes on along the minus strand of JAJTFK010000010.1, from coordinate 650 downwards.
CCGACCTCGGCCGACGGGAGCCTTCCCTTCAAGCAGGCCACCGACTTATTGTGGCTCTGTGGCGTGGACCAAGAGGAGTCCATTCTGGTGCTCTTTCCGGATGCCCCCAAGCCCGAGCAGCGCGAGATGCTGTTTTTGGTCGAAACCAACGACCTCATCGCCCGCTGGGAAGGCGCCAAGCTTTCCAAAGACGAGGCCCGCGCCCTGAGCGGAATCCAGAGCATTCACTGGCTGAGCGACTTCGAGCGCATCCTGCGCGACGTCATGGCCCACGCCCACCACGTCTACCTGCTCAACCACGAGCACATTCGCCGAAATAACCCGGTCGAAACCCGCGAAGACCGCTTTGGGGCTGAGCTGCGCCGCCGCTTCCCGAACCACGAATACGAACGCTCGGCACCGGCGATGAACCTGCTGCGCGCCGTCAAGGACCCCGAAGAAGTCCAGATCATGCAGGTGGCCGCCGACATCACCGCCGCCGGCTACGACCGCGTGCTCCGCTTCCTCAAGCCCGGCGTGTGGGAGTACGAGCTCGAGGCGGAATTCCTTCACGAGTTTGTGCGCCGCCGGTCCCACGGATTTGCCTACACGCCCATTATTGGTTCGGGCGCCAACGCCTGCGTCCTGCACTACATCACCAACGACGCCCC
>JAJTFK010000001.1:5000-111905 GCA_021298655.1 Cryomorphaceae bacterium | reverse complement strand
GAGGGGGCGCCGATGCTCAGGCCGGTGCTCGCCGAAGACATCGTGAGCAGTAGGTTTTCGTTGCCTTCGATGAGCTGGTCGTCGAGGACGTTGACCGTGAAGCTTACGGTGTCGGCCATACTGGGAACCGCCAAGTTCAACGTGCTTCCGCTGAGCGCGGGCGTCGTTGTGGCGTCGGTTCCAAGCACAAAGCCCGTTCCGGGGCTGGCCGTAATGGTCACGCTTCCGGCTGCCATGAGGTGGGGCTGGACGTGCATTTTAATGGTTTGCGAAACGTTCCCTTCGAGCTTGGTCGCGCTGCCGCCGACGAAGCGAATCGTGGGGGTCAAAGCCACCACGGGAATGATGTCGTTGGTGTCGCGCGGGAAGATCTGGTATCCGCTCGTGAAGGGCAGCGAGTTGTCGAACTGCTGGAGGCCGCCAATTACGTCGATCATTCCCACGGGCTGCGGGCGGTTCCAAACACCCGAAAGGGGAACAACCCGCATCGTGTAGCTATTGGTTCCGTCGCTCAGGGTGATGTTTTGTCCCGTGCCCGACCAGGTGGCGGGCCACGACGTGACGCTCAAGCTGTTCATGCGAACGAGTTTACCCTCGTTGCTTTCGCCCATGGTGGTGATCACTGCCGGAGCCGGAAGCGGACGGTTTTGGGCGCGCAGGTGAATGGTGTCGGGGATGATTTGAAGCAGTCCGTTAAACTGATTCAGCGTACCGCGTACTTCGAGGGAATCTCCGCGAAGCGGTGCGGTGTAGTTGGCAAGGTCTGCGCTGCGGAAGACCACGATGCCCCCGGTGGCATCCTGAAGGTGAAAGCTGTAGCCGGCACCCCGGAAGTCGTTGGTGGTCACCACTCCGCGAAGGCGCACTACGACGTTGTTGGAGTCGGCTACCCCGTCGGCGTTTACGCCGCGGATGCTGCCAATGGAGCGAACGGCCGGCCCCGTCGTGGTGCCGCCACCGCCACCTCCGCCACCGCTGCCGCAGTTCGAGGTGTGGGCGTTCAAAAAGCTTGTGGTGTTTTGTGGGTTTACGAGCCATTCGTTGGCGCCGAGTGTCCACACGAGCTGGCCGTTGCGGACGTTGGGCTTGCGGACCAGGGTGAATTCCGACGTCGCGCCGGTGCCAACTACCCAGTTGGTTCCGGGGTCAACGCCCACGTCGCCAATGATGTCGAGGGTGTCGTTGTTTTTGAACAAGACCACGGCGTCGTCGCCGTTGAAGAAGGTCACGGTCGAGGTCGTATCGGCTACGCCCAAAATGGCCGCAACCGCGGTTGGGTTGGCGATGACGTAGACGTCGTAGGGTGCCAGGGTTTTGTTGGGGAGTTGAAGGCTATTGGAAACGCTGGTTCCGCCGTTGTTGTAGGCCTTGACGCTGTACGCGGCCAGGTTGATCGCTGCGTTGGTGGGGTTGTAAATTTCCAAGGCCTTGTTGTTGCTGCTGCCCTCGAGGTACTCCGAAAAGTACAGCTCGGTACAGGGTGCCGTTACCTTGACGGTACCCACCATGCCCATGGCGGCGTGCGGGTCGCACTGGTAGCTGTAGGTCCCGGCGGTGCCGAAAACAAAGCTGTAGGTCCAGGTTCCGCCGGCCACGGCGCCGCTGCTGAAGCCCGCGGGGTTGCTCGGGAAGGTGGCCAGGCTGCCGTTGACGTTGTGGGATCCGCTCACCTGAGACCAGGTTACGGTATCGCCGACCTGAATGCTGAGGTAGGCTGGGGCAAAGTAGTTGGAACCTACCTGAACTTGGTAGTTGGTGGCCGAGCTCGCGAGGGCGAAGAGGGCGGCAAAAAGGGCGTAAACGTGCTTCATGGTCAATTCTGAGTGAGTGCTTTGGCAAAGGTACCCCCAAAGCGCGGGCTAGGTGTTAGCTAAACGTTATTCGAAGTCTAAGGTGTTTTTAAACCGGCTGACCCGTCCGTTGCCGGCGTCGACCACGTAAAGGATGTTGCGCCAGTAGCCCACGGCAACGGGGCCGTTGAACTGCATGGGGCCGGTTCCGCGTCCGCCAAAGGAAACCTTGGCGTAGCGTGTTTCGCCGCTGGCCGGGGGCGGGGGAATGCCCTCGAGCCCGTTGGCCGTGAACTGAAATACGGAGTCCTTGGCTTCGTCGACCACGAAGAGGTAGCGCGTTTGGTCGCCGGCCATGGCCATGCCGACCGGGCGCTCAAACAGGCCGGGCTGGCCAATCCAGCGGTCGGTTCGGTCGGGATTGGGAATGGCCACTCCGGGTTTGTAGTCGGCGCCGAATTGGGTTTCGACGAGGTTGATCTGCTGCACGCGGATTTCTTGGTTGGCGTCGAGGGATGTAAACCAAAAATCGTCGCCCGCTCGGGCCGTGAGCTGGGGCGGTTGGGCGAATCCAACAATGCCTTGAGGTGCCTTAAAGTAGTTGGTGAACAGTCCGGCCGAAGTGGTCACGCTGATGGGTGAAACGTAGGCGTCGTTGGCATCAAAGAGCACGACGGCCTGGTCCGGACCCTGATTGGCGTTGTTGCTGATGGTTCCGCGGCGGGTCACGTAGTAGCGGTTGTTGAGTGCCGGGTCGGCGCTCGCGAGCACCGCAATTTGCCCAAATTCCGCGTTGGCGTCGCCCGTAGAAAACGTGGATTTGAAGTAAAACGGGTGCACCGTTTTGTGGACGATTCGCGCGTAATCCAGGCCGTAGCCGCTTGTACCCGTTTGGTTGATTCGGTAGATCGCGGGCAAGGTGTAGGCTACGTTGTTGATCGTGGTGTCGTGGGTGCCAATGGCGAGCAGGTCGAGGCGGCGGTCCATGCGCACGGACTTCACGCCCGGAACCCCAAACCGTCCCTGCTCCGCCCCGGACTCGTCGAGGCAGATGATTTCTTCGGTTCCGGCGTCGACGACGTAGATGAGTTCGTCAAAGCCGATGCAGAGGTCGGTGGGGTGCACAAAGCCGTCAAAGGCCGGTTGAATGGGCACATACGCGATTTCGCGGATGCCGTAGTTGGGCACCTCAATGAAGTCGAGGTCGGTTTTGCTGCCGAAGTAGTCTTCGCAGCTGCTCAGACTGAGTCCGAGGGCCAGCGCGGCAAAAGCGGGGTACTTCGTCATTTTGACGGGGTTTTTTGCGGAATGAGGGTGAGCCCAATCGAGGTCCAGGTGCCCATGCCGTTGGTGGGCTGCACGCTTAGGTCCAGAAGAGCTTGGGTTCTGCCGAGCTGCTGGGCAACACCGAGCCCCATCGTAGGAAAGGGCTGTCCGGCTTGGTTGAGCATGATTCCGCTGCGCAGAAACAGCTGGTCGGCGTAGCGGTATTCGAGACCCGCTCGGTAGTTCTCGGCGTTGTCGCTCGGGTGCACGAGTTGGGCAGCCAGGTCAAGGTGGTGCTTGCCGCGTTCCATCGCGCGGTAGTGGATGCCGATGGCGAATTCGGTGGGCAGGTTGGCGGACTCCAGCGACGACAGCGAGTCGCGGTTGTAGGCCACGGCCCAAGACGTTCCGCGCAGCGAAACGGGCGCACCAAAGTTGCGGAGCACGACGGCGAAGCGAAGGCCTTCTTCGCGAAGGTGGTACTGAAAGCCCACGTCGGCGGCCGCGCCCCACCCGGAATAGCCGGCACTGTAGCTTTCGTTCAGCGCTTTAAGCGTTACGCCCATTTGGAATTGCTCCGTCAGCTGCTGGGCGTAGGTTACCAGCACGGCGGTTTGGGCGTCGTACAGCAGGCGGCCGGTTCCCTGTGGGCGGAATTCGGTCCGCTCTTCGTAGGCTCCGGTTTGCAGGCGCTGGATGCCCAGACCCCAGGCGGCACTGCGGTTGCGCACCTTGTTGGCGACGAAGGCCGAGCCCTGTTCGAGTCCGCTGCCGTTGCCCAGGCTCGCGAAGGCGGCGCTGAAGCCCTTGGTTCGCGCTAAACCGGCGGGGTTGTAGCCCAAGCTGCGCGCGTCGCCACCCAAAACGCTGCCCACGGAGCCCATGGCGGCCGAGGCGATGTGGTAGTCCGACTTCAAAAAGCTGTAGGAAGCCTGGCCCGCGCGCTCGCCGCCGTAGCTGGGGAGCCACTGCGCGCCAGCCGCAAGCGTTAGCGACCACAAAATGAGGAAGGTAGCGCGCCGCATCACAGCTTGAATTGGAAGCCAAAGAGGATTTGACGGGGCGGGCTGTAGCGCGACGGGTCGCGGGGGTCGAGTCCGCGCTCTTGCGGGCCGTTGAACTGCGGACGCGGATCGCGCCAGGTGTTGGGCACGTCGTCGCCGTATTCGTAGGCGCGGCCGGTCACCGGATTAATCAGTTGCGCGTTTAACCGGTTAAACAGGTTGAGCACGTCCAGCGAAAACTGCACGCCACGGCCTTTTTTGGTGGCCAGGTCGTAGGTCAGGCGGGCGTCCCAGGTGTGCCAGGGGGTGCCCAACTTGGTGAGGAATTCGCTGACCTGAATCGCGTACTGCGGTCGGCCCAAGTCGTTGGTCCCAACGAAGGTTTGGGGCGTGTAGCGGTAGCCGGCCGAGCCGCGGTACTGCAGGAATCCGCCCAAGCCGCGCAGCGGGATTCCGAAAACGCGCAGCGAGGTGTCGGCCTGGAAAAACCAGCTGGAATTGAGGTTCCACGGGCGGTCCCAGGCCAAAAATTGCTCGCGGCTGAGCGGAACTTCGCCGTTTTGCTCGATTTGCAGGGCCGATTCGCGGGCGCTGTTGGATTTTCCGCGCGCCGACTGCAGCGACGAGTTGGCGACCCAACGCAGGTACTTGGAAAGCTGCCATTCCACCCCCAGTTCGACGCCCTGAATGCGGGCGTAGTCCTGGTTGATGTACATGGTTTTGGTCACCGGACGGCCGGTGGCGTCGAGCACAAACACCCGCCGAGAAACGATGTAGTCGAAGCGGTTGGAATTGTAGGCGCTGAGCGTAACCCCAAAGCTGCGGCTAAAGGCCGCCTTGTAGCCCACCTCGTAGGCCACGTTCACTTCGGGGTCCAGGTTGGGGTTGCCCAAGAAGCTCAGGAAGCTCCGGTCCTGGTACACGGGGTCCAGACCGGCGTACAAAAAGCGCGGGTGGGGCAGGCGCATGCTGTGGCCGTAGTTGAAGTAGAGCACGTGGTTGGGCGTCACCGGGAAGGTCACGTCGAGGCGCGGCAGCAGGCGGGCCTTCCAGCGCAGCCCGGCCAACGGAATCGTTTTGCTGAGGTAGTCGGCGCGCACGGCATCGACCACCGGGGAATTGGGGTTGGCGATGGCGTCGTCGGCGAAGGTGCCCGGCGCCCACATGTTCAGGCGCATCCCCAGGGTAGCTTGAAGGCCTTTGTAGGTGATGCGGTCCTCGATGAACGTGCCGAATTCGCGCGGACGGGCCTTCCAAATGTCGTTGGACGAGCCAATGGAAATGGATTCCGTGAAGGTGCTGTCGTTGAGCTTGATCGGCGCGCCGACCCAGGGTGCCGTGACGTCGACCCACTGAAACTCGTTCCACTGGTTCTCGGTACCGAAGGCAATCTTGTGCACGCCGCCGGTCGGGTAGTAGTTGGCCTTGAGTCGCAGGGTGTACTCCTCGACGTAGTGGTCGTGCCAGGTCGGCGCAATTCCGCCGTTGTTGTAGAGTCCGTCTCCGGGCCGTATGTACACGGTGCCCGACGGATCACCCGGGTTAAACACGCTAACCGGGTAGGAAATGATGTTGGCCTCGTCGAGGATTTCGTCCACCGTTTCTTGGCGGAACGGCCGGCCGTTGGCGTCCGCCCGAAGGTTGGTAAACAGGCGACCGGCGTTGACGCTCATGCCCCATTTCGGGCCAAAGACCTGCTGAAATCCGAGCACCGTGAGGTTGGAGTGGTGGGTGTAGGTCGTCGCGCGGTCCAGGTCTTTGGAGCGGATGTACTGGTAGCCCGGCGTCAGCAGCGCGTCCAGGCCCACAATTTGAAGGCTGCGCGTGTTTTGGTTGATGTTGAGCGAGTGCTGGTTCGAAAGCGTGAATTTTCCGCCCTTCCAAGCCCGCCAACCCAGCTTGAGCGAGTGCGACCATTGGTTGTCTTGGCGGGGTGCCCAGAGCGAGTCGTTGGCCTTAAACAGCGACGAGTGCAGCTGCTTGGCTACGTTGGGGAAGTAGGTATCGCTTAAATCAAAGGAAGCGCTGGTAAACAGGGTCACGCGCTTTTTGGTAAATGGAATCGGCGTGGCCAGAGTCGCCTCGCCGCGGTCGGTAAAAAAGCTGCTCGCCGCCGTGGGCCGGGCCAGGTAGTCGCGCTGAAGGCGACCCGAAACCTCGAGTTTGTCGCCGCCCTCGCGGATTTGGGTGCTCACCACGCCGCTGGATCCGCCCCCGAATTCCGCGCTCGCGCCGCTGGTGGTCACCTGAATGCTCTGGATTGCCGACGACTGCACGTTCACGCCGAATCCGGTTCCGGCCAGGGGGTCTTGGGCGCTGATTCCGTCGACGAGGTATTCGGTTTCGTAGACCCGCGCGCCGCGAATTTGCAGGCCGTCGGTCGTTTTGACTACGCCGGCTTGGGTTGCGACGGCGTCTTCGACGTTGCGCACGTTCATTTGGCGGAGTTCGTCGGTGCCAATTACGCGTTCGCTGCCCGCCCGCTCGAGGTCGACGGCGGTCTTCTTGCCCACCACGGTGACGGTTTGCAGTTCGTTGATGTCGCTTGAAAGCTTGACCTGTAGCGTCGTCGTTTGGCCAATGGTGACGCGGACGCCGTTGATTTGCTTGGTTCCGTAGCCCATCATCTGGACCTTGACGCTGAATTCTCCCACCGGAACCTTGGGCAGCACAAAGTTTCCGTTGACGTCGGTGACCGCGTTGAGGTAGGTGCCGACCAGGCTCACCCCGGCGCCCGGAAGTTCCTCGCCGGTTTCGGCGTCGCGCACGCTTCCGCGCAGCGTACCCAAGCGCTGGGCCGCCGCGCCCAAGCTCAGCAGCCAGGCCAGGAGTAGGAGCAGCTTAGAGGCCGAATTCATTGATCAGAACTTTTTGAAGAAGGTCGCGCCGCAGCTGCGCATTTTGGCCGTCGAGGCGGTGCAGGTCAAACGACAAAAACACACTCTGTACGGCGCCCTGCTTGCGGCGGAGTACGCCCATCAGGTTGTCGCCCTGCCAGCCCGAAAGCTTGCTCAGCTGTCCGCGGTAGAGTACTTCGGCGTCGGCGCTGGCCACCATGGGCGTCAGGCCAATCAGCACGTTCGTGGATTTCAGGTTCGGGTAGCCGGATTGCTGGGCCACCAGGGCGGAGTCCGTGGCCAAGCGCACCTGGCCGGTGCTCGCTACCAGGCCGTCAATGGGAAAGGTGCCCACGAGGTCGGTCAAATCCGAGGTTGAACTGAAGGAAGCACTAACCAACACCCGTCCGCCGGCCTCGCCAAAGCGCTGGATGGCCGGAGCCATGTGGGCCAGGGGCAACTTGGTCAGGCCGGTCTGGGGGTCGAGCATCACCGACGAGGCGGTGTAGACGACCACGGCCTCGTAGCCGCGCAGGGTGTGGCGAAACCCTGGATTCCACGACCGAGGCCGCGCCGCGCCGCTGCTGCTCAGCAGGTCGAGCAGGTCGTAGTTCAGCCCCAGGGCGCTGAGGTCGTCGGACCAAGCTTGGTCGGCGGCTGCGCTGTGGCTGGCCACCACGAGCACCTCGGATTGCGGCATCTTCACGGTAACGAGGGGCGCCGTATCGGGCTCGGACCAAGCTCCCGCCAGATCGCGGGCACGCACTTCCAGCAGGCTGGGAGCTGCGGTGTCCAGGGCGTAACCCCAGTTGGCCGCCGAAGCCTCTTGGTTACCGTAGTACAGCGTGGTGGCGCCGCTCGCCGTCAGCACCAGGCTGACGAGTTTTTGATTGGGGTCAATGGGCCGCCAGGTGCCGCCGTTCACGCGCAGTTCGACGTCGGTGATGCTGCCGGCTCCGTCGGGGTCGTCGGCGAACCACTGAAACGTCACCGCATTCCACACGGGCACGTCGGGGAAGGTTGCGGTCAAAAATTCCGCCGCGGGAGGCGTGTTTTTGATGGGGACCACCAGGCGCGCGGGCGAATCGTCGGTTCCGCCTTCGTTGTCGATGGCGCGGACTTCCACCACCAAGTCGGCCGTATCCTGCCCGGCGGGGATGCCCAGTACCAGCGTGCTGTCGGTCAACTCCGTGCGCACCCAGGGGCCGTCGCCTACGCGCAGCTCGTAGGCCACCACGTAGCCGTCGGCGTCGCTGCCAAACCAGGCGAGCTTGACCACCGAATTGAGGCGATCGGGCCCGGTGCGGTCGATGCGGTCCACCGACATACGGGTCTCGGGGAGCTGGTTCGCGACGGGGGTTCCGGGATCACAGCCTGCGGCCACGGCCACGGCCGCCGCGAGCCCGAGGGACCCGAGGGGCGCAGCAAAACCTTGGCGGACGTAATCCAGGAACCGACGCATGCTGGGTTGCGACTTAGCGCTTAACGACGCGGTAGGTTTGACGTCGTCCCTCGGCGTCGAGCGTCAGCAGGTAGGTTCCCGCGGCCAGCGCACTAAGGTCAATTTGGCTTGAGCCGGCGTTCCGCCTGCCCTGCATCACCGTCCGCCCTTGGAGGTCGCGCAGCACCCAGGCTCCGGCCGGGCCATCCAGCACCAGAACGTCTTCGGTGGGGTTCGGGTAGCTGCGCAGCATCGATCCGCTGGCTTCGGCGATGCCGACCGTGGATTTGGGGAGCGCCGTGGAATCCAGGTTGACGTTGATGCCCACAAAGTCGTCGTTGTTGCGCGGCAGCACGCGGAAGTTGCTGAATCCGTAGAACAGAATACCCTCAACGGCATCCATGGTCATGGTGTCGGAGGTTTGAATCGGGTCCACCATCATTTCGCCGTCAATGGTGTCGTACTGCAGGTCGCTCACGAGCTGAACGTACAGCGAGCCGAAGGCCGTGGCCGATTGGCGGCCGGCCATGACGAGGGTGCGGCGCCAGTAGCCGGCGCCCGGCGCTTGCGATACCGCGTAGTCCCCAAAGCCCAAGTTGGGGTTGGTGATGCGCAGTTTGGCCGCATTGGGATCTTGAAGGCGTACGTAGCAGCCTTCGTGGGCCTCCCAACCCCAGTTCCACTTGCTGGCGCTGTCGCTCGGATTCAGCACGGAGGCCGTTAAAACGCGGCGCTGTCCCGTGCGCGAAATGGTCGAAACGTTTAACCGCGTCATGCCGAAGTACTCTTCAACCAAACCGGTAACCTGCACTTCCTCTTCGCGGAAGAACTGCGTGATGCCCGAGCCCACACACCAGATGCCGCTCCAGGGTCCGCCGTCGGCGTCCTGAATGTAGAGGTAGCCGAGGTCGTAGGGCTTGGTCGACGCGGTCACGAAGCCCTTGAGGGTCACCGTCTTGCCCAGGTAGGGCGAATTGCCGTTGGAAGCTTGGGTGTACTGTACGTCGTAGACCTTCATTCCTCCAGTGCGCACCGTGTAGTAGTCTACGTTGGGTTGGGCCTGACCTACCGGCGTAGTCGGGTAGTACGATACGTTGCCGTCGTCGTCTTTGGCGCGAATGTAGTAGCGCATTTGGGTCCCGTTGGCCGCATTGGGCAGGCTGAAGGCGTACTCGTCGGTCGAACCCGCTACGAGCGGCATCACGGCCTTGGTGAATTGCGTGGGCTGGAGGCTCGCGTTGGTGGTGTAGAACACATGAACCGAGTCTACCGTACCGTCAAAATCGGTGATGTTGCAGGTCAGGTCCGGGCTTTGGTTGGGCGTCGGAATCATCGGATCGCGCTCGAAGTTGCTGATGTAGGGCGGCGCGTACGCGATTTGGTAGTGCGAGGCGGCAAAGGGATTCAGCTCGTAGCCACGGGTTCCGCCGGCGGTGAAGCAGCCGTTGCCGTCGTGGCGCACCATGCCCTTGAGGCTGCTGTAGAAGGTGCCCGGTACCGGCGGAACAAACTGACCGGTGGTTTGCGGCGATGCGGGATTAACGGTCTGGTAGCTGGGCAATTTTTGCGCGAGGAAGCGGTCCGAAACGTTGATTTTGTTGCCGTTGGCGTCGACCACGTTGAAGCTGGCGCGGTTTCCCCCAAACAAGATGACTTCGGTGACCGTTACGTTTTGGAAATCCACAAAGGCGTTTTCCCACTGCTCGCCGGTGGTCGGAATGTTGATTCGCTGCGCGTCGTTGAGTGCGCCGACGGGAACCACGGCCGGCGTCGGAATGGGGCGAGTGCCCAAGATGGTCATGGAGCTGGCGCTGGTCGCCTCGAGTTGGGTTCCGTTATTGAAGGTCGAAACCTTTCCAATGAACTGAATGAGGTCGCCGGGCATGAGGTATTCGACGTTGGGCAGTGTCACCAGCTGGTTCTGCGCGTTGGTGTAGACCCCCATCACTTCCATGCCGCGAAACGGCCCCGCCGCACCTTGGGCTGCGGTGTCGACGATGAAGAAGAAGGGACGGTGTCCGCCCTGTACCGAGCCCGACGGAACCTCCGAAACGTTGCCGGGCGTCACGACAATACCCACGGTTTTGACAATTTGGCCTTCGAAGCCCGACGAGTCCTTGCAGGCAGCCAGCTGCGACGGCGAAACGTACTGCAGCGTCGTAATAGGGTAGTAGGTCTGGGCGGCTGCGGTGAATCCGAGCGCCAAGGCGAAAAGGGATACGAAATGCTTCATGGTTATTTAATCAGCGTAAAATGGCCGGAGTAGGTCTCTCCGGTTGCGAGGTTGAGCACGGTGTAGCGGTACAGCCCGTGCGAAATCATTTGGCGGTCCTTCGAGAGGATGTCCCAGGCATATTCGCCGCCCGACAGCACCACGTTGTGTTCGTCGGGGTTGGCAAAGGTGCGGAACCAACGCTGGCTCAGTTGGTCGGAACCCTGGGCGTTGTGGTGGAGCACGTCGAGCAGGTCGCCCGCCGGCGAGTGAATGCGGATTTCGGCCTGCGCGGGCAGGTTGGCGAACATGAGGCGGCGGCTCTCGTCCTGGAAGGCGCTTTGGCCCTCCCACGCGGCCCCGGCATAATAGGGGTTGGGGTAGACGTAGGGCGGATTGGCCTCCATCGATTGCTGGGCCGGGGTTCCGGGGAACACGCGGGCTGCGCTTTGGGCAAAGCTCGATTCCAGCGACTCGAGTTGGGTGTCGGGGTCGCCCTGGTCAAAGGCCGTCACCGCCACGGCGCGTTGCCAGCCGTTGGGCACATTTTCCAGGCGCAAACCGTATCGGTAGGTCAGCGTATCACCTTGGAATTGAACAGGATTCGTAAGCTTAATCGCGTCAAGACCGGTCTCATAAAACACGCCGTCGCCCCGCTGATCCCATTCGCCATAGGCCCTGAAGGTTTCGGCTGTTCGCTGCGCAGGGTCCACATCGAAGCCCAATTGGCTGACGTAGGCGCGGTAGCCGGCAAAGTCGCGCGTCTGGCTGATGGGGTCGATGCTCCGCTCGCTGCGGTCGGTCCAAAACAGGTCGATGAAGCCGTCGCCGGGTATGGCGCGAACCTGGGGGGCGTCGGGCGGACTGGGCAGGATGTATCGGGTAATTTGGCCGTTCCCGTCGCGGTCTTCTCCGGCGTCCAGTATGCCGTTAAAATTTTGATCTTCACCGTTGTAGCAAGTCTGAGCCCACTGCGCGTTGGCCAGAAGCCGGCTTCGCTGCACGCCGTTGTTGACGGTATTGGGTTGTCCGTCGTCGACTTTTTTCGCCAGCACAAAGGCGAAGGCGAGCTTGATTTCGTCGCCCGGGGCAAAATTTTGGAAGGGCCCCACGCTCAGCAGGTCGCTTCGGTTGCCGGCGGCGTTGAGCTGCGCCTGGATGTTGGCGCCCGTGCCCGCCGCGCAGGGAGCTCCGCCCGGATTATCCCAGCAGGGATCCTGATTGAGGCCCTGGGTCATCTTGACGTAGCGCTGGTCGTCGGTGGTCGGGAAGAAGTACAGCGCCTGGCCTGAGTTGTTGAAAATCCACGCGTTGTAGTGGTCTTCGAGCGCATTCACCAAGGGATGGTGAAATCCGTTCTTGTCTTCGGCGCCCAAAAACTTTTGGCCGATGTAGGAGTCGGTCCACCCCGGGTCGCCCGTGGCGTCAAAGCGGTAGGCCAACTGAAGGCTGTCGTCGTATCCGTTGCCGCCCTGCTGGTAAAACACGGCGCCGCCCGCGCCCGCCGGGGTGCGGTTGATGTTGCGCACCACCTTATTGGCCCAGAGTGCCGCGTACACGTCGTTGTAGGTTTCGATGCCGACATTTTTGAGCGTAACGTCCACGACGACAAAGAAGTCGCTAAACCGATAGTTCCAGTTGAACGTGGACAGGGTCATCGAAATGCCCATGGGCGTCAGGTGGTTGCTGATGGGTATCGTAGTACCCGGTACCAAAATGTTGGTGTCGACGCAGGTTGCGGTGAAGTCCTGGTGCGAAACGGCGTTGGTTCGGAAGTTGGGGTGGTCTTTGAGCGAGGACGTCTCGTTCAGGGGGGTCGCCGGGGTGAACTCAAAGCCCCCGCGGCCGGGCGCGTAGCCCTGTGGGGCGTCGTAGGCCGAGGTGCTGACACGAATTCCACCGCCCGCATCGATGCCGCCCACCCAAATTCCGGACTCAAAGAGGTGTTCGGTGCCGGATCCCGCCGGGAATTCGCAGGAGGGCGTGCCCGTTCCGTCGCGGTACCCGCGAAAGGCGTTGCCAAAGGTTCCCACGTTGGTCACGCTCAGGCGGACTTGGCTCGCTGAAGTGCTTTTTTCTTGAAAGGTTTGGGCGGCACTGAATGTGTTCAGCGCGCTAAAAATCAATGCGGTGCAAAAAAAGCGGTTCATTTAAGGACCGCAAATTTAGTGCTTCCCGAGGGGGATTGAACCTGGAGCACGGACCAGCCGCGCGCCAAATGCTTCGGGCTCCACCGCAACTCCGCTGCGGGCCAACGTTCCCGCTCGATCAGGCGCCCGCTAGCGTCAAAAACCTCGACGGTCCAATCGGACTCGGCCGAAATCCGCTGCAGAACGTAGTCGCCGGATTCGGAACGGCTCAATACCGGCCGTTCCCGAAGCTCGGACAGGCCGATTCCGAGTCGGGCGATCTCGAAGTCCGCCACTACCGGCAGGTGGTCCGACAGCTCGTAAAGCGCCGTGAGTACGTTCGACGGCACCGAAAAGTTGGCGCCCGAGTTTAGGGCGGCATTGAAGTGCAGGCCGTCGTTGCCCAGGGGCTTGAGGGTTCCCGGCAGGTAGCGCATTCGCGCCGCCGACGCGAGCAGGGCTTGGTTTGTCAAAATGTGGTCGTATCGGTCGTCCAGTCCGCCCCCAGAAAAGCAGCCGTCGTTGGTCTGCCCGTCGCGCGTAGACTGCGTGTGCAGCGCGGCAAAGCTCCCGTTGCTGGACCAGTTGCCCAGTTGGTTTTCGGGGTCATAAAAGCGCACGGTGGCGTTGCTGTAGTTCAGAAGCTGTTGGAAGCCAGACTCCTGGCTCTTGGGCATGTTCAGGTCGCCGCACAGCAGGTAGTAGGAATCCCGCGGCTTGGTGACGAGGTAGTTCATGATGGCTTCGGCCGTTTTTTGGCGGTCAGCCACGTCGGCCGGAGTGTTTCCTGCCTTGAAGTGGCCCGCGAACAGGGTGAAAAAGACGGTATCGGGATTCCACGCGAGCAGGGAGTCTTTGTAGTAAAAGCGCAGCACGTCAATGCCCCGAACCAACGGGTTGTTCTGAACGTCGTTGCTGATGATTCCCTGTGCCTTCAGGCCCAGCTTGGTTTGGTCGTAGTATACGGCGTTGATGAGGGAACTCCCGTTGGTGTACAGGTCGGTCGCGGCCCAGCGGGTTACGCCGTTGGTGTTGAGGCACTGGCTCAAAATGCGGCCGTGGGCCGTGGCGCTTCCGCCGTCGACTTCGTTGCAGACCAAAACGTCGGGTTCTGCATGGGCCACCACCGTTTGAAGCCAGCCTTCCTTGGCTCCGGGCGGATTGTTGGTCGAGGTACAAAACGACGTGAACGACCTAAAGTAGGTCAGGTTGTAGGTCATCACGCGCAGCGATTCCGGACTTTGTGCGGCTAAGTGGCTGCAGGTCAGCATGCCCAATAAAAGTGCGGAGAAGGTTCTCATCCCGCCAAAGTTAGGTCCTGCCGCCCTCGGTTTTTGTGTTTCCAAATGGTTAAATCCGCGGTAAATGTTTGTAAACGATGACGTGGGTTTGCGAAAGCACGTACTTTTGACCCAGGTACTGCATCCATGGCTAAAAAATCCACCATACTCCTCGTGGACGACGACCCGGACATTCGGGAGTTCGTCACCTTTAACCTCGAGAAAGAGGGGTATTCGGTGGTGGCCGCAAAAGACGGCGCCGAGGGCGTCGAGGCGGCCAAAAAACACCGTCCCGACCTCATCCTGCTCGACGTCATGATGCCCGGGATGGACGGAATCGAAGCCTGCGAAGCCATTCGGTCCAATCCCGACATCGCGGCAACCCTGATTGCATTTTTGAGTGCGCGCGGCGAAGACTACAGCCAAGTTGCGGGTTTTGACGCCGGAGCCGACGACTACATCACCAAGCCCATACGTCCCAAGGTGCTGGTTAGCCGGGTAAAGGCCTTGCTTCGCCGAAACGTCAAGGATTCCGAGCCCGTGGGCAGCCTCGAGCGCGGCGATCTGATGATAAACCTCGAAAAATACCAGGTTTTTAAGGACGGGAGCATCGTGGAAATGCCGCGCAAGGAGTTTGAACTGCTTCACCTGCTTGCGAGCAAACCCGGCAAGGTTTTTTCCCGCGATTCGATCATGGACCGCGTTTGGGGTTCGGAAGTCATTGTAGGTGGGCGCACCATCGACGTCCACATTCGCAAAATCCGCGAAAAAATTGGCGACGACCGCATTAAGACCATCAAGGGCGTCGGCTACAAATTCGAAGAGTAACTTCGGGGCGTGCTAGACCGTCCGGAACGCATTGCCTTTTTCATCGGAATCCTCCTGGGGCCGGTGGTCTGGTTCGTCATGTTTGCCATGTTCGAGCTGGTGTATACCGACGACGGCGCGTTGCCCCTGCCGGTTGAGGAAGTTCCCTACCTCGAAATCACCCTGCTCAGCACCTTTGTGGCGAGCGCCACGGCTTTTTTGGCGGAGTACCTAATCCGAAAATTTCTGTACGCGCGGCTGCTCAACATCTACAAGGTGATTTCGAACCCGGACCGCTACCAGTCGTCGCTGATGGCCGACGCCGAAGAAATCGGAAAAGTGGAAATGGAGGTGGCGTCGTGGGCCCAGAAAAAAACCACGGAGCTTAGCAACCTGCAGGTTCGCGACGACGTGCGCCGCGAGTTCATTGCCAACCTTTCCCACGAATTGCGCACCCCAATTTTCAACATTCAGGGATACGTTCTCACGCTGCTCGACGGGGTCAAGGACCAAAAAGTGCGCAAGGAGTACCTCAAAAAAGCCTCGCGCAATGTGGAGCGCATGATTCGCTTGGTGCAGGACATGGACGTACTCGCCCGCTTGGAGGGGGACCAGTTGGTTTTGCAGAAAGAGCGCTACAGCCTTACCGAGCAGATCGAAGATGCCCTGGAACAGATGTCGGACCGCATCGCGCAACAGGGCTTAACGGTGGTGCGCGACTACGACCCCGACGACGACTGCGCCGTATTCGCCGACCCCGAGCGCATGGACCAGGTGGTGCTGAACTTGATTTCGAACGCCATCAAGTATTCGCGCGACGAACCGGGCGGCTTTTTGCGCATTGCCATTGAGGATTCTGGGGAGCGGACCTACACCGTTATGGTTCAGGACAACGGGACGGGCATCGCCAAAGAAGATTTGGGTCGCGTGTTTGAGCGCTTTTACCGAGGCGACCGGAGCCGCACCCGGACCAAGAAAATTGGCGGTACCGGGCTTGGTTTGGCCATTGTGAAGCACATTGTGGAGGCCCACGGCCACGCAGTGAAGGTCAATTCCACCTGGGGCGAGGGTACGACCTTTTCCTTTACGATTTCTAAGGCCTAAGTCGGGCGCATTGGCGCTTGGCGAATAGTTTTGTGCTATGACTACCCTTGATCCCGCGTTGCTCGAACGCATTGAGGCCCTTCGCGCCAAGTACGCCGCTTCGGGCCAAGAACTAATCGACTTTTTGGACGGACTCCTCGAAGCCGACTACATCACCTACTGGGATTACATTCGGTTAGACAGCCTGCTCAGCCTGCAGCAGCCGCGCACGCCGCACCACGACGAGCCCATTTTCATCATGTACCACCAGATCACGGAGCTCTACTTCAAGCTGGTGCTCCACGAGCTGGATGCGGCCGTTGCAGCACCCATGCCGGGCACCGCCGACTGGACGCCGGCCCACACGGAGGCGCTGACCGAGCACGTCCGCCGCTGCACGCGCTATTTTGGCGCCCTAGAACAGTCCTTTGCCGTAATGACCGACGGCATGAACCGCGAGCAGTTCCTGCGGTTTCGCATGGCGCTGATTCCCGCGAGCGGCTTTCAGTCGGGCCAGTACCGCATGATCGAAATGGCCATGGCGCGCCTCAACGAGCTCGTGCACCTGGACGTGCGGGCCGCCTACGCCGGCGAAACCGATCCCCTGGTCCTTCTCGACCGGATTTACTGGCGCGGGGGTGCCACGATCGCGGCAACGGGCGAGAAAACACTCACCCTCAAGCAGTTCGAAGCGAAGTACGCCAAGGAGTTTTCGGAGCGCGCCGTGGGCGTTCACGGCCGGACCATTTCGGATCGGGCCCGTGTGCTGGAGCAACGGGGCGAACTCACAGACGCCCTTCGCGAGGGGCTTCGCGAGCTGGACCACCAGGTCAATGTTCGCTGGCCGATGCAGCACCTCAAAACAGCCGGTCGCTACTTGGCCAAGCAGCCGAGCGATACGCGCGCCACCGGCGGCACCAATTGGCCCAAGTACCTACCGCCTAAGTTCCAGCTTCGCATCGCGTTTCCGTTTCTTTGGAGCGACGCGGAACGCGATTCCTGGGGAAGCTAGCGGCTGGCCCAAACCGGCTGGGGCGATTTGGGTTGCTGGGCGTAGGCCAAAATGCGCGCGGTGAGTTCGTCGCTGTAGTCCGGCCAGTTTGTCGCTTGGGGCGGCGGACTTTGAAGCCATTTTTCGCATTTGAAGTGCTTTAGGGATCGGGCCGTCCACGCTCCCGCCAGGCGCAAGGCGGCCGCATTGCACGCCTGTTCGTACTGTCCTTCTATCGGAATCACCGCCAATCGTTTGCCGTGAAACAGGGCTTCGGTCGGAAGTTCAAATCCGGCGCCGCAGAGCACGGAATGCGCCGCACAAAATGCGCTCAGAAAGGCCATGGCGTCGACGGGCTCCAGCGTCAACGCGCCGTGTACTTCCCGTTGCGCAACCCGAGCGGTAAAAGCTTTTACGGGTACCGAACAGGTCGAAAACGCGCTGACGAGCTGGTCGATGCCGTATGCGGGAAGGTAGACGAGTAGGTGGACCCCCGGCTTTTGCTCGGCAAACCGTATTTCGTGGCGGATGAGCGGCGGATAAACGTCTGGGGCACAGCCCTGAACGTGAAATCCGATGGATTCCCTGGCGGGGGCGTAGTTGCGCAGGATCCACTCGCCCAAGGCATGGCGTTTTTTGGGCCTCGGCGAATGGGGATGGCGCACCCCCGCTTGGTGGCTAACCTCCAAAATCCGTCCGCCCCTGAGCGCCACCGCCCACGCCGAAACCGGCTCAAAGTCGTTGACCACCAAGTCGTACGACCGCACAGGGCAGGTCAGGACATCCCAAATGAAGGAGGGCCATGGGTTGTCAAGGACACACCGCCAGTAGCTCAAGCCGCCGTTTAGGTTGTATTTCAGGGAAATCCCGCTGAATACCCGCGACGGCGATACGGGCAGGTCTACCTGGCTTTCGGTGCCCGAAATCCAAACGTCCACTTCGGCGTGTTTTTGAAGTAGGGGCACCACGTGGCGCGCCCGGGCTACGTGCCCGTTTCCCGTGCCCTGAACGGCATAAAGGATTCTCATTCTTCGGAATCGGCTTCGTTGAGCAGCATCGAGAGCAAATGCCGCGCCGAGGCATCCACTTTTTCGTCCACTTCTTCGAGTTCGCGCACGTCCGGATGCTGGTAAAGCGTCCATTCCCGACCGTTCCATTCCAGGGCTGTTAGGTTTTCAATCCAATCCCCCGAATTGAGGTAGTCGATGTCCTGTTCTCCGACGCGGATTTTTCGCATCTGCGGTTGGTGGATGTGGCCACAAATAACCCGTCCATACCCCCGGCGTACGGCCATCTCGGCGGCGGCTACCTCGAAATCACCGACGTACTTGACGGCTTTTTTTACGGAGTCCTTGATGGTTTTGCTCAGGGAGTATTTTTCGCGCCCCATGCGCTCTAAAGCCACATTGAGCCAGCGATTAACCCAGATGAGTAGATCGTAGGACCAGCCGCCCAATTTGGCGAGCCATCGGGCGTTTTGGATGCTGGCATCAAAAATATCTCCGTGAAAAATCCAGGTTCGAACGCCACCAAACGTTAAAACCAGCTGGTTTCGAAGGTGAATTTGACCAAGGTCGGCGTCGGCAAACCGGCGCAGCATTTCGTCGTGGTTCCCGGTGATGTAGTACACCTTTGTTCCCTTCTGGGCCATGGTAAGTACGCGCTTCACGACCTTAAAATGGCTCTTGGGGAAGTAGGATTTTTTAAAATTCCAGATGTCGATGATGTCGCCGTTGAGGATCAGCACATCGGGCTGAATGGATTTGAGGTAGGCGAGCAGCTCTCGAGCGTGGCACCCGAAGGTTCCAAGGTGGAGGTCGCTCAGAACGACAGCAGCAAGGTGGCGACGGGAACTCATTGAAATGCAAATAGCTGACTTCGGTGTAACCCCTGTGTTACGGCATTTTTAGGCAATTAGTAGTTATTAACAGGGTTTTCCCCAGCAGTTCGGCCGTATTTTAGGACCCGCAATGACCAAAAAGACTTCGAAAAAGCGCAACTTGCCGGTTTGGCTTGCCGTGACCATCGGCCTCGGCTTGGTGCTGGGCTTGTGGGGACTCGCCCAAATCCTGCCGGCGTCCTTTGTGGCCTCCGAAGATCGGGGTGAAGAAGTTGACCCCGGCTTTCTTTTCGGCTATTCGCTGCGGGAATTCGATGCCAAGCGCTACGAGGTCGGCGAAGGCGAAACCTTTGGCGGACTCATGGATGCCTGGGGCATTGACGCGGTCACGGTGGATGCCCTCCTCGAAAAAGGTTCTGAAGACTTTAATCCGCGTAAATGGAGGGCAGGCGACGCCTACTGGCTGCTGCGGAGCAAGGACAGCACCCGGCAGGTAACCTACTTTATCTACGAGCCCTCGGTGGCAGAATACGTCGTTTTTGGGCTGCGCGACAGCCTTTTTGTGCGCAAGGTTGAACGCCCCAAGGCGACAAAGGAACGGGCGATCGGCGGCGAAATCAACGGTTCGCTCTACGCCACCTTGGAAAACCAAGGGGTTTCTCCGGCAGTAGCCGTCAAGCTTTCGGAAGTTTATGCGTGGACGATTGACTTTTTTCGGATACAAGCCGGCGATCGCTTTGAGGTGATTTTTGAGGAATCCTATGTCGACGATACCGTGTTTGTCGGAACCGGTAAAATTTTGGCTGCGCGCTTTTTCCACAACGGCAAGTCGTTTTATGCGTTTCGCTACGAAAACGGCGAAGTGGAGGGCTACTACGACCACGAGGGCGAAGGCATGAAGCGCATGTTCCTTAAGGCGCCGCTGGAGTTTGCGCGCATCACGTCGCGCTACACCATGAACCGCTTCCACCCCGTGCAAAAGCGTTGGAAGGCCCATTTGGGCACCGATTATGCGGCCCCGTCGGGTACGCCCATTCTGGCTACGGCCAACGGAACGGTCGTTGCGGCCGCGTACAACTCGGCCAACGGCAACTACGTCAAAATCAAGCACAACGGAACCTACACCACGCAGTACCTGCACATGAGCCGCATTGGGAAGGGGGTCCGCAACGGATCCCGCGTGGAGCAGGGCCAAGTGATTGGCTACGTGGGTTCAACGGGCTTAGCAACCGGTCCCCATGTGTGCTACCGATTTTGGAAAAACGGACGGCAGGTGGACCCCCTCAAGGAACCCATACAGCGTGCGGATCCCCTGCCTCGCTCGCTCTGGAGCGATTTTGAGTCCGGCATGAAGCCCCACAAAGCCATCCTGGACTCGCTGGCCAAAGTTTAGTTCCAGAAAAAGCTTATATTGCATTGAAAATCAATGCACTATTTTGGGAATTTCGGTCTGGTCTACCTGGTTTTTTGGCCCCGCCTTTCGGGCGGCGTTGGGTAGGTTCACCCTCATCGCGGCCATTGCGTTCTTCCTGGTGCACCTAGGCCTTTTTGCCCTAAAGCCCTGGATTCCGCAGCTCGAACCCAATCCGCTTTTTGCGAGTCCGATTAACGCGATTTACACGCCGTTTTCGGTACTGCTTTTCTATGAGGTGTACCTGCTGGTCTACTACCTGCGTCGATCGACGACCATCTACATCGGCAAGCAGTACGAGATTATTGCCCTGATTCTCATTCGCGGAATTTTTAAGGACATGACGCACCTCGACCTGACGAAATCGGGGCTACTGAGCTTGGCCAATTTGGACTTGGCCACCGACCTCGTAACGGTGGCAGCCGTCTACGCCCTGATTTACGTGTTCTACCGCATCTCGGGCTACTTCCAGTCTAAAGCCAACACGGCCTACGACCAGCCCATGGAGCCCGGTTCACTCCGTCGGTTTGTTCGGTCCAAAAACACCTTGGCCCTGGTGCTCTTGCTTTTTCTTACCGGACTCTCGCTGTACAGCTTCGTCGATTGGTTGGGGAGCAATGAACTGGGGGCAGCACCCGTTCTGGACTTGAACGCCATCTTTTTTGATCCGTTTTATACGGTGCTCATCATGAGCGACGTCTTGATTTTGCTCCTTTCGCTGCTCTACAGCGACGACTTTCCAACCATCATCCGCAACTCCAGTTTTGTGGTGTCCACGATTTTGCTGAAGTTTTCGTTTTCGGCGGAATCGGGCATTTCCCAGCTTCTGATCGTAACCGGCGTCGGGTTTGGCGTACTGATGCTTCAGCTGTCCAACGCGTTTTACCGCATTAACTACGTAAAAAACCCGTAGGGCTAGGCAACCACGTTAACGATGCGCCCCGGCACCACAATGACTTTTTTGGGGGTTCGTCCTTCGAGGAAGTGGGCTGTTTTTTCGTGGGCCATCACGGCGGCTTCGACCTCAGCCGGCGTTGCGGAAGCCGGCAAATCTATTTGGTAGCGGGTTTTGCCGTTGAACTGCACCGGGTAGTTCACGCTGTCTTTGACCAAATACTCCGACTTAAGTGCGGGGTAGGGAGCCAGGACCACGCTTCCTTCGCCGCCGAGTTCGGCCCATAGGGCTTCGGCGGTATGGGGCGCAAAAGGCTCCAGCAGCACCGCAAAGTCGCGCAGGGTGGCGTCGGCCAGCTGCGGCAGCCCACTCCAGGCGTTGACCGCAATCATCATGGCGCTCACCGAGGTGTTGAACGACAGGGTCTCCACGTCGCGCTGAAGCTTCTCGATGAGTCCGTGCAGGGCGCGCAGCTCTTCGGTACTCGCCTCGCCGGCGTGGCGCTTTTCCATGAGGCGAACGGATTTTTTCAAAAATCCGACCACTCCGGCCATACCCTGGGTGTCCCAGGGCTTGCTCTGCTCGATGGGCCCCAAAAACATTTCAAACAGGCGCACGGCGTCGGCCCCGTACTGGTCAGCCAATGCATCGGGGTTCACGACGTTGTACTTGGACTTGGACATCTTCTCGACTTCCCGCTCAACCTTGATCGGACCCTCGGCTGGAATAAATTCCGTTTGTGCCCAGCTTGGCATCCAGGCCTTGAGGGCGTTCCGGTCCACCTCGTTGCGCTCGTTGATGAGGCTTACGTCGACGTGCAGCTTTTGGGTGGCGTACTGCCCGGCCAATTCGGCGCTGACCACCGTGTGGGTGCCCTCAATGCGGTGCACGAACGCACTTATGCCTTGAATCATGCCTTGGTTCACGAGGCGCTTGAACGGCTCGCGGAACCCAATGTGCCCCAAGTCGTGAAGGGCGTGCGTCCAAAAGCGGCTGTACAATAGGTGGCCGGTGGCGTGCTCGCTGCCGCCCACATAAAGGTCCACTTGGCCCCAGTAGTCGGCTGCAGTCCGGTCGACGGCCGCGGTCCCGTTTTGGGCGTCCATGTAGCGCAGGAAGTACCAGGAACTTCCGGCCCAACCGGGCATGGTCGTGGTCTCGAGCGGAAGGCCTTCGGCCGAAACCCAGCGCTCCGCGCGCGCCAGCGGCGGCTCCCCGTCTTCGGTAGGCAAGTACTTGTCCACCGCGGGCAACTTCAACGGCAGTTCCGCCACCGGAAGCCCCTCGGGAACCCCGTCGCGGTACGCAATCGGAATGGGCTCTCCCCAATAGCGCTGCCGGCCGAACACGGCGTCCCGCAGGCGGTACTGCACCGTCCGTTCGCCCAGTCCGCGCTGCTCCAGTTCCGAAATGGCGCGATCGATCGCATCCACTGTCGACAGTCCGTCCAAAAAGTCGGACGCCGTGGCGCGGCCCGACTTGGCCTCAAACGCCTCGGCCTGAACGTCCACCGGCTCGCTCGACGCCACCACCTGCACAATCGGAAGCCCCATGGCCTTCGCCAGCGCGTGGTCCCGGCTGTCGTGGCCCGGTACGGCCATCACCGCACCCGTTCCGTAGCCCATCAGCACGTAGTCGCTGGTCCACACCGGAATCGGCGCCCCGGTAAACGGATGCTCCACATAAGTTCCCGTAAACACACCGCTTACGGTCTTGGTATCGGCCTGGCGGTCGCGCTCGCTCCGGCGTGCCGCCCGCTCGCGGTAGGCCTCCACGTCGGCCCGCTGGGCCTCGGTCGTCCACGCCCCGAGCAGCGGGTGCTCGGGTGCGACCACCATGAACGTGGCACCAAAAATCGTGTCGGGACGGGTCGAAAACACTTCGAGGACGTGGGCGTCGCCGGCTGCGCCGGCTCCGCCTGCAACCAGTTGCTGGTTACTAGCAGCCTCACCCGCTTCGCCCGCTTCGCCTGCAGCTAGTTGCTGGTTACTAGCAACCTCGCCCGCTTCGCCCGACACCAGTTGCTGGTTACTAGCAACCTCGCCCGCTCCGCGAGCGAGCACGTTAAACCGAATGCGCGCTCCTTGGCTGCGGCCGATCCAGTGACGCTGCGATTCCTTGATGCTGTCGCTCCAATTCAGCTCGTCGAGGCCGTCGAGCAGGCGCTGGGCAAAAGCACTGATGCGCATCGACCACTGCAGCATGGGCTTTTGGACGACGGGGTGTCCGCCGCGCTCGCTCAGGCCGTTCACCACTTCGTCGTTGGCCAGTACCGTGCCCAGGGCGGGGCACCAGTTCACCAGGGACTCGCTGCGGTAGGCCAGGCGGTAGTGCTGCAGCAGCGCTTCGCGCTGCGCCGCGTTCATGGAGGCCCATTCGTCCGCGGTGCAGTTGGGTTCGCCGTGGCAGGCGGCGTTCAGGCCCTCGGTTCCCCGCGCGCTCAAGTGGGCCACAAGCGTTTCGATCGGCTCCGCGCGCTCGACCGCCCTGTTGTACCAGGCGCCAAACAGCTGCAGAAAGATCCACTGCGTCCAGCGGTAGTAGGCAGGGTCGCAGGTTTGGACCTCACGGCTCCAATCAAACCCGAGCCCCAGGCGGTTCAGCTGCTCGCGGTAGCGCTCGATGTTGGTCTCGGTGGTGACGGCCGGGTGCTGGCCGGTCTGGATGGCGTACTGCTCCGCGGGGAGTCCGAAGGCGTCAAAGCCCATGGGGTGCAGCACATTGAAGCCCTGATGGCGCTTAAATCGGCTGACGATGTCGCTGGCGATGTAGCCCAAGGGGTGGCCGACGTGAAGGCCTGCGCCCGAAGGGTAGGGAAACATATCCAGCACATAAAACGGCTTCCGATCCGACGGAAAATCCGCGCGGTACACGGCTAAATCGCGCCATAACTGCTGCGCGCGGGCATCCCATTCGGTCGGTCGGTATTCCATGGCCGCAAAAGTAGCCCCGTGCCTCGGATTTCGCGTAGATTTGTGGCATGGCCAAAGCACAAGGAGAAGAAGCCTTCAACAAGCGCCGCGTGCGCTTTTCCTACGCCGGGGTGGTGCTCAGCATCGGACTCGTTTTGTTTTTAACGGGAATCATGGCCACGCTGGCCTATCAGTCCCAAGTCCTGACCGACGACCTCAAAGAGAACTTTACGTTTACGCTGTTCCTCAAGCCCGAGACCAGTCAGGCACAGGCCGACGCCTTCATCAAGGAATGGTCCGACGAAGCCGAGATTCGCAGCCTGCGCTTTGTGGGCAAGGACGAGGCCGCCGTGCAGTTCCAAAAAGATTTGGGCGAAGATTTTGTCGATTTTCTTGGTTTTAATCCGCTGAGCGACGCCATCGACGTGAAGCTCAAGGCCGATTTTGTGAGTCCCGACCAGCTGACCAAGCTGCAGGAGCGCTTCGCCAAGTCGTCGATTATCGAAAACATGGCCTACGACCGCGACCTGGTTTCGGTGATCCACCAAAACGTGGGAAAAATCAATACGGCGATGCTGGCGGCCGTGGCGGTACTCCTTTTGGTGAGCTTGATGCTCATCAACAACGCGCTCCGCTTAGCCATTTATGCGCGCCGCTTCACCCTGAAAACGATGCAGCTCGTGGGGGCCACCAAGGCCTTTATTCACAAGCCGTTTCTGAAGGAAGGCTTGATTTTGGGCGCCCTGGGCGGCCTCGTTGCCGCCGTGCTGCTCGCGACGACCTACGCCGTGCTGACCAACGAATGGCCCCGTCTGGGCGTCAGCTTGACCTGGTCGCTTTGGGCGGCCTTGGCTGCGGGCCAAATTCTTGTGGGCATTGCCCTAACGACCGCTTCGACCGCCCTGGCGGTGCACCGCTATTTAGCACTAAAAACCCACCAACTTTACGAATAAATGAAAACGACCTTTCTCTTTGAGCGCGGGAACTACATCCTAATGCTTGCGGGCCTTGCCCTTATTGTGCTCGGTTTCATCCTGATGTCGGGCGGAGGATCCGAGGATCCCAATGCCTACAATCCCGAACTCTTCAGCGCTCGCCGGATTGTGGTGGCTCCCTTCTTCATTGTGGTAGGCTTCGCCCTGGAGGTGTGGGCCATTATGCGCAAACCCAAGTCGTAAAACCATGGATTGGCTCAGTGCACTCATTTTAGGTATTGTTCAGGGTCTTGCGGAATTTCTGCCCGTCAGTTCCTCGGGCCACCTCGAGCTTGGACGGACGCTTTTGGGCCTGGAAATGTCCGGTGAGACGGGCCTTTTGTTTACGGTGACCGTACACGCCGGAACGGCGCTTTCGACGGTCGTGGTCTTCTACAAAGACATCGTTTCGGTACTGAACGGACTCGTCAAAGGACACGAAGAAGACCGCAAGTTCGCCGGCGCCATCTTGGTTTCCATGATTCCGGCCGGGGTGATTGGGCTGCTGTTCGAGGACGAGATTGAGGGCCTTTTTGAGGGGTCGACGCTGCTGGTGGGGTTGATGCTCCTGGTGACCGGCTTGCTCCTCCTGATGGCCGACCAGGCCAAAAAGACGCACAAAAACGTGTCGCTTGGCGATGCGTTTGCCGTCGGTGTTGCCCAGGCGATTGCCATTCTCCCCGGTATTTCCCGCAGCGGAGCCACGATTTCGGCAAGTGTGCTTCTGGGAATCGACCGCGAAAAGGCCGCGCGGTTTTCGTTTCTGATGGTGGTTCCGGTGATCCTGGGGAAAATGCTGCTGGACGTGATCGACATGACCTCAAATCCCGAGGCCGCATCCGATACCATGCTGATGCCCTTGCTGGTCGGATTTATTGCGGCCTTCATCACCGGGCTATGGGCCTGCCGCACCATGATTCAGCTGGTGAAGCGTGCCAAGCTTAAGTACTTCGCCTACTACTGCTTTACGGTAGGCGCCCTAGCAAGTCTGTGGACGGCGCTGGCCTAAGCATCCCGCAAACCCTCGACGAGGCGAGGGCGGGATTTTGGATTGCCGTCGATAAACCCTTGAACTGGACCTCCTTTGACGTGGTGGCCAAGGTGCGCAACGCGCTCAAGCGCCGCTACGGTACCCGCATTAAAATTGGCCATGCCGGCACCCTGGACCCCTTGGCCACGGGCATGCTGGTTCTGGCCGTGGGCCAAAAGACCAAGGAAATTGAATCTGTCATGGCGGGTGCCAAGGCCTACACCGCCGTCCTCAAATTGGGTGCGGTCACGGCCAGCTACGATGCCGAGTCGCCCGAGGTACCCACGGGTCAACCCATACCGCCGCTGGAGCAGGACCTCGAGTCGGAGCTTCGGAGCCGTTTTACGGGCAGCGTGATGCAGGTCCCGCCCCAGTTTAGTGCGGTCAAGGTAGGCGGAACGCGCGCCTACGACCTCGCCCGAACGGGCCGCGTCGCGGCCTTGAGCGCCCGGCCGGTGAACATCGACGCCCTGGCGTTTCGCACCCTGGATTCCCGGCATTGGGAGCTCACCGTGAACTGCGGCAAAGGAACCTACATTCGCTCGCTGGCCCACGACATTGGCCAGCACTTGGGCTGCGGAGCCTACCTCACGGCCCTTCGGCGCACCGAAGTCGCCCCGTTTACCCACATGCACCCGATCGACGCGGTGTTGGCCGCGATTCAGTCGTCGTAGCGGGACTGCCAGAGGTTTTCGCTGAAGTTTTTGGCCCGAGAGAATCCGTAGAGGGCCGTCATCGCGGACGTGGCGAACAGGAGGTAAAAAAAGAAAATGATGCGCACGAAGCCCGGGTGCTCGCCCAGTACCGACGTGGGCACCAGGGCGGCCACCACCGCACAAAATCCGACCACGCTGCGCAGCATGGCCGGGAAGGAGCGCAGGGGGTACATCAGCATCTTGCGCCACGGATTCACTTCGCCGCCCCACTTGTGAACCAGGTAGTAGTACCCAGCGCCCAAGTCGAGGAGCAGCATAGGGTCCTTGTCTTGGTAGCTCAAGCGAAACATCGAGGCCGGCGCCAGGATTTTGTAGCCGTTTAGCCCGCAACCCGCGGCGCGTTCAAGCCGCTCCATTTCGGCAATGGCCTCGTAGGGCACCCTGCCGGCAAAATGACTCGCGTCCAACAGGCGCAGTCGGTAGTCCACGCACAGGGATTTGAGGTGGCGCTCGTGAATGATGCGGTCGCGGTTCATCACCTCCAGGGGCAGCTCGCCTTCGCGGCGAAACGCTGCGGCAATTTTGGCCCGCTGCGCGGCGTCTTCGGCAAGCCATTGATTCCAAACTGCGCCGTCTTTTGCGCTCCGTTGGAGCAGCACGTGTTCAAGATCCGTTCCCATAGTGAAAAGATAACATCCTCAAGGCAATTGCGGTTCGCACTTGACAAGGCCTAGTTCAAAAGGGTACCTTTGCAGCCTATGAAAATGAAGCTTTCCCATTTTAGCTACGATTTGCCCGAAGCGCAGATCGCGCAGCACCCAGTTGACTTCCGAGACGATGCACGCCTAATGGTGGTCAACCGCGAAACGGGAAGCATGGAGCACCACTACTTTCGCGACCTGGCGAACTTCTTTGAGCCGCGCGACCTGCTGGTAATCAACAACACGAAGGTTTTTCCGGCCCGCATGTGGGGGAACAAAGAGAAGACGGGAGCCCTCATCGAAGTGTTCCTTCTTCGCGAACTCAATGCCGAAAGCCGCCTTTGGGACGTGCTGGTGGATCCGGCCCGCAAAATCCGCATCGGCAACAAGCTCTATTTTGGCGAAGACGACAGCCTGGTAGCCGAGGTCATCGACAATACGACTTCGCGCGGACGCACCCTGCGCTTCCTCTTTGACGGAAGCTACGAGGAATTTCGCCAAAAGCTCAAGGAGATGGGCGAGACCCCGCTACCCAAGTACATCACCCGACCCCTCGAGGCCGCCGACGAAGAGCGCTACCAGAGCATATTTGCCAAGGTCGAGGGCGCCGTGGCCGCTCCCGTGGCCTCGCTGCACTTCAGCAAGAACTTGATGAAAAAGCTTGAAATCAAGGGCGTAGATACGGTAGAAATGACCATGCACGTGGGATTGGGCACCTTCCGTCAGGTTGAGGTTGAGGACCTCAGCAAGCACAAAATGGAGTCGGAGCAGTTTTGGCTCTACCCCGAGACCGCCGAGCGCGTGAACCAGGCCAAGGCCGAGAAGCGCCGCGTTTGTGCGGTGGGCACGAGCGTGATTCGCTCGCTCGAGTCGTCGACCATTACCGATAACCGGATCAAGGCCGGCAACGGATGGACTTCGAAGTTCATTTTTCCGCCCCATGAGTTTTCGGTGGCCAACAGCCTGATTACCAACCTTCATGCGCCGCAGTCAACCATGCTGATGCTGACGGCTGCTTTTGCGGGATACGAACTCACCATGGACGTGTACCGCACCGCCGTCAAGGAGGGCTACCGCTTTTTGAGCTACGGCGACGCCCTGCTCTTTGTGTAGGTCGCGGCGATTCAACTTAGGTGGACCAACAAAAAAGGCCGACCCGCTGGGGTCGGCCTTTTTCGTTGGGCGTTGCGCCGCTTAGCGTCCCCGATCGAGCAGGTAGCCCAGCTTAACGCCGACAAAAAAACCAATGTTTTGGCTCCGGCCACTTTGGGTTTCGTCGAGCCGCGCAAAGTAGCGCTCCTGTCCCGTTACCGGATCAATGGTGTAGTCTTGAAGGACCAGCGGGAAGTTGATGTAGCGGTTCGATAGGCCCATGCTGAGGTCGACCATGACGCGGTCGCTCGATCGGAGCTGGGTGCCGATCATCAGGCCTTGGTCAAAATTCTGCTTAAAACTGAGGAAGTTCTGATCCATGCCCGTGAAGAGCTTCGAATACCGGCGGTTTTGAATAAAAAATCCAATGTAAAACCCGTCGTCGTAGGAATCGCCCCCAGGGAAGATTTTCACGTTGGCCGTTTGGCTCGCCCCGGGGCGGACCTTGCTTTCGGCCGTGTAAAATGCATTGTTATCCCAAACAATGGCTTCGTTAATGAACGCGTCGAGGCTGTTGTTGGTGGTCAGGCCGAGTCCGCCCTCCACCGTCACGTAGGGGCTCACGCGGTACTCCACCGAGAAGGGGTAGTGGCCCGCAAAAAAGGGAGCGACGTTGTATTTAATCGCAACCGGGTAGCGGTTTAGCTTGCGCTGGCGCGAGCGCTCGGTGTCGGTTGACCGGGTTGAACTCGTGCCGTCTACGCTGTAGCGCTTCACGGTGACTTGTGCGGAGGCGGTTACGGCAAGGGCCAGACCGATTGCGCCAAGAAGTGTGCGTGCATTCATAAAGCAAAGATACTTGCCCGGCTTTGCGGCAAAATTCTTGCCACGATAATTGCCGTACTTTTGAACTATGAAGCGATTTACCCTCATTCTTCTCGCGTTGGCGCTGGCGCTGCCCGCTGCGGCACAGGATCCCCAGACCCTCGAAGTTCGGTGGAGCCGTGGCTACAAAAACCGCGAAATTCAGCTCGACTACGTCACGAGCTTGGATTCGGCGAACTACATGACCTACGGCAGCACGCGCCCTTCGCTGTTCCGCAAGCGCACCTACTTCTACGCCCGCTACGACCGCGAAACGATGACCCAAGTTTGGCAGCTCGAAGAGGTGATTGACCGGTACCGCGATGCGCCCATGTGGTTTCACAGCATGGTCACCCACGGACCGACGACCTACGTCTTTTATGAGGCCTATTCCCGGACCGACGACCTGCGCTACGTTTTGATGCGGACCATCGATACCGAAGGCAACCTTTCGGAATTCACGGAATTGGTGCGGATTTCGGCCAAGCGATGGAATTCAGGGGGCTTTCGCGTCGCGTGGAACCTTCACGCTACCAGTTTTGCGGTGGTTAGCTTCCCCGAAGAGAACCGAAAAGAGGACTTGCGCGTCGAGGTCAAGCGGTTTGACCGCGAGGGCAATCCCATTGGCGGAGCCTCCGTGCAGGTGGACCACAAGTCCCGCAAGGTGAGCCTTGCCGACGTGGACTACGCGCTGAACGGCGACGTCTACGTGTTGGCTTCCCGCGTTCCGGACCGCGACAAAAACGAGAAAATGAAGCTCTTTTCGCCGAACCGCGAATTCTTCATTCTCCATGCGGATCCGAATGACGAGGAATTCCAGGAGGTTGACCTGGGCATGAAGGATAAGTTTGTCGTGGGCGGCATCGGGGTGGAGGCCGACCAGGTTGCGGGTGCGATTGCGGTGAGCGGCATGTACTCCGACAAGCGCTACGGCTCGACCAGCGGCATGTTTTACCTGACGCTCGACCAAAAATCCCTGGAGTTGACCTCCTCGGACTTTAAAAATTTGAGCGAGTTCGACTACCTCAACAGCGGACGCCGCGACGGAACGGCCCGCGACCGCCGCAAGGGAGTGGTCAACGAAACCTACGTTTTTCGCGGCATGATTCCGCGCGAAGGCGGGGGCAGCTTGGTGCTCATGGAGGACTACGACATGGTGGTGGTCACGACGCAAACGCGAAACGGAACGATCACGACCTATTACTACTACTACGATAACATCTGGGCCATGATGGTTGATGCCGAAGGCCAAATCGAACGGGTGACCGTGATCCCGAAAAACCAGTATTCCGTGAACGACGGCGGAATGCGTTCGGGATTTTTGGTTGTCCGCGACGGGGCAAACTTCAACTTTCTGTTCAACGACGCCAAGGGCAACGACAAGCGCTGGGCCCAGCAGCAGGCTCCGCGAATCATGAACAAGCCGACGCGCGCAATGCTCGTTCAGGTCACGCTTCGGCCCGACGGATCCCTGGATTACGTTCCCTTGATCGACAACCGAAAGGAGAAGTCGGTCCTCATTCCGATGCGCGGACAGAGCTACCTCGGCCTGCCCGGAGAGGCCGTGATTCCCGGAATCAAACGCGGCAAGTGGGTGTTTATGAGCCTTCGCCCCGAGCGCACCCGATGACCGAAAAACCCGACTTTCGGAGTTTACGGCGCGAAGAAGTCCGCGCACATTTTGCTGCATGGGGCGAACCCGCCTACCGAGCCGACCAAGTCTACGATTGGCTTTGGTCGAAGGGGGCACAGGGCTTCGATGAAATGTCGAACCTCCCCAAGGCCCTGCGGACAAAGCTGGCCGAGGCCTTTGTGTTTCGCCCCCAGCGCATTGAATCGGTACAGCGTTCCAGCGACGGCACGATGAAAAACGCCGTGCGCCTGCACGACGGCCTCGTGGTGGAAAGCGTGCTGATTCCAACCGAAAAACGCATTACGGCCTGCGTCTCAAGCCAGGTGGGCTGCGCCATGGGCTGCGCGTTTTGCGCCACGGCCCGCCTCAAGCGCATGCGCAACCTCGAGCCCGACGAGATCTACGACCAGGTTCGGGCCATTCACGAGCAGGGTCAAACGGAATTTGGGCGACCGCTTACCAACATCGTGTTCATGGGCATGGGCGAGCCGCTGATGAACTACAAGAACACCCTCGAGGCCATCGACCGGATCACTTCGCCCAAGGGACTCGGGCTTTCGCCCAAGCGCATTACCCTGAGCACCGTGGGCCTGCCCAAAATGATTCGCAAGCTCGCCGACGACGGCGTTAAGTTCAACCTCGCCGTTTCGCTGCATTCCGCCCGCGACGAGGTGCGCGCCCAAATCATGCCGGTCAACGACGTGGCTCCGATTGCCGACCTGCGCTCGAGCTTGGAATACTGGTACACCGTAACCAAGCGCAAGGTCACCTTCGAGTACGTGGTCTGGCGCGACGTCAACGACCAGCCCGAAGACGTGCAGGCCCTGGTTGAATTGGCCAAGCGGGTCCCCTGTAAGGTCAACCTCATCGAGTACAACGCCATCGGGGACGCGCGCTTTCGCCAGGCTTCGCCCGAGGCACTCCAAGCCTACGTCGACGGGCTCGCCCGAATCGGGGTAGTGGCCAAGGTCCGCCGTTCGCGCGGCAAAGACATCGACGCGGCCTGTGGTCAGTTGGCGAACAAAAAGCTGCCCGCCGAACTTAGTGTTTTGGACTAAACCGCCCCGCGGCACGCAGCCTTGGGCGCTACCTTTGCAGCTATGACCAAAACCGCAGTACTCGACGCCTTAGCACAGGTTGCCAACGCCTCCGGCAACGGAACCCTTGCGGAATCGGGCCACATAAAAAACATCCAAATTTTTGGGAACGAGGTCGAAGTGGACGCCGTCAGCGACAGCGCCGCCCTGGCCCAAAAAAAGCGGCTTGAGGTCGACATCCTGAAGGCGGTACACACCGTGGATCCCAAAACACAGGTCAAGGTCAACCTCGAAGTGCGCACCCCGGCACCTGCCGAACAGGCCAACCTCCTCCGCGGGAAGCCCATTCCCGGGGTGGCCCACGTTCTGGCCGTCGCCTCGGGCAAGGGTGGGGTAGGGAAGTCGACGGTTACGGCCAACCTCGCGGTTTCCCTGACCGAAATGGGATTCCGCGTCGGGGTAGTTGATGCCGACATCTACGGCCCCAGCATGCCCATCATGTTCGATGTCCAGCGCGCGAACCCGGGCGGAATTGAGGTCGATGGCCTTCGGAAAATGGATCCAGTCGAGTCCTACGGCATCAAAATCATGTCCATTGGCTTTTTTGCGGGGACCGACCAAGCCGTGGTCTGGCGCGGACCAATGGCGACCAAAGCGCTGAACCAAATGCTTCAGGAGACCCATTGGGGCGAATTGGACTTTCTGCTGATTGACCTGCCTCCCGGAACGGGAGACATCCACCTGAGCCTGGTGCAGGCCCTGCCCGTGACCGGCGCCGTGGTGGTGAGCACGCCCCAGGCCGTGGCTTTGGCCGATGCGCGCAAGGGAGTGGGCATGTTCCGCATGGACGCCATCCAGATCCCGGTGCTCGGAATCGTGGAGAACATGGCCTACTTCACGCCGCCCCTTCACCCCGACGAGCAGTACCACATTTTTGGCCGCAACGGCGCGCGCAACCTGGCCGAGCAACTCGACGTGCCCTTTCTGGGCGAATTGCCACTGGTTCAGTCGATTCGTGAAGCCGGCGACGTGGGCCGACCCGCTGCGCTGCAGCAGGATGGGGTTGTTCGAGATGCCTTTACGGAGATGGCGCGCAACGTGGTTTCGTCCCTCGCGGACCGCGTGACCAACCTTCCGCCCACCGAAGCCGTGCGCATTACCACGATGGCCGGCTGCAAAACCAAAAAGCGCGAGGTATGACCCTAGAGGCGCGCGTTGAAGCAGCTCTGTCCGAAGTCCGTCCCTTTCTCGAGCGCGACGGCGGCGGCATCGAGCTGGTTCGGATTGAGGAGCCGCGCGCGTTCGTGCGCCTTCTCGGGGCGTGCCACGGCTGCAGCGTAAACCAAACCACGCTAAAGCTGGGTGTGGAAAACAGCATTCGCAGCCATGCGCCCGAAATACACGAGGTTATCGCGCTGGAGCATGGAGCGTAGCGTGGTCGTTCTTTTGGCCGGCGATTCCGGCGACGGCATCCAGCTATTGGGTGGGCAAATGGTTCGTGCCGCGGCCCAGTCCGGGCGCGACGTGCGCACCCTTTCGGATTTTCCGGCCGAAATCCGGGCCCCGCAGGGCACGGTCAGCGGGGTGTCGGGATTTCAGTTTCGCATGGCCTCAGAGGCCATTCACGATCCGGGGTCCCAGGCCGACTGCCTGGTGGCCTTCAACGCCGCCGCGTTTACCAAGTACGCGGACCGTCTCAAGCCGGGCGGGCTGTTGATTGCGGCCCAAGAAGGCTTTGATGCGCGGAGTCTGGCCCTCGCCAAGCTCCCGGCGACTGCCGACCCCTTGGCCGAAGCCCGGCAGCGGTTTCGCGTGCTCGACGTACCCGTTAAGGACCTGACGTTGCGCGCTCGTTCGGCGTCTCCCGCGGGCCAGCGCGACAAGCTTCGCTCCCGAAACATGCTGGTTTTGGGAATTTTGGTCTGGATGTACGGCATGCCCGCGGACGCCGTTGAGGTGGAATTGGAGCACCTGTTTCGCGGCGACGACGCCAACGTGGCCGTGTTTCGGGCCGGTCTGCACTTTGGCGAAACCCTCGAAGTCCAAGACTACTTGGTTTCGGTGGATTCCCAAGAAGTGCCCCGCGGAACCTACCGAACCGTCAACGGATCCCAGGCCATGGCCCTTGGTTTGGCGGCCGCGGCACACCAACTTGGTAGGCCCCTACTGTACTCAAGCTACCCCATCACCCCGGCCTCTGAAATCCTGCACGAATTGGCGAAGCTGCAGCCCGAACACGTCACGGTCTTGCAGGCCGAAGACGAGATAGCCGCGGTGACTTCGGCTCTGGGGGCCTCCTTCGCGGGCGGACTGGGCGTTACGGCATCTTCGGGCCCGGGACTTAGTTTAAAGGCCGAGGGCCTTGGGCTTGCGGTCATGACGGAACTTCCCTTGGTGCTGATCGACGTGCAGCGGGGCGGTCCCTCGACGGGCTTGCCAACCAAGACCGAGCAAAGCGACCTGGCGCAAGCCCTACACGGTCGCCACGGCGAGGCTCCCCTTCCCGTACTGGCGGCGCGGACCGCTGCAGACGCCTTTGACACCGTACTTCTCGCGGCCAAGATGGCCGTAGAATGCATGACTCCGGTCATCGTGCTTTCCGACGCCTACGTTGCCGGAAGTGCCCAGCCCTGGCGAATTCCGTCCGTCGACGAGCTTCCCACTATTACGCCGCCGCGGGGCGAAGCAAGCGACGCGCCCTACGGCCGCGACGAACAGGGTGTCCGCCCCTGGGTTGCACCCGGAACCCCAGGTGGGGCCCACCGAATTGGCGGACTCGAGGGCGAAGCGGGGAGTGGTCGAATCAGCTACGAAGCCGCCAACCATCAGTCCATGGTTCGTGCGCGCGCGGCGAAGGTCGACGCCGCGGTACGCCTTTATGGCCCGCTGGAAGTCGTTCAGCGCTGCCCGAACGCCGATACCCTGGTGCTGGCATGGGGCTCAACCTACGGCGCGGTGCGCGGAGACGTAGAACGACGGGTTGCCGAAGGCCAAAAACTGGACTATGTCCACCTGCGCCACCTCCATCCGCTGCATCCCGACCTCAAGGCGGCGGCCGAAGGCTACCGCCGCATTGTGGTGATTGAAATGAACGAAGGGCAACTTGCGCACCACCTTCAGGGATGTTGGGCCCGCCCCGTTGAATCGGTGTGCAAGACCACGGGACAACCCTTCACCGAAGACGAACTCGCCTCGCTATGGAACTGAGCGCCAAAGATTTTCAAAGCCCCGAAGAAGTGCGCTGGTGCCCGGGTTGCGGCGACTACAGCGTGCTCAAGCAGTTTACCGAGGTGCTGGCGAGCACCGGCGCCGACCCGAACCGAACCGTAGTCGTGAGCGGAATCGGCTGCAGCAGCCGGTTGCCGTACTACGTGGACACCTACGGAATCCATTCGCTGCACGGTCGCGCTCCGGCGGTGGCCACGGGAATTAAGCTCGCCAACCCCAACCTCGACGTGTGGATCATCACCGGCGACGGCGACGCCCTGAGCATCGGGGGCAACCACCTCATTCATGCCCTGCGCCGCAACCTCAATGTGCCGATTTTGCTGTTCAACAACGAAATCTACGGGCTAACCAAGGGACAGTATTCGCCCACAAGCCGTGCCGGTCAGGTCACCAAATCCACCCCGCGCGGAAGCGTAGATCAGCCCCTGAACCCGCTCACCTTGGCCTTGGGCGCGGGCGCCACATGGGTCGGGCGCAGCATGGATCGGAATCCGGCCCACCTCCGCGCTCAGCTGGCTGCCAGCCAGGCCCACCAGGGTTCGGCCCTGCTCGAAATTTACCAGAACTGCAACGTTTTTCACGACGGAGCATTTGAGGCTTGGACCGAAAAGTCAAGCCAGGCAGCGCACGCCATCTTCCTCGAACCGGGCAGGCCCATTTCGTGGGGCGGCGCGGAACCTACCCACGCCCTGGCATGGAACGGCGGCCGTCCCGAGGTCCGCGTTCTCGGTGCGGACTTTGGCCTCGCCGACGCGTGGGTCCACGACCCCGCGGACCGAATCAAGGCATTTGCGTTGGCGGAGCTCGAAGGAGTCCTGCGGCCCTTCGGGGTACTGTACTCGGCCGATCGGCCCATTTTTTCGCTTCCTTCGGGAACCCGTTCGCTGAATGACGTGCTCCATTCCGGCCGAACCTGGACCGTGGAATAGGGCCGCCGGCGCCGTAGGTTTGCAGACCGAATTCCGAACAACAAACACTTTTTCGCATGGGACGCGCATTTGAATACCGCAAGGCTCGCAAAATGAAACGCTGGTCGTCCATGGCCAAGGTTTTTACCCGCATCAGCAAGGACATCATCATGGCTGTCAAGGAAAGCGGCCCGAACCCTGAAGCCAACTCGCGCCTCAAGGCCCTGATGCAGAACGCCCGCGACGCCAACATGCCCAAGGACAACGTGGAGCGGGCCATCAAGCGCGCCACGAGCAAGGACCAGGCCGACTACAAGGAGATGGTCTACGAAGGATACGGTCCGCACGGAATCGCGATTTTGGTCGAAACCGCCACCGACAACGCCACCCGTACGGTGGGCAACGTGCGCTCGTACTTTAATAAATACAACGGCAGCCTGGGAACCAGCGGCTCGGTCGAGTTTATGTTTGAGCGCAAGTGCAACTTTAAAATCCCCAAGGGCACCATCGACCTCGAAGAGTTTGAATTCGAAATGATCGACTTCGGCGTCGAGGAACTCTTCATTGAGCACGACGAAGAGAAAAACGTCGACACCATTTTCATGTACGCGCCCTTCAGCGAATACGGCGCCATCACCAAGGCCTTGGAAGAGCGCGGAATCGAGATCCTTACCTCGGGCTTTGAGCGCATTCCCATGGACACCAAAACCGTGACCCCCGAGCAGCAGGCCGACGTCGAAAAACTCCTGGAGAAAATCGAAGAGGACGAAGACGTTCAGGCCGTGTACCACACCATGGCCGGGTAGGCCACCGTTTTCGAACAACCCGCGCGATCGGAGGAATAGGGCTTGGATGCAAAAAAGGGCGCGACCTGCGCCGAATGGAGTACCTTCAGGGACACGGTATCGACCCACATCGGACCACCAAATCTACACGTATGCACTACACAAGAAAAACCTTGGATTTTTGGAGCCGGATGCAAGGCAGCATGCTTGGACTGCTGTTCTTACTGCCAAGTGGCCTCCTCTCAGCCCAAAACCTGGATGTCGCGACCTTTGAACGCGATTCCAAGAAGGGAATCTTGGTGGACATTCGTACCCCGGGTGAAGTTGCCGAGGGAATGATTGCCGGGGCCAAGCACGTCGACTTCTACGACGCCCAATTCATGACCAAAATGGCGGCGTTTCCCAAGGACAAGCCCATGTACCTCTACTGCCGTTCGGGCGGTCGCAGCGGTCAGGCGATTTCCAAGCTCAAGGCAGCCGGATTCACAAAGGTTTACCACCTTCAGGGCGGATTCCAGGCCTGGACCTCGGCGCGCAAGCCCGTAGTTCGAAAATGAACGCGAAGTTCAACGAACTCGTGGGCGGCGACCAACCCGTTCTCGTCGATTTTTTTGCGGAATGGTGCGGACCCTGCAAGACCTTGGCCCCCATACTGATCGAGCTAAATCGCCTCATGGAGGGACGAATACGCATCGTAAAAATTGACGTGGATAAAAACCCGAGTGTGGCCCAGACCTATCGGGTGCAGGGCGTTCCCACGCTGGCTTTGTTTCGCAGGGGAGAGCTGCTTTGGCGCCAGTCGGGCGTGCAGTCCGCGGCGGCGCTTCAGCGCACGCTGGAACCCTTCTTAAATCGCTGATTGGGCGCTTGAACGGCGAAGGCCGTGGGGTAGCGCGACCGCCACTTGCGCAGGGCGTATTCCGCCTCGAGTCGGCTCCCGAAAATTCCCACAAAAACCTTGAATTGGGGCTCGTCAAAGTGGATCGCAACCGGAAGGGTCGCGCCGATGGAATCGGTCAAATGGACGTAAACCAAGTTGGCCTCCTGCCTGCGGCCGGCAAAAACCTGAACGGTGTAGCGTTCGGCACCGGCCTCCACGGCTTGCCGGGGTTGGTGTGCACTCGATTGCAGCGTTGACCGCACGGCTTCGTCAATGGCAACGCCCGAACCAATCACGGCCGTGTCCGGAACGGGGACCAGGCTAAGCGCA
This sequence comes from Cryomorphaceae bacterium, assembly GCA_021298655.1. GTDB lineage: Bacteria > Bacteroidota > Bacteroidia > Flavobacteriales > Schleiferiaceae > TMED14. The sequence continues at coordinate 73,889 of JAJTFK010000001.1, read as the reverse complement.
AACAACAAGCCAATCATGATTCAAAGGTAGGCGCATTTTTGGTCGCTCAAGCGGGCTTGGAATTCTCTTCTTTAGAATCGTTTTAAATTAAAAATGCCTAAGAGAGTTTGAAATATGCCCGAGGCTGTTCTGTTGTACTTTTGCGGGGCCTTGAAAAGGACAAGTTTACCACTCAGTATGCGTATGCGTTTGACACCCTATGCCTCGCTGCTCCGACGAGCGTTTTTAACGTTTCTGTCTTTCAGCGTTTTAAGCATTTCGGCCTCTGCGGAGGTCAGCGCCGAAGCCGGCAAAAAGCTCTTTAAAGCCAACTGCGCCAGCTGCCACAAACTCGATAAAAAACTCGTTGGACCCGCGCTCGGCGACGTGACCCAACGCCGTTCCGAGGAGTGGTTGCTCCGATGGATTCGCAACAATGCGGAATTCCGCGCTTCGGGCGACGCCGATGCCAAGGCCATCTTCGAGGAGTACGGCGGTTCGGTGATGCAGGCCTTCCCGGCGCTTACCGACGACGACATTAAGAGCATTTTGGCCTACACCGTGGAAGGCGACAAAAAGGCGGCACCTGCTCCCGGCGCGGACGCAGCAGCGGCTCCGGCTGCTCCTGCAGAGTCGGCTAATTCGCCTTGGTTGATGTACGTTTTGGGCGGATTCCTGCTCATCAACTTGGTGCTCCTGCTTCGCGTGCGGAACACGCTAAAGCAGCTCAACGGCGAAAACCCAACCAGCCTGCTCGAAGACCTCGACATCGTCACCAAGATTTTGGTGGCCAATAAGCGGTTCATGACCTTCCTGACGGTCGTCCTTGCGCTTGGATTCCTGTACGCGACCTACTCCTACCTCATGGGAATCGGAGTAGAAAAAGACTACCAGCCGGTGCAGCCGATTGCCTTCAGCCACAAGATTCACGCGGGCGACAACGGCGTGGACTGCAACTACTGCCACAGCAGCGCGCGCCACAGCAAGCACTCGGGCATTCCTTCGGCCAATGTGTGCATGAACTGCCACATGTACATCGACGGTTCCGAAATCGTGGATGCCGCAGGCAATCCCAAGTACGGCGGCGAGCGTTCGCCCGAAATCCAAAAGATCTACGCCGCCATTGGCTGGGATCCCGAGGCGCGCACCTACATCGAGGGCTACGAGCAAAAGCCGATCCAGTGGATTCGCATTCACAACCTGCCCGATTTGGCCTACTTCAACCACGCCCAGCACGTGACTGCCGGTCAGGTGGAGTGCCAGACCTGCCACGGTCCGGTTCAGGAAATGGAAGAGGTGTACCAATACAGCGAGCTCACGATGGGCTGGTGCATCAACTGCCACCGCGAGACCGAGATCAAGGGCGACAACGGCTACTACGCCGGCTCGATTGACGGTTCCGCGTCGATTAGCGACCGACTCGTCGAGCGCTTCCACAGCGAAAAAATTACGGCCGCTAGCATTGGTGGCCTTGAATGCGGCAAGTGCCACTACTAAGCGAACAATTCTATGGCAAGCAATAAAGTGTACTGGAAGAGCTTCGACCAGCTCGCGAACACCGAGGTTTCGCAGCGTTTGGCCGAAAACGAATTCGCGCAAGACATCCCTGCGGATGTGTTCTTAGCCGACGAGCGCAGCATGGAGGCTCAGACGAGCCGCCGTGACTTCCTTAAGTTTTTGGGATTCAGCACCGCCGCCGCAACCTTGGCTGCCTGCGAACAACCCATTATTGAAAGCGTTCCCTACGTCGTTAAGCCCGATAGCCTTACCCCTGGGGTGCCGTCGTTCTACGCAACGGCCTACACCGACGGTCAGGATTACGCATCGGTTCTGGTTAAGACCCGCGAAGGCCGCCCCATTAAGGTGGAGCCGGGCGACGCCGGCCGCTTCAACCGCGGAACCAATGCCCGCGCTCAAGCCAGCGTGCTTTCGCTGTACGATTCGGCCCGCCTTCGCGGACCCATTTTGAACGGCAAGGACAGCGATTGGGCCACGGTAGAGGCTTCGTTGAAGAAGGCTGCCGATGCCGCGCTTGCTCAGGGCACGCAGTTCGTTCTGCTTACGTCCAGCGTGTTCAGTCCCTCGCTTCAGGCCGCCATCGAGCGCCTGCGCCAGAGCTACGCCAACTTCCAGCACGTGGAATTTGACGCCATTTCGCAGTCCAACACCCTGGACGTTTGGGAGGCTTTGACCGGGGTTCGCGCCCTTCCAACGGTAGACCTTACTGCCGCTAAGTTGGTTCTTTCCTTCGGCAGCGACTTCCTTTCGGGCGCTACGGCGCAGCAGCTGTCCAGCGACTACGCGGCGCGCCGCAAGCCGGGTGGCGACATGCTCCGCCACGTGGAATTCGAGAGCAACTTGTCGCTCACGGGGTCCAACGCCGACAAGCGCGTAAAAATCAAGCCTTCGGAAGTTGCCGGTTCGCTGGCGTTCTTGGTGAACGAACTGGGCGGATCAGCCGCCAAAGTGGCCCTTCGCGACGACCTGTCCAAGGCCCTCAAGTCCGTAGCCGGGGAACTCAAAGCCGCCAACGGCAAGTCCGTGGTATTGGTCGGCGGCGACGACGCCAATGCAGCCAAACTGGCCGCTGCCCTGAATGCCCTGACCGGCGCCTTTGGAACAACGCTGCGCACCGATAAGCCGGTGTACATCCGCCGCGGTAACGAAGCCCGCGTAGCCAATCTTGTTGCGGACCTCAACGCCAAGCGCGTAGGCGCCCTCTTGGTCGCCGGAACCAACCCGGTGTACTTCCGCCCCGATTTTGAAAAGGCCATCAAGGGCGCCAAGTTCAGCATGAGCTTGACCGACCGCATGGACGAAACGGCGGTGCTTTGCTCGGCCGCGGCCCCCATGCCCCACTACCTGGAGGCCTGGGCTGACTACCGTCCCGTTGCCGGAGAATACACGGTGGCCCAGCCAACCATTAAAAACCTCTTTAACAGCAAGTCGGTACTTGAGGTGCTGGGCGGACTTTCGGGCGATGCCCGCAGCGCCAAGGACCAAGTAGCGGCCCTTGCCACGTCCTTCGGACTAAACTGGAACCAAACCGTTCACGACGGCGGCGCTGCCGTTACATCCGGTGCGGTGTCGGGTGCTGCTGCGGGTGCTGCAGCGGCCCTAGCGGCTTCGGCCAAGGTGGCCAAGCCCGTGGCTGGAATGGAGCTCGCCATGTACGAAAACGCCGTGGGTGCGGGCTACCAAGCCAACAACCCTTGGCTGCACGAGCTTCCGGACCCAGTTACCCGCCTCACGTGGGACAACTACCTGACCATCGCCGCGGCCGACGCACTGGCTCTGGGCTTTGAAAACGAAACGAACAGCGACGGTTCGCTCGACGGAAGCTACGCCACCGTTAAAGTGGGCAAGCGCGTCCTCGAGAACGTTCCGGTATTCATCCAGCCGGGCCAAACGGCCGGTACCGTGGGCCTCGCCTACGGCTACGGACGCACGTCGGCCGGCAAGGTTGCCGACGACATGGGCGTCAACGCCTACGCACTCGGGGTAACCACCGGCGCCGTTGCCGTGGAGATCGCCAAGGCCGACGGAATGCACGAGTTCGCCACGGTGCAGCTCGGAAACACGATGATGGGTCGCCGCATCGTCAACGAGGTGACGCTCGCCGACTTCATCGCCGATCCGAGCGGTTCGAGCTGGAACGAAAAGCCAACCTTCCACACGATCGACGGACACAAAACGTCGGAAGAGGCCAACCTTTGGGCGAACCACGACCACGAGACGATGCACATGTGGAACATGAGCATTGACCTCAACAGCTGTACCGGCTGCGGCGCCTGTGTGGTAGCCTGCCACATTGAGAACAACGTTCCGGTTGTGGGCAAGCAAGAAATCCGCAACCTCCGCGACATGCACTGGCTCCGCATTGACCGCTACTACAGCAGCGACATGAGCAAGGAGCGCGCAGCCGAAGAAAACATCGGCGGCATTGAGATGTACGCCAAGATGGAGGAGCCGTCGGAGTCGCCCGCCGTGGTGTTCCAGCCGGTTATGTGCCAGCACTGCAACCACGCGCCCTGCGAAACGGTGTGCCCGGTTGGTGCTACGGTTCACTCGCGCGAAGGCTTGAACCACATGGCCTACAACCGATGCATCGGAACGCGCTACTGCGCCAACAACTGCCCGTACAAGGTTCGCCGATTCAATTGGTTCAACTACATGGCCAACGAACAGTTCGCCGACGTGAACCCGTCACAAGACGACTACGGCCGCATGGTCCTCAACCCTGACGTAACGGTTCGTTCGCGCGGTGTGATGGAAAAGTGTACCATGTGCATTCAGCGCGTTCAGTACGCCAAGCTCGAAGCCAAGAAAGCCGGTCAGCCTCTTGCCGACGGCACGTTCACGGTGGCTTGTGCCGAGGCCTGCGACAGCGGAGCCATCACCTTTGGCGACGTCAACAACGCGAAGAGTGCGGTTCGTGCCGCCAAGGCCGACGCCCGTGCCTACCACCTCCTCGAAGAGGTTGGCACGCAGCCTTCGGTATTCTACCTGACTAAAGTTCGCAACGCCTAATAAGTTATGCACTACGAATCACCAGTACGTCAGCCCCTTATCCTAGGCGATAAGAGCTACAACCAGATCACCGAAGACGTCGTACGTCCGATTGAAAACGCCGCTCCGCGCTCGTGGTGGGTGGTGTTTAGCATCGCGCTGGTCATGTTTCTGTGGGGCGTTGGCTCCTTGGCCTACACGGTCGGAACCGGAATCGGCGTTTGGGGCCTTAACAAAACCGTGGGTTGGGCCTGGGACATCACCAACTTTGTATGGTGGGTCGGCATCGGTCACGCAGGTACCCTGATTTCTGCCGTTTTGCTGCTGTTCCGCCAACGTTGGCGTATGGCCATCAACCGATCGGCGGAGGCCATGACCATTTTCTCGGTGATCCAGGCCGGACTTTTCCCGGTGTTCCACATGGGCCGCGTATGGATGGCCTACTGGGTTTTGCCGATTCCCAACCAGTTCGGCTCGCTTTGGGTCAACTTCAATTCGCCGCTGCTGTGGGACGTGTTCGCCATCTCAACCTACTTGACCGTTTCGGTCGTTTTCTGGTACGTAGGCTTGATTCCGGACTTTGCCATGGTGCGCGACCGCGCCGTGAACCCGGTTCAAAAGCACATTTACAAGGTGCTTTCGTTCGGATGGGGCGGTAAGGCCAAGGCTTGGCAGCGTTTTGAAGAGGTTTCTTTGGTCCTCGCGGGCCTCGCTACGCCGCTGGTACTGTCGGTTCACACCATTGTATCGATGGACTTTGCGACATCGGTGATTCCGGGATGGCACACGACGATTTTCCCCCCGTACTTCGTTGCCGGGGCCATCTTCTCGGGTTTTGCCATGGTACAAACCCTTCTGCTCATTGTGCGCAAGGTGTTCAAGATGGAGGACTACATCACCATCCAGCACATTGAGATGATGAACATCATCATCATGGTAACGGGTTCGATTGTGGGCGTGGCCTACATCACCGAGCTGTTCATCGCCTGGTACAGCGGGGTGGAGTACGAGCAGTACGCCTTCCTAAACCGCGCCACGGGTCCGTACTGGTGGGCTTACTGGTCGATGATGACGTGCAACGTATTCAGCCCCCAGTTCATGTGGTTTAAAAAGCTGCGCACCAACCTCGTGTTCACGTTCGTGATTTCGATTGTCGTAAACATCGGCATGTGGTTCGAGCGCTTCGTAATCATCGTGACTTCGCTGCACCGCGACTACCTGCCGTCGAGCTGGTCGATGTTCTCTCCGTCGTTTGTCGACGTAGGCATCTTCGTGGGCACCATCGGATTCTTCTTCGTGCTCTTCCTGCTCTACGCGCGCACCTTCCCGGTGATTGCGCAGGCCGAACTCAAGACTATTTTGAAAACTTCGGGCGAAGCCCAGAAAAAACACCACAGCGACCATGGCGCACACCACTGAGCCTACCCCGGTAGTCCGCGCGTTGTACCACGACGACGACGTGCTTATTTCGGCCGTAAAGGAGATCCGCGCGGCGGGTTATAAGATTTCGGAAGTCTACACGCCCTTCCCGGTGCACGGACTCGACAAGGCCATGGGCCTAAAAGAGACGCGCATCGCTATGGCAGCCTTCATGTACGGGGTTCTGGGCCTCACGGTTGCGGTTACGCTGACTTGGTTCATGATGATCAGCGACTGGCCACAGAATATTGGCGGAAAACCCAACCTGAACTGGGGCATGAACATGCCGGCTTTTGTGCCCATTTTGTTTGAGTTGACGGTGTTCTTCGCCGCCCACCTGATGGTTTGGACCTACCTTATTATTAACGGTTTGTACCCCGGCGCGGATGCCCAAAATCCGGACCCCCGCACCACGGACGACTACTTTATGGTGGAGCTGCCGGCGGCAGACGGCCTGGTAGACGTTCTGAAAAAATCGGGTGCAGTAGAAATAGCTGAAGCCTAAGCAATATGCGTATCAAGACGATTCTTTGGGTTGCAGGCAGTGCGGCGGTACTGGCCTCGTGCAACTGGGACAAGACCACACCGGGCTACTCGTACATGGACGACATGTACCGTTCTCCGGCACACCAAACCTACGAACCGGGTACCGCCAAGGATCCGGTTGAGGGAACGGTGCCGCGCGGCTACGTGCCCTACACGATTCCGAATACCAACGAGGGCTACGCGGCATCGATGGCCAACACCGAGGTTCCGGCGTTTTACGAAACCTTGGACGCGGAGTCGGGCAAGCAACTGTACACGCAGTTTTGCTCGCACTGCCACGGCGAAAAGGGCGACGGAAACGGTATTTTGATGCAGCGCGAGAAGATCTTGGGCATCCCGGGCTACGGCGCAGACAAGCTTCCGGACATCACTCCGGGAAGCATTTACCACGTGATCATGTACGGCAAGAACAACATGGGTAGCCATGCGTCGCAGCTGAACTACGAAGAACGCTGGAAGATCATCAAGTACGTGTGGAAGCTCCGCGCGGACCAAGTTCCCGGTGCTGCTCCGGCTGCTGCCGACACGACCACGGCCCAACCTGCTGCCTAATAAAACTGCCCCAGAAGACATGTTTGTATTTACGTCCAAAATGAAATTGCTCGCCGGGTCGCTGACCTTGGTGGGCCTGGTGTTCCTGCTTATTGGCTTTAACACAGACTATTCGAATCATGCTGCGGATGGCCACGGCGGCGAACACGCTGCAGCGGCCCATGCCGACGAAGCGCATGCGGTCGAAGCTCCTGCTCACGAGGCACCCGCCGATGAACCCCATGCTACGGAGGTAGTTCCTGAAGGGGTTGACGTTCAAGAAGCCCACGCCACAGAGGCTGCTGCCGAAGAGGCCCACGGCGAAGAGGCCCACGTTGACGAGGCCCACGCTGCGGAGGTTGCGGCGGAAGGTGCGCACGCCGAAGAAGCTCACGCAGCCGAAGCGCACGACGCGCACGCTGCACCCGCTCACGGTGAAGATGGCCATGGAGCTACCCACGACCTGAGCGCCAACCGCCCCTGGGCTGCGTTCCTGGTGAACAGCATCTTCTTTTTGGGCATTGGCATCGGAGCCCTGTTCTTCCTAGCCATTCAGTACGCCGCACAGGTGGGCTGGTCGGCAGGCTTGATTCGCGTGTTCGAGGCCGTTGCGATGTTCGTAGGTATTCCGCTCCTCGGAATCCTGTTCCTTGCCGTGACCGGCAGCATGCACCTGCACCACTTGTGGCACTGGATGGCCGAGGGCATTATGGACCCGGCCAGCGCCAACTACGACCCCATTATTGCGGGCAAAGAAGCGTACTTGAACGCTCCGTTCTTCATTGCGCGTACCGTGGCCTACCTTGTCATTTGGGCGGGCGCTGCCTACCTGCTTCGCCGCAACAGCCTTAAGGAGGACGGCCTACCCAAGGGACAAAACATGTTCTTTACCCAGCGCAAGCTCGCCGCCACCTTCATCGTGCTGTACGCCGTGACCTCGTCGACGAGCGCATGGGACTGGGTTATGTCGATTGACACGCACTGGTTCTCTACCCTGTTTGGATGGTACACCTTCGCGGGCATGTTCGTGACGGCCATGACCGTGCTCAACCTCCTGGTAATGTACCTGCGCTTGAACAACCACCTTCCGTGGATCAACGCCAACCACCAACACGATTTGGGCAAGTTCATGTTTGCCTTCAGCGTGTTCTGGACCTACCTGTGGTTCAGCCAGTACATGCTGATTTGGTACTCGAACATTCCAGAAGAAGTCACCTACTACTTGCCGCGCTTTAAGGGTGAGTACAAGCCCCTCTTTGTCATGATGGTAGCCATGAACTTCATCTTCCCGATCCTCGTGCTGATGTCCCGCGATGCCAAGCGCATCTTCGGCTTCATCGGATTGGCGGCGGTTTTTGTTCTGGCCGGACACTGGATGGACCACTACATCATGATTATGCCGGGTGCCGTGGGCTACGACTACGGATTTGGTTTTGCCGAATTGGGCGGAATTCTGTTTTACGCGGGTCTCTTCCTTTGGGTGACGCTTAGCCAATTGGCCAAGGCTCCGCTCAAGCTTGCCAACCACCCCATGCTCACCGAAAGCGAGCACTTCCATCAATAATCCGACGCCTTAACTACTATCGTTTATGTCTGGAATGATCACCCTAATTGTCCTTGTACTTGCCGTTCTTACGGCCCTTCAGCTTATTCGGATTTTTGAACTGTCCTCAAAGGCACGCAAAACGGCTGAATACGAGGTGACCGATCGCGACAACAACAACCAGGGATGGTTGATGCTGCTCTTTGGAATCGGCTTCATTGCCGCGTTCTTTTGGATGCTGTTCACGTGGCTTCCGGTGACGCTGCCCAAGCCCGCATCGGAACACGGCGTGGATTACGACAACCTGATGGAGATCTCGATGCTCGTGATCATCGCCATGTTTCTGGTGGTTCAGCCCATCCTCTTCTACTTCGCATGGAAGTACCGTGGCGCAAAGGACCGCAAGGCAACCTACTACGAGCACAACAACCGCCTGGAGTTCATTTGGACCATCGTTCCGGCCTTGGTTTTGGCGGTACTGATCATCTACGGCATGACCACGTGGTCGAACGTAATGAATCCGAAGAACGAGCAGGAGCCCTTGGTTATTGAAGTCTACGCGCAGCAGTTCAAATGGACCGCGCGCTACGCCGGCAAAGACAACCAGCTTGGCTATGCCAACGTCCGCCTGATTAAGGACGCCAACGTGATTGGGGTAGACACGCTCGATACGCAGGCTGCCGACGACCAAATCACGACCGAGATTCACCTTCCGGTGGGACGCCCGGTGCTGTTCCGGTTCCGCTCACAGGACGTCATTCACTCGGCCTACTTCCCCCACTTCCGCGCCCAAATGAACTGCGTACCGGGCATGACGACCCAGTTCCAGTTCACTCCAACGGTGACTACGGCCGAAATGCGTCAGGACCCCGAGGTTCAGGCGAAGGTTGCGCGCATCAATAAGATCCGCGGCGAAAAGGGATTGGAGGCCTATGCCTACGATTACGTGCTGTTGTGCAACAAGATTTGCGGATCGGCGCACTACAACATGCAGATGAATATTGTTGTTGAGTCCGAAGAAGAGTACGCCAAATGGCTTGCTGAACAAAAGACCGTAGCTGAAACGTTGTAACATTGATTGATTAAGATTCACGAATTATGGCCGACCACGCTCACGACCACGCTCACGATCACGCTCACGACGACCACCACGATCACGAGCACCACGTAGACAACTTCTGGACGAAGTACGTCTTCTCGATCGATCACAAGATGATTGCCAAGCAGTTCCTGGTAACGGGAATGTTCATGGGCATCATTGGGGTATTTATGTCCATGTTGTTCCGCCTTCAGCTGGCTTGGCCGGGCGAGAGCTTCCCCATTTTGGAGACCTTCCTCGGTAAGTGGGCCCCCGACGGGGTGATGGACCCGAACATGTACCTCGCGCTGGTTACGATTCACGGCACCATCATGGTGTTCTTCGTTCTGACGGCCGGCTTGAGCGGAACCTTCTCGAACCTCCTCATTCCGTTGCAAATCGGTGCACGCGACATGGCGTCGGGCTTCCTGAACATGATTTCGTACTGGTTCTTCGCCGCTTCCTCGGCGGTAATGGTGATTTCGCTGTTTGTGGAAACGGGCCCTGCCTCGGGCGGTTGGACCGTATACCCGCCGTTGAGCGCACTGCCCCAGGCCATGCCGGGCTCGGGTGCGGGCATGACGCTTTGGCTCGTTTCGATGACCCTGTTTATCGCCGGCTCCTTGATTGGTTCACTCAACTACATCGTGACGGTGATCAACTTGCGCACCAAGGGTATGTCGATGACCCGCCTTCCGCTGACGATCTGGGCCTTCTTGGTGACCGCCATTCTTGGTGTGCTGTCGTTCCCGGTTCTGCTCAGCGCGGCGCTGCTTCTGGTGTTTGACCGTTCGATGGGGACTTCGTTTTACCTGAGCGACATCATGGTGGCGGGCGAAATGCTGACGAACCAGGGTGGAAGCCCTATTCTGTTCGAGCACCTGTTCTGGTTCTTGGGCCACCCCGAGGTATACATCATTCTTCTGCCGGCTTTGGGCATTACGTCTGAGGTGATTGCGACCAACTCGCGCAAGCCCATCTTCGGCTACCGCGCCATGATTGGGTCCATTCTGGCCATCGCCTTCCTTTCGTTCATCGTGTGGGGCCACCACATGTTCGTGACGGGCATGAATCCCTTCCTCGGATCGGTGTTCACGTTTACCACCCTGTTGATTGCCATCCCGTCGGCGGTGAAGGCCTTCAACTACATTACGACGCTGTGGAAGGGCAACATTCAGTTTACCCCGGCCATGCTCTTTTCGATTGGACTCGTGAGCACGTTTGTGGCGGGCGGTTTGACCGGCATCATTCTCGGCGACTCGGCCCTGGATATCAACGTTCACGACACCTACTTCGTGGTGGCGCACTTCCACATCGTAATGGGTCTTTCGGCCATCTTCGGGATGTTCGCGGGGGTGTACCACTGGTTCCCCAAGATGTACGGCCGCATGATGAACAAGTCGATGGGCTACCTGCACTTCTGGCTGACGTTTGTAAGCGCCTACGGCGTGTTCTTCCCGATGCACTTTACCGGACTTGCCGGTCTGCCGCGCCGCTACTACAGCAACGCCGAATTCCCGATTTTCGACGAGCTTCAGGACATCAACGTGATCATCACGATGTTCGCCATTGGCGGCGGTATTGCGCAGTTGATTTTCATCTTCAACTTCTTCTACTCCATGTGGCGTGGTCCCAAGGCACCGCAAAACCCGTGGAATTCAAACACGCTGGAGTGGACGACGCCCGTGGAACACCTTCACGGTAACTGGCCGGGCGCCATTCCCGAGGTGCACCGTTGGGCCTACGACTACAGCAAGCCGGGCCACGACGAAGACTTCGTGCCCCAGAACACGCCGCTAAAGGATGGCGAGCAGGCGCACTAAGCGTTTATAAGTTCGTTGAACGGCCGCCCGGTTTCCCCGAGCGGCCGTTTACATTTGCAGCTATGGTGGATTTTTTGCACGACGCCTCTTCGGCGGGCATGGACGATCGCGAGGCCGAACAGCGCCTGCGCCCCGCGCGCTTCGACGACTTCGCCGGCCAGGCCAAAGTGCTCGAAAACCTCAAGGTTTTTGTTCAGGCTGCACGGCTTCGCGAAGAGGCGCTGGACCACGTCTTGCTTCACGGGCCTCCGGGCCTCGGCAAGACCACCTTGGCCTACATCATTGCGGGTGAATTGGGGTCCTCGCTCAAGCTGACGAGCGGACCGGTATTGGACAAGCCCGGAGATTTGGCGGGCTTGCTTACCAGCCTGGATGCCAACGACGTGCTGTTCATCGACGAGATACACCGCTTGAGTCCGGTGGTTGAAGAGTACCTCTACAGCGCCATGGAGGACTACCAAATTGACATCATGCTCGAGTCCGGACCGGCGGCGCGCTCCGTGCAAATCAAGCTCAAGCCCTTCACCTTAATTGGCGCGACCACCCGAAGTGGGTTGCTTACGTCGCCGCTGCGGGCCCGCTTCGGCATTGCCGCGCGCTTGGAGTACTACAGCGTCGAGTTGCTCTCCACCATCGTGGAGCGGTCCGCCAGCATTTTATCGATGGGAATCGAGGCCGAGGCGGCCATTGAAGTGGCCCGACGCAGCCGGGGAACGCCCCGAATCGCCAACGCCCTGCTTCGTCGCCTTCGCGACTTTGCCCAAGTGCGCGGAGCATCTACGGTCGACCTTGAAATCGCTCGTTTTGGAATGGACGCCCTCGACGTCGATGCCCACGGCCTTGACGAGATGGATAACCGGATCCTTACCACGTTGATAGACAAGTTCCGCGGAGGCCCCGTGGGCCTGAGCACTTTGGCTACGGCAGTGGGGGAGCAGGCCGAGACCCTCGAGGAGGTTTACGAGCCCTACCTGATTCAGGAAGGCTATTTGGCGCGAACGCCCCGCGGCCGGATGGCGATGGACAAGGCCTACACGCATTTGGGGCGCACCCCCTTGGGTGGTCCCAACCTCTTTTCATGACGCGGAGCGAGGCAACAAGCTTTCTGAAGCGCGAGGCGCTTCGCCTTGGGTTTATGGAAGCGCGCGTGGCCCAAGCCGATTTTTTGGCCGACGAAGCACCGCGCCTGGAGGCCTGGCTCGCCCAGGGCCTGCACGGCAGCATGCGCTACATGGAGAACCACTTCGACAAGCGCCTGGACCCGCGCAAGCTGGTTCCCGGAGCCAAATCGGTGGTGAGTTTGGCATTCAACTACTACCCGGAACCTTCAGCACTCGAAGAGGGGGGACGCCCCCGGGTGGCGCGCTACGCCTACGGGGAGGACTACCATCGGGTGGTGAAAGACCGCTTGTTTGAACTGCTTGATTCGCTGCGCAGCGCCGTAGGGCCCATCGAGGGGCGGTGCTTTGTCGACAGTGCCCCCGTGCTGGAGCGCGCATGGGCGGAGCGCAGCGGCCTCGGTTGGGTGGGCAAAAATTCGCTGGTGCTGCGCAAGAATTCGGGTTCGTACTTTTTTCTGGCGGAACTCATCCTGGACTGCGACCTGGTTCCGGACCTTCCGGTGGCCGACCACTGCGGGACCTGTACGCGCTGCCTTGATGCCTGCCCAACCCAAGCCATCGTCGCGCCCAAGGTGGTCGACAGCGCCCGCTGCATCAGCCACGCGACCATTGAGCTTCACGGGGCGCTTCCGCGCGAAATGGCCGGCGCACTGAACCCGTGGGTTTTTGGCTGCGACATTTGCCAGGAGGTCTGTCCGTGGAACCGCCACGCGACGGCGCATCACGAACCGAAGTTTGCGCCGGGAACCTGGGTGACTTGGTCCATCAACGACTGGGAGCAGGCAAGCGAAGCAGCGTTTACGGAGGCCTTTGGGAAGTCCGCCGCGGCGCGCACCGGTTTGGAGCGCATTCAGCGCAACGTGGCCGCCGCCTTCGGCGACCGCAAGCCTACTTGACGTCGATTTGCACGGCCTGCAGGACGCGGTAGGTCGTTTTATCAAAGGCAATGGCGACCCACTGCACGTGCTCGGGCTTCCAGGAGGCGTCCAGCGTGGCCGAGGCATCCAACGAGGCGCTCAATCCCGCCGCCGCCACTCCGGCAGCCCAAACTTCCTGTCCGAATGGTCCCCAGGGAGCAGCGCGAAATACGTTGTAGTGCACGTAGTTGGGATCGCGTGTTTGGTCCGGCATCAATTGGGGCGAAACAATGCCCGATTCCTTGAGGTAGACCGCTACGCCAACGGCATTGCTTTGGCTGGATTGCGCGCGCACGTCGAGGCGCACGGTGGCCACGCGCGAGGTGCTGTCGAAGCCGCTGTAGGCATTAAACAGTATTTCGGGTGCGCGGGCCAGTTCCGTGGCGGTCAGTGCGCCCCAGGAGCTGTAGGTTTTCAGGTGGGCGTTCGTGGGGAAGTCCAACCGGTTTACCATGCCCAGGGGCAGTCCCCAAACGCCAAACACGCTCGCGAGGTCGTCGCCGTCGTCGGTAGTAAAGTCAGTAGGGTAGTCGGTCGAGGTGGACGTGAAGTTGGCGGGACCCGCGTGGATGGCCAGGCCCACCACTTTGGCGGAGCCGTAAAGGCTGTCGAGCTGCTTGAGCACCTTGGACGCTTTCGGGCAGTTCTTGCACTGGTGCCCCGTGAAATCCTCGACCAAAACGGCGCGTTCCGTTTGGAGCACGGTGTCGCCGTTCGCGGTGGCCGTTCCACCTCCGCCCGGATTTCGAAACGGTTCGTCGATGTAGTCGCAGGAAGCAACGGCTGCGGCGAGCAGGGCGTAAAGGACGAAATTCCGCATCAGAATTGGGTGGTTAGGGACAAACTCAGGCCGTTGGACGGGGGAACAACGCGGCACACGCCGCCCACGCAAAAAATGCCCTGCTGCTGGCGGCCGTAGCCCAGCTGAACTCGGGTAGGGCCGTCAAAATGAACCACCGAAACCAGGGGGTAGTGGATGCGACGGGACTCGGAGGGGTGGCCGTAGTTGTAGATGTCCTGAACCGCGACCACCCACTTTTCCGACAGGGTGTATTCGGCAAGGAACATGGCCATGGCGCCGCGAAATCCTTCTCCGCCCGACCACTGCAGCTCGGTACACAGGGTTTGGTGGTTGGGTAGGGCGAACTGCTGCTCCCAGGCCAGGGCCGGAACGACCAGGGCGCTGTCGCTGTCGGGGGCGGCCAAAATCGCGTAGTCGTTTACTCCGTCTGCCAGCACGGACTTGTTGTACACGAACCGGTAGGCGGTAAGCTGGCTTTTGTACTTGGAACTGAACTTGCGGCTCAGGCTGAAGTTGACGTCGCGGAAGTAGGGAATTTGACCCCAGGTCAGCGGGTCGCTTTGGTATCCCTGGGTGCCTTTGTCGCCAAAGCTTCCGTCGGCCAAGGGGGTGCGGTCGATGCTCTGCGACGAGGCGATGCTCAGGGCGAGCTTGGTGCCGTACTTGCCCCCGAGCAGTGATTTGCGCGGAATGAGGTAGTTGACGTCGAACTGGTAGCCCATTTCGCCGTTGATCTGCGTGGCGTAGGGGTACAGGGCGGGCAGCGCGTAGGTGTGAAGGTTTCCGGTGGGCGGAATGAAGTTGATCAACGCGTCGAATTGCTGGGCGTTGCGGTCGGAGCGGAAGCTGAAGTTGTCGATGCGCTTCACGGTCGCGAGAAAACCCAGGCCCTTTTTGCTGTAGGTGGCGGTGGCGACAAAGGCTTCGCCGGGCTTGTAGATGTAGCCGTTGTCGAAGTTCGGGTCGTTGATTTTGTAGGCGTACTCCGCTTTGAGGTTGAATCCCTTGTAGTTGGCGCCCACGCGGTAGGCCCAGGCCCCCACGTTGGCGGGCAGGTTGAGCAGCGGGTCGAATCCGCGCTGAAACTTGGACACAAAGCTCGCGCCGAGGTTTAGGCTGACGCCGACCTTATCCAAAAACGGCAGGGCCTCGCGAAGCGCCCATTCGGCGTCGGTTCCGCGCAGGATTCCCTCGCTTTTGGCAAAGTAGACGCGCTGGCGGCCGAGTACGCCCTTGATGGTCAGTCCCTTGGGAAGACGCGCAATGATTCGGCTGCCGTCCATGGCGTTGTCCAGACCGAGTCCGCGTTCTTCGTAGGCCCTGAAAATGAGGCCCTGTCCGAACTGCTCAAAAAAGTTGCCGACGGTGATGTCGAACTTGCCCTGGCTCCACTGGGCGTAGCGGTAGGTAATGCCCTCGCCCCGGTAGCCCGTGGGAAAGCCCAATATGGCGTTCTGGTAGTTCTCGTAGCGCATGCCCATGCGAAGGTTTCCGCGCTCGTAGGTAAACAGCGCCCAGCCCTGGCCCAAGGCCTTTTCGTCGGGGTAGTAGTCGCCCGCGGGGTCGAGCACGGAGTCGCGCACGTAGGCCTGCGCGTCGATTTGAACCACGGCGCGGAGGGTTCCGCCCAAGGCGTCGGTGGTCCCGGTTTGGGCCCAGAGGCTACCCACCGAGCATGCCAGGAGCAGCGCAGCAAATTGACGCATCGCTTACTTGAGTTTACGGACTTCCGAAATCAGGACTTCTTCTTCGCCCGGCACGTATTTGTTGGCCTGCCAGACCACTTCGCCTGCGGCGTTGAGCAAAAACGTATGAGGTACGTTGTTGACGCCCATGGCGCGGCGAAGGTCGCTGTTCGGGTCCAGAACCACGGTGTAGTCCCAACCTTGACCGGCAACAAAGGGACCCACTTTGGGACTCGTTCGGGAATCGTCGATGCTCACCGCAATCAGGTTCACGCCGGTCTCGTCGCGCAGTTCTTCGTAGTGCTCGGCCATCGCGTTGAGTTCGTTGATGCAGGGCTTGCACCAGGTGGCCCAAAAGCTCACGATGGTGGGTTTGCCCGTTTCGCGCAAACTCGAGATAGGAACCTTGGCCCCCTCAAGGGTTAACACATCCATTTTGGGCAGGGACTGCGCACCCAAAGCAAGACTGAGTGCGCTCAAGGCAGCGGTGAATAGGCGTTTCATGCCCTCAAGGTACGTACTACTTCAATCGGTGTCCAAAGGCTTGGGTCCAAAAAAGAAGCGCCCGGACCTTGCGGCCCGGGCGCGTTCCCCACCGAACTCCGTTCGGAATTAGTGCTGTACCGTGAAGCGAAGCGTCTCGATGCGGTCGCTCAGGGCGATCTTCACCGTGTAGACTCCGTTCGCCAAATCGGCTACGTTGAAATTCAACTCCTGGGCGCCCGCCTCAAGCGAAACGCTCTGGGCCAAAACGCGCTGGCCGTTCAGGTTGAACACCTCAACCACGGCGTCGCCGGCCTCAGCGGCCTGAAGGGCCACCTTCACGGCGTCGCGAGCGGGGTTCGGGTACACCGTAGCCTTGGCCATCAGTGCCTCTTCTTCGCCCAAGGCGCTCGTGCTCACCCAGATGTTGTCGAGCCACAGGTTGTTGCCGTACGCTGAGTTGCACTCAAACTTCACGATGATGTCCTGGCCAGCGAACTGAGACAGGCTGATCGTATTGGGGTACCACTGCGTGGGCTGCGGGAAGAATCGGCTCGTCGAGTTCGCTGCCGTAGCCAGGGCGGTACCCGACTTGTCGAACACATTCGTCCAGGTTCCGCCGCAGTCCGACGATACAAACACCTTCAGGCCGTCGGCTTCCCCAGCGTACGACGCGTAGGCGTGGTTGAAGAACAGCTTGTGGCCGGCCGTTACACCGCCCACCTTCGGGGTGATGATGCTGGCTTGGGCGCCCGCTTGCATGGTGAAGAAGTCCACCATGAGCGACTTGGCCGATTGACCGTAGCCACCGAGCTCGTAGGGAAGGCCGTTTACGTTGGCCTTAGATACGACCGTAACGAGGGGCTTGCTCGCCGTGTTGTAGAGCAGCACGTGGCCTGCGGGGATCTCATTGAAGTTGGCGTTCTCCATGCCCTCGGCAAAGGGGGCAGGCGTAGGCGTGTTGCTAATCACAGCGGCCACGATCGGAGCCGACATGTTGTTCATGCCGTTCACGTCGCCCGTTCCGTTCGGAGCGCTAACCGTACCCACCAGCGAATTGGTTCCGGCGGGAAGCGTCACTTGGGGGAAGCTAACCACCGCGGTTGCGCCAGCGGCCAGGTTGCCCGTCCAGTTTTGCGTTACCGGAGTTCCGCCGTTCACGGTGTACCCAACGGTTGCGGAAGTGATGGCCACGCTGCCTTCGTTCTTGATGGTGATGGACGGCGTCGTCGTGCCGTTGCACAGTCCAGCCGTAGCGGCGGTAAACGCATTCAAGCCGATGTCGGGAAGGCCGGCAATGGTCTGGGGCGTAGTGCGCGCGGCGTTGAGAACCGACTTGTTGCTGTTGTCTTGCATGAAGGCAACGACGGCAACTTTGTTCAGGTTAGCAAGGTAGGCGGGAGCCTTGATCTTGAACGTGAACATTTGGGTTTGACCGGCCGTCCAGCTGTCGGCCATCGTGGTGCCGCTGGCGTCGGGAACCATTTTACGCATTACTTGGTAAAAGTCCTTTTCGCCGTTGCTGCCCGGAGCCGAAGGGTAGTTGATTTCCTCTTCGATAACGGCAACGTGAAGCTTCAGCGAACCGGCTGCGCCCGAGCTAACGGTCGTGGTTCCTGCGTTGGCCACAAAAACGCCGATTTGAATCGAGTCGTAGTTGGGCGTCCACTGGTGGCTTGCGGTAATGTTCAGGGGTGCCGCGGTATTGTAGCGGTTGTTGATCGTCGTGGCGGTCACGATGGTGCCTGGCGAACCCGGTCCGCTTCCGTCCATTACGGAATTGGGTACGCCGGTCACGTTGTAGTACTGAACGCGCGCAGCGGCTTCCGTGGGGTTGGCTGCGTTCATGGGGTCAACACCCGGCCAGCTGGTTTGGTACTTAAGCGCGACAACTTTAGTCGAGTTGGCGTCGAGAATCGCTTTAAGGGCGGGGTTTTGTGAGGCGCAAGGTCCGCACGAGGCTTGCGTGAAGTGCTCAACCAGAACCAAGCGGTTTTGGCCAAACGCACTCAAGCTAAGTAGACCCGCGAGGGCCGTTAGGGTAAGGTGCTTCATGAAGTGGCGTTGAATAAAAGGGTTTAAGAGGCCGAAAACTACGCAAAAAATGAATGCGCTCGGAGGTTTGGGTGCGGACTTCGCAACGAAGTACCTTTAGCCCATGCAAAAAACCCTGTTCTTCGCCCTCGCCGCCGCCGGTGCCGTCGCACTGAGCGCCCAAAGTTTGACGGTTACGTCCATGGACAGTGTGGCCTACGCCAACAGCCACACCATGACGCAGGCCACCGCGCACATTTCTGTCAAAAACACGTCCAGTACGACCAAGGACTACCGCGTCGTGCGCCGCAAGGTCGGAACCACAGGGATCGTGGACTCCAACTACTTCTGTTGGGATTTGTGCTACCCTACCTGGGCCAACCAATCGCAGGGTTCCGTAACGATTGCGCCCAACGGGGTTGCCAACGACTTTTCGGGGTATGCCTACGTTCGCGATACGTCGGCCAACGGACAGGACAGCATTTGGTACACCTTCGTGAACGTGGCCGATGCCAACGACACCCTTCAGGTCGTGGTGGCCTTTGCCTTCAATCGCTACGTGAGCACGCCGGAATCCCTGCTCCCCGAAGTGCGCCTCGCGCCCCAGCCCGCGGCGGCCGGACAGTGGCTGAGCGGCCTGCCCAACGACGTGTACCGTGTGGAATGGGTTGACGTGCTGGGCCGAACGGCGTCGGTTGCGGTTCCCGCCGAGAACGGCAGCGTGCGCGCGCCCGAAGTTCCCGGATTATGGCTTCTGCGCAGCTACCACCTCGGAGGCATTCGCACTACCAAGGTAATTCTTCGCTAAACGTCCATACGATACCGGCATCTCCGGCGTTAACCCAGGTATGCTTTACCATCTTAGAGGCTCCGTAACGCGCAAAACGCCTACCTACGTGGTGGTGGACTGCGGTGGAGTAGGCTACTTGGTCCACATTTCGCTGACCACCTTCGGGGAATTGCCCGATTCGGGCCCGGTCGAACTCCTGCTGCACCCGGTGTACCGGGAAGACGCCCAACTGCTTTATGGCTTTGTAACCGAGTTGGAGCGCGACGTTTTTGTTTTGCTGAATTCGGTTTCGGGCGTTGGCGCCAGTACTGCGCGGGTGATTTTGTCGACCCTTCGTCCCGACGAAGCCCTGTCCGTAATCGCCAACGGTGATTCGGGCAGTCTGCAGCGAATCAAGGGAATCGGGGCCAAAACGGCGCAGCGTATTGTGGTTGACCTGCGCGACAAGGCCGTTAAGCTCGGTGCCTCCTCGGGCAGTCCGTCGGGTTCGCATTCGGCCCGGCACGAAGCCATTGAGGCCTTATTGGTACTTGGTTTTGCGCGGCCGGCCGTCGAGAAAGTGCTTTCGGCCCTTGCGGCGGAAGACGCCGATGCTTCGGTGGAAGATCTGATCAAACGCGCGCTAGCACGACTCTGATGAAGCTAAGGGGGCTTTGGACGTTGCTGGGGTTTCTGGCGCTCATTCGCCTTGGGGCGCAGGACAGCACCGGCACCCGCGTCCCCATGCCCGGTCTTCCGACGCCACCCAATTGGAAGACGGAAGTTACCTACGACCCCGTTACCGGATTTTACATTCTTCAGCGCAGCGTTTCGGGTATGCCCGTGGGTGCGCCGCGCTACCTCACGGCGGCCGACTACCAAGCCCTGCGCTTTCGGGAGCTTGAATCGGATTTTTGGCAAAAACGCTGGGCCCAGAACGCCGGAGGCACCGACCGCGACGGCTCCAGCCTGGTTCCCGACATGAGCATCACGAGCCCCGTGCTGCGCGACATTTTTGGCTCCGATAAACTCGAAATCCGCCCGACGGGCAGCGCAGAGATTCGCTTTGGGCTGCGCTACCAGCACATTAAGAATCCTATTGTTCCCGAGCGGAACCGCCGAACGCTCGCCATCGACTTCGACCAAAAAATGCAGATCAGTGCGGCGGGCAAGCTCGGCGATCGGCTCAACCTGAACTTCAACTTCGATACCGAAGCCACCTTCGCGTTTGAAAACAAGATCAAGCTCGATTTCAAGGGTCAAGAAGACGACATCCTGAAGGGCTTCGAAATGGGCGACGTGAGCTTGCCGACGAACGGCAGCCTGATCACGGGCGTTCAAAGTTTATTTGGTCTGAAAACCCAGATGCAGTTTGGCAAGACGACCGTGACCACGGTCTTGGCCGAGCAGCGGTCGCAGAGCCAGAGCATGAACATTCAGGGCGGTGCTTCAAGCCAAGAGTTTCGCCTGCAGGCCGACGCCTACGAAGCAAACCGCCACTTTTTTCTGTCGCAGTTTTTTCGCGACCGCTACGAGCAGTGGGTTGGAACCCGCCCCATCATTCAGTCGCCGGTGCAGATTACCCGGGTCGAGGTTTGGGTAACAAACCGCCGAAGCATCCCGACGGAGGTCCGCAACCTCGTCGCATTCCTCGACTTGGGTGAGGGCGAAGAAGGTGCCTACCGCAGCACCTCCGGCGCGCTTCCGGGCGAGGCCATCTTCCCCGGACCCAGTGCCGATGCGTGGCCGACCAACCGAATCAACCGCTTGGACCCGCAGGAACTCGTTTCCCGTTTTGCGTCCATTCGCGACGCGGCCTCGGCGGGCGCCGTGCTCAATTCGGCGGGCTACGACGCCAACATCGAGTACGCCCAGCTGACCAATGCCCGAATGCTGCAGCCCAACGAATTCAGTTTCCACCCGCAGCTGGGCTACCTCTCGCTGAACACGGCGCTCAACCAAGACGAGGTGATTGCGGTGGCCTACCAGTACACGGTCAACGGCCGAACCTATCAGGTTGGTGAATTTTCGAACGACGGAATCGTAGCGCCCAAGTCGCTCATCCTCAAGCTGCTTAAGCACCAAATTTTGAATGTTCGGAGCCCGGCCTGGGACCTGATGATGAAAAACGTGTACAACCTGAACGCGTTCCAAATCAGCCCCGAAGACTTTCGACTGGAACTGCTCTACGTCAACGACGAAACCGGACTGCCCATACCGTTCTTGCCCAAGTCCAGCGTCAAGGACCAGCTGCTGGTGCAGGTGCTCCAGACCGACAAGGTCAATACCAACGGCGATCCGTTTCCCGACGGACTTTTTGACTTTGTCGAGGGGTTGACGGTGCTCAGCGGGACCGGGCGCATCATACTCCCGGCGCTCGAGCCTTTTGGGTCCTCGCTCGCCAAGCGACTGAACACGGCCGACGAGCGCAAGCGCTACGTGTTCCAGGAACTCTACGACTCCACGCTGTTCCGGGCCCAGGAGCAAACCCAGAAAAACAAATTTTTACTTCGCGGTCGCTACAAATCGGCAGGGGGGTCCGTAATCCAACTCAACTCCTTCAACATTCCACGCGGGTCGATTTCGGTTACGGCGGGCGGCAACAAACTAACCGAAAATCAGGACTTCACCGTGGACTATGCGCTGGGGCAGGTGCGCATTATCAACGAGGCCATCTTGCAGAGCGGCGTTCCGATTCGCGTGAGTTTTGAAAACAACTCGCTGTTCAATTTTCAGGCGAAAACCTTTACCGGTGCCACCGTGAGCCACCAGCTTCAGCGGAACTGGACCGTCGGCGGATCCATTCTTCAGCTGCGGGAAGGTGCGCTCACCCAAAAGGTCGCCGCCGGCGAGGAGCCCGTGCGCAACGCCATTTGGGGCCTCAACACCCAGTACGAAAAGAACCTGCCGGGGTTGACCCGAAGCATCGATAAACTGCCGTTTGTATCGACAAAAGCCCCGTCGAGCATCATGCTTACGGCCGAGGTGGCTCAGCTGCTCCCCGGGTCACCGCGCATTATTAGCATCAACGGCGAGCCCACGACCTACATTGACGACTTCGAAAGCAGCCAAACCGCCATTGACCTTAGGGGCACCATTACCTGGCAGCTTGCTTCGATTCCCGAAGGACAACCCGAGCGATTCCCCGAAGCCAGCCTTTCGGACAACTGGGCCTCGAACTACAACCGGGCTCGCCTTTCGTGGTACGTTATCGACAACTCCTTTTTCACCGGCACGGCCATCACGCCGCCCAACATTCGGAACAACCCCGCGATTACCAGCGACCACCGCCAGCGCATGGTTCCCTTCGCCGAGGTCTTTCCCAACATCACGTTGGACCCCAGCCAAGCGCGCAACATCAACACCTTTGATTTGCAGTTTGACCCCACCGAGCGCGGACCCTACAACTACGACGTGCAGGGCTTGAGCGGGATCTCGGCGGGCCTAAACCCAGACGGAAGCCTAAAAAATCCGCGCAGCCGCTGGGGCGGAATCATGCGCCAGCTAACCATCAACAATTTTGAGGAACAGAACATCGAGTTTGTGCAGTTCTGGGTCATGGACCCCTTTCTCGACAACCCCACGGCACCCGGTGGCGACGTCTACCTCCACCTGGGCAACGTTTCGGAGGACATTCTCAAGGACGGCATGCAGTCCTTTGAACACGGGCTTCCGGCCGACGGAACGCGCCTCGACGTCGATTCCTCTATGTGGGGCTACGCCTCTAAGTACCAGCCGGTGGTGGACGCTTTTGACAACAGCGAAGCATCGCGGCCCAATCAAGACGTTGGGGTAGACGGCCTGCGCGACGACGACGAGCGGCGCTGGTTGGGTCCAGGCTCCCAAACCTACCTGGATCGGGTGCAAAACGTTTTTGGTCCCGGTAGCCCCGTCTACGCAGCCGCACAGCTTGATCCCGCTGCCGACAACTTCGTGTACTACCGAGGCAGCGCTCAGGACCAGGCTGATGCCGACATCCTGCGCCGCTACCGCTACTTCAACAACCCCGACGGGAATTCGCGTACCGCCCTAATCGACGGCCAACCGGCCATGAGCACCAACATGCCCGACAAGGAAGACGTCAACCGCGACGCAACCCTGAACCGATCGGAGCAGTACTTCAGCTACCGCATCTCGATGCGCCCCGAAGACCTCGTAGTGGGCGAGAACTACATCGCCGACATCTACGAGACCACCACCGACCTGCTGCCCGACCAAACGCGCAAGCCGGTTCGCTGGATCCAGTTTAAAATCCCGGTTTTTGAGCCCGACCAGCGCATCAACGGAGCCCAGGACTTTCGTTCGATTCGCTTTGCGCGCTGGATTTTGCACGATTGGCAGGAGCCGGTGGTGCTTCGCATGGCCCGCCTCGACCTGGTTCGCGGCGAATGGCGTCGCTACCGCTTCAACCTCGATGCATCGCGCGAAATGATTCCGGTTGACGACTCAGATCCCACCACCTTTACCGTGAACGCGGTCAACCTTGAGGAAAACGGGGGGCGTGTGCCCGTCGTGTACCGCATGCCCCCGGGGCTGCGCCGCCAAGTGCTCTTGGGCAACACCTCGCTGCTTCAGCAAAACGAGCAGTCGCTGAGCTTGCGCACCTGCGGACTCCGCGACGGCGATGCCCGTGCCGTCTTCAAAAACACCAGCGTGGACATGCGCATGAACAAGCGCATGAAGCTCTTTGTGCACGCCGAGGCCGCGTCGGACCCCGCCCTGCTGCGCGACGGCGATGTTCGACTCTTTGTTCGCGTGGGCAACGACTACAGCCAAAACTACTACGAGTATGAGTTGCCGCTGACCACCACGGCCTGGGGGGCAACCGACGAAGCCATCATTTGGCCCAGCGCCAACGACGTCGACATTGAGTTTGCCCTTTGGACCGCACTGAAGCTGGAGCGCGATGCCGCCATGCAAACCAATCCCAACATCTCTCCGGCACTGCCCTACGAGAAAACCGTCGGGGACCGCACGTACCGCGTGGTGGGTACGCCGAACTTGGGTTGGGTGCGAACCATCATGGTTGGGGTTCGAAACCCGCGGCGGAGCTCGGCGAACCAAAGCGACGACGGCCTGGATAAATGCGTCGAACTTTGGGTCAACGAACTCCGAATGACGGATTTCGACAATCGGGGAGGGGTAGCGGGCTTGGCACGCGGTACCGCGAAGCTCGCCGACCTTGGACAGGTTGCGCTGAGTGGCGGATTTTCCACGCCCGGATTTGGGGGCATTGATATGGCGCCCAACGAACGCAACAAGTTCAGTTCCATGAACTACGACGTGCAGACCAACTTGGACCTGCACCGGTTCTTGCCGGCGAACAGCCGCCTGCGTTTGCCCGTCTTCATTACCCATGCCCAGGATTGGAAGACGCCGATGTTTAATCCCTACAATCCCGACATCGAAATGCCTAAGGCCCTGGCCAACCTGGTCAGCCAGCGAGCCAAGGACTCCTTGCGCGGCATGGTGAGCGACTTCCAGCAGCGGCGCGCGGTTGCCTTCACGAACGTGCGCATTGATCGGGCTACCGGTGGCGCACCCTCCGGCCGAGGAGCAGCCACGGGTCCGCCGGCGATGGAAGGCATGGAGTCCAAAGGCGATTCCGAACAAGGCCTGAGTGCGGGCGGCGGAGCGTCCACCAAGCTCCCCAAAAAGCCGCGGCCATGGGATGTTGAAAACCTGAGCGGCACCTATGCCTTTAATGAGGTACTTCGGCGCGACGCCAACACGCTCAACGATTTGCGCCAGGAGAACCGCGGGAGCCTCGCCTACGCCTTCCAGGCGCCGTCCGTCAACGTTCAGCCGTTTAAAAACCTGAAGCCCAAGGCACTTGCCATCATCCGGGACGCCAACGTAAACCTTACGCCTTCGCGGATCAGTGTCCGCGCCGACGTGCTGCGCAGCCAGCAAACCATGCAAATGCGCAACGTCGACAACCCCAAGTTCCAGTTGCCCATCACCTACAACAAGAACTTCACGATGGACCGCAACTACAACGTGATTTGGGATCCGACGAAGTCCTGGAAACTCGACTACACAAGCAGAATCCGCGTGCGCTTCGACGAATTGCCCGGACCCGCATCGGCAGACAGCGTTCGGGACTTCTTGGCCCAAAACCTGCGCTCGGGAGGGCGACCAACCGAATACCACCACACCGTCAATACGACCTGGTCCGTACCCATTAACAAATTGCCGTTTATGGGCTTCCTGCAAACCCAGATTCGCTACACCGCCGATCTGGATTGGAAGACCAATTCGCTCTGGGCAACGCGTCCCGGTTTGGATTCGCTCAATTTCGGTAATACGGTCGAGTCGAGCGGAAAATGGAATGCTTCGGCCAACGCGAACATGGCGACCTTCTACAACCAGATTCCGGGGTACAGTAAGCTCAAGAAGCCCGCTCGCGGCGCTGCGCCCGCTCGCTCCGCCAAACCCGCAACGCCCCAGCCTTCGGCCGGCAAGGGCAAGGACGACAAAGAAACCAAGCCCTCGGTAGCCAAAACCATCCTCATCGGGGTGGTCGACCTCGCAACCATGCTCAAAAGCGTCAACGCCACCGCGAGCCTCAACACCGGCAGCCTGCTTCCTGGCTTCAAAACCGTACCCGTCTTCAGCGGCTTGACGCCCAGCGCGGAATTTGCCCCCGGTTGGCAGGCGGCCCTGGGCCTGCCGCACGACCTGCCGTCGTTGGCCTCGTCCAAAGGCTGGCTACTTGAAAACCCGCGTCAGCCGCTGCGGGCCACCGAAGCCACCACCCAAAACATCACCGTGCGCGCCCAGCTGGAGCCCATTCAAGACATGCGCATCACGCTGAACGCCAACCAGACCTACGGCCGCCAGGCGTCCTACACCTACCGCTACTCGACGGGTACCGGGCTGGACTCGCTCTTTGCGCGGGGCTTCCATGCCTTCAATCCCCAAGAAGTGCTGACCTACAGCAGTTCGTGGATCTCCTGGCCCACGGCCTTTGATGTGAGCAAGGAGCCCGAATACGCCAGTGCGGCCTATGATCGATTCCGGGCCGCACGCCTCGACGTTTCCAAGCGCATGGCCGATGCCCAGTCCCTCATCGACCCGAACTACGTCGCCAATTTCATCAACATCGCGGACTCCTCGCGCTACGGCTACGACGGATTTTCGGTACTCCACACCGACGTATTGGCCAATGCCTTCCTGGCGGCCTACGGCAATCGGGCTACGGCAAACCTGCCCATTGGCGAATACCGTTCGCTTCCGTTCTTCCCCAACTGGAACGCAACCTACACCGGCCTCATGCGCCTTAAGGCGGTGCGCAACGTATTCACGGCGCTCAGCCTGAGCCACGCCTACACCAGCACCATGACCGTGGCGGGCCTCCAAACCCACATGCTTCGCGCCCAGCGACTCCAAGACAATCCGCTCGATTTGTACCCGCGAAACGACAACTTGGACATCCTTCCGGAGCGGCAGGTGGGCCAGATTTCGGTTACCGAGTCCTTTTCGCCGCTGATGGGAATCGACCTGCGGACCAAATCCAATGCCTCGTTCAAATTGAACTACGGCATGATGCGCCAGCTCAACCTCAGCATGGCCAACAACCAGCTCACCGAGAGCAAGTCCAAAGACATCACGGTGGGCGTTGGCTACATCATCAAGGACGTGCAGTTCCGCATCGTGGAACAGGGCGGGGCGCCGCGCACCATTAAATCCAACCTCGAGCTCAAGCTCGACGTGAAGTTCAGCGACAACCAAACCGTGATTCGCCGCATCCTCGAGGACTTCAATCAGCCCACAGCCGGCCAAACGCGAACCACCGTGAAGTTTACTGCCGACTACCGCTTGAGCCGCAGGCTTACGGCGCAGTTCTACTACGACCAGACCGTGAGCAAATTCAAAACATCCCAGGCGTTCCCAACCAATCAGTGGCAAAGCGGGGTGGCGTTGCGCCTCAATCTTGGCGGTTAACGGCCGTAGGATGCGCGCAGCCCGTGCTATATTTGCGCCATGGAAATCCCCAGCAACTTACGCTACACCAAAGACCACGAGTGGCTTCGCCTAGAGGGCGATGTTGCTACCGTTGGCATCACCGACTTCGCCCAGGGAGAACTTGGCGACATCGTATTCGTTGACATCCCCACCGAGGGCGAGACCTTGGCCGCCGAAGAAGTCTTCGGCTCGGTTGAAGCGGTTAAGACGGTGAGCGACCTCTACCTCCCGATTGCGGGCGAAGTCCTCGAAGTCAACGCCGCAATTGACGGCCAGCCGGACCTGGTCAACTCGGATCCCTACGGTGCCGGTTGGATGGTTCGCGTCAAGGTTGCACACGTTTCGGACGTCGATGACCTGATGGACGCCGACGCCTACCGCGCCCTTGTCGGTGCTTAAGGGACGGATCGTTTCGCTGCTGCGCCTGCGGCAGCTTTGGCTGGTGCTCGCCCTGGTTTGGGCGGGCATTGTGCTTTTTTATTCCCTTCAGCCGAGCGTGGAATTGCCGGGCCTCTTCCGGCTGGTTCAGGACCTGGTGCTTCACTTTGGCGCCTATGCTGGAGTTTCCTTTTTGCTGATGCTGTATTCGCGTTCTTCGGCTGGGCCCGTTAAGGTTTCTGTGTTAAGTTTCGGCTACGGCCTCGGCGTAGAAATTCTCCAACCCATTGTGGCTGAGGGCCGTGTCTTTTCCTGGTACGATGTTCTGGCCAATTCCCTGGGAATTGCCAGCGGTATAGTTCTTGCGCTGTTTATCAGAAAGCGTATCTTTAACCCCAAACACGACGTAGTATGAATCCGCGTAAAAACTTCAAGGCAGACCTCGACGCCCGCAAAGGGATGTTCCTGCAGTTGGGCCTCGTTATTGCTTTGGGCATGTCTTGGATGGCCTTCGAATGGCGCACTTATGAAGGGGGCGTTATTGACTTGGGACAACTGGATGCCGTCCTCGAAGACGAAGAAATGCTGGTGACCAACCGCGAAACGCCGCCCCCGCCGCCGCCGCCCCCGGCCCCGGTTGAGGTGTTCAAGATTGTAGACAACAAAATTGACATCGTGGAACTCGACCTGGTTTCTACGGAGATCGACGACGACGCCACGGTAGAAATCATGGAGGTCGAGGCCGTGGAAGAAGTCTTCAACTTTGTCAACGTAGAGAACAAGCCCGTGTTCCCCGGCTGCGAAGACCTCGCTACCGAAGAAGAGCGCTTCAACTGCTTTAACGTCAAAACCCGCCAATTCATTGGCAAGAACTTTGAGTTCCCCGAAATGGCTCGCCAAATGGGCATCCAGGGCAAGGTTTGGGTTTCGTTCATTATCGAAAAAGATGGCCGCATCACCGACGTCGCGGTGGACCGTGGCGTGGACAAGTTGCTGGACGAAGAGGCCATGCGCGTAGTCAAACTGTTCCCGAAAATGACCCCCGCCAAGGTCGGTGGCCGTTCGGTGCGCATGCGCTACTCGCTTCCGATCAACGCCCGCCTTCAGTAGCCCATGCTCAACCAACCACGAACCCCGGATTGTCCGGGGTTTTTTATTTGCGCCCAATGAACCAAAACCCACTGGAACTTTCTTGGGGACCCGCGGTACTCGATGCGGTCTACGCGGCGGCAGACGCCATTCTTCGCGTCTACGACGGACACCAGGAGCTCGAGGTTACGCTGAAGTCCGACAACAGTCCGGTGACGGCCGCAGACCATGCCGCCCACGCCGTGCTGGACCCCGTCCTTGAGGCTACGGGCTTCCCGGTTATGAGCGAAGAGGGTCGGAGCATCCCGTTTGACGAGCGCCGCTCCTGGACGACGTACTGGGTTGTGGATCCGCTCGACGGAACCAAGGAGTTCCTCAAGCGGAACGGGGAGTTCACGGTGAACGTAGCACTGGTACAGCACGGTTCCCCCGTTATGGGGTTCGTCTACGCCCCGGTGCTCGGATGGCTTTACGTGGGTGGTCCCGGCTTGGGTTCCCGCAAATCCATGGTGCGCGTTAGCTGGGCCGATCTTTGGAGTCAGGCGCAGGTTCTTCCCGCCCGTTTTCCCGAGAAAACCACGGTGGTTGCCAGCCGATCCCACGCGACGCCCGAAACGGAGGCACTTATTGCCCGCTGGGAGGCTAAGGTTGGTCCCATCGAGCGGGTGAGCATGGGGTCTTCGCTCAAAATTGGTTTGGTTGCGGAGGGACGCGCCCACGCCTATCCGCGCGCGGCGCCGACGATGGAATGGGACACGGCTGCGGGACATGCCGTGCTGCTCGGTGCGGGCATGGACCTGCTGCAGCTGCACCACGGTCCAAGCGGATTTCAAGCGGGCGCCAGTCTGGTGTACAATAAAGAGAACTTACTCAATCCGCCCTTCTTGGCCTGCGGCGCTCCGTATCTTTGCGGCGATGCGTGACCTCGGGCTCTTGCTGAAATTCCGGTTGGCCTTTTCGGTCGTCATTTCGGCGGTCGCGGGCTACCTGATTGCGGCGCCTGAAATTCAATTCCTTAATGTGCTGATGCTCACCTTGGGCGGATTCGCCGTAGTGGGATCGAGCAATGCCTTTAACCAGGTTTGGGAGACCGAGCAAGACGGCCTCATGAACCGCACCCAGAACCGCCCGTTGCCTTCGGGCCGCATGACCCGTCGGACCGCGCTGCTTTGGGCCCTGCTCTTTGGCGTCGCGGGAATTGCAGCCCTTGCCGTCCTCAATGCGAAGACGGCCGTTTTTGGGGCCCTTAGTCTCTTGATTTACGTGCTGATTTACACGCCCTTGAAGGCAAAATCTCCTTGGGCCGTTCTGGTGGGCGCAGTGCCCGGTGCCATTCCCTTCATGCTCGGGTGGGTGGCCGCGACCGGATCGTTTGGGTTGGAGTCCGGCGTGCTCTTTGCCTACCAGTTTGTGTGGCAGTTCCCCCACTTTTGGGCCATTGCCTGGCTGGCGTTCGACGACTACGCGAAGGCGGGCTACTACCTGCTGCCCAACCGAGCCAAAGATGCGCTGGCAACCCGGCTCACGCTCTTTTACACCTTTTGGATGATTTTGATTTCGCTCATGCCCGCCTGGGGCATGGCCGGCACGCTGACCCTTGATCTATGGGCCGGGATCGCGACCGGACTCCTCGGGCTGGATGTGCTGTACCACGCCGTGCTCCACTGGCGCCGCCACGAAGACGCCTCGGCTCGGGCCCTAATGTTCAGCACCATTCGATACCTGCCCCTGGTTCAAACCATTTGGGTGCTTGACCGGTTCATTTAATACGCACTATGGAACTCACTCCCCAGCAGAAGGCGGCCCGTCCGCTTCTTTACCTCGGACTCGCCAGCATCGCCATGTCCTTTGCCGGACTTACTTCGGGCTACGTCGTTGCACGTTCCGCACTCATGGCCAAGAGCGAATGGCAGACCATCGCGCTCCCCGCATGGTTTTATGCGAGTACGTTCATGGTTGCCCTTTCGAGTGCCGTGCTGTACCGCGCCCAGCGCCAGCTCAAGGCCGGTACCTCCCCGCGCCGCGAAATGCTGGTTGTCCTGGTCCTCGGGCTGCTATTCGCACTCTTTCAGGTGCTTGGGTGGTCGGAGCTCACGAGCCAAAACATCTACTTCACGGGTCAGGGCAGCCGCCCCGAGGCGAGTTGGCTCTACGTAATTACGTGGTTCCACTGGATGCACGTTTTGGTGGGCAACCTCATCCTCGGTCGGATGCTTTGGCGGACCTCCAAGGGCTACTACACGGGTCCCAAGGTCCTTCGATTTACCCTGGGTGCACAATTTTGGCATTTCCTCGGATTTCTTTGGTTTTACCTCCTCGGGTTTTTGCTCATCCTGCGCTAATTTTGCGCGACCCCTAAACTGATATACCCACGAACTAAATGGCACATTCAGCTGCGACAGGCACATGGTCCGGAGGCAACGAGCCCATGAAGGCCGAGTACGGCAAATTGATGATGTGGTTTTTCCTCGTCTCCGATGCCCTCACCTTTACCGGATTTCTTACTGCGTACGGTTTCATGCGCTTTGCCCACGAGTCAACCTGGCCCGTAGCCGAAGACGTGTTCACCCACTTCCCCGGCTTGGCGGGCGACCAGCCGCTGCTGTACGTGGCCTTGATGACCTTCATTCTCATCATGTCGTCGGTAACCATGGTACTCGCCGTGAACGCCGGCCACGAGCGCAAGCAAGGTGCCGTAGCGTGGTGGATGATCGCCACCATCGTGGGCGGATTCATCTTCCTTGGATCCCAGGCTTGGGAGTGGTACCACTTCATTATTGGGGATAAGGGCGCCGTGGAGCTCGTCGACGGACGCGTACTCAAAGTAGCCGATGCCCAAACCGGAGAAGTTCTATCGCTGAGTCAATTGGTGCACGGGGCCGAGGGCCACGCGTCCAACCACGAAGAAACCTTTACCAGCGCCGAAGTCCGCGCGGCCTTTGCGGCAAACGCCGATGTGGTGCTCCAGGCCCCGGGCAAGGAACATACCCAGCTTTCCCGTGCCGAGTCGGAAGCGGCCATCCAATCGGCCGAGGTGGTACAGGGCGCCAACATGACCCGAAACGAGTACGGCCAGACGCAGTTTGCCAACTTCTTTTTCTTCATTACCGGCTTCCACGGATTCCACGTGTTCTCGGGGGTAATCCTCAACATCATCATCTTCTACAACACCTTGCTTGGAACCTACGAGCGCCGTAAGAGCTACCTCATGGTCGAAAAGGTTGGACTGTATTGGCACTTTGTAGACCTTGTTTGGGTTTTTGTATTCACCTTCTTCTACCTCGTTTAATCATGGCAGACGCACATTCGCCCTCAGGAACCCGTTGGATTTGGAACGTCTTTTGGCTCTTGCTCGTGGTAACCGCGGTAGAGGTTGCGCTGGGCATCATTAAGCCCGAAGCCCTGCTTACGGCGGTTGCCGGAACCAGCATTCTGAACCTGATTTTCATCGGCCTCACGCTGGTCAAGGCGGGGTACATCGTGCAGTACTTCATGCACTTGAAGTACGAAACGCAAACCCTGCGCATGGCCATCTACCTGCCGGCCTTCATCTTGATTCCCTATTTGACGTTTATTCTTCTGTACGAAGGCGTTAAAGTTTACGGATACTAAGCATGGCACGTCCGGTCGCCAAAAAACTCATCTTGGCGGCATTGCTGCTGCTACCGGTCTCCATGTACCTCGGCTCCCTGGTCATCAGCGGAGCCGTTAATTTTCGTACCCTCGAAATTTTGGGACCCGGTCCCAGCGCCCCGGGCCAAGACCTAAGCGGATTTTCCCTGACGCAGTCCAACGGCTCCCCTTGGACCGCCGACAGCATGCAGGGAAGAATTGCCGTGGTGAGCTTTTTTTTCTCGAGCTGCCCGACCGTCTGCCCGGCGATGAACTTTCACCTCAAGCAGGCCCACGACCGCATGTACGCATTTAAGGACGTGGTTTTTGTAAGCTTCAGCATTGATCCGGACACCGATACGCCCGAAGTTTTGGAGGCCTACAAGCAGCGCTTCGACGTCGGCGGCAGCCCCAAGTGGAAGTTCATCACCGGCGATCGGGAGACGATCTACCGCTTGGCTCAGGCTTTTTACCTTTCGGCATCGCCCGATTCTGCGGCCGAGGGTGGTTTTTCGCATTCGCAGTCGGCGGTAATCGTGGATTGGGATGGCCAGCTCCGCAGCCGCTTGGACGATCAGAATCAGGTGGTGGGGGCCTACGACGTTTCGCAGCCGGTCCAGGTCGATGAACTTGTAGAGGATTTGCGCGTTTTGGTTAAGGAATACCGCCAAAAGAAAATGGGAAAATGAGCACCGCAACCCACCCAAGAGATCGTGTTTTTGTTCCCCTGATCGTGGGGCTTTCGGTAGCGGTTCCCATCGCGGTGGCCCTTCTGTTTTTGCTTCCCGAAGACTGGAAGCTGCAGTGGGGCAATGCCAACCTTCGCAGCCTGCCGTTTTTTCATGCGGTGCTCAATGGGGCTACGGCCCTGCTGTTGCTGGTGGGATTTGGTATGATTAAAACCAAGAACGTTGCGGCCCACCGGGCAGCCAACCTCACCGCCTTCCTGCTGTCGGCCGTTTTTTTGGTTAGCTACGTCGTTAGCCACCTGACCAATCCCGATGCGAAATTTGGCGGTACGGGTTGGATTCGCCCGCTGTACTTTTTTATTCTCGTCAGCCACATCGTGCTCAGCGTTCCGGTCCTTCCCATGGCCATGTTTAGCATTTACCGAGCGCTGAATAACCAAATTTCCGCCCATAAAAAATGGGTGCGGTGGACCTTCCCCATATGGCTCTATGTCGCCGTAACCGGGGTTTTGGTCTACGTATTCATGGCCCCCTACTACCCGAAGTAATGCAGAAGCGGATCGCTGCCGGGCTACTATGGATGATGGGCTACGCGAGCTGGGCGCAGTGTGCCATGTGCAAGGCAACCGCTGAGTCCGGTCAGGCCGCGGGATCGGCCGAGGCGACCGGCCTAAATGCGGGTATTCTTTACTTAATGGCCATACCCTATGTGCTCATGGCGGCGGTGGCTTTGGTGTGGTACCGCAGTCAAAAAAACAAGTCGGCCCGCCTTTAAGGGTTATTTTGCACGGTATTTGCAACTTTTTGGGCATGCACCTTAACTACCCCCTACGCATCGCGGCGGCCTTTTTGTTTTTGGTCCAGCAGCTCGGTGCCCAGTCGGACCCAGTTACGCTTCAGGAGTGCGTCAATAAGGCCCTGGAATACCAGTTCAGTGTTCGTCAAGCGGCGAACAACGTGCGCGCGGCGCAATCCGATCGCCTGGCTTCGGTTGGCGGATTACTGCCCAGCGTGAACGCCGGCGCCGGAAATTTCTACAACAGCGGTTTGAGCATTGACCCGGTTACCAACGAAGTAAACCGAAGCAGCCTTTCGACGGCGAGCGGATCGCTGTCCGCACAATGGACCCTGTTTGATGGATTTCAAACCTGGAATGCCTACCGACAGGCTCAGGTTCAGGTTGCTTTGGCCGAAGCGCAGCGCGACGAAGCCCGAAACTCCGTCGCACTCAATACGGCATCGCAGTTTTTGGCCGTGCTGCTGGCCGACGAAGCCTTGCGTATTGCCGAGGAGCAGGAAATGGCTTCGGCCAAGCAAAAAGACCGCAGCAAAAAACTCGTTGATGCGGGAGCCATTGCGGCCAATCAGTACCTGAGTGTGGAGGCCCAATGGATGGCCGACGTTCAGCGGACAGTAGCTGCCCGCAACCAATACACCTTGACCCAGCTCGTGCTCAAGCAGCTGATGGGGCTATCTGCTTCGGCCGAGCTGACCCTGGTACGCCCGAACATGCTGTCTGAGGGACCTACGGCGGTGCTCGCCCTGGTGCCTGAGGCAATTTTTCAGTCTTCGGTGCTCAAGCAGCCCTCGGTTCGCGCCGCAGAACACCAGCTCATGGCCAGCCATTTTTCGGTAAAGCGTGCACAGGGTGCGCGCGTTCCCACGCTTTCGGTCACCGGGCAGTTGTCCACAAGCTACTCGGATCGGGCGCGTCGATTGGACGGCTTTGATACCCAAATCCTGCCGGTTGGGTACTGGATGAACGGCGCCGATCCCATCACCGTCTACTCGGTGGTGCAGTCTCCCAAGTTCACCGACATCGCATTCCGGGATCAGCTTAACGACAACGTGCGGCAGTTTGTGGGATTGAACCTATCCGTGCCCCTGTTTAACGGATTCCGCATCGAGAACGGCGTACGCCGTGCCCAGATTGCGAAGTCCAATGCCGAACTTCAGCTGCTTCAGCAGCGAGATACTTACCGGCAGACGGTGGAGCGCGCCCACGCCGATGCCGTTGCCGCGTGGAAGCAGTACGACGCGTCGGTGGCTGCAGAGGGATCTGCGGAACGGGCACTTCGCGACGCCACGGCGCGGTTTGAAGTTGGCAGCATTAGCGTGTACGATTTCATTTCGATCAAAAACACGTATTTGGCTGCGGCCTCCAACCGGGTGCGCGCGCACTACGACAGCCAGTTCAAGAACTACGTCGTCGAGTTTTACCTCAACAATCCTTTAGGCAATGAATAAGAAGCGAATTTGGTGGATCAGCGGCGCGGCCGCAGCCGTACTGGCCCTTGGTGTCGTCGGTAAAAAGCAGGGATGGTGGGGAAAAACCGACGAAGTCGTTGAGGTTGAGGTCGCCGAAGTTGCGCTGCGGACCCTGATTGAAACAGTCAGTGCCTCGGGGCGAATTCAGCCCGCGGTGGAGGTAAAGATTTCGCCCGAAGTAAGTGGCGAAATCATTGAGCTCCGCGTGGTGGAAGGACAGTTTGTTCGCCGAGGGGAACTGCTCGCCCGCATTAATCCGGACCTCTACCAATCGGCAGTTGGCCGCGCGGAGGCCTTGGTCAACCAATCAAAGTCGGGTCTCCTTCAGGCAAAGGCTCAGTTCGTTGAAGTGAAGGCGGCCTACAACCGCAACAAGGGGCTGTTTGAACAGAACGTACTCTCTACGGCCGAGTGGGAGACCGCCCAACGGGCCTATGAAGTGGCCGAGCTCGCCGTGAAATCGGCCGAGTTTCAGGTGAAGTCCGCCGAAAATTCGCTCAAGGAATCGCGCGACAACCTCAAGCGGACCGCCCTGATTGCGCCCATGGACGGCACCGTGACCGGCCTGAATGTTGAATTGGGCGAGCGCGTCGTGGGAACAGCCCAAATGGCGGGAACCGAACTCATGCGCATTTCGGATTTGACGCGAATGGAAGTAGTCGTCGAGGTTAACGAAAACGACATCGTGCGCATTCACGCGGGCGACTCAGCCGATGTCACGGTGGATGCGTACTTGGGGCACACGTTCACCGCCTTGGTTACCGAAGTTCGCAATGCGGCCACCGTCAATGCGGCTGCGGGCGTGAATCAGGTTACCAACTTTAAGGTAACCCTTGAGGTGCTTCCGTCGAGCTACGCGGCGCTGGGCGCGGAGTACGGAAGTCAGCCGCTTCGGAGCGGCATGACGGCCACGGTAGCGGTCCGGACCAAGCGGGTTCCTGGCGCAGTTTCGGTGCCGGTAGAATCGGTAGCACTCCGCGGCGACAGCCTCAGTTCCAAGCTTAAGGAGGTGGTGTTTGTCCTCAATGGATCGACCGTTCGCCAGGTGGTGGTCGAAACGGGTATCCAAGACGAACAGTACATTCAACTGCGTTCGGGACTTAAAAAAGGAGAAGAGGTTGTTCGCGGTCCCTTCGATGCCGTTTCGCGCCAACTCGAAGACGGCATGACCGTTACCCGAGCCAAAGGCGAGTAAATGCAGCGCATTCTCTTGATTGAGACGTCGTCGCGACGCTGCAGCGTGGCGGTCGCGCGCGACGGTCAAATTTGCGCCGAACGCGGCGTGCTCGACCCCGAGGGCTACCGGCACGCCGAAGCCCTGCATCCCCTGATTTCCGAAGTGCTCGAGGAATCGGGTATGGCGGTACGCGAACTCACGGCGATTGCGGCGGCGCAGGGCCCCGGTTCCTACACGGGCCTGCGCATTGGGTTGGCGGCTGCCAAAGGCTTGGCCTTGCCCTGGGATATTCCCTGCTACGGAATCAGCTCGTTGGAGGTCCTAGCCGAGGCCGTCCGCGAAGCCGTTGACGACCGCAACGAACTGCCCATTTGGGCCGCCCTCGACGCGCGGCGCATGGAAGTTTATTCGGCCTTTTTCACCAATGATGGCGCGCGGCTTAGCGAAGATTTGCCCGAAGTCGTCGACGAATCCTGGCCAAATCGCCCGGCGGCCTGGGCTGGTGGGGATGGGGTAGCCAAAATCCAGGCGCACTGGCCCCAACTGCGCGACAGCGGGGTGCGCTACGCCGAAGCCCGGCATTTGCTCGCGCCGCTGCATCGGACCGTGAAGTGCGAGCCCCCCGTCGATCCGGCAACCTGGGAACCCCGCTACCTCAAGGTTTTTGGTTCCGCACTTTAGGTAGCGCGCCCGGTGCCCGCATCCTCCTCGGTGGACGCATGGAATCCGACCCGAAAGGGATTTGGACCGCCGTCCCATTCGTCGGCTGAGCCCACCGTAGCCAAGCAGGCACTCATGCTGCAGCACTGCGCAAAAGTACTTTGGGGCAGTTCCAAGGGGCCCCAGAGGGGCGAAGGGGGAATGGGGCGTGGCCCGAGCGCCTGTTTGGGCTGAATAAGCCAATGCACCCGGTCCGCGGAAACCAACTCGGCCAGGGCCACCCACGATGCATGGCGGGATGGTTGCCCCCAGGCCACCTGAAGGCCGCGCTGAACCCATTGGGTGGCCCAATCCACCCAATCCATTCGCTGCCGGATGTGGCCCAGAATTAGGGCGCATTCGGCCCAGAGGCTCAAGCTATTGGGCAGTACGTCGTCGTCCCAATGGAGGATGTCCGCAAAGGCCGGCGAATCGACGCCTTCGGGGGCAAAGTACACGGCGCCGTCTCGTTCGAAGCTGGCTCGGGACCGCTCAAACCACTCCACGGCGACGTCAATCCACTCCGGGTCGAGCAGGACCTGGCCGCAGCGCAGGGCCATGTGCACGCTGTACACCACGTCGTCCAAAAAAGCCGGGCCGTTTACCCGTCCATCTGGGTAGTGGGCGTGGACCGACCCGTCGGCAAAAGCCGCTCGGTGGGCCGCAGCAAGGCGCTGGAGCCGTTCGCGGTCTTCGGTGCGTCCGCTGCGCTGGGCTCCGTCGGCGAAGGCGCGCACCGCCAAGGCATTCCAGGAAATCACGCAGGTGCGGTCCGTGGCAGGTAGGGGGCGATGGAGGGCTGCAGCGCGGAGCTTGGAAAACCCGGGCAGGCTGTGGGGATGGGGCTGGGCGTCCGAGCCCGTTGCGATGACCCAAGCCCCGTCGTGCAGTCGGCTCTCGCGAGACAAAACGTCAAACCACGCCGGGGCGTCGCTGCCGAGGCAGGCCTCGAGCTCCTGGTGCGTCCAGGTGGCGTGTCGGCCCTCGCCATCGGGATGGTCCGCGTCCAGTGCAGCCGCAAAAAGTCCGTCGGGGCGCAGCAGATCCCGTTCCATAAACTCCAAGGTCTCGCCGAGGGCCGTCAGCGATTCGTCCGTGCCCAACTCCGCGCAGAGGGACGCAAACTGGGCGCTGTCGTAGAGCATTTTTTCAAAATGGGGCAGGACCCACGCGCCGTCGGTGCTGTAGCGGCAAAGTCCGCCGCGCAGCAGGTCGTAGGTGCCCGAACGCAGCAGGCAGGAAACCGTTCGGTTCACGTGATGCACGCCCTCGGGCCAGGAATTCAGCCGGGACCAGCGGAGCACGGCGCTCCACGTGGCGGGCAACGGAAACTTGGGGGCTCCGCGAAATCCGCCCCACGAATCATCCCAGGTTTGGGCCATGGCCTCCCGAAGCGCGCCATCGCTTGGGCGCTCCAAGGGGGCAATCGTTCGTTCGGGAGGATTCAGGGCCTGCCGAACCTGTTCCGCGTAATCCGCCGCTTCGAGGCTGTGCTGCGCCCGAACGGTTTCGAGTTGGCGAAGCGCCGCGACGAACCGGTCCTTGGGAAGGTAGGTGGCAATCCACACGGGCCGCCCGTCGGGCAGGCAAATGGCGTTCAGGGGCCAACCGCCTTGACCGGTCATGGCCAAGCTCGCGGCCATGTAGGCCTGGTCGAGATCCGGGCGCACTTCGCGGTCAACTTTAATGCTAATCCACCGGGAATTGAGGATTTCCGCGACTTCCGGATCGTCAAAAACTTCGTGGGCCATAACATGGCACCAGTGGCAGGTAGCGTAGCCAATCGATACCAGCAGCCATTTGCCCTCGGCTGCAGCCCGCTCCAGGAGTTCGGAACTCCACTCATTCCAGTGAATGGGTTGGTGGGCGTGCTGCTGCAGGTAGTTACTTGGAGATCGGTCAAGGCGATTCATTCCGGGCTAAGGTACATTGCCCGCCAGCCCGGATGCTTCTTAACCTCCTCATAACATGAGGCCCAAAGCTCAGGGGTTACCTTTGCGCTCATGGATCCGTATTTTTTACTTGTTCTGTTGCTCATGGCACTGGCTACGCTCGACTTAATCGTCGGCGTGGCGAACGATGCCATCAATTTCTTGAACTCCGCCTTGGGCACCCGCGCCGGCAGCATGCGGGTTATTCTTGCCGTAGCCAGCTTTGGCGTGGTGCTCGGTACCCTTTTTTCGAGCGGAATGATGGAAGTGGCGCGGAACGGCGTGTTCGATCCCTCGTATTTCTCGTTTCACAGCCTGCTCTTCATCTTTGTCGCGGTGATGCTGACCGACGTCATCTTGCTGGACGTCTATAATTCCTTCGGAATCCCAACCTCGACCACGGTTTCGCTGGTTTTTGAACTCTTTGGCGCAGGAACGGCCATTGGGTTTCTGACGGCGATTGATCGCGGATTGGATCCCTTTCAGTTCTCGGAGTACCTGAACTTAAACAGTACGGTTCGAATCATTAACGGCATTTTTTCGTCGGTGGGCGTGGCCTTTATAACGGGCTTAGTAGTTCAGTGGGTGGCGCGCTTGGTGTTCACCTACCGACTTGAAAACACCCTGCGCTATTTTGGCGGAATTTTTAGCGGACTCGCGGCCACATTCATTCTTAACTACCTTATTTTTAAGGGATTAAAAGGAAGTGTCTTGGTCAACGCGGACCTGGGCAAGTGGTTGGAGGCCAGCCAAAATCAACTGCTCGTAGTCTTTTTTATTGGCTTTACGTTGCTGGCTCAGTTTGCGGTGCTTCGCGGCGTAAATCCGCTTCGCTACGTGGTGCTGTTCGGAACCTTTTCGCTGGCCATGGCCTTCGCAGGCAACGACCTGGTCAACTTCATTGGGCCTGCGCTGGCGGCGTTTCAGGCCTACCAGGTTTATGCCGCCAGTGGCGTTGATCCGCACCTCCTGATGATGGATTCCATGTCCGAAGAAGTGACGACGCCCTTTGCCATTCTGCTGGTTGCTGGTGCCATTATGATTGCCACGTTGTGGACGAACGCGAAGGCCCGCAAGGTGAGCGAAACCGAAATTAATCTGGCGCGCCAAGGAGAGGGCAGCGAGAAATTCAAGCCCAACGCGGTGAGCCGAACCATCACGTCAACGACGTTGGCGGCCGCTAGCCTGTTTGCCCGGTTTACGGGATCGGGCGTGCGCACCTGGACGGACCGGCGCTTTGCCCAGCCCGAGCCGAACGCCGCGGTGGACGGGCGCAACCAGCCCGCCTTCGACTACGTTCGGGGCAGCGTGAATTTGCTGCTCGCTTCAACCCTGATCGCCTACGCTACCAGTTTGGGGCTGCCCTTGAGCACCACGTTCGTTGTGTTTATGGTGGGCATGGGTTCGTCGCTGGCCGACCGGGC
Source organism: Cryomorphaceae bacterium (assembly GCA_021298655.1). Classification (GTDB taxonomy): domain Bacteria; phylum Bacteroidota; class Bacteroidia; order Flavobacteriales; family Schleiferiaceae; genus TMED14. Next base: position 33,415 of record JAJTFK010000001.1, on the reverse strand, counting down.
ATGGGGTCAGGAGTCGGCGGTTTACCGCGTGGCCGGCGTGGTCAACGTGATCGGAAGCTGGCTGCTCACGGCCGTGATTGCCTTCACGGCATCGGCCTTGTTTGCGGCATTTTTGTACTACGGCGAGTTCATCGCGGCCTTGATTTTGACGGTGTTTGCCCTGGGCTTGATCGTTCGAAGCCACATGGGCTTTGCGGACCAAATGAAGGCCGAGAACCTGGTGGAAGACGTCATCGAAAAACTGGCCAATGCCGAAGAGCCCATGAGCAGCAGCCGGGTGCTTATGGGCTCGGATGTGGACCGCACGGCCAACATTGTCATTATGGCCGCGGAGGCACTGGCCAACAACCAAAAGCGCACCACGCGCCGACTGCGCAAAGAAGTCACGCTGCTGATGAAGCGCCACGAGAAGCTGGAGCTCCGGATGGTGCGCATTATTCGCGATTTTAAGGGCGAAAAATCGGCGTCGTACCGCGCGCACCTGCTGGCGTTTGACTACGTCTGCGACATGACCGAGAGCGCCCGAGCCATGGTCGAGGCCGAACACGATTACCTGGCCAACCTTCATGCCCGCCCGCACGGCGCCTTCCTGCTGGCCTACGCCGAGGTAATCGCCCTCTTCACGGCGTATTCCGGCCGAATCGTTATGGCGCTTGAAACGGGTAAGAGCGAATCCAACAGCGACTTGCTTGCCGCGAAGCGCCGAATTATTTCGGACATTCAGCGCATCCTCGATCGGGAGCTGCAGAGCTACCGCAGCGGCGAGATTTCCACGCGCCAGTCCCACCTGCAAACCAAGCTGCTCATGGAGTTGCGCGACATTACCGCACTGATGCACCGGGTGCACCAGCTGTACGTGGCCTAAACCGCCTAAGCCAAATAAAAAGGCGCTCCGCTGGGAGCGCCTTTTTTTGTTGCGGTGCCCCGCGGTTACTGCCCTTTAACCTCTTCGGCGAAGTGCAGGTAGAAGCGCGGAATGGTGCGAATACCTTGGAAGTAGTTGTCGAGGCCGTAGTGCTCGTTGGGCGAGTGGATGGCGTCGCTGTCCAGGCCAAAACCCATCAAAATCGACTTAACGCCCAATTCGCGCTCGAACAAGGCAACAATAGGAATGGATCCGCCGTCTCGGGTCGGAACCGGCGCGCGGCCGTAGGTCTCCGCCATGGCCTTGTGGGCGGCTCGGTAGCCGGGGTGGTCCGTCGGACACACGTAGGCGTGGCCACCGTGGTGCGGACGAACTTGGACCGTGACACTGGGCGGAGCAATGCGCTTGAAGTGGGCCGAAAACAACTCGGTAATCTCGTCGGGATCCTGGTCCGGAACCAGGCGCATCGAAATTTTGGCGTAGGCCTTGGAGGCGATGACGGTTTTGGCGCCTTCGCCCGTGTAGCCACCCCAAATCCCGTTCACGTCGAGGGTGGGACGGATTCCGGTGCGTTCAATGGTCGTGTAGCCCGTTTCGCCATGAACGTCGCTGAGTTCCAGGGCTGCTTTGTATTCTTCGAGGCTAAAGGGCGCGGAGTTCAGATCGGCTCGTTGGGCATCGCTCAGTTCCTGAACCTTGTCGTAGAATCCCGGGATGGTGATTTTGTTGTCCTTGTCGTGAAGCGACGCAATCATCTCCGTCAAAATGTTGATGGGATTGGCCACCGCGCCGCCGTAAATGCCGGAGTGCAGGTCGCGGTTGGGTCCGGTAACGTCCACTTCAACGTAGGAGAGTCCGCGCAGTCCCACCGAAATCGACGGCACGCCCGGAGCAATGATGCCCGTGTCCGAAATCAGGATGACGTCGCAGGCGAGTCGTTCGCGGTTGCGCTTGACGAACCATTCGAGGTTGTTGGATCCTACTTCTTCTTCGCCCTCGATCATAAACTTCATGTTGCAGGGCACGTTGCCCTGGGCCACCATGGCTTCAAAAGCCTTGATGTGCATGAAAAACTGGCCCTTGTCGTCGCAGGCTCCGCGCGCAAAAATGGCCCCGTTGGGGTGGATCGGCGTGCTTCGGATTTCGGGCTCGAACGCCGGGGTGGTCCAAAGATTCAGGGGGTCGGCGGGCTGCACGTCGTAGTGCCCGTACACCAAGACCGTTGGCCGCGAGGGGTCGACGAGGTACTCGCCGTAGACTACGGGATAGCCCGGGGTGGCGCAGACCTCAACGCGCTGCGCGCCTGCTTGGGTTAAGAAGCCGGCTACGGCGTCGGCCGTTGCGAGTACGGAATCTTTGTAGGCGGGGTCTGCCGAAATGCTGGGAAGGCGCAGCAGCGTAAAAAGTTCGTCAAGAAAGCGTTGACGGTGCTGGGAAACGTACGAATCAATCATGATTCGAAGGTACAATCCGCTTCGGCAAACCGTTGTATCTTTCACTTCCAAACCGTGCGAAAACTACTCTTCTTTCTTGCGCTGGCCCTCAGAATTACGCTCGAGGGACAGAACATCGTGGTCAATTCAACGTCGCCGCGGAACGACCCCATGTGGTTGGTGCAAAATGTACTGGTGGGGCCCAACCTGTTTGTCTATTCGCCCCTGAACGCCTTCGGCCTTCCGGTTTCGCAGCCCCCGTCGGTCCAGCTGGGCAAGTTTACGTGCTCCAATCCCGCATTTGGTCTCGACAGCGGCATCGTCATGGTCACCACCGATGCCTTCGACGTGGTTCCCGGTCAATCGGGAACCTTTACGACGTTTCCCACCCAAACCCCCAGTGCCAACCTGACAACGGTCTTGAGCGCCATCGGTTCGTCCAGTTCGAGCCAATACGATCGCGCTTCGATTCAGTTCAACTTTCTGGCCAACGGGGACAGCGTCCAGTTCGACTACATTTTTGGGTCCAAGGAGTACACAAGCTACACCTGCTCCGGGTTTAACGACGTATTTGGGTTCTTTTTGATCGGACCCGGAATCAACGGGGCCCCCATGTACCACGCCAACGGTACCCTGCGCATCGATACGGTAAACCTCGCCGTGATTCCCGGAACCACCACCCCCGTCGCGGTAAATACGATTAATCAAGGCTACCCTTCGGGCGGAAACTCGGCGTCCAACTGCCTGTCGGCCAACCCCAACTACGTCGCCCATTCGGTCTACTACAACGCCAATACCGGCGGTTCGAGCATCGTAAACCTCGAGGGCTTTACCGACGTATTTCGGGCCAGGGCCGGTGTGGTCTGTGGAATTCCCTACACCATCAAGCTCATGATTTCGGACGTGAGCGACGGAGCGCTCAATTCTGCCGTTTTCCTCGGCGCCCGTTCCTTTAAATTGCCCGAAATCAACCTGTCGCCGACCACCAATGCAGGGGCATCGTTCACCGACACGGTAATGGTTGAAGGCTGCGCCAAAAGCTACCTACTTTTTGAGCGCAAGGGAGCGACCAGCGACACCCTGATTGCCCAATTCAACTACGTGGGCAGCGCCAACGTTGCCGACTTTGTGGGCGGCCTCCCTGATTCGTTGGTGCTGTATCCGGGCCAAAAAACAGACACCCTTTGGTTTCAGCCCGCCGACGACGGCTTGACGGAACCCCTGGAACTGCTGCGCGTTCGCATGCTTCCGGTGTCGACGGATTGCGCCGTCTATCCCGCGGATTCCGTAGATATTTGGATTCGGGATCGCGTGGGCGTCCAAGCGGCGCTCGCCATTGATCAAGGCAACGATACCCTGGCCTGTCCCGGTTCGGTCACGACCCTGCGCGCCACGCTTTCGGGCGGAGAGGGAACCCGCTGGGGTCATTGGGAGCTGGATACGCTGCAAACGACCCTGTTCACGGTAGCGCCTCCTGCCACGACAACCTACCGTTACCTGAGCTGGGACGAGTGCAGCACCTCGCCCCGTATAGACAGCATCACGATCTACGTCGAACCCTACGATTCCATTCAAACGGAATCCGATACCCTATATCTGTGTCCCGGCGACGAAGTCACCCTGCGGGCACGGTCCCAATGGGGCAAGGGCCAGCGGACCACCAAGTGGATTACGGGCCCAACCGACACCCTGTGGACGGTGCAGCCGGCCTCCAGTCAGTGGTACCGATACCGGGTTACCGACCAGTGCCTGATTGCCGCCGAAGATTCCATTTATGCTTGGGTGATGCCCAATCCCGTGGCGTCGTTCACCTACCTGCAGGACCCTGGAAATCCTTTGGACGTGGGCTTCACCAACTACTCCAGCGATACGCTGAACGTGCGCTGGTACTTCGGCGACGGCGACACCTCAACCCAGGTGCACCCCCGACACATATACGGCCGTCCCGGAACATACTGGGTCGGGCTCGCGGTGAGCGACACCTTGGGCTGCAGCGACAGCGCGGCCTACCCCGTGGAGCTCAAAATGGACCACTACGTCTACATCCCTTCGGCCTTCACGCCCAACAACGATGCGGTAAATGAGCGCTTCAACGTGGTTGCAACGGGAATCGAACGAATGGAGTGGGCCGTATTCAACCGCTGGGGACTGCAGGTGTTTCACAGCAGCGAAGACCCCAACGGCTGGAACGGAACCTACGGCGGGGAGCGCGTCCCGGCGGGCCCCTACAGCTACCGCCTCTTTATTTGGTTGCCCGACGGTTTGGTCGAAGAGCGCCGCGGGATGTTTACCGTATTCCGATAGGGCCTCAAATCCACGGAATGATTCCGAGGCTCAGCGCCAAAATCAGCTTGTACATCCATTGCTGCCGCACCAGCCGGTGCTGGGTTGCGGCGTTCGACGTTGGAATTTGCCGACGTTCCCACTGACGCCGCCATTCCAGTCCGATCATGGCTACGGCCAAGGGAAGTCCGCGCACGAAACCGGGCAGGGAATCGGGCAGAAGGGTCGCCGTCGCCAGCAAGAGGGGCGCAAAGGCCAGTAGGCTGGCAATCAGTGCGCCGCCAACGCCAAAGCCCCACCGCTTGTGGGAATAGAGAAAAACCAAGAGGGCGTAGAGCGCAGTGGCCAGGCTAACCCGAAGGCTCAGGGTGCCTGCGGCGACGACCAGGGCGACCGCATAAAAGGTGAAGGCAAGCTTCATTCCGTACTTGCGGGCCACGGGGCGTTCCAGCAGGGTGCGCCAAGGTCGCTCAATGAGGTCCCGCTCGAGGTCGTAAAAACTGTTGAAGAGCGATCCTCCGGCAACGATGCAGGCCGTGGCCACCACGACACCGGCAAGCGAAACCCAGGGCGTAGGGCCCGAACCGCTGAGCAGGGTTAGGGCCGACAGGCTTTGGGCCACCGCCAAAAACAAAATGTGGGTCCAGCGGACCAAACTCAAAAAGGCCGTCAGGCGTAGCAGGATTTTGGTGCGGCGGCTCATGGGGCTCGCTAAAAGCGAAGAACCACGTCCATGCGGTGCGGATTCAGCGCGGCCTGAGCTTGCTCAAGATCCGGGGCAAAACCCAAAATGTAGCCTCCGCCGCCCGAGCCGCAAAGCTTCAGGTAGTAAGCATTGGTGTCGATTCCCTTTTGCCAGAGGCTGTGGTAGTCGTTGGGAATCATGGGTCCAAAATTCTCAAGGACCAGTCCGCTGAGCTTCTTGAGCTCCCGAAGCAAAACGTCCGTCTTTCCGTCGAGGAAGGCCGCGACGCAGGCGTCGTTGTACTTTTTGAACCGATCGGTCATCAGGCGACGAAAACCTTCTTCCTTGAGCTTTTCCATGAACAGCTGCACCATAGGTTGGGTTTCGCCGGGCGTTCCCGAGTTGAGCAGGAAAATTCCGCCCAGGCCGTCGCTGGGAAGCGAGGGCATCCGAACGGTGCCGAGTTCTTCCGACGAACGAACCAGCAGCGGAAGCTGCAGGTAGCAAATGGTGGGGTCCATTCCCGAACTTTTGCCGTGGAAGTAGCACTCCATTTGGGCCATTTCGGCCTTTAGGGCCTTGAGTTTCTCGGCGTCATGCGCCTCCTCGAGGGGCAGGGGGTTTCGGGCGTAGCGCGCGTACAGAGCTGCTACCATGGCACCCGAAGAGCCCACGCCGTAGCCCTGCGGAATGCTGGAGTCAAAAAATAGTCCGCGGTCGATGTCTGCACGAAGCGCCGACAAATCCAGGTCGGCCATCAAACTTCCCAAGGCGGCCAGCTCCTCAAGGTAGCTGGCGAAGCGGTTGAGGGAGGCATTGGATTCGCGCTCGGCAAAGCTGGCTTCGCCTTCGGGCATCCGCAGAACCCCTGAAAAACTGGTGTACGGAATCGAGAGCGCCATCGCGTCGCGGATTACGCCGTATTCTCCGAACAGAAGAATTTTCGCAAAGTATTTGGGGCTCAGATTCATTCGTGCAAAGGTACCGGTCCTTGGCCCACGCGGTCCGCAATCATTCGGCCGTCTTTGCACCAAGGCTGTACGTGATCGATAACAAATTCCATGGCGGATTGTTCGGCCTGCTCGGGGAACAGGATGTGCACGTTGGCTCCGGCGTCCAGGGTAAAGCAAATGGGAATTCCGGACTCGAGGCGAAATCCGCGAATGGCCTCAATGATTCGCAGGGTTTGCGGCCGCATCAAAATGTAGCTGGGCGAACTCGACATCATCAGGCCGTGAAGCGTAAGGGCTTCAAGTTCGACCAGCTCCATGAAGGCATCAAGGTCGCCCGAGGCCAGAATGGGACCAAGGGCGGCCAGGTGGTCGTGGGCTTGTGCGAAGCGCTGCGTGCGGAACGGGTGCCGTTCCATCAGCTGGTGCCCGGCGGTACTGCTCACCGCCTTTTGGCCCACGTCTACCAGAGCCACTACGTCGCGGTAGCTGCGGAACACCTCGTTTAACTTATGCGGATAGGGGGTCCCGAACTCCTGTGCGGATCCCGGAACCGAAGGGGTTTCGCCCCAAACGACCAGACCTCCGTAGAGGGATCGGCAGGCGCTGCCGGAACCCAGCCGTGCCAAAATGGAGGCTTCTTGCTTGGGATCACCCACGGCGTGTCCGAGTTTTTGGGCCAGGTCCACCACGCAGAGGGCCAGCGCACTCATGCCGGAGGCACTGCTCGCAATGCCCGAGGAGTGCGGGAAGGTGTTGTGGGTCTGCACCCGGATCCCGTAGTCGCCGATCCAGGGGTGGCGCGGGGCGATGCGCTCCACGAATTGCGCGATTTTGGGCACAAAACCGGGGGTGTCCTCGCCGTCGAGTTCCACCGAAATTCCCGGGCGATCCGTGAGTTCCACGGTCGTTTCGGTGGCGCAGGAATCCAGAGTAAAGCTGATCGACGGTTTGCTCGGAAGCTGCACGCCGTATTTGCCCCAGTACTTCACGAGGGCAATGTTGGATGGGGCACGGAATGCGGACTTCATGGGGTGGCTGGTTAGCTCGTTAGGAGTAACTAGTTAGTGGTTTAGGCGCTGAGGGCTTCGGCCTCGGGAGCAATTTTTTTGATCATTCCCTGGAGGGCCTTGCCCGGGCCCACTTCGTAAAATTCGGTGGCTCCGTCATGGACCATGGCCAGGACGGATTGGGTCCAACGAACCGAGCCCGTTAATTGCGCTTTGAGGTTGGAGCGGATTTCTTCGGGGTCATGGACCGGTGCGGCCACGACGTTTTGGTAGATGGGGCAGCGGGGGGCGTGAAAGGAAACGGAATCCAAGGCTTCAGCGAGGCGCGCGCGGGCCGGTTCCATAAGCGGGCTGTGAAAGGCCCCGCCCACCGGCAAAATCAGCGCCCGCTTGGCCCCGGCCGCGCTGCACGCAGCGCACGCGGCTTCCACCGCGGCGCGCGCGCCACTAATCACCAACTGACCGGGCGAATTGTAGTTCGCGGGAACCACCACGCCGGGGGTCTCCGCGCAAATCTGCTCGACCACCTCGTCGGAGAGCCCAAGAATAGCGGCCATCGTCGAAGGCTCCGCGTCGCAGGCATCCTGCATGGCGAGGGCCCGCTCCGAAACCAGCCGCAAACCGTCTTCAAAACTCAGGGCTCCGGCGGCCACCAGCGCCGAAAACTCGCCCAGCGAGTGGCCGGCGACCATATCGGGTTGAAACGCCGAACCCAGCGAAACGGCCTTGATCACGCTGTGCACAAAAACGGCCGGCTGCGTCACCTTCGTTTGGGTAAGGTCCTCCATCGTGCCGTGGAACATCAGGTCGCTCAAACCGAATCCGAGCACGGCATCGGCCTGGGCAAACATCGCGCTATGGGCACCGTAAAGATCCTGACCCATTCCGGGAGCTTGGGCACCTTGGCCCGGGAAAACGTAGGCTTTTTTCATAAAAACAAGATAAGCAATTGCGGCCGCTTGGACCCGATTCATTCCAGCTACTCGCCGTAGTACTCCACGGCGTTGTTTTCGGTTTCCACCACCCGAACGCAGTGGAGCTGCGCTCCAAACTCGGCCACGGGGCCTTGGAGCTGCTTCCAAATCTCGATGGCCAAGTTCTCGGTAGACGGAAGCTTGCCCAGCATGAACGTAGCGTCGTGGTTGAGGTGCTTGTGGTCCAGCGGATCAATGACGAACTTCGTCATCAAACCCTTCAGGTCGACGAGGTTCATGACAAACCCGGTTTGGGGATTGACCTCGCCCTTCACCGTTACCCAGACCTCAAAGTTGTGGCCGTGGCCGTAATCCCACGAACACTTTCCAAACAGACGTTGGTTTTCTTCGGGGCTCAGCGCGTCATTATACAACCGGTGCGCGGCGCTAAAAACCTCGCGGCGTTGGATGTATACCACGGGTTACTTGGCGTTAACTAGCTTGGTTTTCAGGGGCTTTCCCGGAGCGGTTCGGAAGGTGACCTGGGCAGAACGGGCGTCTTTGGCACCCGAAACGCTCACGCGTACGCTCGATTCGCCCTTGGTTCCGAGCACCACTTCGTCGCGGTTCGCGTACTTAACCTGAAAGGCGGGACTGGTCCAAGTGCCGTTTTCCTCGACCTGAACCGACTGAATGCTCAATTGCTGCTGAACGGGCTTATCGACGGTGATTTGCAGGCCTTGGGTCGTGGAGCCAAGCGTGAATTTGGGCGCTCCGCAGCCGGTTAGGGCAAGCACGGCGAATGCGAACGCACCGAATCGGAAAAAACGAGATGAAATCATGGGGCAAAGGTCGCAAATTACCACGAACCTGACGCGCCGCCGCCGCCAAAACTTCCGCCGCCGAACCCGCCAAACCCGCCGCCACCGAATCCACCGCCGCCGCGACCGCCAAATCCGCCGCCCGAGGGGAATCCGCCCATGGGGCCAAACCACATTCCGCCGCCGCGACCGCCAAAACCGCCATTGCCGCCACTTCGACGTGCGATGACGATGAATGCCAGCACGGCAACGATAACGGCGCCAAAGGGGAACGGCCGTTCCGAGTCGTTCTCGACCGCCTCAAACTGACCCGAAAGGCGTTGGGCAACTTCAGTGGCTACCGCTTCAATACCCGCTGCATACTGCTGTTCGCGAAACGCGGGCTTCAGGGTGTTTTCAATAAGCTGGTGGCTGACGAGGTCCGTAATGGTGGGTTCCAGGCCGCGGCCAACTTGAATGGCCATTTTTCGGTCCTCGAGGGCAATCAGGACCAGCATGCCGTTGTCGGCCGCTGCTTGGCCAATTCCCCATGCTTCGCCGGTTTGGGCCGCCACAAAATTGAGGTCGTCGTTCACGCGATCCACAAAAAGCACCGCAATTTGGGTTGAGGTGCTGTCGTTGATGGCGTTGAGCACGGCCTCGAGGCGCGCTTCTTCGTCGGCCTGAAGCACCGGAGTAGTGTTGCGCCAAACCACCAGGCCTTCGCTGGGACTCGGCTTTTCCCAAGGTTGCGCGTTCAGGCCAAAGCCGACCGCCAAAAATGCAATCAAGAGCCTCATCCGCGCGAAACTTCGTTGCTGAGTTCGTCGCGGTCGCGGGCACCCTGGTGCGGAAAATGCTCGGCCAGCGCGCGTCCCGCTTCGGCAACCCCATACTCCAGGGCTTCGACCCAGCGGCCCGCCTTCAGTTCGGGAATCATGGCGTCGCGGATTCCGTCCCAAAACGCCTGACCCACCTTGGTGTGGATGCCGGCGTCGCCGAGCACCGCAAACTTGTGGCTTTCGAGCGCGAGGTAGAACAGGATGCCGTTGCGTTCCGCGGTGCGGTGCATGCCCAGTTTGGTGAAGGCCTTTTGGGCGTCGCGGAGTGCGTCCCCGCTGCAGCGGTCGTTCAGGTGAACGCGCACCTCTCCCGAGGTCACGCGCTCGGCGGCTTCAATCGCCGCCACAATGCGCTGTTCCTGTTCGGGCTGGACGGTCATTACTCGAAGCTGACTTCGGGAGCCTCCTGGGCTTCAACCTCGGCCTCAAAGTAGCCGCGCGATTCAAATCCGCCCAAGGCGGCAACGATCGACGTCGGAATGCGCTTCACCGAAGAATTGTAGGTGCGCACCTGCTCGTTGAAGCGGTCGCGTTCTACGTTAATGCGGTTCTCGGTGCCCTCGAGCTGCGACTGCAGCGCCAAGAAGTTCTGGTTCGCTTTGAGGTCGGGGTAGCGTTCGACCGATACAAGCAGGCGGCTCAGGGCTCCCTTGAGCTCGTTTTGTGCCTTTTGGAAGGCAGCCACCTTTTCGGGGGTCAGGTCGTCGGCATTAACCTGTACCGACGTTGCCTTGGAACGGGCTTCAATAACGCCTTTCAGGGTTTCTTGCTCAAAGTCGGCGTAGCCCTTTACCGTGGAAACCAGGTTGGGAATCAAGTCGGCCCGACGCTGGTAGGCGGACTGCACGTTGGCCCATTGGCTTTCGGTTCCCTCGCTCAGGCTTACCAGGCGGTTGTACGCACCGACGCCCCAAAGGATTGCCAGAACAAATGCGCCAAGGACAGAAAGTAGAATGATCGTAGAACGGTTCATGGTAGGGTTTTAATGATTTTTGCGAATTGATCGATTTCGGCCTTCACCTTCTGCAAACGCCGTACCACATCTTCCGGGTTAAAGTGGTCTTCTGGAGCGTGGCGAAGTTTGAGTCGAGCACCCTCGAGGGTAAACCCGCGTTCCTTGACCAAAAAGTAGATTTGGCGAAGCTTTTCCATGTCTTTGGCCGTGTACTTTCGGGCTCCGGACTCTGCCTTTTTGGGTTGCAGCTCGGGGAATTCCTTCTCCCAGAAGCGCAGGGTAGAGGTTTTGAGCTCAAAGAGCGCAGCGGCTTCGCCGATGCTGTAGTAGCGTTTGGTGAATTCCGTCGGAATCATCAGTCAAGGGATTGGTTGTTGGCCGCGGCTTGAGCAAGCAGCTGGTTGTACTGCGCCGGGGTCAGGTCGTTGAAGAAGAAGTTAATGGGGTTAACCCGCTGCCCCTTGTAGATGACTTCGTAGTGCAGGTGCGGCCCGGTAGATTTTCCGGTGTTTCCGACGTAACCAATTAAGTCGCCCCGTTTGATGCGCTGCCCTTGCCGGCGCACTACGCGACTCATGTGGGCGTACAGGGTGTGATATCCGTACCCATGGCTAATAGTTAAGTGCTTGCCGAATCCGCGCCCACCGTAGAGTTCGTTCGACACCACTACCCCGTCGGCCGTGGCGTAGATGGGCGTTCCCTGCCGCGCCGAAAAATCAATGCCTTGGTGCATTTTACTCACCTTAAACATGGGGTCCACGCGGTAGCCGAAGCCCGACGAAAGCTTGATGCCGGGTTGATCCTTGACCGGTCGAATGGCGGGCAGCGCTTCGAGGATGTCGCCTTTGCGCTGGGCCAAATCCGCCACTTCGTCGAGGCTGGCTGAGTGCACCGCAAGGCGTTTTTTCAGGTCGTCCACCCGGCGGAGGCTGCGCTCCAAAAGGGTTTCGTTGGACAGCCCCCGAATGCGCTCGTAGCTGCTTCCCGTAGTGGGGAGTCCGCCTTGGCGTACCCAGGTCGCCGGGGGTTCCGACTCGAGGATGACCCGGTAGATTTCGTTGTCCCGGCGCTCCAACTCTTCGATCACGCCCGAAAGCTCTTCCATCTGGTCTTCGAGTTCGGAATAGGTTTGCTCCGAGATTTCGAGCTGCCGCTTGAGTGCGCGTTCGGCGGGGGAGTCCATGAAATACTGAATTCCGAAGAAGAAAATGAGGCCCATCAACATGGAGCCAAGCAAAAACAACGAGGTGTCGCGCAGAATGTGCTTCCAGGTGCGCTCGACCTTGTGGTAGGCGAGGGTGAGCGGGTCGTAGATGTACTTGGCGCGGCGCATACTTTTGTATCCTTCAAAAGTAGGCAAAACCACCCGCATGAACCCGAACGAACTCCGTCAGGCATACCTTGACTTTTTTGCGTCCAAAGGCCACGTAATTGTGCCCTCGGCGCCCTTGGTAATCAAGGACGACCCCACGCTGATGTTCACCAATGCGGGAATGAATCCGTTTAAAGACGTGTTCATCGGCGCCAAGCCGGTGGTGCACGCGCGCATCGCCGACAGCCAAAAGTGCCTGCGCGTGAGCGGAAAACACAACGACCTTGAGGAGGTTGGCATCGACACCTACCACCATACCCTCTTTGAAATGCTCGGCAACTGGTCGTTTGGCGACTACTTCAAGCAAGAGGCCATCGACTGGGCTTGGGAATTTTTGACGCAGGTTTGCCAACTCGAAAAGGACCGACTGTACGTAACCGTATTTGGCGGAGACCAGGGTGACGGACTCGCGGCAGACGACGAGGCCAAGGGTATGTGGCTCAAACACATAGCGGCCGACCGCATTTTGTACGGCAGCAAAAAAGACAATTTTTGGGAGATGGGCGATACGGGCCCCTGCGGTCCCTGTTCCGAGATTCACGTGGACCTGCGGGGGGCGGCCGAGCGCGCGGCCGTGGACGGCGCCACCTTGGTCAACAACGACGACCCCCAGGTGATTGAAATCTGGAACCTCGTGTTCATGCAGTTCGAGCGCAAGGCCAACGGCTCGCTGGTTACCCTGCCCGCCCAGCACGTCGACACGGGCATGGGCTTTGAGCGCTTGGCCCGCGCGGTGGTGGGTGCCTCGTCGAACTACGACACCGAAGTATTTAAGCCCTACCTGCGCCGCCTGGAGGCCCTGAGCGGGCTGACCTACGGCGTTGAGGAACGCATCGACATCGCCATGCGCGTGGCCTCCGACCACATTCGCGCCGTGGCCTTCGCGGTAGCCGACGGTCAATTGCCGGCATCCAACGGGGCGGGCTACGTCATTCGACGCATCCTGCGCCGCGCCATTCGCTACGGATACAGCACGTTGGGCTTCCGCGAGCCCTTCATGGCGGAGCTCGTGCCCGTCATGGTCGCGAACATGGGTTCCGCCTTCCCCGAACTTCCGGCTCGGGCAGACTTTATCCAGCAGGTGATTCGCGAAGAAGAGGTGGCGTTTTTGCGCACCCTGGAATCGGGCCTGAAGCGGCTTGATGCGGCGTTGGCCGAGTCCGACGTGCTGACGGGCGAACGCGCCTTTGAACTCTACGACACCTTTGGTTTTCCGCTTGATTTGACCTCATTGATTTGCCGCGAACAGGGCAAGTCGGTCGACGAGAACGGCTTCGCGGCGGCCATGGATGCGCAAAAAACGCGTTCGCGCCAAGCGTCTGCCCAAAAGGTCGGCGACTGGACGCTTGTCCACGAGGGCGCCAGCGATGTTTTTGTGGGCTACGACCATTTAGAATCCCGCGCACAGCTGCTGCGCTACCGCAGCGTCGAAACCGCCAAGGGCCTCGTAGTGCAGGCCTGCTTTTCGCCCACGCCCTTTTACCCCGAGGGCGGAGGCCAAGTTGGCGACCAAGGTTGGGTTTCCTTCGGCGGGGAGCAGGTTGCGGTGCGGACCACGACCAAGGAAACGGGCATGATCCTGCACCACCTCGAGTCGGCTCCGGCTACGTGGACCGCCGAGGTAACGCTCACGGTGGACGGCGCGCGCCGTTCCGCATCAGCCCAAAACCACAGCGCTACGCACCTGCTGCACCACGCGCTGCGCAGCGTACTTGGAACCCATGTCGAGCAGCGTGGTTCCCTGGTATCGCCTGAAACACTGCGTTTTGACTTCAGCCACTTCCAAAAGGTGACGGCCGAAGAGCTGGACCGCATTGAGGACCACGTTGCCGAAGCCATTCGCGCCAACCAGCCCCTGGTCGAGCGCCGTGCCGTTCCGATCGCCGAAGCCAAGACCCTCGGGGCCATGGCCTTGTTTGGCGAAAAGTACGGAGACTCGGTGCGCGTAATTCAGTTTGGGCCGTCCATCGAGCTTTGCGGCGGCACCCACGTGGCGGCCACCGGAATGCTGGCTCCGTTTGTCCTCGTGTCGGAATCGAGCGTGGCCTCGGGCGTTCGCCGAATGGAAGCCCTCTCGGGCGCGTCCGCTGAGGCCTACCTCAAAGGCATTCGCCGCCAGTGGAACGAGGTGGTCGACGAAGCCAAAAACTCCAACCCCGTCTCGGTGCTTCAGGACCTCCGTGCGCAGCTCGCCGATGCCAAAAAGAAGCTGGAGGCCGCGCAGCGCGCCCAAGCCGCCGACGCCCAAGGAGATTTGCTGGGATCGGCCGTGCAGCATGCGGGCCTTCGGTGGGTGTCTGCCCAGCTACCCATCGGTTCAGCCGCCGCCAAAGACCTCGTATTTGGTTTGACCAAGGACAACCCCGACCTGGTCATCCTGGTGGCCATCGAAGAAGACGGCAAGGCCCAGGCGCACCTGGGAGCCGGCGAAACCGCCGTAGCAAAGGTTCACTCGGGCAACTGGGTCCGCGAACTGGGAAGCCATATTCAGGGTGGGGGCGGCGGTCAGGCGTTTTATGCTTCGGCCGGCGGCAAAAACCCAGCGGGAATTCCTAACTTACTGACTGCATTTACCGAGAAATGGCAAAAATTAGCGTAATCCTAGCCGCATTAATTGCGGCAACCAGCCTGAGCGCCCAAGTCTACTACACCGACAGCGACGTGCGCGAGCGCAGCCTTTCGGTGGCCCCCTTCGTACAAGCCAATACGGTATTCCGCCGCACGGTCGGTGAAGTGGTGGGCACGCAGCCCGACGTCACGGACGTCTTTCGGGGCGGACTGGGTGGGGCCTATGGCCTGGCCGTCAACGCCAACATTAAGCCCTTCCGCCTCGGCGTTGATGTGGCGCAGAACACGTTTGCCTACCGCCAAGGTCCCGACCGAGAATCGCTTCGCCGCACCCAGAGCCACTACCTGCTTCTGCGCGGCCGACTTGGGTTTGCCACGGAGGTCTCCGACATTACGACCCTAGAGGTTTGGGTTCCTATTGCGTACCGACGCCTTCAGTCGGTGGAGCGCGACGGCATTTCCAGCGAAGTGGCCAAGACCATCACGTCGGCCGGAATTGAGTTGGGTTCGTCGATTAAGCTCAACGAAAACTGGAGTTGGTTCGGCCTGGTCGGTTTGGACAATGCCTTTAATGAGTTTGAAGCAAGTCCGGTGACGGCCTACAAGGAGTACCCGCTTTGGGTGACGCTCTCGAGCGGAATCCGCTACGCCCTTTAATTCTGCGGCTCGAGCGCCTTAACGGCCCGCTCTAGGGCCATTCCGCGCGACCCCTTAACCCAAATGCTTCGGCACCGTGGCGGGTTGGCGGCCCACTTCGCCGCGAGGTCTTCGGTGCGGAGGACCGACGTATAGGGGTGTTGGGTTGCGGCGAACAGCGGTCCGACTAAGACGGCTTGGGTAATGCCAAGGTCCACCATGAGGTTGACCATTTTTTGGTGTGCTTCGGCCGCGTAGTCGCCGAGTTCAAAGAGGTCACCGGCCACATACAGGGTGTCGGCCGCGTTGAGGCGCGGCGCGGCGTTTCGCAAGCTCGCTTCCATACTGCTCGGGTTCGCGTTGTAGGCGTCCATAAAGACGCGGTAGGAACCCATTTCCCGCCATTCTCCTCGGTTGTTCTGGGGAACGTAGGCTTCGATTCCGCGCGCAATTTCGGTTGCGGAGAGTCCGAAGTGCGCACCAAGGGCCACGGCCGCGGCCAGGGCCCGGTCCTGAAAGTCGCCAATGAGGTGGCTTTGGGCCGAATGGGTACTCCAGCTGACGGCAAGTTGCCCTAATTCGTTGGACGTAAACCGACACTCTGCACCAAATTCGATCCGCGTTCCCCGGCTTTCGGCGAGCTGGCGCTCGTCGCCGCAGTAGACCAATGAGGTTCCGTTGGTCGATTCCAGGTAGCGGTACAGCTCCGACTTGCCCTTGATCACGCCTTCGGGGCCGCCAAATCCCTCGAGGTGGGCGAGGCCGAAGTTGGTGATGTAGCCAAGATTGGGTGCGGCAATGCGCGAAAGCTCGTCGATTTCGCCCTGGTGGTTGGCGCCCATCTCAATCACGGCGATTTCGTGTTCGGGTTGAAGTCGGAGCAGGGTTAGCGGAACGCCGATGTGGTTGTTGAGGTTGCCTTGGGTTGCAAGCACCGCGAATTTTTGCTGCAGCACGTGGGCAAAAAGCTCCTTGGCCGTGGTTTTTCCGTTGCTCCCGGTGAGGCCAACGACGGTCTTGCCCCACTGGGTACGGTGGTAGTGCGCCAGGTCCTGAAGGGCCTTGAGGGTGTTGGGTACGAGCACAACCCGGGAGTCCGCCGCATCCAACCCATCGACGAGCTCGTCGACCACCACCGTCGACGCGCCCAATTCCAGCGCTTTGGGCGCAAAAAGGTTGCCATTGAACGTGTCACCACGGAGCGCAAAAAAAATCTGCCCCGATGCCAGCGTGCGGCTGTCGGAGCAGACTCCTACGCGCGCATCAAAGCGCGCATACCATTCGTTCATCGTCCTACGGGCGGTAGCGAACGAACTTGTCTTGCTGGGGCTTGGGCGACGACTTGGTGCGCTTGCTGGACTCGTTTTGGAATCCTACGCGGTCCATCGCACAGCGGAAGCCGATGTAGTCCGTGGCCTGATCCTGCTCGAGGTAGCGGCGCGAGCCCGGAGACAGCCAGTAGGCACGGTCGCGCCATGAACCGCCTTTGTACACGCGGGTCGTGTTGCCGATTAAGGTCGTTTCGCCGTACTTATACATCTGGTCGCCGGTTTCTTCTTCACCTGCGTTGCGGTAATTCAGCGACGACTCGACGTCACCGTCCAGGAAGTCGCGGTAATCCGACTTCTGGTAGTTGCGGCGCTTCAGGTTTTCTTCCACCGTTACGGCGCGCTGCGGAAGCTGCCCCGGAAGGCGAACGAGCACGCTGTCGCCGTTCGCGTTGCGCTCGTACTGGGGTTCGGTCAAGACGGTTAGTTCGCCGAGTCCCGCGTAGTTGTCGTCAAATGCCTTGAATTCGTTGCCGCGGAACGGACGGTGGTCGTCCATGTCTTGGGCCGAAAGCGGACGGTACACGTCAAGCACCCATTCAGCCACGTTACCGGCCATGTCGTACAAACCGAAGTCGTTCGGGGGGTAGAACTTAACCTGCATGGTGATGTTGGCCTGGTCATTCAAGTAGCCACCCATACCCATGTTGTCGCCACCGCTAAGCTTGTAGTTCGCGAGCATGTCGCCCTGAACTTTTTTGTCGCGGTTGCGCAGTGAGGAACCGTTCCAGGTGTACTTGTTGCGGTCAATTTGGCGGTTGTACACGCGCTGCCCAATTTCGGCGTAGGCGGCGTACTCCCATTCGGCTTCGGTCGGGAGGCGGTACTTCGGCAGCAGGATGCCGTCTTCGATGCGTGCGGGACGACCCTCTTTTCCGAAAACTTGGGCGGGGCTCAGGTCCTTAAGTCCCTTGCGGTTCTGTTGGGTGTATTCGCCCTGCTTGTAGAGGTAAACTTCGCTGTTGAAGTTTTGGTCGTCGGCTTGGGTGTTCATCACGTTCAGGATGCCCTTGTCGATCAAGATTTGCTCGTTCACGCGGTCGGTGCGCCACTGGCAGAAGCGCATCGCTTGCTCCCAGTTTACGCCCACTACGGGGTAGAAGTTGTAGGCGGGGTGGCGCAGGTAGTTCTCCACGTACATGTCGTTCAGCCCCATTTTGTCGCGCCAAACGAGCGTATCGGGCAAGGCAGACTGGTAAATCTGCGGGTAGTAGTCGTAGTCGTACACGCGACGCAGCCAGTACAGGTACTCGCGGTAGTCGGCGTTGGTTACCTCGTTCTCATCGAGGTAAAACGACGCCACCGTGACGCGGCGGGGTTGGTTGTTCCAATCCTTGATTACGTCTTCTTCAACTTTACCCATTACAAAGGTTCCGCCCTCGATAAAAACGAGGCCCGGACCGGTCTCTTGGCCTTTGTACTTGAGGTTAATTTGAAATCCGCCGTTTTTGCGGTCGTTGTAGGACATTCCCGTCGAATTCGAGCGGGTCTTAGCGCAGCTGCTGGCGAGGAGCACCAGGGCGCTGAAGGCAATGGCCGATGAGAAAATAGAACGCTTCATAAGGGAAGGTTAAAATTTGGGACACTTAACTTCGCTGTAGCGCGAGCGGCGGCTACGGCAGGGGAACTGGTACGAAAGCGAAACTTCGTGTGCTCCACCCATAACGTTGCCCAGCGCAGAAATCGTATAGTCGTAGGAATAGCCAAACTTCCAGGGGACGTCGTTCGGGGCAATTCCAATAATGGCAATAAGGGCGTCGGGATTGGTACTTACCACACCCAGGGCTTGGCGGTAACCGAGTCCGCCCGTGAGCACGCCGCGGTTAAACGAAACGCCGGCCGTCATGTGGTGCGCACCGCCTTGGGTTTGGTACACAATGTTTGGAATCAGCAGGTTGTCCAGGTCGTTGTACAAGCGCTTGCGCCCCAACGGAATCGTCGCTCCGGCCTGAGCCGTTACCTTGATCGGAAGCGTAGAGGTGCTCAAGAAGGCTTCGTTGGGCTGCGTAACGTGGTGGGCCGATGCGCCGACGTAGAAATTCTCGGTAAAACCTAAGAGGCCAAAGCTCAAATCAAACTGCTGCACCGTGGTTTGGTCGGGGCGAATTTCATTGGTTGGTTTGACAAATCCGAAAAACGGATCAATCATGTCGGGGAAGGTCAGGTTGTTCCAGTTGAGCGAGCGCTGGCGAAAAGTGGCCTGCGCACCAAAAAGAAGCATGAAGTCGCGATTGACCTTTAAATGGTAGGAATAAATTCCCGAAGCTTCGGTCAGGGACAGGTCGCCGTTGGCGGCTTCATCCTGCATAATCATTAAACCAACCCCGCCATTTAAGCCATCCACATACTGGTCGTAGGAGGCCGAAAAGGTCTGGTACACGCCCAAGCTGGGGTATTGGTTGCGGTAGTTCGTGGTCACGCGCGGACACTGCTTAACCCCTGCAAATGCGGGATTTAAGTAGAGCGGGTTCGCATAATATTGCGTGAAATGGGGGTCTTGCGCTTGGGCGGACCAAGCGTGAGCCAACAGGAGGGCGACCGCAATCAGGCGTCGTAGGGCCATGGAGTAGGGCATCATTAGAAGCCACAATTATACGATTTTCCGAGCGTTTCTAAACGATTTATCGAAAAACCGCGTTGGACTTTACGAACTTTGAACGCAAGATGAGCCGGTTTCGTACGTTTTTCCTCGCACTCTGCACCGCGCTAATCGGTCCGGTTGGCGGGCTTTTGGCTCAAAATTGGCCGGCGAATTCGGTGCTTAAAAGCGGACTTTGGGCTGAAGTGTACACCGAAGAAGATCAGGTGTACCGACTCAGCGGAACGGATTTGCAAAAGCTTGGACTGGGTACGGTGCCCTTTGAGTCCGCCAAATTGGGCCTGTGGGGCCGCGAGGCGGGCGTGCTGAGCGAACTTAATTCCACCACGGCGAATCCCAGCGATCTGCGCTCGGTTCCGGTTCGTATTGAGGACGGCGGCGACGGCCAGTTCGACGCCAACGACTACCTGTACTTTCTCGGTCAAAGTCCGCACAGCTGGAACTTCGACAGCACGTCAAACCGTTGGCTCCGCCCGAAACACCCGTATTCGGACACCCAAACCTACCTGGTGACTTCCACCGAGGGGGGGGCGCGCATGGCAAGCTACCCCGTTCCGCCGGCGCCGGCGCGTGCGCTCACGCGCTACGAACATGTGGCATGGCATGAAGACGACCTGGTGAACTTGGTTGGCAGCGGTCGCGCGTGGTTTGGCGAGGCACTGGACTACACCCTAACCAAGCAGGTAGATTTGGGCCTATCGCGCTTGGATGGGCAATCGATTGCGCGTTTTGTTTTGTCGGGTGCGGGGCGAACGACGGTCTTTGGACCCAAATTGGAACTCCGTACCGGTCAAGGCTTTGTAGGGAGCACAGCATTTCAAACCGTTTCGGGCATCAACGGCGACACCTATGCCCGGCAGTTTACCCAGAGCTGGACGCAGGTCTCGGTAGGGAATACCTGGGGCAACGCCGAGGTCACCCTGGAGCGCAGCGCCAATCCGGCCGCGAAGGCGTGGATCGACTACGTCGCCGTTCAGGCCGATGTGCCGTGGTCCTTTGTGCCCGGCAGCATTTCGGTGTACCGTGTGCTTCCGTCGGATTCCGCGCAGCAGTTCCCAGCGGTTCCGGCGGGTACGTGGTTGTGGCGGACCACGTCCAACGGCAGTTCCCTGAATACGGCAGAGGTGGGGGCGTCGTCGCGCCTGCTTGCCCCCCATTCAGCCCATACCCTTTGGCTGGTCACGCCGGCGGCCGCCCGAACTCCGCTGCTCGGCGCCCGAATACCCAACCAAAACCTCCACGGCATGCCTTCGGTGGACTACGTGGTGTTTACGCCCGGCGCGTTTAAGTCGGCGGCCGAAGATCTTGCCGCGCTGCACCGCGCCAAGGGGCTAAAAGTTGCCGTAGTGGACGTGGCCGACGCCTACCGCGAGTTTTCGGGCGGAGTCCCGGACATAATGGGCTTGCGCAACCTGCTTCGCATGCTGTGGTCGCGACCCGCTGATTCGACCCTGCTTCAGTATGTGCTGCTTTTTGGCGACGCGTCCTACGACTACAAAGGGCGCCTCAGTCCGCAGCAAAATTGGGTTCCGGCCTACGAGTCGCCTTCGAGCATGAGCATTAAAACGTCCTTTGTTTCCGACGATTTTTATGGGTATTTGGACCCCGGGGAAGGCACCAACCTCGCCGCAGTTACGCTGGATCTTGGAATTGGGCGCATTCCGGTTAATTCGCTCGAGGAAGCCCAAGGTGTCGTGGCCAAAATTTACCGCTACGCCGATCCCGCGCAATCGCTGGGCCCTTGGAGGCAGCGCCTGAACTTCGTGGCCGATGACGTCGACGAAGACTGGGAGCAGATTCTCACGCTGGTCGCCGACCGAATTGCCGAGCGGGTTGACACGCAGCACGCCGAGTTCGACGTGCGCAAGCTCTTCGCCGACGGCTATGCTCAGGTTTCGAGCGCGGGCAATCAGTCCTACCCGAAACTTCGCGAGGAGTTGCTCCGATCCGTCGACGAAGGCCATTTGATTACCACCTACATCGGCCACGGCGGCGAGGTCAATTGGGCCAGCGAAGACATTTTGCAAATTGAAGACTGCCGAACCTTTAGCAACCGAGTAAAGCTGCCGCTCTTCATCACCGTGACCTGCGAGTTTTCGCGCTACGACGACCCGCTGCGGACCTCGGCCGGTGAAGAGCTGATGGTGAACCCCGACGGGGGCGCCATTGCGCTGCTTACCACGACCCGAGCCGTTTTTGTTGGAGGGGCAACCCTGCTCACCGACAGCGTATTTAATGTGGTTCTGCAGCAGGAGCAAGGTCGCTACCAAACCTTTGGCCAAATCATTAAAAAAGCCAAGAATTCGGTTACGGCGGGGGATAAGCTGCGCTTCACGCTGTTGGGTGACCCCGCGCTGCGCTTGAACGGTCCGGAACAGCGCATGGAGGTGTCCGACATCGAGGTTTTTCGTCCGACGTCCGAAGAATGGGTGGCCACGGACAGCCTGAGCGCCCTCGATCTGGTTCGCTTGCGGGGAAGCGTGCGCCGCCGCGACGGGGCCGTTGATTCGACCTTCAACGGGTCCGCTCGGATTCGACTTTTTGATAAAGTTCAGCAACGGGCCATGCTCGACAACGACAACGTGGGGTACGCCGCCTCGTATGCCTTTAGAAACCAGCTGGCCTACCAGGGCGAAGTAGACGTTCGCGACGGGCATTTTTCGGCGGAATGGCGGATGCCGTTGGATCTCGTGCTTGCCTGGGGAAAGGGTAAAATTTTGACCTACGCCCAGGGCGGACTCCGCGACGCGGCGGGATCAAATTCGGACCTGTTCCTTGGCGATCTGGCCAGTGACGCCCCGGTCGACACGACCGGACCGTTGCTCCGTGTATTTATGGACGACACCAGCTTCGTGAATGGAGGCATCACGGGCGCGGATCCCTTGGGCTTGGTGCGCTTGGCGGATCCCAACGGCATCAACGCGATCGGTGCCGGAATTGGCCACGATTTGGTTGGGTACCTTGACGAAAACTGGCGCGAGCCCTTGGTGATGAACGACCGATACCAGGCCGACCCCAATACCTACCAGCGCGGAACCGCGACCTGGCCGTTTGTGGGGCTCAGCGATGGTCCTCACCGGTTTACGGTTCGGGCTTGGGATACGTACAATAATCCCCGTCAAGCGAGCGTTGAGTTCCTGGTGATATCTCGAGACCAACTGAAACTAGGGGCCGTGCGGCTCTTCCCCAACCCAACTCCGGGCTGGACTACCTGGCAGGTTGAGCACAACGCATCCGGAGACAGCCTTCAGGTTGATTGGACCGTTACCGACGGCTCAGGCCGCGCAGTTTGGGCCCATCAATGGGTTGGCCGGGCGACGTCCTCGGTGCTTCAGGCCCCAGAGTGGCAGGCTACGACCCCCAACGGAACCCCGCTCCCGAACGGATGGTATGTGGCCAAGGTTACGGTCGTCCGCCCACGAGACGGCCAAAAGGTGCACCAAGCCGACCGCCTGATTTTGATTCGCCCCTAATCCCCAACGAGTATATTTGTCGATCTCTATGAACACGAAGCGCGCATTCCTTTTGTCGATGTCGGTTGCGGTGACCAGCGGGTCGCTGAACGGCCAAACGTTTTACGATCGCTTAAACGATTTAAACGTGGTTACGACCGCCATGCCCATGCTTAACATTGGGCCGGACGCGCGTTCGGGCGGAATGGCCAACACGGGCATCGGCTTGAGTCCGGACGCCAACGCCATCTTCTGGAACCCCGCGAAACTCGCCTTTGTAGGCCGCAACAACGTGTACGGCGGACTTTCGTACACACCCTGGCTTCGCCGCCTGGTGCCCGATGTCGAACTTATGTTTGCCAATGTGGCCGCCGGAGTCGGCGAGCGCGGTGGGGTGGGCGCAAGCCTGCGGTACTTCTCGCTCGGAGAAATCACCTTCCGCAACGAGCAGGGTGAAGAACAGGGCACCTACCGCCCCTACGAAATGTCGCTGGATGTGGCGTATGCGCTCAAGCTGTCCGACCATTTTTCGGGCGGAGTTTCGCTGCGCTACGCGCTGTCGGACCTGGCACAAGGCCAAGTGGTCGGGGGTCAGCTGACCAAAGTGGGCCAGACGGTCGCCACAGACATCAGTGTGTTTTACCAGGGCGATGAATTCAGCATGCCCGACGGCCAGCGCGGTCAGTGGGTAGGCGGATTAACGCTTTCGAACATCGGCGCAAAAATTCGCTATTCGGAGAGCGGCGAGTCCGACTTTATTCCCACCAACATGCGCTTGGGCGGAGGCTTTAACTGGAAGCTCGACAAGTACAATCGCTTGACCCTGCTGACCGACGTCAACAAATTGATGGTGCCCACCAAGCCCGAGCGGGATTTGCTGGACGCCGACAACGACGGGGACCGTAGCGAAATCATCGCGGGCAAAGACGATAAAATTGGCGTGATTCCCGGAATTATTCAGTCCTGGGATCCGACGGCTAAGCCCGATGGATTCAAGGAACTGATGCGCGAATTCATGATTAATGTGGGCGGTGAGTACTGGTACAACGACCAATTCGCGGTGCGCGCGGGCTACCAGCACGAAGACGTGACCAAGGGCAACCGCCGCTTTTTCACCATGGGGTTTGGCGTGCGCTACAACCTCATTGGGCTTGATTTCGCCTACTTGTTCCCGGCGGACCAAACGGTGCGTTCCCCGCTCGAAAACACCATTCGCTTCAGTGCGCTGATCGATTTGAACCAAATCCTGAAGTAGGGGGTTAGTGTACGAACTACGGCAAGCACATAAGGCCGTCTAACCTTACTTTTGCACCGCGCATTTACGCGCGATTCGAACATGGCAAAAAAGAAGCTCACCAAAGAGGTCTACCTCAAGTGGTACGAAGACATGCTCTTCTGGCGCAAGTTTGAGGATATGACCTCGGCGCTGTACATCCAGCAAAAAATTCGCGGATTCCTTCACCTGTACAACGGTCAAGAGGCCGTGCTTGCGGGTTCGCTGCTCGCCATGGAGCCGGGCGACAAAATGATTACGGCCTACCGGAACCACGTTCAGCCCATTGGCCTTGGGGTCGATCCGCGCAAAATCATGGCCGAATTGCTGGGCAAGGTCGACGGTACCTCGCGCGGTAAGGGCGGCTCGATGCACATGTTTTCGAAGGAGCACAATTTTTACGGCGGACACGGAATCGTCGGAGGGCAGATTCCGCTCGGTGCGGGAATGGCTTTTGCCGACAAGTACTTGGGCAAACCCCACGTGACGCTCTGCTACATGGGCGACGGCGCCGTGCGCCAAGGATCGCTTCACGAAACCTTTAATATGGCGATGCTTTGGAAGCTCCCCGTAGTGTTCATCGTGGAGAACAACGGATACGCCATGGGCACCTCGGTAGAGCGCACCGCGAACCACACCGATATCTATAAGCTCGGCTTGGGCTACGAAATGCCCTGTGCCCCGGTGGAGGGAATGGATCCGGCTGTGGTGTACGATGCCGTCTACGAAGCCGTGGAACGCGCACGCCGCGGTGAAGGTCCGAGCTTCCTGGAAATTCGCACCTACCGCTACAAAGGCCACTCCATGTCGGATGCCCAGCACTACCGAACCAAGGACGAGGTGGCCGAGTACCAGCTGATTGACCCCATCCTGACGGCCAAAGACGTCCTCCTCAAAAAGAAGTGGGCATCGGCCTCCGAT
Source organism: Cryomorphaceae bacterium (assembly GCA_021298655.1). Taxonomy (GTDB): domain Bacteria; phylum Bacteroidota; class Bacteroidia; order Flavobacteriales; family Schleiferiaceae; genus TMED14. Next base: position 8,529 of record JAJTFK010000001.1, on the reverse strand, counting down.
ATTGAGGCGATCGATGCCCGAGTTAAGGACCTTGTTGCCGAGTGCGTGGATTTTGCCGAAAAGTCGCCCTACCCGGACGCCGAAGAGCTTTGGCAGCACGTGTACGTGGACGGAGATTACCCCTTTATTACCGAATAAGTTATGGCCCTAGTAATTACGATGCCGCGCTTGAGCGACACGATGACCGAAGGGGTCGTCGCAAAGTGGCATGCCAAATTGGGAGATACCGTTACCGAAGGCAAACTGCTCGCGGAGATTGAAACCGATAAGGCAACCATGGATTTTGAGGCCTTTCCGGGCCAAGAAGGCGTACTGCTTCACATTGGGGTTCAGGAAGGGCAAACGGCCCCCGTCGACAGCATTTTGGCCATTTTGGGCGCTGCGGGCGAAGACATTTCGAGTTTGATTTCGGGCGCGTCTGCGGCTCCTGCCGCTCCGGCTTCTGCTGCTCCTGCGGCTCCTGCTCCTGCTCCTGCCGTTCCTGCGGTTGAACCAGCTGTTGCTGCTCCGGCCGCTGCTCCGGCCGCCGCTCCGGCTCCGGTTTCCGCTCCGATGGAGGCCCATGGGCCCGCCGCATCGGCCGACGGCCGCGTTAAGGCCTCGCCGCTGGCGCGGTCGCTTGCGAACGAGCTTGGCGTAAACCTTGCTACGCTTAGCGGCACCGGCGACGGCGGACGCATCACCAAGCGCGACGTGGAACTCGCGGCGGCATCGCCGGTTTCGGCACCGACCGGGGCTGCAGCGCATTCGCCTGCGATCTCCTACCCAAGTTCGGGCTTCACCGACACGCCGATTTCGCAAATGCGCAAGACGATTGCCAAGCGCTTGGCGGAGTCGAAGTTTACCGCGCCGCACTTCTACTTGACGATTGCGGTAGATATGTCGGCAGCGGCGGCAGCCCGCGCCGAAATCAATGCCGCCGGCGACGTTAAAATTTCGTTTAACGACCTCGTAGTGAAGTCGGTAGCCAAAGCCCTTAAAAAGCACCCTGCGGTGAATTCGTCGTGGATGGGAGAAAGCGTTCGTACGAACTACGACGTCCACGTTGGGGTCGCTGTGGCTGTTGAAGATGGACTCCTGGTTCCCGTGGTGCGCCACGCCGACGCCAAAGGTTTGGCCGAAATTTCGTCGGAAGTCCGCAGTTTTGCGCAAAAAGCTAAGGACAAAAAGCTTCAACCCAGCGATTGGGCGGGCAACACCTTTACGATTTCGAACCTTGGAATGTTTGGCATTGAGGAGTTTACGGCAATCATTAACCCGCCCGACGCCGCCATCTTGGCCGTTGGCGGAATACAGGATGTTCCCGTGGTGAAGAACGGAGCCGTGGTTCCGGGTCAGGTTATGAAAATGACGCTGAGTTGCGACCACCGCGTGATCGACGGCGCGACCGGCGCAGCATTTTTGAATACGGTAAAGGGCTACCTCGAGCGCCCGCTGTCGCTGATTCTCTGAAATCGAAACGGGGCGGACCTTCCGCCCTTTTTCGGTACCCAATTTTTTAGTTAGAATGAGTCTAAATACGCGCCAATTCCGTGCGCTGCATTGTACCTTGGAAGCATGAAACTCTCGGAGCTCGGCGTCGGCCAGAAGGCCCTGATTTTGCAGGCGGCCGTGGAACTCCCGGTCAAGCTGTTTGAAATGGGGTGCCTTCCCGGAGAGGAAGTGGAACTTGTTTTTGCCGCGCCTTTTCGAGATCCCCTCTGCTTTCGCGTGCAGGGCACCTTGGTGAGCATGCGGCGCGAGCTTGCCGAACTCATTCCCATTACGGAGCCCTATGTCGCCTAAGCGCGCGCTTCGGGTAGCGCTGGTCGGCCGTCCCAATACGGGAAAGTCGTCGCTCTTCAATCGGCTCACCGGGCTGAATCAAAAGGTGGGCAACTACCCGGGTGTCACCATGGAAAAGCACGTGGGTCTGGCCAAGCTCGGTGCCAACGCCCTCGCTGAAGTCGTTGACCTTCCGGGAATTTACAGCCTGCATCCTTCATCGGACGACGAGCGCGTCGTGCTGGATGCACTGACTACCTCGGTGGATGCCGAGCGTTCCGATGTGGTGGTGGGTTTGGCCGACGGGACGAACCTGAAAACCTGCCTGTTCGTATTTACCCAAGTCCTTGATTTGGGATTTCCCGCCGTTCTCGCCGTGACCATGGTTGACGAAATGGAGCGACGCGGTGCGCAACTTGACCTGCCGGCCCTGGAAGCTGCGCTGGGAGTACGGGTTGTCCCGGTAAACAGCCGCACCGGCATGGGGTTTGACGAACTTCGCGCGGCCATTGTTGCGGCGAAACCCAGCGGGCAGACCCCGTTTTTTCAGCCTGCGGGCGCCCACCTGCCCTGGCTTCAGAAGAAGCAGGCCTGCATCGGCGCGGGGCTGACCTACCGCGCGTGGCTCGACGGCTTGCGCGATGCCGACTTTGCCGATGAGGTCCGCGAGTCGGGCCGAAGTCCCGAACGCGCCCGGGCCGATGAAGCCATACAGCGCTACCGCTGGGTGAATCAATGGTTGCGAAAAGTCTACCACTACGACCCGGTACGCGATCGCCGGGCCGCCGCGCGCTTCGACCGCGTGGTCGTCCATCCCGTTTGGGGCAGCATGCTGTTGTTCGGCGTGCTGTTCGCCCTGTTCCAGGCGTTGTTTTACGGGTCTTCGGTTCCCATGGACGCGATCGATGGCGGCATCGCGCGACTTTCCGAGTGGCTTAACCAGCAATTGCCCGCGGGTTTTGTCAACCATTTTATCACCAGCGGACTGCTGCCGGGTATTGCCGGTGTGCTGATCTTCCTGCCGCAAATCGCCCTGCTCTTTTTGTTTATTGCGCTGCTGGAGGAGAGCGGCTACATGGCCCGGGTCGTGTTCATCATGGATCGCTTTATGCGGCCGTTCGGATTGAGCGGCAAATCCGTGGTTCCCCTGGTAAGCGGAACAGCCTGCGCCATACCGGCCGTCATGAGTTCGCGGAACATGGAATCGGCGCGGGAACGCTGGCTGGCCATAGCGGTGACCCCCTTAATGACCTGCAGTGCCCGGCTGCCGGTGTACGCCTTAATTATCGGGCTCGTGGTGCCCAACACGCCGTGGATGGGCATAAGCCTACAGGGCATGACCCTGTTTGGGCTTTATGCCCTTGGGTTCTTGGCTGCGCTGCTCGGATCGGCACTGCTCAACCGCTGGGTTCCGCAGCAAAAGTCCGCCCCCTTTTTAATGGAAATGCCGCCGTACCGAATGCCCATTGGGCGCAACGTCTTCACCGCCGTATGGACGCGGTCGCGGTCGTTTGTGGTGGAAGCAGGTAAAATCATCGTCTCCATCAGTATTGTGCTTTGGTTTTTGGCGAGCAGTGGACCCAAGGGCCTGCCCAACTTTAGTGCGGAATACGAACCCATTCCCATTGAGGATAGCTACCTGGGCAGCATCGGTCGCGGAATTCAGCCCGTATTGGAGCCGCTCGGCTACGACTGGAAGATTTCGGTAGCCATTGCTTCATCCTTTGTCGCCCGCGAAGTGTTCGTGGGCACGATGGCTACCTTA
>JAJTFK010000036.1 GCA_021298655.1 Cryomorphaceae bacterium | reverse complement strand
CCTCTTCCGCGTGTGGGCCTTGCTGAAGCTCGGCGTGCCCACGGGGTTTCAGTACATTTTTGAGGTTTCGGCCTTTGCCATTTCGGCCTGGATCATCGGAACCTACGGAGCCGAGGCGCTCGCCGCCCACCAAGTGGCCATCAGCTTGGCGAGCATCAGCTACATGGCGGCCACGGGCCTCGGTGCTGCGGCCACGATTCGCATCGGTCAGTACCTTGGCCAGCGGGATCATGGGGCGGCCCGGGAGGCGGCTACGAGCTTGTTTACCCTTACGGTACTGTTTATGACCTTCACGGGGCTGGCTTTTTTGTTTGGCCGCAACCTCTTTCCCGTTCTCTACACCGACGAGGTGGGCGTAGCCCGGTTGGCCGGACAACTCTTGATCGTGGCGACGCTCTTTCAGATTTCCGACGGCATGCAGGCCACGGCCCTCGGAGCCCTTCGCGGCATTCAGGACGTTAAGGTCCCCACCCTGTTCACCTTTGTGGCCTACTACGTGGTGGCGCTGCCGCTCGAGTGGGTCATCGGAACCTACTTCAACTGGGGCGCGGTGGGTGTTTGGATTGCGCTGGCCCTGGGACTCACCCTCGCGGCGGGCGGCATGACCTGGCGGTTTTACCGCAGGCTCGCAGTGCTGGCAAAGCGCGGCTAAGCCTTAGGCGTAGCGTTCCGCGTCGCCTCCGCTAATGGGATTTCCGCCCAAAATATGGAGGCGTTCCACGACGTTGCGCAGCTGGCGCACGTTGCCCGACCAATCCATCTGCTGCAGGTAGTTCATGGCCTCGGGCGAAACCCGCTTGGCGGCACCGTCAAGTTGGCCCAGGAAGTGCTCCACCAACAGGGGAATGTCGTCGCGGCGCTCGTTCAGGGGCGGTACGGCCACGACAATCACGCTCAGGCGGTGGTAGAGGTCTTCGCGGAATCGGCCTGCGGCAATCTCGGCCTTGAGGTCTTTGTTGGTTGCGGCGAGCACGCGCACGTTCACCGAAATGGACTTGCCGCTGCCCACCGGGGTAATGCTGTTTTCTTGAAGGGCGCGGAGCACCTTGGCCTGGGCCGACAGGCTCATGTCGCCGATTTCGTCAAGAAAAAGGGTTCCGCCGTCCGCCAACTCAAACTGGCCCTTGCGGTCCTTGATCGCGCTGGTAAATGAGCCCTTGGTGTGGCCAAATAACTCGGATTCAATAAGTTCTGAAGGTATCGCCGCGCAGTTCACCTCGATAAAGGCTTGGCGGGAACGGGCCGAGCGCTGGTGAATTTGGTTGGCCACGATCTCCTTGCCGCTCCCGTTGGGGCCGGTGATGAGCACGCGGGCGTCGGTTGGGGCCACTTTTTCGATGACCTCGCGCACCGTTTCCAGGGCGGCGGACTCGCCGACCATATCGAACTTTTTGTCGACCTTCTTGCGCAGGCGCTGGTTTTCGGCCACCAACTTCTTTCGGTCCAGGGCTTGGCGAATCGTGGTGATGAGGCGGTTGAGGTCGGGGGGCTTGGCGATGTAGTCGTAGGCTCCGCTTCGAATGCAGCCAACCGCCGTGTCGAGGTCGCCGTGGCCACTGATCATCACAAACGGCGTGTCGCCATAAAGCTTCATGGCGTGGGCCAGCACTTCGAGGCCGTCGCGCTTGGGCATCTTGATGTCGCAAAGCACCAGGTCGTAGCTCGCCGCGTCCAAGGCCTCAATGGCTTGATCGCCGTCTTCGGCTTCGTCAATGGCGTGCTTCGGATCCTCGTTGAGCAGGATGTTTCGCAGTACGTTGCGGATTGCTTTTTCGTCTTCTACCAGAAGTATGCGCGCCATGGGCTTTGGGGGTCTTGAATGCTGCTCCACACACCTTCTTTTAAGGCGTAGCCGCTTAGGAGCATGCGGCGGGCATTAAGTCGTGCCAAAACTAGGTCAATTTGCCGAGCACTAAGGTGCAGGGTTTCGGCCCGCATGGCGAGCATCCCAGGCATCAAAAGTCGTGCCTCGGTCGTGGCGGACTGGATCGCCTCGGAGGCGGAGTTCCAAGCGCTTAGGTCGAACTCGGCGCGGGCTTGACCGACTTCGAGTTCCGGTTCGCCCGCTCGGTGCGCCATCACGTGGTACAGGGTGTCAAAGGAGCCGCTGGAACCGAGCAGCACGGCACAGGGGAAGGCATTCAGGGCCTCCCAGAGCGGTTCCAGTGTTTGGGTGAGGTGGGCGTCTACGGCGCACCATTGCTCCGTCGTCGGAGGGTCGCTCGGCAAAAAAAGCTCGGCCAAGCGCGTGACGCCCAAGGGAAAGCTCGCGGCCCAATGGGTTTTGCCGGCTTCGCGAACGATGAATTCGGTGCTTCCGCCGCCGATGTCCATGATGAGGTGGCGCTCGCTCAAGTAGGGCCAGGCCTGGCGCACGCCCTCGGCGATAAAGGCGGCCTCTTGGTCGCCGTCGATTACGTTCACGGGTTGTCCCGTTTCGCGTTCGATGCGGGCAGCTAATGCAGCCCCGTTGGCGGTGGAGCGCATGGCCGAGGTGGCGAAGGCGAAGCTGCGCGCGGCGCCGTGGGCGCGCGCGCTCGCTAAATGCTGCGCGACGGCGGCGACGGCGCGGTCTTCGGCCTCGGGGGTAATCACGCCGTCGCGCAAACCCCCAGCGCCAAGGCGCACCGCCAACTTGTCGCTGAACACCAGCGCGCCTTCGGCGCTCCGCACCAAAAGATTAAACGTATTCGTACCGAGATCGAGAATCGCCGTATTCATGGAAACCAACGTCACCGATCGAGCTTAGGGCTTCATGCGAATCCACTTCCAGAGGTCGCCGTAGGTCGGCTTTTTGCCGTAACTCAAAATTCCGATTCGGTAAATGCGCGCGGCGACCCACACCGTGCCCAAGAACCCCAAAACCATCAGCGACATACTGGCCGCGAGCTCGTACCAGGGCACGCCGAAGGGCAATCGAATCATCATCGCGATGGGAGCCGAGAACGGAATAAGCGACAGCGCCACGGCCACCGGGCCGTTGGGGTTTTCGATGATGCTGGTCGATAAAATGAAGGTCAGCACCAGCGGCAGTGTCAGCGGCAGCATGAACTGCTGGGTGTCGGTTTCGCTGTCGACGGCGGCGCCCACGGCGGCAAAAAGCGCCCCATAAAAGAGGTAGCCCGACAGGAAGTAGAACAGGAACATGGCGATCAGCGCCGGCAGGTTCAGGGCGTCGAGGGTGCCCAGCACCGACTGCAGTTCGCCCAACTCGGGCGGCGTTTGGCCCGCCGCACCAAGGGCCTCCAGCTGAGCGGGGTCGGGGCTGAGCAAGCCGGCGGCGCCCACCGCCGAGGCCGCGGCCGCCGTGAGGGCGATCCAGATTCCGAACTGAAGCAGGCCCACGGCCGCAATACCCAAAATCTTGCCGAGCATCAGCTGCGCCGGCTTCACGCTGGTCACGAGCACTTCGACAATGCGCGAGGTTTTTTCTTCGATCACGCCCCGCATGATTTGGGCCGCATACAAAAACGTGAACATGTAGATCAGGATTCCGCTGACAAACCCAATGCCGGTCTTGATTTCGGTGCCGGAGGCCTCGCTGCCTTCTTCACGGAGTTCAAAGGCTTCAATCACCGCGTCCGATTTGGCTTGGGTGACCAGCGCCGGATCGACGCCGAAGTGGCGCAGCTTGCCTTCGTAGGCGAAGCGTTCGAGTACGCCCTCGAGTTCGCTCGCCATGCCCAGCGGTGCCGTCGTTTCGGTGTAGAGTTTCGCGTTTTTTAAACTAAACTCGGGGTCGGAGTTGACCGACTCGGGGACGTACAGCAATCCGTCGATGTCGTCGCGTTCGCGCACCAAGGCAATGGCCTGTTCTTGGCTGACTTCCTTGGGGTCGAAGTAGGCCAACTTGGCGCCCTCGACGCTGGGCGTTCCCGGCAGCACGTAGCTGTGGTCTACGACAATGAGGTTGAGGTCTTCGGCTTCGCTCGACATGGCGATGAGGGTGGGGGCGACCATGAGCCCGATAAAGAGCACGGGTCCCAAGATGGTCATGACCAAGAAGCTTCGCTTGCGAATTCGGGTGGTGATTTCGCGTTGGGCTACGAGAAGAAAGGGTTTCATACGCCTTGAACGGTTTGGACAAACAAATCTTCGATGCTCGGCACGACTTCTTCGAATTGGTACACGATGACCTGCGGTGCCAGGGCGGAGAGCAGGCGCGACGCGTCGTAGATGCCCGCGGAGAATTCGGCGGCATGTATGCCCGGAGATTCCAGCTCGTGCCCGGTGAGCTGCGCCCCCTCGGGCACCTTGAGTGCGGCGGGCTGCTCCGCTCGGTAGCGCAGCACAAACCGGCCGGACCGGTGGCGGTCCTTGATGCCCTGAACGGTGCCGTGCAGGACGTTTTGGCCCTGGTTGACCAGCGCGATGTGGGTACACAGCTCTTCGACGCTTTCCATGCGGTGGGTTGAGAAGATCAGCGTGCGGCCTTCGCGGTTGAGGCGCAGCATTTCTTCGCGGATCAGCTGGGCGTTGATGGGGTCAAATCCCGAAAAGGGCTCGTCAAAAATGAGCAGCTCGGGTTCGTGCAGCACGGTAGTGATGAACTGAACTTTTTGGGCCATGCCCTTCGACAGGTCGCTGACTTTTTTGTCCCACCAGCTTTGCAGTTCCCAGCGCTCAAACCAGGTGCGCAGCCGCTGCTTGGCCTCGGCGGCGCTGAGTCCGCGCAGTTGGGCCAGGTACATGGCCTGTTCGCCCACCTTCATGCTTTTGTAGAGTCCGCGTTCCTCGGGCAGGTAGCCGATGCGCCGGGCGGTTTCTGCGCTGAGCGGAGCCCCAAAGAGCTCGATGCGGCCCTCGTCGGGGTCCAGAATGCGGTTGGCGATGCGGATGAAGGTGGTTTTTCCGGCGCCGTTCGGACCGAGTAGGCCGAAAAGGCTGCCTTGCGGAATTTCCATGTCCAGGCCGCGCAGCGCGTGGTGCGACGCGTAGCGCTTGTGCAGGCCGGTGGCGGTGAGTGCGTTCATATCCTTTGTTTGTTGCTAGTTACTAGTTACTAGTTACTGGTACAGCCCAAGATTCAAGCAACGAAATGGCTTCGTCGACCGATTTTACGCCGTCGACCACCAGGTAGCTTCGCTGGTCTTTTTGCTTCATTTGGAACCGCTGGGGGTTGCGCTGAAGGGCCTGCAAAAATTGGCCCAGCACGTGTTCGGGAATGCGGAAGTTGGCGTCGTCGGGAAAGTAGGCCATCAGCTTGCCCGACTTGATGCGGATTTTTTCCATGCCCATGGACTGGCCGAGCCAGCGGATGTTCAGCGAGCGCATCAGGTTTTCGGCGGCCTTGGGCAGTGCTCCAAAGCGGTCCACCAGGCCCATGCGGTAGGCTGCTAGGGCTTCGGGGCCGGGCAGGGCGTCGAGCTCGCGGTAAATGCGCAGCCGTTCTTCGACCGAATTCACGTAGGCGTCGGGCAGCAGCAGCTCCCAGTCGGTATCGAGTTGGCATTCGCGCGTCGCAGACCATCCGCCGCGCTGGTCTTCGTAGAGGTCCTTGAAGTCGGACTGCTTGAGTTCTTCGACGGCCTCGGCGAGAAGTTTTTGGTAGGTTTCAAAGCCCAGGTCGTTGATGAATCCGCTTTGTTCTGCGCCCAAGAGGTCGCCGGCGCCGCGGATTTCGAGGTCGCGAAGCGCAATTTTGAAGCCAGAACCTAGGTCGCTAAACTGTTCCAGCGCCTGCAGGCGTTTGCGGGATTCTTCCGGTAGCCCGCCGAGCGGCGGCGAGACGAGGTAGCAAAAGGCCTTGCGGTTGCTGCGGCCGACGCGTCCGCGCATCTGGTGCAGGTCGCTGAGGCCAAACATGTGGGCATCGAGGATGATGATGGTGTTCGCGTTGGGCACGTCGAGGCCGTTTTCGACGATGGTGGTGCTGACGAGTACGTCGAAGCGCGCTTCCATGAAGCCCAGAATCAGTTCCTCCATTTCGTGGCCGTTCATTTGGCCGTGGCCCGTGGCGATGCGGGCGTCGGGAACGAGTCGCTGCAGCAGGCCGGCCACTTCGCTGAGGTTTTGGATGCGGTTGTTGATGACGTAAACCTGGCCGCCGCGGCTGAGTTCGTAGGCGATGGCGTCGCGCAGGCGCTCTTCGTTGAAGCCGATGAGGTAGGTGTCGACCGGCTGGCGGTTGGGGGGCGGAGTGGTCATGACGCTCAGGTCCCGCGCCGACATCAAAGAGAACTGCAGGGTGCGCGGTATGGGCGTGGCCGACAGCGTCAGGGTGTCGACGTTGGCCTTGAGGGTTTTGAGTTTGTCTTTGGCGTTGACTCCGAATTTTTGTTCTTCGTCGATGATCATCAGGCCAAGGTCCTTGAATTTCAGGTCCTTGCCGAGGATCCGGTGGGTTCCGATGAGGATGTCGACTTTGCCGTTCTCCAGGTCGTCGAGCACGGCTTTGGTCTCTTTGGCTGAGCGCGAGCGATTTAGGTAGTCGACGCGAACGGGTAAACCCTTTAAGCGTTTCGTAAACGTTTGAACGTGCTGGAAGGCGAGGAGCGTGGTCGGAACCAGCACCGCCACTTGCTTGGAGTCGGCTACGGCCTTGAAGGCGGCCCGAACGGCGATTTCGGTTTTGCCAAATCCCACGTCGCCGCAAATCAGCCGGTCCATCGGAATCGGGGACTCCATGTCGGCCTTGACGTCGGCGGTCGCCTTCATTTGGTCGGGCGTATCCTCGTAGGCAAACGAGGCCTCCAGCTCGTGCTGCAGGTAGCTGTCGGGGCTGTACGCGAAGCCTTTGGCTTCGCGGCGTTGGGCGTAGAGCTTGATCAGGTCAAAGGCCACCTCCTTGACCCGTCGCTTGGTCTTGCTCTTGGCATTTTGCCATGCGGGCGAGCCGAGCTTGCTTAGGCTGGGCTCCGTGCCCTCTTTAGTGGCGTAGGGCGCAATCTTGTGCAGGCTGTGAATGCTCACGTACAGCACGTCGTTGTCGCGGTACACCAGCTTGATGGCTTCTTGCTTGACGCCGCCGACATCGATTTTTTGAAGTCCGCCAAACTTGCCGATTCCGTGGTCAATGTGGGCCACAAAGTCACCCACTTGAAGCGAATTCAATTCCTTGAGGGTCAAGGCTTGGGCCTGCTCGTGCTGGTCGCGTATCGTGAAGCGTTGGTAGCGCTCAAACAGGTCGTGGTCCACGTAGGCAATCAGACCTCCTTCGGGGTCTTCCCAGCCGCGGTGCAGGGCCCCATCGATCCAATTCACGGGCAATTCGTCGCCGTGAAGGTCGTGAAGGATCGCTTTAAGGCGGTCGCGCTGCGTCGCCTGGCCACACATCACCCACAGGGCGCGTTGGGCCTTGCGGTGGGCGTCGAGGGTTTGCGTCAACAGCTCGAAATTCTTGGCAAAAGCGGGCTGCGCCAGGGTTTGCCACGAGTCCGAATCGCCCGCGCGTCCGTCGACGGCGTAGCCCCGGTTGCCCAGCTCGCGTTCCCACTCGGCGCCGCGCAGGTACAGCTCGTTCGGTTCGAGGCGGCGCACAACGCTGTGGAGGCCGACAAATGCCTCTTCGGCCAAGCGGTATACCCGGTCCAATTTCTCGAGGGCCACTTCGGGACGTTCGACCCAAAGGAGCGCCTTGGCGCCGGCGTAGGCGGTCAGCGATTCGCGGCGTTCCGTACTGGTCTTGTCTTCGACGTTCGGAACCAGCGTCATCCGCTCCACGCGCTGCAGCGTAAGCTGGTCGACCACGTCAAACGTGCGGATGCTCTCCACTTCGGAACCAAAAAATTCCAGGCGGTGGGGTTCGGGGTGCGCAAACGAAAAGACGTCGACGAGTCCGCCGCGCACCGCGAATTGGCCGGGTTTTTCGACAAAATCGACCCGCTCAAAGTTGAGTTCAAAGAGGTACTCGTTCAAAAAATTCACGTCGAGGCGTGCCCCCACGGCGACCTCCATGCTGCGGGCGTCGAGCTGTCCGCGGGTGATGACCTTCTCGGCCAGGGCCTCGGGGTAGGTGACCACGGCCACCGGCTGACTTCCGCGCAGGCGGTCCAGCACCTCGGCGCGCAGTCCGATGTTGGCGTTGTCGGTCTGGTCCCGGTCGGCGTAGGGTCGGCGGTAGGAGTCCGGAAAAAACAGCACCGCACCCTGAGGGAGCAGCTTTTGAAGGTCGTTAAAAAAATAGGCCGCTTCTTCTTTGTCGCTGCGCACGACCACGACCGACTGCTGGAGCTCGGTCAGGGCTAATGCGGCCACCACCGAAGGAAGGGAACCCGAGGCACCCGAAAGGCGTTCGGGTTGGCCGGGTGCGGCGGCCGTCCATCGGCGCAGAAAGTCCGCCACTCGGCGGTCGCCGCGGTAGTGATTTAAAAGGGAACTCGGTTCGGGCACAAACGGGGTCAGCCGCGAAGAAATCCCTCGGCTTCGAGGACCATCGCGGTAGAGCCGGCAAAGTACGGCACCCGCTGGTGAAGTTCCTCCGGCTGAAGGTCCAAAATCCGTTTCGTACCGTCGGTGGCCCGTCCGCCCGCCTGCTCGGCGATGAATGCGAGCGGATTGCACTCGTACAGAAGGCGCAGCTTGCCCTTGGGGCTCTTCGTGCCCGTGGGGTAAATGTAGATTCCGCCCTTGAGCATGTTGCGGTGGAAGTCGCTCACCAGCGAGCCAATGTAGCGCGACGTGTAGGGCCGGTCGGTGGCCGGGTCCAGCTCCTGGCAGTACTTGATGTAGCGCTTGACGCCGTCGGGGAAGTGCACGTAGTTGCCCTCGTTGATCGAGTAAATCACGCCGCGCTCGGGCATGCGAATCGACTCGTGGCTAAGCAGAAACGTGCCGAGCGAGGGGTCGAGGGTAAATCCGTGTACGCCGTGGCCCGTAGTGTAGACCAGGATGGTCGACGATCCGTAAATAATGTAGCCGGCGGCCACCTGCGCGCTGCCGGGCTGCAGGAAGTCCTCGAGCTGCACCGGGCTCCCGACCGGCGTTACCCGACGGTAAATGCTGAAAATGGTTCCGATCGACACGTTGACGTCGACGTTACTCGATCCGTCCAAGGGGTCCATGGCCACGATGTACTTGGCGTTGGCGTGGATGGGGTCGGTGAAGGCAATGAAGTCTTCGAGTTCTTCAGAGGCCACGCCCGCCACCTCGCCGCGCTGGCGCAAGGCCTTCACAAACACATCGTTGGCGTAGACGTCGAGCTTCATTTGGCGCTCGCCCTGCACGTTGTCGTCGTCGGTGGCTCCGAGGATGTCGGCGATGCCGGCCTTGTTGATTTCGCGGTTGACGACTTTGGCGGCCAGGCGAATGGCCGAAAGAAGGGCGGTCAGCTCCCCCTTGGCATAGGGGAACATTTCTTGGTTTTCGACCAAGTACTCGCCCAGCGTAATAGCGCGTGCTGCACTCATAGCGTGGTTATCAAGGGTTGCGGTAAAGATAGCGGAATCGCTGTACTTTCGCCCTGTGGAGGCGCATTCCGTGGAAATTATGATTCGCAAAGCCACGGCGGCCGACGTGCCGGCGGTGCTCGGGCTGGTGCGCGTTTTGGCGGACTACGAGCGCGCACCCCTTGAAGTCACCCTGACCGAAGACCAAATGGCGTCCGACCTCGCAGCAGGCCATTTTGACGCATGGCTCGCGTGGACGCGCGAAGGCACCGCCGTCGGCCTGGTCCTCTGCCACCGCCGCTACTCCACCTGGAAGGGCCTGACGGCCCACCTCGAAGACCTGGTGGTGCTCGAAGCCTACCGCGGCTTCGGACTCGGACGCCGCCTGCTTGAAGTCGCGGTGGTGTGGGCCCAGCGCATCGGGGCCCAGCGGCTTCATTGGGAGGTCCTCGACTGGAACCAACCCGCCATCGACTTTTACGAAGGCCTCGGCGCCGACCTCCACCGCGACTGGATTCCCTGCCGGCTGGCGGGGGAGGCCCTGGCTCATTTTCCGTTACGCTACCCCCCGCAGCCGTGAGTACTTGGTCCATTTTTAAATTTGGCGGCGCCTCGGTCAAGGACCCGGAGGCCCTGCGCAACGCCGTGCGCCTGGTGCGCGACTACGGCACCGCTGCGACCGAACTGGCCGAGATCAAGGCCTTTCACGAGGGAATGGCCCGCGATCTGGGCCTGCTGCACCCCGAGCTCCACGCCCAGCTTGACGCGCTGTGGGCTGCGGCCCAATTGGTGGACTCCGACCAAGCCTACAATCCGCGCTACGACGCCGTGGTGTCGTTGGGCGAACTCGCGTCGTCGCGAATTCTCACGGCCGCACTCGCCGCCGACGGCCAAAACGCGGAGTGGCTGGACGCCCGAGCGGTGGTGCGAACCGACGCCGTCTACCGGCGGGCGACGGTAGATTGGACCGCAACCGCCGAGGCCGCAGCCCGCGCCCTGGCGGCGCCCGCCGCCGTCACCGTCACCCAAGGATTCATTGGTTCTGCCCCCGACGGAAGCACCACGACCTTGGGCCGTGAAGGCTCCGACTACAGCGCGGCTATTTTTGCCAACGTGCTCAAAGCCAGCAGCTTGAGCATTTGGAAGGACGTGCCCGGCATGCTCAGCGGCGACCCCAAGGTGTTTTCGGGTGTGGTCCGCCTCGAGCAGGTTCCCTACCGCGAAGCCATCGAATTGGCATTTTACGGCGCCAGCATCATCCACCCCAAGACGATTCAGCCCCTGGAACAGGGCGGAACCACCCTGCGCATCCGGTCCTTTGTCGACCCCGAATCGCCGGGCACCGAGGTCGGACCGTTTCAAACGCTCAAGCCCGAAGTTCCCTGCTGGATTCGCCACGAAAACCAAGTGCTGATTGAGGTTTCGAGCCGCGACCTAAGCTTTTTATCGGAGGGGCACCTCAGCGAGGTCTACCGAATTTTCGCCGAAGAAGGCCTGCTGGTGCGCGCCGCGCAGCACACGGCGCTGTCAACGCGCTTCGCCGTGAACGACGACCGAGTGGCGGTTCCGCGGGCCCTCGAGCGCCTCAACGGCCCCTACCTCGCCACGGCCGAACACGGGCTTCGCCTGACCACCGTACGCCGACCCGACGCCGACGCCGTGGCCACGCTGCTCGCTGGGGGGGCGCTGCGCATGGTGTTACGAAATCATGAAGTCGCCCAGGTGCTCTCGGCACCGAACTAACTTTGCCCCATGACGAATAAGCCGCTGATTTCCCTTGACGAAGTACGCGGCTTCTTGGGATGGCCTCGGGCCACCCGACCGCTGCTTTGGCTGCTGTTTCTGCTCCTGGGCTGGCACCGCCTCAACCGGGTGTATGCGCGCTTCGCCGACCGCCAGGGGCCAGAGTTTGCTCGGGCACTCCTGGCTTCGCGGGGCATCAAGCTGTGGTACTTTGCCAGCGACCTGGACCGAATCCCGCGCAGCGGAGGCGTGGTGTTTGCCGCCAACCACCCCCTGGGCGCCATGGACGGCTTGGCCCTGCTCCAAACGATTTCAAGCGTTCGCCCCGACGTGCGGATTTTGGGCAACGCCCTGCTTGAGCGCGTGGAGCCCCTAAAGCCCTACCTGATTGGCGTCGTTCCGTTTGACGGGCCCTACCGCAGTCCCCTGGCATCGGGCAGGGGATTGCTCGAAGCCAAAGCCTGGGTCGAACAGGGCGGAGCCCTGATTATGTTTCCGGCCGGTGAGGTGTCCTCGTGGTCCGTCCCGCGCTGGGGGGTCCACGACCGGCCCTGGCCGTCAACCAGCCAGCGGTTTCTTCGCGAATTGGCGGCGCCCGTGGTTCCCGTCGACGTTCGGGCCTCCCTGTCGTGGTACTTCTACCTTTTGGGATTACTCGGCCCCTGGGTTCGCACCCTGATGCTGCCGGTGGAGGCCGTTCGCCCCCGCTGGTTTTTTGGCATCAACCTGCGCTGGGGCAAGCCCATGAAGCCCGAGGCCGACCAGTCGGCGGAGTCGTTTGCCGCCGCCGTTCGCCAGCGCCGTCGCCAACTTCGGGTGGTTCGTCCGGCCAAGGCGCGCCGGTGGAAGTTCACCCTGTTCACCCTTCGCCGGTTGGAGCCCGTTGCGGAGCAGGGCTCTTCGCGTCAACTTCGCGCGGAACTTGAAGCGCTGCCGCCCGAGGCCCTGCTCACCCGGCACCGCGATTTGGTCGTGTACTTTGCCCGCGGAACCGACGTGCCCGCGGTGGTTCAGGAACTCGGCCGCCTGCGCGAAATCACCTTCCGCGGCGTAGGCGAAGGCAGCGGACGGCCCCGCGACCTCGATCGCTTTGACGCGCCCTACCGCCACCTGATTTTGTGGAACGAAACCGAGCAAGCCGTTTGGGGCGCCTACCGCCTGGGCTTGGGCCACGAACTCTTTGCCCAGGGCGGAATCCGCGCGTTTTACCTGAGCGGATTTTTTCGCATTGCCCCCGAGGCAGCGGGCTTTTTTGCGCAGTCCCTGGAAATGGGCCGAGCCTTTATTGTTCCCGAGGCCCAACTCAAGCCGATGCCGCTGTACCTCCTTTGGAAGGGCATTGTTCACGTGCTGCTGCGCTACCCGGGTACGCTGCGCTACGTCGTGGGCTCCGTTTCGGTGTCCAACAGCTACTCGCGCCACAGCCAAGCGGTCATGCTGGGCTTTTTGCAGCAGCACTTCCGCGACGCCTACTGGGCCCGCTACATACGGCCGCGCAAGCGGTTCCGGCTAAGGCTCCGCGCCAAAGACCGCGATTTTATTGCCCAAAGCGAGCCGGCCGACATGCAGCGCTTTGATCGCCTGATTGCCGACATCGAGCCCCAAAACTTGCGCTTTCCGGTGCTCATCAAAAAGTATGTAGGGCAAAACGCCAAGGTGATCGCCTTCAACCGCGATCCGGAATTCAACACGGTCGACGCCCTAATGTACATGGACGTCAGCGACCTGCCCGAAGACACGCTGCGGCCGGTACTCGAAGAACTCGAAGCGGCTCAGTCCCAGGTGTAGATCGCGTACTGCACCCCCAAGCGCAGCTGAAGCAGCACGTCGCCGCCCGCTTGATCGGGTCGGGTGAAGCCCTCGAGGCGGTCGCCCGGAAGGCTTTGAAGGATGCCTTCGGCAAACCACGACCAGTGTTCGCTCATGCGGTGGATCACGCCGATTCCGCCCCCGTACGCCGGACTGTAGTTGCTTCCTTCGTGGAACTCGGTATCGCCGGGGTAGGGCACGTTGGTCGCGTACTGGGACTGGCTCACCACGCTGGAGAGCTGCGCAAACCAGTACGGCGACGTTCCGTTGCGCTTCCAGTAGCGGCCGTAGGGCAGGGCGTAGTTGGTCAGGCGCAGGCTGGGCTGCAGGTAGGTGGAACGCACGTCGATTCCGGTAAAGCCGTTAACGCCTTCAGTGGACAGGGCGTAAATGCTTCCGTAGGCAAGGCCTGCACTCACATCCCAGCGCGAATTCATTTGAAAACCAAGGCTGAGGGCTCCGTGGCTGCGGGCCTCGCTGGCCGCCGAAGCCAAGGATCCGCCGTTAAAGTCGCCGGCGTAGGTGGAACTGCCAAAGCCGCCGCGGAGGGTGACCGCCTGAAACGAACGTTGGGCAAAGGCTGAGGCGCTGAATGCCAGGGCCAGAGCAAGGTAGGTAGTGCGCATGGGAGCGAAGATAATCACGGAGGAGCCAGCGGCGCCCTCAATGCGGCCCAAACGAACACAAAAAAACCGGCCACAGGGGCCGGTCGCTTTTCCAAACCGAGTTCGGTTACTTAACCGCCAAAAACTTGGTGGTTGCCTGGCCGTTGGTTCCGTAAATAATCATGTACTGCTGGCTTTCGTCGGCGGCCGTGGTCATCCACATGCCCACTTTCTTGCCGTAAAAGTACTGGCCTTGAACCACGGCAAGGCCGCGCTCGTTGAACAGCACATAGGATCCGTGGCGTTCGCCGTTTCGGTAGTAGCCGCGTTCTTTTACTTGCCCGTTTTGGTAGTACTTGGTGTACTCGGTGCGGTCGCCTTGTTCGGCGATCGTTACGCGTTCATTCGCGTTGGCGGTGGGTTCGGGGCGCAGGTCCTGAGCTTGAGCAATCAAGCCGGATGTCAACAGCGCCACTGCGAGAAGGGTCTTGGTCATGGCGTCCGTATTTAAGGTTTTCGTTAGCGCAGCTTACGTTAACGTTACTCAAAGTTAACACAAAATTAACATTACGCAATACCTGCGACGCGATCCACTAAAATTTGGGCCATTCGGGCAAAAGCTTGGGTGCTCCAGCCCGCTATATGTGGCGTAATCAGCACGTTAGGATGCTGAAGCATCGCATCCCAAAA
>JAJTFK010000035.1 GCA_021298655.1 Cryomorphaceae bacterium | reverse complement strand
GTCGTGGGCAACGATGGCGTACAGCATGGCTAAACGGCGACCGGAGCCGGAATGTGCGGGTGCGGGTCGTAGCCCAGCAACTCGACGTCTTCGTACCGGAAGTCAAACAGGCTTTTCACGTCCGGGTTGAGGCGCAGGCTAGGCAGAGGGCGCAGCTCGCGGCTAAGTTGAAGCTTGACCTGCTCGAAGTGGTTCGAGTAGATGTGGGCATCGCCTAGGGTGTGAACAAAATCGCCCACACCGAGGCCGAGGTCCTGGGCCATCATGTGGATCAGGAGTGCGTACGACGCAATATTGAATGGAACTCCGAGAAAAATATCGGCCGAACGCTGGTAGAGTTGGCTGAAACAATGTGGCGGCGTCCGTCGGGGTTGCGGCGAATCCCTTCACGTACGTCGCGCAACTGATCGACCGGGCCGTTGGGGCCGGGCCAAAAGCGCCACTGGTAGCCATAGACCGGGCCGAGGTCGCCCCACTTGGCGGCAAATTCCGCGTCGTCGGCCACCCGCGCCGCAAAAGCGCGAAGGTCCATGCCGTCGTAGTCCGCCGACTTGGCGTAGGTCGCAAAGGGCCAATCGTCCCAGATGCGCACCCCGTTTTGGCAGAGGTAGCGAATGTTGGTGTCGCCCGAAATGAACCAGATCAGTTCGTGAAGGATGCTTTTGAGGTGCAGCTTTTTGGTCGTCACCATCGGAAAGCCTTCGGCCAAATCGAAGCGCATTTGGTGGCCAAAAACGCTGCGCGTTCCGGTGCCGGTGCGGTCCGATTTATCGATGCCTTCGCGGAGCACGCGGTCCATTAATTCGTGGTACTGACGCATGCGATAAAGGTAGCAACCAGTTACTAGTAACTAGTAACTGATTACAGGAGCAACGCGACCAAGGTGGCCGTGGTCAACGAAGCGGCGGTTCCGCCCAAAACGGCCTTGAAGCCCAATTCGGAAAGGTCTTTACGCCGCTCCGGTGCCAGGGTGCCGATGCCACCGATTTGGATTCCGATCGAGGCAAAGTTGGCGAATCCGCAGAGGACGTACACGGCCAAGGTTTGGGCGCGTTCGCTGACGAGGATTCCGCCCTCCATCATCTTGCCCATGGTCACGTAGGCATAGAACTCGTTGAGCACGGTTTTTTCGCCGAGCAGCTGGCCGACGAGCGGAGCCTCTGCCCAGGGCACACCCAGGAGCCAGGTGAAGGGGCCGAGGAGCATACCAAAAATGGCCTGGAGGTTGAATTCCGTGTAGCGTCCGCCCGACCACGAAGCGACCAGGTCGTTTAGGCCGGTCCAGGTCCCGAGTCCGTTGGTGAGGATGCCGTTGAACAGCGCAATCATGGCGGTAAAAACCAGGAGCATAACCCCGACGTTGGCGGCCATTTTGAAGCCGTCCGTGGTTCCGTTGGCGATGGCTTCGAGCCAGTTGCCTTTGCGCTCGATGCGCACGCTGGCCACGTCGACTACGGGCTCGGTTTGGGGGACCAGAACCTTGGCGATCCACAGCGAGGCCGGAGCGTTCATGACCGAGGCGGTCAATAAGTGGCGCGCAAAAAACACCTGGCGTTCGGGGTCGGATCCGCCCAGGTAACCAATGTAGGCGGCCAGTACGGCGCCGGCGAGCGTGGCCATTCCGCCCACCATAAGGGCCATAAGCTCCGAACGGGTCATGGTCGCGATGTAGGGCTTAACCAAGAGCGGCGCTTCGGTCTGGCCCACAAATACGTTGGCTGCGGCGGCAAGGGTTTCGGCGCCCGACAGCTTGAGGGTGCGCTTCATGACCCAGGCAAAGCCGCCCACGATGCGCTGCAGGATTCCGAAGTGGAAGAGGAGCGAGGTAATGGCGCTGAAGAAAATAATGGTCGGAAGCACCTGAAAAGCAAAGAGGTAGCCAAAGGTGTCGACGCGGCCTACCAGGTCGCCAAAGAGGAAGAGCGAACCTTCGCGGGTGTATCCGAGCAGGGCCACAAAGCCCTTGCCGACCGCGTCAAATGCGGAGGAAACCCAGGAAAGGTGCAGAATGGCGACGGCCAAGACGAACTGCAGCAAGATGCCCTTGCCCACGAGGGTCCAATCGATGGCGCGGCGGTTGGAGCTAAAAACGTATAAAATGCCCACGAGGAGCAAGAGTCCGGCAAGGACGCGCAGGTAGTAGTCCAATGGAAGCGGGGTTGAGTGCGTTAAGGTGGGCTGAAATTAGGCCAAAATCAGCCTCGCTGAGACAATTCGTCGCGGATTCGCGCGGCGAGTTCGTAGTCTTCTTGGAGCAGCGCGTGGTCCAGCATGGCTTCGAGCTCGTCCCGGGTGGCACGCGCCAGGGCCGGGTCTTCTTTGGGAGGATTCGCAGGGCTTCCGGCCGCGGACGACTGCGTGCGCGGGGCCTTGGTGCGCTTGGGCGCGGGGCCCTGTTCGGCTTCGAGTCCGGCTTGGACCATGACCTCGTCGGTGGCGTAGATGGGGCAGTCCAAGCGCACGGCCAGGGCCACGGCATCGGACGGCCGGGCGTCGAGCACGATGCCTTCCGAAAAGTGGAGTTGCGCATAAAAAACGCCGTCCACCAGTGCGTGAACCACGACGCGCTCCAGCTGGGCCCCGTGGGCGTTTAGGGCCTGGGCAAAGAGGTCGTGGGTCATGGGCCGGGGCGGCGTCGACATTTTGTCGAGCGCTATGGCAATGGCTTGGGCTTCAAAGGCTCCGATTACGATGGGCAGGCGTCGCTTGTCGACCTCGGATTCCAGGAGCAGGGCATAGGCTCCCGTTGGGCGCTCACTGTAGGTGAGGCCCTTGACCGTCAAGGTGATGAGCGCGCCCGACACCGACTAGTTCAAATGCTTGCGAAGGGCCGCGGTGAGGCGGGGAATGATGTCAAACGCATCGCCTACGATTCCGTAGTCGGCTGCCTTGAAGAAGGGTGCCTCGGGGTCGCTGTTGATCACCACAATGGTCTTCGAGCTGCTCACGCCCGCGAGGTGCTGAATCGCACCCGAGATGCCGATTGCGATGTAGAGCTGCGGGTTGACCTGAATGCCGGTTTGGCCGACGTGCTCGCGGTGCGGACGCCAACCGATGTCGCTGACCGGCTTGGAACAGGCCGTTGCGGCGCCCAAAACCTGTGCGAGTTCTTCGATCATGCCCCAGTTTTCGGGGGCCTTCATGCCGCGTCCGGCCGAAACCACGCGCTCGGCTTCGGGAAGGGCAATTGTGCCGCTGGCCAGCTGCTGCTCCACCACGGTAGCGCGGGCCGGAGCGCTGACGCTGCGGTCCTCGAAGGCGGCGTCGCTGCCGCTGGCTTCTTTGGCGCCCAAGGCGTTGGGAACCAATCCGATCACGGTGCAGGCGCTGCGGCTTTCGCAGACCTCGATGCCCTTGGATGAGAAGGCACCGCGCACGACGCGGACGGGGCTGTAGGACTCGGGCAGGGCGGTGACGTTGCTGATGACTCCGGCTTCGGCGCGCACGGCGAGGGCACCGAGCAGGGCGCGGCCGTTGGCGGTTCCGTTGACCACGATGAGGCGGGCGTCCAGCTCCTTGGCCACGTCGCCAATCAGGGCGGCGTACAGGGCGGTCTC
This sequence comes from Cryomorphaceae bacterium, assembly GCA_021298655.1. GTDB lineage: Bacteria > Bacteroidota > Bacteroidia > Flavobacteriales > Schleiferiaceae > TMED14. The sequence goes on along the minus strand of JAJTFK010000035.1, from coordinate 7,158 downwards.
AAACCGTTCGGGACCGTGCAGGTGCAGCACCTTGTGGGCTCCGTAGGCGCCCAGCGACTCGACGGGAGCCGAGGCGGGACCCACCACGACGGCCACGGCTTGGCTGCCTTGGGCGGCGGCGCAGGCGGCAGCGTACTGCACGGCTTCAAACGTGGATTTTTTGAACTGTCCGGACCAGGTTTCGGCGAAAACTAAAATCATGAGAAAACGGGTTGCTAGTTACTGGTTGCTAGTTAAATGACTTTGGCTTCTTCGTGAAGTTTTTTCACGAGCGTTTCAAGGTCTTGGGCATCGATCATTTGGACCGCGGACTTTCCGGCGGGCTTGGTGAAGGTTACCGGGGCGGACCCGGCGGCGGCGCCCGCTGCGGCTGCAACGGTCAAGGGCTTGGTGCGCGCCGACATGATGCCGCGCATGTTTGGGATGCGCAGTTCGGATTCTTCCACGAGGCCTTTTTTGGCGCCGAGAACGGCCGGAAGGGCGAGGTCGAGGACTTCCTTGCCGCCGTCGATTTCGCGGCTCGCTTTGGCTTTTCCGCCTTCGGGGGTGAAGCCGATGCACGGAGTGACTACGGGCCAGCCCAGGAGTTCGGCAAGGGCCGAAGGCACGATGCCGCCGTTGTAGTCGATGGATTCTTGGCCGCAAACGACGAGGTCGTAGCCACCGGCTGATGCCACCGCTGCCAGTTCGCGGGCAACCTGCATGGGGTCGGTGGGTTGGGCGTCGACGCGGACCGCGTCGTGCGCGCCGATGGCGAGCGCCTTGCGGAGCGTGGGCTCGACCTCGGCGCCGCCGACGGTCACGGCCGTGACCGTTCCGCCCAACTGCTCGTTGAGCTGGAGTGCGCGGGTCAACCCAAACTCGTCGTAGGGATTAATCACAAACTGCACGCCGTTTGCGTCGAGGGAACGCGCATCGGCGGTAAACTGAATCTTGGCCGTCGTATCGGGAACGTGGCTGATGCAAACGAGGATCTTCATATCACGGATTGCGGTGGGGCGGTTTGTACCCCGAAGCATGCGGCAAATTTAGGGTCCGAAGCCGTATTTTTGCCGACCATAAACACATGTAACCGAATGCGTACGATTCAATTCCGCGAAGCCATTGCCGAGGCAATGAGCGAAGAAATGCGCCGCGACGAGCGCATCTTCCTAATGGGCGAAGAAGTGGCTGAATACAACGGTGCCTACAAAGCCTCCAAGGGAATGCTCGACGAGTTCGGCCCCAAGCGGGTGCTCGACACCCCGATTGCGGAGCTCGGTTTCACGGGAATCGGGGTTGGCGCGGCCATGAACGGCCTGCGTCCGATTATCGAGTTCATGACGTTCAACTTTTCGATGGTGGCCATCGACCAGATCATCAGCAACGCCGCCAAAATGCACCAGATGTCGGGCGGACAGTTTACCGTACCCATTGTCTTCCGCGGTCCAACCGCCAGCGCCGGCCAGCTCGGTGCCACCCACTCTCAAGCCTTTGAGAGTTGGTACGCAAACTGCCCGGGCTTGAAGGTGATTGTGCCTTCGACGGTGTACGACGCCAAGGGCTTGCTCAAGGCCGCGATTCGCGACGAGGACCCCGTCATCTTTATGGAATCCGAGCAGATGTACGGCGACAAGGGCGAAGTGCCCGAGGGCGACTACGTACTGCCGATCGGCGTGGCCGACATCAAGCGCGCCGGAACCGACGTGACCATCGTTTCGTTCGGAAAAATCATGAAGGTGGCCCTGGCAGCTGCCGAGGAGCTTGCCAAAGAAGGCATCAGCTGCGAGGTGATCGACCTGCGCACCGTGCGTCCGATTGACTACGATACCGTAATTGAGTCCGTGAAAAAGACCAACCGCCTGGTTTGCGTCGAAGAGGCTTGGCCGCTCGGCAGCATCAGCACCGAAATCAGCTATATGGTGCAGAAGCGCGCCTTTGATTACCTCGATGCGCCGGTCATCCGCATCACGACGGCCGACACCCCCGCGGCCTACGCGCCGACGCTGATGGAAGCCTTCTTGCCCAACCCGGCCAAGGTGATCAAGGCGGTCCGCGAGGTCATGTACGTGAACAAGTAACTAGCTACCGGTAACTCGTTTCTCGTTATCTTCGCGCCCCTTAAAACGAACGATTTTCAACCCAACCAAACCACGTAACGCAATAATTATATGGAAATTCAGTACCTCGTTCCCGTCCTCGGCCTCGTAGGCCTGGTCGTCATGATCTTTAAGGCCATTTGGGTCGGCAAGCAGGACGCCGGAGACGCCAACATGGTCGAACTCGCCGGCTACATTGCCCGCGGATCGCAAGCATTCCTTCGTGCCGAGTGGCGCGTTTTGGGCGTTTTTGTCGTGATTGCCGCCGCGCTTTTGGCCTGGTCTGCGGAGCTCGAAGCCGTCGCCATGCACACCGACTGGGTGATCGCCGTAGCCTTCGTGATCGGAGCGGTATTTAGTGCCTTCGCCGGTTGGATCGGCATGAACATCGCTACCAAGGCCAACGTGCGCACCACACAGGCTGCCCGCACTTCGCTGGCGCAGGCCCTCAAGGTGTCGTTCACGGGCGGAACCGTTATGGGCCTTGGCGTAGCCGGCCTCGCGGTACTGGGCCTCGGAACCCTCTACATCGTATTCACCGGAATGTACGCCAACGTGGCGCAGGCTCTTGAGGTCCTCGCGGGCTTCTCGCTGGGTGCGGAATCCATTGCGCTCTTCGCCCGGGTAGGCGGCGGCATTTACACCAAGGCGGCCGACGTGGGTGCCGACCTCGTGGGTAAGGTAGAAGCCGGAATCCCCGAAGACGACCCCCGCAACCCCGCCACCATCGCCGACAACGTGGGCGACAACGTGGGCGACGTAGCCGGTATGGGCGCCGACCTCTTTGGCTCCTACGTAGCCACCATGCTTGCCACGATGGTCCTCGGACGCGAAGTGGTCAGCCAAGACAACTTCAACGGCATGGCGCCGATCCTCCTGCCGATGGTCATCGCCGGCTTGGGCATTGTGTTCTCCATCATCGGAACCTTCTTTGTGCGCATCAAGGGCGAGACCAGCAGCGTCATGAACGCCCTCAATCTGGGCAACTGGAGCTCGATGGTGCTGACCGCGGTGGCCTCGTACTTCGTGATTGATTACATGCTTCCCGAGACCATGACGTTTGCGCGCCACGGTTCCGAGACGGTCATCACCAGCATGAACGTGTTCTGGAGCATCATCCTCGGCCTCGTAGTCGGAACCCTGATGAGCCTTGTGACCGAGTACTACACGTCGATGGGCCGCCGTCCGGTGGACAGCATCGTGCAGAAGTCGGGTACTGGCCACGGAACCAACGTCATCGGCGGTCTTGCCGTGGGCATGGAGTCGACCGTGCTTCCCATCATCATCCTGGCGGGCGGAATCTACGGTTCCTTCGCGCTGGCCGGCCTGTACGGCGTGGCCATTGCCGCCGCGGGCATGATGGCGACGACCGCCATGCAGCTTGCGATTGACGCCTTCGGACCGATCGCCGACAACGCAGGCGGTATTGCCGAAATGAACCACCTTCCGAGCGAAGTGCGCGAGCGCACCGACAACCTCGACGCCGTGGGCAACACCACCGCCGCAACGGGCAAGGGCTTCGCCATTGCCTCGGCCGCACTGACCGCCCTCGCGCTGTTCGCCGCCTACGTGGGCCTTGCGGGCATTGACGGCATCGACATCTACAAGGCCGACGTGCTGGCCATGCTCTTCGTGGGCGCCATGATTCCGTTCTTCTTCAGCTCGCTGGCCATCAGCGCGGTGGGTAAGGCGGCCATGGAAATGGTGCGCGAGGTGCGTCGCCAGTTCCGCGAAATTCCGGGCATCATGGAAGGCACGGGCAAGCCCGAATACGAGAAGTGCGTCGAGATTTCGACCGCCGCCTCAATTAAGGAGATGGTGGCTCCGGGCGCACTGGCCCTGATTGCTCCCGTGCTTGTGGGCTTCACCATGGGTCCTGAGGCCCTGGGCGGACTCCTCGCCGGCATCACGGTGAGCGGCGTCCTGATGGGCATGTTCCAGAACAACGCCGGCGGCGCTTGGGACAACGCCAAGAAGAGCTTTGAAAAAGGCGTAGTCATTGACGGCGAGTCGTTCAAGAAGGGCAGCGAGCCCCACAAGGCGGCCGTAACCGGCGACACCGTGGGCGATCCCTTTAAGGATACGTCGGGTCCCTCGATGAACATCCTCATCAAGTTGACGTCGATCGTGGCGCTCGTGATTGCTCCGTTCATCGCCATCAACGGCGGCTCGAACGCGGACCACAGCGGCCACGGCGCTCCGGCTACCGAGCAAGCGGCCCACGTGTGCACCCCCGAGTGCATGTCGAGCGGAACCTGCCCGATGCACCAAGAAGCTCCGGCCGCCGAAGGCGCAGAAGCTGGCGAAGCGGCCCCCGCCGAAGGCGATGCTGCAGCCCACAGCTGCACCAAGGCCTGCTCCGCCGAAGGAGCCAAGTGCCCGCACCACGCTTAAGCCAATTCGCATCAGAAAAAAGCCCGGCAACTGCCGGGCTTTTTTGTTGGGGGTACTTGGTTGCCGGTACCTGGTTAAAGCAGCGATTCCTGGTCGCTGACGATGTACTGCCGGATGGATTCCACCTGGCGCTTCAGTTTGGCGACGTAGCGGTCCCGTTCGGCCTTGGCAACCGAAGACATTTCGGTGGAACGCGAGCAGACCTGTTGAATCCAGGCCATGGTGGTCTCGGCAAAGGCCGGTTGGCTGGTTTCGATGAAGTTGAACGTATTGTAGCTCAAGAAGGTGCGCGGCCCCGAAGGATGCTCAAGTACCACGCCGTTGTTCCCCAGCGACAACTCGCTTAAAAACAGGCGGAACGGAGCTCCTACTGCGGCGTTTTTGGCCGGAACCCACTTTCGGCCTGCCTCGGCTTGCGCCCACAACCGGTCGGCAAGCACGTCAAGCTCTCCCAGAAGCGAAAGGGCCAAGTCCCGCGACTTGATGAGCCCGGTATCCCACAAAAACTGGATCTGCTTGAGCGTTCCGTAGAAGCACATGGGCGTCCAAATTTCGGTACCCGGAATTCCCGCATAGGCCTGGCTAACCACCTGACGTGCTGCTTCGCGTTCGGGCGGAAGCTGAAAGTCATCCAATGTTAGTCCCTGAAACTCCGAAATGCCAATGATGGTGCGTGCCCAATAATAGGTCTTCATGCGCGCCATTTCGGGCAATTGGTAGATGTAAAACAGCGGAAAATCCATGGCCGCGTAGTACATGTGCAGGTCTTCGCGCTGCTTTTCGAGGTCCAGCATGCGGTCGACCACGCGCCGGGTGTATTCGGCGTAGTCGGCCAGGCTCCGAATGGGTTTTCCGGCATCGAATTCGACGCGTTCGTTGCCCTCCTTGAACAGGTAGTCTAGGGAAATGTCGTACTTGCGCGAAACGACTACCGCTTCGTTAAACGTCAGGGCCGTTTCGCCCCGAATCCGTCGGTAGGCGGAATCGATGCCGATATTCAGCAATTCCGACAGTTCCTCGGCCCACTGAATGCGCTGGGGAAGGCGCGATCGCGCGTGCTCCAAAAACTGTACTTGTGCGCTCCGGTCCATTCCGCCAAACTAACGAAAAGTTGGCCTATTCCAAAACCTCCGTGAGCACGGGATTAGCCCGATTTAGGGTCAAGGCTTCGGTCAAAAGTTCCTCCAAAACGCCCAGGTCCACATCGCTCAAGCGATTGAGGTACAGGCAGCCTGCGCCCATTTTGTGCTTGCCGAGTCGCGCAAGCCAGGGCGAAAAGTTCTCTTGGCCGTCCCCTAAACACAAATAAACGCTTAATGCGTTGGCTCGCGGGGCGAAGCCCAGCCCGAACCACCTGCCGCTGCGTCCCGTAGGGTACTGGTAATCAAAGCGTCCGTAGCCAATGATTCCGCTCCAAAGTACCGGTTCGTAACCGGTCACCCGGCGCATCATGGCGTCGAGCGCCAAACCGTCTTCCCGCATTTGGGCTTTGGGCAGAGCACCCAAAAACTCCGGAACCGAAGCAGCCGTGGGTTGGGTTTTGTTTTCCTTCGCCATGCCTTACTGAATCATTCCGGCGGCTACCGTCGCGCCGCGCACCGGGTCCACGAGGATAAACCCACCGAGGTTGCGTTGGGCGGCATAGGCCTCGGTCGTCGGAGCCTGCGCACACCGAACCGTCACTTCGGCAATTTGGTTGGTTTCCAGCTGCCCGTCCCCAGGCTCGTACTGCAGGGTTTCGAGGTTGAGCACCCGGGCAACTTCGGCAATCATGGCCTGTCCGTGGCCCCCTTGGGCGCGGAACTCGTAGCGAACTCCGGGTCGGTGGCCGCGGGCGTCGAGCCAGCACAACTTGGCACTCAGGACCGCCTCACGCTTCGGTGCCGATCCCGCCGTGAGCACGCTGCCGCGCGCAACGTTGACATCTCGGTCGAGGGTAATGGACACCGACTGGCCGTATTCGGCGCGTTCCAGAGCAACCGCGCCCAGAAAGATGCCGTCGACCACGGCCTCCAAGCCTTCAGGCCACACGGTCACGGAATCGCCCACGGCGATGGATCCGCCCGCAACCCGGCCCGCATAGCCCCGGAAGTCGTGGTGCTCCGTGGTCCGCGGACGAAGTACGGTTTGCACCGGGAAGCGAAAAGCCGAGGCCGCCTCCGGAACCGCCGGCTCGAGCGTTTCGAGCAGCTCCAGCAGGGTAGGGCCGTGGTACCAGCCCATATGGACCGATCGGTCTACCACGTTGTCGCCCACCAGCGCCGAAAGGGGCACAAAATGAACCTCGGGAAGCCCGGCCGCCGCGCGCACCGCTTCGTAGTCCGCACAGACCTTGTTGAAGGCCACCTCGGCATACTCCACAAGATCCATCTTATTTACGCAGACCACCACGGCCTTGAGGCCCAGCAGCCCCGCAATGAAGCTGTGGCGGCGGGTTTGCTCCACGACTCCGTGGCGGGCGTCAACTAAAATCAGGGCCGCGTCGGCCGTCGAAGCCCCGGTGACCATGTTGCGCGTGTACTGCACGTGGCCCGGCGTGTCGGCCAGAATGAAGTTGCGTTTGGGCGTCGCGAAGTAGCGGTAGGCCACGTCGATCGTAATACCTTGCTCGCGCTCGTCCTTGAGGCCGTCGGTCAAAAGGCTGAGGTCGAGCTCGGTGCCGCGGCGCTTGCTGCTGGCGGCTACG
>JAJTFK010000034.1 GCA_021298655.1 Cryomorphaceae bacterium | reverse complement strand
AGCGCTTGGAGGAATTGTTTTTTCCGGACGATCCGGTGCCGCTGTACCTGGATAAACGTTCGGAAACGCTTAAGGTGCTTCAGCAAGCGCGGAACGAGGCGCACCGATTCGGCATCACGCACCACCGGGCCCGCCGCAGCAAGTCCAGCCTGAACAGCGCCCTGGACGGAATTCCCGGCGTGGGTCCGGCCACGGTGCAAATCCTTCTAGAAACCTTTAAATCGGTGGCCGGAATCCGCAAGGCCAAACCCGAAGCCCTGGCCGCCGCCGTGGGGGCCAAGAAGGCCGACGCGATCCGGTTGGCGCTGGGAACCAGTAACTAGTTACTAGCAACTAGTTTACCGTCGTCCAGACGGAAGAGCTGTTCCGCCCGATCAATCACGCGCTGGTCGTGGGTGCTGAACAAGAAGGTGGTGCCCTCTTGGCGGTTGAGCTCGTGCATGATGTCGAGCAGCGTCTCCGTGCTCTTGGAATCCAAGTTGGCGGTCGGTTCGTCGGCCAAAATCAGCGAAGGACGCGAAGCCAGGGCCCGGGCCACCGCCACGCGCTGCTGCTGGCCACCCGAAAGCTGCGACGGGCGCTGGAGCTCCTTGCCGGTCAGTCCGACGGCGGCGAGGAGTTCGTAGGCCCGATCGCGCCGAGCCTTCATGCCAACGCCCTGAAGTTCCAGTACAAAAGCCACGTTTTCCCAAGCGTTGAGCACGGGCACCAGGTTGTAGGCTTGGAACACGAACCCGATGCGGTGAAGGCGGAACTCAATGGTGTCGCGGTCGTTCAGCGCCGTGATTTCGGTGCCGTCGATCCAAATTTGACCCGACGTCACGCGGTCCAGCCCGCCGATGGCGTTGAGCAGCGTGGTTTTTCCGCAGCCCGAGGGCCCGACCAGTGCCGCGAAGGCTCCGCGCTCGAGGTCAAACGACAGACTTTGCACCGCGTGCACCGGGCCGGCTGTGGATTCGTAGGTTTTGACGACGCGGTCGACGCGCAAAAGGGGGTGGGTGGCAGCACTCATAGCACACGCATACTTTCAATGGGATTCAATTTCAGGGCCTTGCGCGCTGGGTACAGCGACGAAAGCAGGCCGAGCAGCGCCACGAGCAGGGCAATCGGCAGGTAGTATTCCGGCACCGAGGCCGGGTAAATGGTCGACTGCAGCCCGAATTCCTCGAGTCCTTGGTCGTAGCCCTCGAGGGTGATGCCGGTGCGCGAGGTGACGGCAATCGTGAGGTGGCCCAGCAGCAGCCCGGCGGGCATTCCGGCGAAGCTGAGCAGCAGCGTCTCCCAAACCACCAAACGGAACACCTTGCGGCGCGTCATGCCGACGGCCATGAGCATGCCCAGTTCCCGAGTGCGCTCGAGAATGGCCATGAGCATCGTGTTCAGGATTCCAAAGGCCATGGCAAACAGAATCACGGCCATAAACAGCAGCAGGGACTGCGCCAAGACTTCGTCGGCGTAGCCCAAGTCGGGGCTGATTTCGCGCCACGTTCTAATCGAGGCGGAACCTGGACCGGTGCCCGCTTTCAGGTCGGCCACCACGGCGTCGAGCGAATCCAGGTTGCGCACCCGAATGTGAATTTGGTGTGCGGCCAGGGCGGGGCCGGACTGCGTGGTGTCGCCAAGCACTTCCGGTGCCAGCGCAGCCAGCGGAGCGTAGACCTGCACGCCTTCGACGAGGTTGCTCACGCCGTCGTAGACGCCCGAAATCAGGAACAGGCTGCTGTGCACGTCGCCCCGCACGTCCTGAAACGTGAGTACTACCCGGTCGCCCAGGCCAACGCCGAGCTGGGTCGCAAGCTTTTCGCCCAAGGTCAGCCCTTCGTCGCTGAAGCGGCCTTCGACCAGGGTTCGGGGGGCGCGGAATACGGAGGCTTCGCGCCGTGGGTTCACGGCCAGCACCTGAACGGGCGACGAGGCGGCACCGGCCTGGAGCACGGCGGTCACGACCATGCGCTCGGACCAGGATTCCACACGGGGGTCGGCCTCGAGGGCGGCCGTCCAGCGCGGCGGTTCGGCCAGCAGGGCCTGCACATCCTGGTTTTCGAGAAAGGTTGAGTCGCAAATTTGTGCGTGGCCGACGTAGTCGTCCAGGGCCGCCGCCGTGCGCGCACGGTTGACGCCTTGGGCCATACCCATCATAAAAATCCCCGCCCACACGCCGAGGGCCATGGCGCCGATTACCACGCCGCTGCGCCAAGGGCTGCGCCAAATGTTGCGCCAGGCCATTTGAATCAAGAGGTTCATCGGTGAACGGGGCTGGTTTTAAATACGGTGCGGAGCGGCCAAGCGGCCGCGACCAGGGCAATCACGACGATGACCCCAGCATGGGTCAGGGTAATCGAGGGGTCTAAGCTCGGCGGCAGAATGGGCTCCCAGCCCTGCTGCTCCATGGCGGCAGCCACCTCGCCCTGCAGGCGCAGCGGGTAGCGGTCGAGGATCAGCACGGCGATGCGCCCCAAGATTCCGCCCGAAACCGCGCCCGCCGCGCTCAGCAACAGGACTTCGATGAACACGGTTCCGGCTAGTATTCCGCGGCCCATGCCCATGGCGAGCTGCATGGCGAACTCGCGCTGCCGCTCGTTGGCGAGCATAATCATGGTTCCGAGCAGGCCAAACCCGATGACCACGTAGAGTACGAACAGAATGATGCGGCCCCCGGTGGAATCGGCCTGAATGGCCTGAATCAGTTCGGGCATCCGCGTTTGCCAGCCCAAAAAGTGGGCTCCGGCCAGGGGGTGCTGGGCGGCCAGTTCGCCGGTGGGATCTTCGCTCAGCTCGATGCGCCGTGGCGTAACCTGCACGTAGCTCCAAAGGCCGTAGGCCCCCGCAAAGGCTTGGGCTTCGCTCAGCTCGACGACGGCGCTGCGCTTTTCAAGCTCGGGATTGCCCAGGTTGAGGGTGCCGGCTACGACCCAGGATGCACCGGCCATGCTGCCTTGGTAGCCCTGTCCCAAGGCCACGACGCTGTCGCCCACGGTGACGCGAAGCTGTTCGGCGAGGCGCTTGCCCAACCACAGCGATCCCGGGGCTGCGGTCCAGGATCCGCTGGCCAGTCGTGCCTGCCACAGCGGGGCGGCGGCTTCTTCGGGGCTTAGGCCAATCCACTGGGCGACGCCGCTGCGCTCGCCCGCACTCAGGAGCGCAAAACCCTGCAGTCGCGGGTAGGCCGTGGCCACGTCGGGGTTGGCGCGCAGCTCCTCGAGCCAAGCGGGGTCTTCGTACAGGGCGTAATCGAGGTTTTGGCTGGGCCAGTAGGCGGTGTCGCTGACCTGAACGTAGCCGCTCATACTGCCCACCACGGTGGCCACCATGTGGTTGTACACGCCCAGCTGCAGGGACCGCAAAATCACCGCAAAAAACAGGGCAAAGGCAATGGCCGCGCCCGTAATCAGCGAACGCCGCCGATTGCGCCCAAGGTTCCGCCAGGCGAGGCGCAGGGCGAGGCGCGCTTCGTTCACGGCTGCGTTTGTTCGAGCCGCTCCGGAGTGAACCATGCGGGCGTGAGCTGGGGCTGCCGCTTCCAGGCCTTCACGGTCATGAGCGTTGTTTGCTTGCCGCCCTGGGTACTGAACTGAAGCTTTACCGGCATTTGTACGCCGTCCATTCGGCCAAATTCGAGGGCGTCCATTCGCTGCAGCTCGCCGTTGCGCGCACTTTGAAAACTCAGGCGCACCCAGCCTTTATCTCCGGTGTGAATCCAGGCCGTCACCGCGTCGGCGGCCACCGGAATCCCGGCCTTGGGCGTGCACTTGATCTTGTGGCAGGGCAGGCCGTTTACCGTTTCGGTCCCGAGGTACTGGTGCGTGAAGTCTTTGGCGAGCGAGGCCTGGCCAAGTAGGTTGTCCATCGACGCGTCCGTGCCCATGAATCCGCCGGCCATCAGCATGCTTTGGGGCAGGGTGACCACCTTGCCGGTGCGCGGTACAAAGCTGTACATTTTTTTGTCGGCCCGGAGGTAGCGCGTGCCGCGGTCGCGCTCGGGCCCGGTAACGACGATCAGCGCGTACTTATTGGTGTGGGTCCAGGACTTCAGTTCGAGTTCGCGGGTGTATCGGGCGCGCTTGGCGGTCATGGCCAGCTCGCTGTAGCTCGAGGTTCCGATGGCGGATTTTTCGGCGCGCGCAAGAATTTCGGCCGGATTCTGGGCCAAGGCCGCCGGGATCAAGGCCAGGGCATACAGTCCGAGGAGTAGGGTGCGGGTCATAGGTATTTTGCCAACAACGCGGGGCGGAATTCGTTCACTGCGGGCAAAAATCTGGCCGTATTTTTGCTGCAGGAATTTAGCTAGCCGTTCGAACCTCGGTTCGGGGCGACGCCAAAAACCCGAACCCCGAAGCACCAACACGATGTACCCCGAAGACCTGATTGCGCCAATGCGCGCCGAACTCACCCAAGCTGGATTTGACGAACTCCGCGACGCGGAAGCGATGAAGGCGGCGATCCTCAGCGAGGGGACCACCTTGGTCGTGATTAATTCCGTTTGCGGCTGTGCGGCCGGATCCTGCCGCCCGGGCGTCCGCCAGTCCCTGGCGAGTCCTGGAGCCAAGCCAACCCGCGCCGTAACCGCTTTTGCCGGCAACGACAAGGCCGCGGTCGACATGGCCCGCGGTCTGATGCTGCCCTTTCCTCCGTCGTCCCCTTCGGTCGCCCTGTTCAAGGACGGCGAACTGGTGCACATGGTGGAGCGCCACCATATTGAAGGCCGCAGCGCCGAAGCGCTCGCCATGAACCTTGCGGCGGCATTCGACGAGTACTGCAATTAAGGGCCCTAAAAAGTCCACGTAAGCCCGGCTCCGCCGGGCTTTTTTATGGCCTCGCCAACACGGTGTATTGTATACACTATATAGGTTTGTTTTGTACATTGCGTCAACCTAACGTTAACTCTTATGATGAAAACGCGTACGATTTGGGTGGCTTTGGCGCTTGTGCTGGGCTCCGCATCTGCTTGGGCACAGGGCCAAGTTTCGGGATTGGTTCGAGATGCAGCGGGCAATCCGCTCCCTTCGGCGGTCGTTAAAGAATCCGCATCGGGCAGCACCACCGTGGCCGACGCCAACGGACGATACCGTATTAATGTAGCCACGAAGGCGGCAAACCTTACGGCAAGCCTCATGGGCTATGTGAGCCAAACGAAATCGGTGCAGGTAGCCGGTTCCGCAACGGCCAACTTTACCCTGGCGGAGTCGCAGGAACAGCTCGACGAAGTCGTGATCGTGGGCTACGGTACGACCACGGCGCGCGACCTGACCGGTTCGCTCGTAAGTGTGAAATCAAAATCCTTCCAAAAGGGGGCCTTCGCCAGCCCAACCCAGCTGATTGTGGGTAAGACGCCCGGTGTTCGCATCACCTCGGGATCGGGTCGCCCCGGCGACGGCGCGCGCATCCGCATCCGCGGCGGCTCGTCCATCAACGCCAGCAACGATCCGCTGATCGTCATTGACGGTCTTCCTTCGGAAGGCCTGGGCCTTATCAACCCCAACGACATCGAGAGCTTCACGGTCCTCAAGGATGCCTCGGCCACGGCCATCTACGGTTCGCGCGCAGCCAACGGCGTAATCCTCATCACCACCAAGAAGGGTGCGCAAGACACTCCTTTAAAGGTGGAGCTTAGCGCCGTTACCTCGGTTCGGAATACCCGCAACCGCATGAACGTGCTCTCGACCGACGAGTTTGTCAATGCCATCAACGAATTTGGGACCAACGCCCAACGCAAGCGCCTCGCCGCCGCCAAGGGCTACTACCAAGTGGGCGGCACGGGCGACGTGATGGTTGCTGCCGACTCGCTGCCCACCAACACCAACTGGCAGGACGAAATCTACCAGCGCGGTCTGGCCCAAGACATCAACGTGGCCCTGTCGGGCGGCATGAAGAAGATCCCGTACCGCTTGGGTATCGGGTATTACTCCGAGACGGGCGTGCTGAAGACCTCTTCGCTTGACCGCTACAGCATGACGCTCAACGCGTCGCCGAAGCTGGCGCGCAACCTGACCGCCAACGTGAGCGCCAAGGCCTACCGCGCCTACAACCGCTACGCCAACCAAGGCGCAATCGGTTCGGCCGTGTGGTTCGACCCGACGCGTGAAGTGCTTTCGGGCGATACGTCGAAGTACGGCGGCTACTTTGAGTGGGCCCTACCGACGGGGGCACTCAGCAACCTTTCACCGCGCAACCCCGTGGGCTTGCTCAACCTGCGTGACGACCGCGGAACCAACGACCGCTTCATCGGCAACGTGCTGTTTGACTACAAGCCCCTGAGCGAGACCGACCTGCACCTGTACGTGAACGTGGGCGGAGACTTTGGCGCCAACAAAGGCACCGTGGTGGTTCCGGACTACGCGGCCATGAATTTTGTCAACCGAGGTGAAAACAACCGCTACTACAACACGCGCAGCAACCAGCTAATCGAGACCTACTTCAACTACAAGAAGGACCTGGCCGCCGGCAAGGTGAAAACGGACTGGACGGGCGGATACTCCTTCCAAAAATGGCGTTCCTACGCGGAAAACCTGCCCAACCTGCGCTACAACGGCGACACGTTGGCCCCGGCGAACCCCTTCCCCTACGACGTCGACAACGCACTCATGTCGTTCTACGGCCGCAGCAACATCAACATCTTGGGTAAGTACTTGATTACGGCCACGCTCCGCTCGGACGGTTCGAGCCGCTTCTCGCCCGAAAGCCGTTGGGGTCTGTTCCCGTCGGTGGCTTTGGGCTGGAACGTGCTCGAAGAAGACCTGTTCAAATCGCTGAAGGGATCCAAGGTTTCGTCGCTGAAAGTTCGGGCCAGCATCGGGGTAACCGGCCAGCAGGACATTTACAACGACTACGGCTATATCGCGAACTACGCCTACGGAACCGGCACGGCGCAGTACCAGTTTGGCGAGAACTTCTACAACGTGCTGCGCCCCGACGCCTACGACTACTTCCTCGAGTGGGAGAAGACGCGCACCACCAACTTTGGTTTGGACTTTGGCATGTTTAAGAACCGCGTGAACGCGAGCTTGGACCTCTACGAAAAGTACACCTACGACCTCTTGGGCGTGATTCCCGTGGCCGCGGGCACGAACTTCTCGAACTTGGTGCTGACCAACGTGGGCGCGATGACCAACCGCGGTGCGGAACTCAACCTGAACCTCGTGGCCATTGACAACGCCAACACCAGCCTCGAGTTCGGCATCAACGGCGCGATCAACCGCAACCGCATCGACAAGCTGAGCCGCGTAGCCGATTCCACCTCGAAGGGAATCCGCGTGGGCGGCATCGCAGGGGGCGTGGGCAACACCATTCAAATTCACCAGGTGGGCCACCCGATGTTCACGTTCTACACGTACGAGCACCGGTACGACGTCAACGGCAAGATCATTGAGCGCAACGGCAAGCTTGACCGCTTCGACGCGAGTGCGGACGAAAACGGCAACGGCAAGATCGACGACATCGAAGCCTACATCGACCAAAACGGCGACGGAATCATTAACTCCGACGACTTGGTGTACATGGACGCCCAGCCCGAACCCATCCACACCCTGGGCTTCACGACGACCTGGCGCCACAAAAAGTGGAGCGGCGGCATGACCTGGCGCGGGGAGTTTGGCCACTACATCTACAACAACAACAATTCGCTCCACGGCAACTACTTCTCGGTGGGCGGATCGTTCCCGCACCTGAACAACATGTCGCGTGACTTCTTGAACACGGAATTCATGTTCAATACGACCGAGCAGCTGATGTCGAACTACTTTGTGGAGCGCGCAGACTACCTGCGCTTGGACAACTTCTACTTGGCCTACGACCTGGGCAACCTGGGCAAAGACAAGTACCCTGCAAGCATCAACTTCTCGGTGCAGAATGCCTTGGTATTTACGCGCTACTCCGGCCTGGACCCCGAGTTGGCTGGCGGAATCGACAACTTGATCTTCCCGCGTCCGCGCGTCTTCAACCTGCAACTCAACGTAACCCTTTAAGCGCAGTTTATCATGAAGTTTGCAAAAATTTTCGCCCTGGTTGCCGGCGCATCGCTGCTGGCCGCTTCGTGTGCCGACGACCTGAACCTCAAGCCCAAGTACGGGTTGACGGCAGAGCAGGTGTACGCCAAGCCCGAAAACTACATCAACGTACTGGCTAAGATTTACGCGGGCTTGTCCATCTCGGGCAACAACGGCCCCGCGGGCATGCCGGACATCGGCGGCATCGACGAGGGCTTCTCGCAGTACATCCGCGTCATGTGGAACCTGCAGCAGCTGCCGACCGACGAGTCGATTTGCGGATGGGCTGACCCGGGCATTCCGGAGCTCAACACCATGGACTGGAACGACAACTCTCCGTTTGTCAGCGCCATGTACTACCGCATCTACTACCAGATCAGCTTGGCCAACGAGTTCATCCGGTACTCAAACGACGACTACCTGGCTACCAAAGACTTCACCGAAGCCGAGAAGACGGAGATCCGCCGCATGAACGCCGAGGCACGCTACCTGCGCGCCCTGAGCTACTACCACGCGCTGGACCTGTTCGGCAACGTTCCCTTTGCCGACGAAAGCGTGCGCCCGGGCTCCGAGCCGCCGCTTCAAATTATGCGTGCCGACCTCTACGCGTGGGTTCTGGATGAGCTGAATGCGATCGAGTCGACCTTGCCTGCGGCGCGCAGTGCGGAATACGGCCGTGCGGACCAAGGCGCCCTGTGGGCGCTCCGCGCAAAGGTGTACCTCAACGCTTCGGTATACACCGACGGCGCCGAGTCCCGTTGGGCCGAAGCCATGGCCGACTGCCAGAGCATCATCAACGCGGGCTACAGCCTGGATCCGACCTACGGGTACAACTTCATGGCCGACAACCACCTGTCGCCCGAAATGATTTTTGTCGCAACGTTTGACGGCAACCGCACCCGGAACTACGGCGGAACCACCTTCCTCGTGCACTCGCACCTGGGCGGTTCGATGAACCAGGCCGACTTCGGTACGACCTCGGGCTGGCAGGGCAACCGCGGCACGTTTAACTGGGCCAATAAGTTCACGATTCCGGGCGACCAGCGCGCGCAGTACCTCTACCTCGACGGCCAAGAAGACACGATTACCGACGTGGGCACCTTTACCCAGGGCATCGGCATTACGAAGTGGAAGAACATCAACCGCGACAGCACCGCCGGTGTGGAGCCGGCCACCTTTGTCGACATCGACTTCCCCATCTTCCGTTTGGCTGACGTGTACCTGATGTACGCCGAGGCGGCTGTTCGCAGCGGCAGCAACGTGTCCACGGGCGTGGGCTACTTCAACCTGGTTCGGGAACGCGCGGTGGGCAACAGCAGCCAAAACGTTACGTCGCTGACCCTCGACGAGATCCTCGACGAGCGCGCACGCGAACTCTACACCGAAGGACATCGCCGTCAGGACCTGATCCGATTCGGAAAATTCACCTCGTCGAGCTACCTCTGGCAGTTCAAGGGCGGAGAGCAGTTTGGAACCGCGGTTCCGGCGCACTTCAACCTCTACCCCTTGCCCGGAGCGGACCTCAACGCAAACCCAAACCTGGACCAAAATCCAGGCTATTAATCAACACCAATTTTTACATCCATGAAAAAAACCCTTACTCTTGCTGCAGCCCTCGTTGCTAGTGCTGCTTTTGCACAGGTTACTGTGACCTACAAGGTGGACATCACCGACTACCTCGCTGGCGGTGCTACCCTTGGTGCGAACGGAATGCGTATTGGCGGCAACTTCGCTGCCCAAGGCGCTACGGCCGGCACCAACGCTATGGTAGACTGGTCTCCCTCGAACCAGTACTCAGCCATGACCGACGAAGGCAGCAACATCTGGTCGATTGCGGTAACCTACCCGTCTACGGCGGTGGGCGCTACCCAGCTTTACAAGTTCGTAAACAACGACTGGGGTACCAACGAAGGAACCACCGGCACGACCATCGCCAGCGACAGCTGCGGTGTGGACGACGGCGGCGGCAACATCAACCGTACGCTCGTTATCCCTTCGGCCAACGCAGCCTTCTTGTTCTGCTACGACCGTTGCTACCAGTGTGACGGCACGTCTCCTGCCTTGACTTCTGACGAGGTGGAGGTAGTTGAACTTACCGTTGCTCCGAACCCCACGAACGGCGACGTAAACGTTACCTTCAGCGCCCGCGCTGCCGGTACCGCTACCGTTAAGGTGATGAACCTCCTTGGCCAGAGCGTTATGGTTCTTGACCGTGCCGTAGAGGCCGGTGTGAACACCATCAAGGCTGATTTGAACGTAGCCAACGGAACCTACTTCGTAGAAGTTGCCGTTGACGGCGTGAAGAGCGTGAAGCGCGTTGTGGTAAGCCACTAATTCGCTAAAGCGTTTGAAGAAGGGGCCCTCCGAATTGGAGGGCCTTTTTCATTTTACCTACCTTTATTCCATGCTTCGGACTCTTGCTTTAGCCCTTGTTGCGTGCGGATCAGCCGCCGCCCAAACCCTTCGTATAGACCCGCCGAACTGGTGGGTGGG
>JAJTFK010000033.1 GCA_021298655.1 Cryomorphaceae bacterium | reverse complement strand
CTCCTGGACATCATGTACGAGCTCAACCGCCAAGAGGGCACCACCTTCTTGTTCAGCACCCACGACCAACGAGTCATCGATCGGGCCGAACGGCTCTTCCGTCTGGAAGACGGAAAACTAGTAACCGGTAACTAGATACTGGTTCCCAGCGCCAACCGGATCGCGTCGGCCTTCTTTGCTCCGACCGCGGCGGTGAGCGCTTCGGGCTTCGCCTTGCGGATTCCGGCCACCGATTTAAAGGTTTCTAGAAGGATTTGGACCGTGGCCGGACCCACGCCGGGAATTCCGTCCAGGGCGCTGTTCAGGCTGGACTTGCTGCGGCGGGCCCGGTGGTGCGTGATGCCGAAGCGGTGCGCCTCGTTCCGCGCTTGCTGAAGCACCTTAAGCGTTTCCGAACGTTTATCCAGGTACAGCGGCACCGGATCGTCCGGAAAAAACAATTCCTCCAAGCGCTTGGCGATGCCCACCAGCGCGACCCGTCCGCGCAGGCCGAGCTCGTCAAAAACCTCGACGGCCGCGGAGAGCTGGCCCTTGCCCCCGTCGATCAGCACCAGCTGCGGCAGCGGCAGGCCCTCGTTCAGCACCCGGGTGTAGCGGCGCGTCAAGGCCTCCTTCATCGTGGCGAAGTCGTCGGGGCCCTCCACCGTTTTGACGTTGAAGTGGCGGTACTCCGACTTGGCCGGCTTGCCGTCAAGGAACACGACGCAGGCGCTCACCGGGTTGGTCCCCTGAATGTTGGAGTTGTCAAAGCACTCGATGCGGCGCGGTTCCGACGGGAGCCGAAGGTCCTTTTGCATCTGGCGCATGATGCGGTCGCTGTGGCGCTCGGGGTCGACCAGCTGCACGTTTTTCAGGCGCTCCACGCGGTAGGCGCGGGCGTTGCGCTCCGACAATTCCACCGCGGCCCGCTTGTCGCCGCGCTGCGGAACCACGACCTCCAGGTTGGGTGGAGCTACCTCGGGTTCCACCGACACCAGGACCAGCTTGGCCTCACTGGGGAAGCGCTCCCGAAGCTCCGCGAGGCCCAGCGCCATCAGTTCGGCATCGGTCTCCTCGAGGCGCTTGCGGAGCTCCAGCGTAAAACTTTGAATCACCGCTCCGTCGCGGATGTGCAGCATGTTGACGTAGCCGTATTCCGCGTCGCTCAGCAGGGAATAAACATCGACCGAGCCCAGGGCCGGGTTCAGCACCGTCGACTTGGACTGGTAGGCATCCAGGCGGTCGAGGCGCTCCTTGACAAATTGAGCCGCCTCAAACTCTTGGGCCGCGGAATGGGCCATCATCTGGCCGTAAAGGCGCTCGCGGGTGGACCGCAGGTCTCCGCGCAGCAATTGCCGGGCACCGTTCACGTCGGCGAGGTAGCTCCCCTCGTCCTGGCGGCCCTCGCAGGGCGCCAGGCAGCGCTTGATGTGGAACTCCAGGCAGGCGCGGTACTTGCCGGCCTCGATCGCGGCGGAATCCATCGGAAGTTGGCAGGTCCGCAACGTAAACACCTCCTTAATGATGTCGAGCACCGTGTACATCATTTTAACCGAGGCGTAGGGACCGAAGTACTCCGAACCGTCCTCGATCCGCCGGCGGGTCGC
The DNA here is from genome assembly GCA_021298655.1 of Cryomorphaceae bacterium. Taxonomy (GTDB): domain Bacteria; phylum Bacteroidota; class Bacteroidia; order Flavobacteriales; family Schleiferiaceae; genus TMED14. The sequence continues at coordinate 18,982 of JAJTFK010000033.1, read as the reverse complement.
AAAAATGCGGGGGTAGCGCTCCTTCTTAATGCAGACCCAGGGGTAGGTCTTGCCGTCCTTAAGGTTGATGTTGTAGCGCGGTTGGTGCTTTTTAATCAGCGTGTTCTCCAGCAGCAGCGCGTCAAACTCGGTCTCGGTAACGATGGTTTGAATGTCGGCCACCTTGCGGACCAGCATGCTGAGTCGGGCGGAATCGTGGGTCTTGTGAAAATAAGACCCTACCCGCTTCTTGAGGTTCTTGGCCTTGCCGATGTAGAGAATCACCCCATCCTTGTCGATGTGGTGGTAGACCCCCGGGCGCTCGGGCAGAGTCCGCAACAGGGTCTTGAGGTGTTCGCTGAGCTCCACGGTACAAAACTAACGAGCCCCCGGCCGGAACGAGATCCGTCGGGGGCCCGAAACCAAAACGCAATCCTGAATTAAAGGATCGTAACCGTTCCGTTCAGCTCGAGGCGCGCATTATTTGGCGTATCGGCCAACTTAATCACGTAGAAGTACACGCCTTCGGCCAATTTACTGCCCGACATATCGGTACCCGTCCAGGGCTGCGCGTTGTCGTAGTCTTCGTTGCGGTACACCACCTTGCCGTAGCGGTTCATGATGGTCACCGTGCGGAGCGTGGTGTAGCTCATGATTCCGCGCACGTTAAACACGTCGTTCTGACCGTCGCCGTTCGGCGTCATGACGTTGGGCACAATAACCGTATCAATGGGCGGAATCGGCGGCACGGGCTCACCAAACTCAATCCAGTTCGAGTAGGCCGTATCCTGCATCGGGTTGGCGGTATACGTCACTTGGTTGGTATCGCGCACGCTGCGAACGCGAATCGCGTACTGGCCCGGAGCCAAGCCCGGATTGCTCACCACCATCGACGAGTCCATGGTCGGTGTGCCGTAGTCCGCCCAGAGGTAGGTTCCGGGGGGCGTGCCGGGAACGTTGCGGCCAAACTGGACTTGGTAAACCACCGAATCCCAGGCGTTGTAGCTCGTCCACCCAACGGGAATGGACTGGGTATTGGACATGTCGCCGCGCAGCAGGATGCTCTTGACCGTATCGGTCGAGGGCTGCGTGAATCCATTGACAATGGCGTCGGCGAAGTAGCGGTAGTGCTGCACATCCACTCGGTTGGCATCCACGTTAATGTCTACCCAGTCGCGCAGGTTGGTGTCGGTGGTGGTGTAGACCACTTGGTAGGTCGAACCGCTGTCGTCGGAGCGGTGTACGCGCCACATGTTGAACAGGTAGCGGGGCAAGGTCGTGGTGTCGACGTCCCAGTACACGTGCGGATGCTCGTCTTGGTCAATGGTCACGTTGGTCAGATCCATGGCCAGGTCGACGCAGTCGTTTACGATTAAAATAATCGTGTCAAACTCCGCCATGTCCTTACCGCACTTATTCAGGAGCGTATTGCCGTCGTTGCCCACCTTCGAGTAGAGGTAGTACAGACCGTTCATGGAGAGCGGCTTGAACAGCTTCACTTCGAGCGTCATGGATTCGCCATTGACGTCGCAGTTGGGCACAAGGGCTTTAATCGGAATCGGTTGCCCGTTGGGGTTCGTAAGGCGGAAGTCGGAACCGTCCGGCGACACCGATTGGCACTGAACTGCAAGCGTAAACTTGAGGGTTACCGATGAGTCCAGGCAGTTGTAGTCCTTGGTTTGTCGGCCCTGAGCGTCGAGGCTTACACCCGGCGCCGTGGGGTCGAGTCGAACCCCCGCATTCACCGCGGGATTGCAGTTACTGGCTACCGAAACCTGAATCTCTCGGTTCGAAGATCCCACCTTGACCCACACAAAGAAGGTGGAATCAAACCGGTACTCGTTGACCCGAATGGCGATCACCGAAGTCTCGGCGGTGTTCGCCACAAAGGAAATGTTCCCCGTTTTCTGATTTAAGGTAAAGGGGCCGATAGGGGCAGTATGTATTGGTTGCGTAAACGAGAATCCTGCTGCATAAGGCACCGAAGCGTTGGGCCCGTTGTCGCGTGCTGGGATTAACTCATACTGCAGCGAATCTCCGTTAGGCTCTGTGGCATTTTGGAGGTAGTTGATGAAGCCGCCGATGCAGATGTAGCTGATGGGGCGCGACAAAAACGCCGGCGACGAGTTGTTTCCTAACGTATTGTTGAGTTCGGCCTCAAAATAAAAACCAACACCGGCGGAACCCGTAATTCCCGTGATTCCCCCGGGGCGGCAGCACTGAGTCCAAGACATTTTATAGTCTGGACATTGCTGACTTAAAATCACGAAGCCCGTGTAAATATTCACCATCGGACTAAATACGGCCGACGATTGCGGGATGCAATCGTATGCGCCATAAAGGGCGGCTGAGAACTCGGGTACCGCAAGGTTAACGGTGATGTTTTGAGTGGTACCACAGCTTGCAGAAGCAACTGTGACTGTTTGCGTGGTCCCTAGGGTAATCCCCGTGGCCTCACGGTAAATCACCAGTTTAATGCGGTACTGATTGGGCACGCCCGACGAGTCGCCGACGTATTTGTACTGAATATCTCCTCCGATGATGTGCGAAGCCTCGCTGGCCAAGGGCGCGAGCATGAGGAGGGCGAAGAGTAGGCGAAAAATGCGCATAAGTGCGTTCGGTTTGTGTGAACTATACAAACATACTTCGCTTCGCGCGGAGTTCCCAACCGCTGGCCGATATCGCCGAGCCCGAATGAGTCAACGCAGCCCTTAAAGCGTTTTGCGCAGCCGAGCCACCGGAATCCCAAGCTGTTCCCGGTACTTGGCTACCGTTCGCCGCGCAATGGGATATCCCTTGTCTTTAAGCAAATTAGCAAGCGCATCGTCGGTCAACGGATCGCGGGCATCCTCCTCGCCAATGCTCTCCTCCAGGATCTTTTTGATTTCCCGCGTCGACACCTCTTCGCCTTCGGCGTTGGTCATGCTTTCGCTGAAAAACCGCTTAATCAAAAAGGTGCCAAAGGGGGTTTGCACGTACTTCTGGCTAGCTACCCGGCTAACGGTCGAAATATCCATGCCCACTTCATCAGCTATATCCTTGAGGATCATGGGTTTGAGCTTCCGGTCGTCGCCCGTTAAAAAGTACTCCTCTTGGTAGCGCATGATGGCCGACATGGTGAGCAAAAGCGTTTGCTGGCGTTGCTTGATGGCCTCAATAAACCACTTGGCGCTGTCAATTTTGCTTTTGATGAAGGTAAACGCCTCTTTCTGCTGGTCGTTGTCAAAACCTTTGGCTTGCTTGTAGTGCGACAGCATTTCCTTGTATTCTCGGCTCACGTTGAGCTCCGGGGCGTTGCGGCCGTTGAGCTTGAGCTCCAGCTTTCCGTCTAACGCACTCACCAAAAAATCGGGCACCACCACCTGGGTTGGTTCCGAACCTTGGGTGGCGCTTCCGCCCGGTTTTGGGTTGATGCGGCCAATCTCTTCGAGCGCCGACTTTAACCCCGTTTCGTCGATGCCCAAGCCCTGCATCATGCGGCTGTAGTGCCGCTTGGCCAGCTCGTCAAAGTAGCGGTCAACCAGTGCGCGTGCGATGCGAACCGACGGCGTTTCGGTGCGGCGGGCCAACTGAAGCGCCATGCATTCCTGCAAATTTCGCGCGCCCACCCCGGCAGGGTCCATGGACTGAATCACGCGAAGCGCCTCTTCCAGCTCGTGAACTTCGATAAAAATACCCAGGGAAAACGCGAGGTCGTCGACGACATCCACGAGCTCGCGGCGCAGGTAGCCGTCGTCGTCTAGGGTGCCGATCAGGTACTTACACAGGGCCTCCTTTTGGGGACTCACCGAGCGCAGTGCGAGCTGCTCGTGAAGCACGTCGCTGAGGTCCATCCGGGCCACAATGGGAGCTTCGTAGGATTCGTCGTCGGCCGAGTAGTTGTTGGCGTTGAGCTTGTATTCGGGCGTGTCGTCAAAAAGCTCCTCCGAAAACTCGTATTCCTGCGATTCCGCATAATCCTCGGCCTCGGAATCCCCGCCAAAATCGTCCTCGGGGCCTTCGTACTCGCTTTCGTAGGGATCCTGGTCCGCCTGGCTCTCGTTCTCCAAGGCCGGATTCACCTCCAGTTCCTCTTGGATGCGCTCCTCCAGGGCCTGCGTCGGCAGCTGAATCAGCTTCATGAGCTGAATCTGCTGGGGCGAAAGCTTTTGCTGGAGCTTGAGGGATTGCGTTTGGCGTAGCACGGCGGGCGCGGAATTACGGCGAATTAAAACTTGGCGCTTCCCGGAAAGCGCGGGAACGGAATCACGTCACGGATGTTGCCCATGCCCGTAACAAACTGAATCATGCGCTCGAAGCCCAGGCCGAATCCGCTGTGCACGCAGGTGCCGAATTTGCGGGTATCGAGGTACCAATCCAGGTGCTGCGGATCAATGCCGACGGCCTTCATTTTGTCTACCAAGACGTCGTGGCGTTCCTCGCGTTGGCTCCCGCCAATCAGCTCGCCGATTCCGGGAAAAAGAACGTCCATGGCGCGCACCGTTTGGCCGTCTTCGTTTAAGCGCATGTAAAACGCCTTGATTGACGCCGGGTAGTCAAACAAGATGACCGGAGCCTGAAAGTGCTTTTCGACGAGGTAGCGCTCGTGCTCCGACTGCAGGTCGGCCCCCCAAGCCTCGATTGGGTAGGCAAACTGACCTTTTTGGTTGGGTTTCGACGCCTTCAGGATGTCGATGGCCTCGGTATAGCTGCAGCGCACAAAGGGGTTGTTGGCCACAAATTGGAGCTTTTCCACCAGGCCCATGGCTTGGCGCTGAGCGGCGGGTTTGGCCTGCTCCTCCTGCTGAAGGCGCTGGTCCAGAACCGCCAGATCGTCGGCGCAGCGGTCGAGCACGTGGCGTATGATGTGCTTGGCAAAATCCTCCGCCAGCTGCATGTTGTCCTCGAGGGTATAGAAGGCCATTTCGGGCTCAATCATCCAAAACTCGCTGAGGTGGCGGGTGGTGTTGGAATTCTCGGCACGGAACGTCGGTCCGAAGGTGTAGATCTTGCCGAGTGCCATGGCGCCGAGTTCCCCCTCGAGCTGACCGCTCACGGTGAGGTTGGTGCTTTGACCAAAAAAGTCTTCGCTGAAATCCACTTCGCCGGACTCGGTTCGGGGCGGATTGTCGGCCGGCAGGGAGGTTACGCGAAACATCTCGCCCGCGCCTTCGGCGTCACTCGACGTAATAATCGGGGTGGCCCAGTGGTAAAATCCGCGCTCGTGAAAAAACTGGTGTACGGCGTACTGGGCCTCGTGGCGAATGCGAAAAACCGCGCTGAAGGTGGCCGTTCGGGGGCGAAGGTGGGCGATTTCGCGCAGGAACTCCAGGCTGTGGCGCTTGGGCTGCAGGGGGTATTCTTCGGGCGAACTGTCGCCGTGTACCACGACTTCCTGTACCTGAATCTCCACCGCTTGGCCGCTTCCTTGAGACGGAACCAGTACCCCGCGCACCTCGACCGCAGCACCGGTCGTAATGCGTTTGAGCGTGGCTTCCGGCGTTTGCTCAAAATCGACGACGCACTGCAAATTGGAACCCGTTGACCCGTCGTTCAGGGCAATAAACCGGTTGGATCGAAACGTGCGAACCCAACCGCGGGCCGTCACGGGCTGCTGCTGGGGCGGAGTCTGAAGGATTTGCGCAATAGTCATGATTCGTGGCACAGTTTGTGATGAGGCCGGGTGCAAAGTACGGGGTTTTTTTCAAAGTTCATGCACCCAATGCGGCAAAATCCCGACCCGACCCGGCGCCCAGTTTTCCAAATTTCGACTCCGAAGGAAACAATTTATTCCACAAAACGTTTCCTATGGGAAACTAAGCGTACCTTTGCCGCCCGATGAGCGAAACCTCCGTTAACGAAGTCAAAACCAGCATCCTGCAGCGAGCTATGGACATGTTCCAGCGCTACGGACTGCGGGCCATGACGATGGACGACGTCTGCCGCGAGCTGGCCATGAGCAAAAAAACGCTCTACCAGCACTTCGCCAACAAGGCAGACCTGGTGGACCAGGCGGTACGCCACGTATTCGGTCTGCACCAGTTCAGCATGGACCAAATTGCCGCGGAACACGAGAACGCTATCGACCGCATGATTAGCCGGTACGCGTTTTTGATGCGCATGATGGAGTCCCACGGGCCCAACATGATGTTTCCGCTGAAAAAGTACTACCCCAAAACCTACGAATGGCTCTTTGCCCAGCGCCAGCGGACTATGGTTGAAGCCCTGGTTCAAACGATTAAGGACGGCCAGGCCCAGCGCCTTTTTCGCGAAGACCTCGAGCCCGAACTCGTCGCGCAAATTCACTTTACTACCATGGTTGGCCTCGCAGATTCGGACGCGGTAACCGAGAATTTTAGCCAACGCCGGGCGCTGATTTGGACGGCGATCAGCTTGTTTATTCGATCCATCAGCACGGCCCAAGGCCTTAACTACTTCAACGAACTCAAGGAACCCCAACAATGATTCGAACCTTCGCCCTAGCCGCTGCCCTTGCGATCAGCGGCGCCACGTTCGCGCAAACCTCGCTCTCGCTGGAGCAGGCTTTGGACTACGCGCAAAAGCACAACGCCCAGAACAAGGTGCGCAGCCTGGAGCAGCGCGCCGCCGAAAAGGTCCTGTGGCAAAACGTCGCCTTGGGCCTTCCCAGCGTGACCACTGCCGGCCAATACACCGACAACATTGAGCTTCCGGCGCAGTTTTTTGACATCAACCAAGACGGCGTGATCGACAAACTTCAGTTCGGAACCCGCTACACTTCGTTGGGCAACCTGAGCGTGAACCAGCTCGTGTTTGACGGCAGCTACATCGTGGCTGTGTTGGCCACCAGCGTACTCCGCGACCAGGCTGCGCTGAACCGCGAAAAAACCGAAATCGAGGTGCGCCAGCAAACGGCGCAGTTTTACCACCTCAACGTGATCCTGAGCGAGAACGAAAAAGTGCTCAGCGAAAACCTGAAGCTGGCGCAATCCACCGCCACCCAAATGGCGGCCATGGCCAAAGAGGGCTTGGCGGAATTGGAAAACGTAGACCAAATCAACCTGGTCGCACGCCAACTTGAGGCCGGACTTGGGAACATTCGCCAGCAAAAAACCATCGCAGCGAAAATGCTGCTGCTTACCTGCGGACTCCCCGTGGAGCAGGCGGTGGTGCTTACTTCGGGGCTGGATCAGTTGATTCAGGGCGCCGTAGCCGGCGAAGGGCTGCTTCAAGCCAAGTTCAACCCCGAACAGCACGTGGACTACCGCGTACTGGCCGCGGGACGCATGGGCCAATCCCTACTTTACCAGAACGACCTGGTCAGCTTTCTGCCCAAAGTGTACGCGGGCTACTCCCTCACCAAGCAGTACGTCAGCGAGGACGCCAACGTTTGGAACCCCAATGGGATTTTCGCCAACAACGTCGTGTTCCAATCCTGGAATGTAAGTGCGCAGTTTCCGCTCTTCACGTCGGGACGCCGGGTGTTTAAAGCCCAAGAAAGCCGACTTAAGGTCGAGCAATTGGACGTGCTCCTGGAGCAGACCCGCAGCGCGATCACGGTTCAGCACCTTCAGGCCAAGGCCGAATTTGAAAACGCCCTGACTACCTACCGCCTGCAGTCCGACAACGTGGCCCTGGCCAAGCGGCTGCGCGACAAGTCCCGCATCAAGTTTATGGAAGGAGTAGCCAGCAGCCTGGAATACAGCCAAGCCGAAACCCAATACCAGCAAACGGTCGCAGCCATGCTTGCGAGCGCCAACGAAACCCTCAACAAACGCATCGCCCTTGAAAAAGTCTTGGGCATGTACAACACCTCGAAGCCCGAATAAACCATGAAGAAGACCCACCTCCTCGTTGCCGTTTCTGCCGCTGCAGCTTTGGCATCATGCGGATCCAAGGAATCCGCCCAAGGCGATGCCGCCGAACTGACGGCGCGCCGCGATTCACTCGCTGCCGTGATTGCCAAGGCCGAAGGCGAGCTGGCCGAAATCGACCTTAAGCTGGCCGTGCTCGACAGCTCCGCGCAATGGAATACCGTGACCCTGCTTCAGGCGGGATCGGCCCAGTTCCAGCACGACTTCAACGTGTACGGCACGGTTAGGTCCGACCAAAGCGTGACCCTGTACCCCGAGAGTGCCGGTCGCATTCAGCGCGTGCTGGTGCGCAGCGGCCAAAAGGTGAGCGCGGGCCAAGTACTCGTCGAACTCGACAACAGCGTGGTTCAATCGAGCCTGGCCGAAATCAAGACGCAGCTCGACCTTGCGCAAACCCTGTTTGACAAGCAAAAGCGCTTGTGGGATCAGGGCATCGGCAGCGAGGTTCAGTACCTGCAAGCCAAGACGCAACTCGAAGGCCTTCAAAAGCGCCTGAGCACGGCCCAAAAGCAGGCCGCGATGGCGACCGTTCGCGCACCGTTTGCCGGAAGCGTCGACGAACTCTTCGCCAAGCAGGGCGAATACGCTGCGCCCGGAATGCCGATGGCACGCCGGTGGGCCAAAAAATCGCGCTCGACTTCAATTCGATCGACGTGAAAACGACGGCGACCATCAGCCAAGTGGGCGACTTCATCAACCCCGACAGCCGCACGTTCAAGGTGAGCGTCAACCTGCCCTCCAACGGCCAGTACAAGCCCAACATGATGGCCAGCGCCCAGGTTGTGGACTACGAATCCACGGGGGTGTTGACCCTGCCGAACCGCCTGATTCTTCAGGACACCAAGGGCCAAAACTACACCTACGTATTTGTGCCTGCGGCCAACGGCCTGGGCAAGGTGGAGCGCCGCGCACTCACGCTGGGCGTTTCGAACAACGACGCGACCGAGGTGCTGGGCGGACTCAAGGCAGGCGAGCAGGTTATTGACCGCGGCATCCGCAGCGTACAAACCGGCGAAACGGTTAAGTCAGTTACCGAATAATTCCGCGCAAAAACCGCACGATCATGTCCGAACAAAATTCGCTTTTTCGCCGCTTTCCCCTCGTGGAATGGGCGGTTAGCAACCGCATTACGGTAAGCGTACTTACCATCATTATTGCCGTAGCGGGTCTGGTTGCCTACCGCGCCATGCCGGCTGAAAGCTTCCCCGAGGTGGCCCAGCCCACCATCTACATCGGCACCGTGTACCCCGGCAACTCGCCGGTGGACATGGAGCGCTTGGTGACCCGTCCGCTCGAAAAGCAGCTAAACACCATCAGCGGGGTCGATAAAATCAAATCGACCTCCATTCAGGGTTTTTCATCGATCGAAGTCAAATTTGACTTTCGCGTAGGCGTCGACGAGGCCCTGCGCAAGGTCAAGGATAAGGTGGATGCCGTGCAGGCTTCGCCCGACTTCCCCAAGGACCTGCCGGCGGACCCCAACATTTTTGAGCTCAACATCGCCGAGCTTCAACCGATCATGAACATCAACATCTCGGGTGAATTCACGGCGGACCAACTCGAGGACTACGCCAAGTACCTCGAGGAACAAATTGAGGACATTCCGACCATTGCGTCGGTCGACGTGCGCGGAATCGACGATAAGGAAGTGCGCATCGCCGTGGACCTGCAGAAAATGGAGGACCTCGACATCAGCTTCAACGGCATTGCCGACGCCATTAAGTACGAAAACATGTCGGTTTCGGGCGGAGACCTGCTCGTGGACGGCTACCGCCGCAACATCCGCGTACTGGGCGAGTTTGAATCGATTCAGGACATCGAAAACATCATCGTCAAGCAAGAAAAAGGCGCCATCGTGTACCTGCGCGACATCGCCGACGTGGAATTCACCAACGTGGAACGCGAAAGCTACGCGCGCCAGTTCAAGAGCCCGGTGGTATCGCTCGACGTGAAAAAGCGTTCCGGCGAAAACCTCATCGAAGTATCGGCGGCCATCAACCAGGTCGTAGCCGAGGCCAAGGCGGATTACTTCCCGAAGAACCTGCTTCTTTCCATCACCAACGACCAGTCGAACCGCACCAAAAACCAAGTGGGCGAATTGGAAAACTCCATCATTTTTGGGGTCATCCTGGTAGTGCTGGTCTTGACCTTCTTCATGGGCCTTCGCAACGCCTTGTTTGTGGGCATCGCCATTCCCCTTTCGATGCTTTTGAGCTTCCTGATTCTCAACAGCATGGGCGTAACGCTGAACTTCATGGTGCTGTTTGGTCTCGTGCTCGCTTTGGGCATGCTCGTAGACAACGGAATCGTGATTGTGGAAAACATCTTCCGATTCCGCACGTTGGGCTACAGCGCCGACGAGTCTTCCCGTCTGGGTTCGGGTGAAGTCGCCATGCCCATCATTTCGTCGACTGCCACTACGCTGGCCGCATTCATTCCCTTGGCCCTTTGGCCCGGACTAATCGGCGAATTCATGAAGTTCCTGCCGCTGACGCTGATCGTGGTTTTGGGTTCCTCGCTCTTTGTGGCCTTGGTAATCAACCCCGCGCTTGCTGCACGATACATGAAAATGGAAGCCGACGTAGTGAACCGCCCGAAGTGGACCAAAATCGGTTCGGCCCTCACGGTAGTGGGCCTCATTCTGAATGTGGCGGTCGGACTCACCGTCCTGGGCAACCTGCTCTTTTGGCCGGGCTTCCTCACGCTGCTTTACATCTGGGCCATTGAGCCGTGGACCAACCGATTCATGGCCAACGGACTTCCCAAACTCGAAGCCTGGTACGAGCGCCAAGTGACCTGGGTTCTGTCGAAAAACAACGCCTCGAAGACCCTGTGGTCGACGGTTGGACTGTTTGTACTCAGCTTCGTACTGATGGGCATCATTCCGCCCAAGGTGGTGTTCTTCCCCGACAACCAACCCAACCTGGCCAACATTTACATCGAAATGCCGGTGGGCACCGACATCGAGGAAACCAACAAGATCACCCAAGAAATTGAAGACCAGATTCTGGAACTCCTCACGCGCTACGAGTACGAGGTAGACGGAGCCCCCTACAACTTCATGGTGGAATCGGTCATTGCCCAAGTGGGTAAGGGCACCAGCGATCCGCGCGAAGGCCCATCCAACGTGGCCACCCCCAACAAGGCCAAGGTCGTTGTGGCGTTCCGCGAAATGAAGTACCGCGTCAACGAAGACGGCGACCGCGTAACCAGCTCGGAAGTCCTGAACCTGCTGCGCGAAAACATTTCGGCAATCCCGGGCGTACTCATCGCGGTGGAGAAAGACCAAAACGGTCCGCCCACGGGTGCCCCCGTCAACATCGAACTCAGCGGCAACGACTACGACGTGCTGCTGGCGACCGCGGAAGACGTGCGCCGTACCCTGGCCAATTCCCGCGTTAAGGGCTACGACGAACTGAAGTTGGACGTGGCGGGCGACAAGCCCGAGCTGCCCATCACCGTAGACCGCGCAAAGGCACGCAGCCTCGGCGTGAGCACGGGCCAAATTGGCGACGCGTTGCGCACCGCCCTGTTCGGCAAGGAAATCAGCCGCTACAAGGACGAAGAAGACGACTACCCCATCAACATTCGCTTCAAGGACGAATTCCGCTACAACATCGAGAGCCTGCTGAACCAAAAAATTACCTTCCGCGACCAAAGCAGCGGACGGGTCAAGCAGGTGCCGATTAGCACCATTGCCACGCCGACCAAAACGTCCACCTTCACTGCGGTGAAGCGAAACGACCTGAACCGGGTGATCACGGTCTACTCGGGCATCGAGGAAGGCGCCAACGCCAACACCATCGTGGCCGAAATGAAGCAAGTGCTGAAAAACTACGAGCTGCCCAAGGGCGTATCCCTGTCGTTCACCGGCCAGCAGGAAGAGCAAGCCAAGGAATTGGGCTTCCTGTCCAAGGCCTTGATGATTGCGGTCTTTTTGATCTTCTTGATCATCGTGGGCCAATTCAACTCGGCGCGCATTCCGTTCCTGATCATGACCACGGTAATCCTGTCGTTCATCGGCGTGTTCCTTGGACTGCTGATCTTCCGAATGGACTTCGTGGTCATCATGACCATGATCGGCATCATCTCGCTCGCGGGAGTTGTGGTAAACAACGCCATCGTATTGGCCGACTACGGCAGCCAGCTCATTGAACGCCGCAAGGCGGAACTCGGCATGGAGGATCAGGTACCGCTTCCCGAAAGCGAGCTGGCCCCCATCCTGTCGGAGGCCGGAAAAACGCGCCTTCGCCCGGTACTGCTCACGGCCATTACGACGGTCTTGGGTCTGGTGCCGCTGGCAACGGGCATGAACCTGGATTTCTTTACCCTGATCTCCGAAAACAATCCGCACATCTACTTCGGTGGCGACACGGTGGCTTTCTGGGGACCCATCTCCTGGACGGTGATCTTTGGTTTGACTTTTGCGACCTTCTTGACGCTGGTGATCATGCCAGTCTTGCTCTTCCTCACGGAGCGCAGCCGTTCGCGTCGATACTACCGCAAGGCAACGAACTAAGCACCACACCCGGGAGCTCCCGGAGCGGGCCGTTGCGCGGACCGTTCTTCGAGCGAACCCAGGCGGTACGGATTAGGATCCCGGAGCGGGCCGCGCAGCGGCCTGCTCCGGGATTCCTGCATTTGGGCCGAGCGGCCCTGCAGCCCAAAGCAATGCCTACTTTTGCTGGGTGATTCCCTTGTTGCACGATTGGCGCCAATGGCCCCTGGACCGCTGGCACGAAGTCGCTGAAGCGGCCAAGGCCCATATTCGTGCATCGACCCACGACAAGGCCGGACACATTGCCTCCAGCCTGGGCGTTGCCGAGCTCACCGTGGCCCTTCACGGACTGCTGAAGACCCCCGAAGACCTCCTGCTCTGGGATGTCGGCCACCAGGCCTACGTACACAAGGTGCTCACCGGCCGTGCCGAAGCGTTTACGTCCAACCGGCAACCGGGTGGGCCCAGCGGTTTTCCGCGGCGAAGCGAATCGCCCTACGACGCCTGGGGGGTTGGGCATTCCAGCACCGCCCTTTCGGCCGCCGTGGGTTTTGCCCGCGCAGACGTTGCGCTTGGGCGGAGCCGCCACCGCGTAGCGGTGGTCGGCGACGGCGCGATGACCGGCGGCATGGTCTTCGAAGCCCTCAACGACGGAGGCGGGTGGGGCGCCGACGTTTTGCTGGTCATCAACGACAACGGCATGGCCATCGAAGAAAACGTCGGCGCCCTGCACCGCGGCGGGCCCGATGCCTACCGCGGACTGGTTGAATCCCTCGGGTGGACTTGGGTCGACGGCCGGGTGGACGGTCACGACCTGCCCGCCGTGGTGGGCGCCCTGGAGCGCGCGCTGGCGCTCCGCGGCCCGCGCGTGCTCCACGTGCGCACCCGCCGCCCGTCGGTGGCATCGCTCGGCCTCGAAGAATCCGCCCCCGGGCCGGAGCATTTTCAAACCCATTTTGCGGCGGCCCTCGCTTCGCTCGCCGCCTCCGACCCCCGAATCCACGCCCTGACGGCCGCGATGGCCCCGGGCTGCAGCCTGGATACGGTGCGGGAGCAGTTCCCCGACCGCGTGCACGACGTGGGAATCGCCGAACCCCACTGCCTTACGGCCGCGGCGGCCATGGCCGCCGCAGGCCTCCGACCTGTGGTCAACCTCTATTCGACGTTTTCGCAGCGCGCCCTGGACCAGTGGATCCACGACGTGGCCCTGCAAAAATTGCCGGTAATTCTGTGCCTCGACCGGGCCGGAATGGTTGGCGAAGACGGCGCCACCCACCACGGCGTATTTGATTTGGCGATGTTTCGGGCGGTGCCCCATACGGCCATTTGGGCGCCGCGCGACGGCCAAGCCCTGCGCGAAGCGCTCGAAGAAGCGCTTGCCTACGGCGGCCCGTCCATCATCCGTTACCCCAAGGGCAAAGCGCCACGCTACCCGGAGCCCCTGCAGCGCCGCGGAGGTATGGATTGGATGCAGTCCGGAACGGGCACGGCACACTTTGCGCTGGGTTCCGCACTAAATCAGGCCCTGGCCGCTGCCACGCCGAGCGAAAGCGTCGTCGACCTGCGCCGCGCCAAACCCATTGACCCGAATTCGCTGCACTACTTCGCCCGAAACCACCACACCTGGCACGTTTGGGAAGACGCCCAGGCCATCAACGGCGTCGGTCAAGCCCTTGGAACCTGGCTCCTCGAAAACGGCTACAACCACATTGCCCTGCGCCGCCACGGCTACCGCGATCAATTCGTGGACCATGCGCCGCGGGAATCCCAGATTGAATCCGCGAAGCGGAACTAGAAACCAGAAACCAGAAGCTTAAGCGAAGCCCAAGGCCTCGCGGACCCGCTTCACGGTGGCCTGCGCTACGGGGCGAGCCTGTTCGGCGCCCGCACGCAGCACGGCATACACCGCGTTGGGATCCGCCATGAGCCGATCAAATTCCGCCCGAGGGCCGGCAAAGCGCTCCAGAATGGCGTGCAGCAACGCGGTTTTCGCATGGCCGTAGCCGTAGCCGCCGGCGCGGTAGCTGGCCTCCATTTCGGCGACCGCCTCGGGGCTGGCAATGAGGCGGTAGAGCGTCACCACGTTGCAGGCGTCGGGGTTCTTGGGCTCCTCCAGCGGCGTGGAGTCGGTGACGATGCCCATGATTTGCTTCTTCAACTCCTTTTCGGGCAAAAAGATGTCGATGACGTTGCCGTAGGACTTGGACATTTTTTGGCCGTCCGTGCCGGGAATCGTCATTACGGACTCCTGAATGCGCGCCTCGGGAAGCACAAAAACCTCGTGTCCGGTAATGCGGTGGAAGGTTTCGGCGATGTCGCGGGTGATTTCCAGGTGCTGGCGTTGGTCTTTTCCGACGGGAACCAGGTGCGCATCGTAAAGCAAAATGTCGGAAGCCATCAGCACCGGGTAGTCAAAGAGGCCGGCGTTGACGTCGCTCAGGCGGTCCGACTTGTCCTTAAAGCTGTGCGCGTTGGCCAGCATGGGGTAGGGCGTAAAGCAGTTCAGGTACCACGTTAGCTCCGTGCACTCCGGCAGGTCGCTTTGGGCGTAAAACACCGTGCGCTGGGGATCCAGTCCGCAGGCAAGCCAGGCCGCCGCCGTCGCCAACAGATTGGCCTTTCGGGCCTCCGGATCTTTCACGGTGGTCAGCGAATGAAGGTCCGCAATAAATAAGTAGGATTCGTTGGACGGATCCTTGGCCAACTCGATGGCTGGAAGGATGGCACCGAGCACGTTTCCGAGGTGCTGGCGCCCGCTGCTTTGGATTCCGGTGAGGATGCGTGCCATAATGCGAAGGTAACCTAAGGCGATGAAGGCTTGTTCGCGGGGTTTTGCCTTAATAATTGTAGCAATAACATTTTTTTATGCCGTCGGTCGCCCGAAGATAAAAAGTCCATTAATCGGGCGTTTATAGGGCGTTTTGGCCTGAATGTAAGGTGATTAAAATCGACTTGGTCGCAATGTTTTTTGCCGAATGCGCAAAATGTGTGGAATTTTTTTATACTTTTCCTAAACAAAGCATTCCATTAAATGTTAACCTAACACAAAATCCACCTAAAACCTGATTTATGCAATTTCTCGAAGTTCTCACCATTGACCCGGCTGATCCCGTAAGCTTTACGTTCTTCACGGGCTACATGGCCATGTTCGCTGCCTCTGTGTTCTTTTTCATGGAGCGTAGCCGCGTATCCGACGAGTGGAAGCTCTCGCTGTTGGTATCTGGTCTTATCACCGGTATCGCTGCAGTGCACTACTACTACATGCGCGACTTTTACCAGGCTACCGGCACCAACCCGATTGCCTTGCGCTACATCGACTGGACCCTCACGGTGCCCTTGATGTGCGTGGAGTTCTACCTAATCACTAAGAAAGCAGGCGGCACCAGCGGTCTTCTGTGGCGTTTGATTGCGGCTTCGGTTGCGATGCTGCTCCTCGGATACATCGGTGAGGCCTTCTACGCGGATCAGACCCAGTCTTGGGTATGGGGTGCGCTTTCAGGTCTTGCATACTTCTACATTGTGTGGCTGGTATGGAAGGGTGAGGTTGCTACCTTGGCTGCCAACGCAGGCGGAAAAGTTCAAGCTGCCGTTAAGGCACTGGGCTGGTTCGTTCTCGTGGGCTGGGCCATCTACCCCGTAGGCTACATCGCAGGTACGGCCGGCGGATTGTTTGGAGTTCCCGTTCTTGAGGGCCTTCAAATGGACCTAGTGTACAACATCGGCGACGCAATCAACAAGATTGGTTTCGGCCTCGTTATTTACGCACTAGCCCAAAAGGACTAAGTTCAACCCGGATTTTGTGCACGGAGCCGCCCCACACGGGGCGGCTCTTTGCATTTAGGCCCTTCCCCAGCGCGTGCGAACGACGTCCACCGTGCGCCAGATTCCGTGGGGAATGGCAAAGAGTGAGAGCGAAATGAAGGCGGTCCGCACAAGCCGGTCGTCGAGCGCGCCTCCGCCCGCCAACCCAAAGACCGCCAGCGAAACCAAAAAGGTAAACGCGGTGGCCCCGAGCACCGTAGCGCGGTGCGCCCGGAGTACCGGCCAGATTTTGCGCGCGCTGTGGAGCGAATGCCCCCCAACAAAGTAGGCCACGAAGGCCGTCAGGGGCTCGAGCAGGCGAAACACCGCCACCAGCACCAGTATTTGGGCGAAAACGTGGGCGACCCTGCGCCACTGCGTGGACCGGACCGCGTAGTGCCCGAAAAGGGTGAAGGTTAAACCGATCCAAAGGGTTTGCGTTGCGGCCAGAACGTGGGTCCACAGGGGGCCTTCCCAGGAAGCGCCGGCAAGCAATCCAAAAAGGCGAAGCACTTCGGCCTCGTGAAAAATACTCGGCGCCAACACGACCACCATGCCGCGCACCAGGGACTCGTGAACAAACAGGGCGCTGTCGGACTCCGACGAGGCGTCTTCGGACCCGAAGTGCAGCATGCTCAGCACCAAAAATGCGCCCAAGGCCCAGCCCGGAGCGGCCCACCAGAGAAGGCCCAGCACCGCGATTCCCAGGCCGTAGTAGGCGAGGGCCCCGCGGGAAATGCTTCCGCGCTCGGTAATGAGGTCGGTCGCGCCGTGGGGCATGCCCGTGGCGATGCCCAGAGCCAAAATCAGGGGGTGTGCACTGGCCGGCAGCGACCACAATGCGGCCGCCAGTACCGAAACCAGAACCAGTTCCGTCACGGAACCAGCCTAAAGTCCAGGCGCAGCGGGAAGGTGATGCCCAAGCCCGGCTCGACAACCTGAAGCTCGGAATGCCAGAGCTGCAGGGTTTCGGCATCCCAATCCACCTTAAAGACCAGGGTGTCGGGGTAGTCGTAAAACCAGATTTCGCGGTCTGCGGCCTTATACCAGTAGGTACCCACGCGGGACTTGGAGTAGGTGTAGGGCGCTACACTGGGCAGCAGGTCGGCCGTAAACTGAATTTGGTAGTCGACCAAGTCGGAATCGTTCCGGGTGAAAAAGTCAAAGCGACCCGAAACGTCGCGGGCCTTGTTGTGCACGCGGACCGGAACCGTGGTATCGCCAATGTTCATGGGAAGATCGGCCGTGTAGGTAACGGAGTCCAGCGTCCAACCGGACTTCAATCGGGGCAAAAACGGGCCGGTTGCCTCGGGCGGAAGTCCCCCGTTAGGATCGGGATCCTTGCAGCCCAAAGCCAACGCCAGCGCAAGAAACCAAAAACCAGTTGCCCTAGGCATTGATGTCGATAAAGCGCTCGACGTCCTTGACTTTTCCAAAAACCACGAGCTCGTCGATGGCCTCAATGACCATGTCCTCTTGGGGCACCCCCTTGATGTGGGCCACTTCGTCGTCTCCGCCCTTTTGAATCACGGTTACCAGGTTCAGGCGGTACTTCTCGAGCAAGCCGATGTCTTTAAGGGTGCGGCCTACCACGCTTCGCGGCGCGGCAATCTCCACAATTTCGTAGTTGTCGGGCAAGGTTACGCACATCATCATGCCCGGATTGATCAGGCGCTCTGCGACGTTTTTGCCTACTTCTTCTTCGGGAGAAAGGATTTCGCGCACGCCCATTTTCTCCAGGATTTTACGCTGCGTTTCGCCTTGGGCCCGCGCAATAATGCGCGTAACGCCCATTTCCATCAGCTTGACCGTGGTGAGCAGCATGCCCTCGAAGTTCTGGCCAATCGACACCACCACGGCGTCCATTTCCAGGATGTTTTGGGCCTTGAGTGCGCGCGGATCCGTCGAATCCAGCACGACCGAGTACGCTACATGATCCTTAATGCTCTCGACCTTGTCTTCGTCAATGTCGATTGCGATGACTTCCGCGCCCTTTTCAGATAGCTTTCGGCAAATGGCGGAGCCAAACTGGCCCAACCCGATTACGGCAAATTTGTCCGCCATGGTTTTCAATAACTTACTTCAAAAGTACGGAAAGTGCCTGATCCAAGTCGGCCGTCAGGTCGCGGATGTCTTCGAGGCCCACGCTCAGGCGAATCAGTCCGTCGGTAACGCCCGTCTTCTCGCGCTCCGCCTTGGGAATGCTCGCGTGGGTCATGGTCGCCGGGTGGCCCGCCAGCGACTCCACTCCGCCCAAGGATTCAGCCAGGGTAAAGACCTTGAGGGCCGAAACCACGGCGCTGGCTTTGGCCAAATCGTCGTCGTGAAGGGCAAAGGAAACCATTCCACCAAACTGCTTCATCTGGCGCGCGGCCACGGCATGCCCGGGGTGGTCCTTCAGGCCGGGGTAGTACACCTTGCGCACGGCGGGATGCTTCACCAAGTGCGCGGCCACCGCCTCCGCGTTGCTGCAGTGGCGGTCCATGCGCACGTGAAGGGTTTTGATGCCGCGCAGGGCCAGGAAGCTGTCCATCGGTCCGCACACGGCGCCCGAGGCATTTTGAATGAAGTACAGGCGCTCCGCCAGGGCTTTATCGGCTACGGCCAGGAGTCCAAGTACCAGGTCGCTGTGTCCGCCCAGGTACTTGGTCGCCGAGTGCAGAATGATGTCGGCCCCAAGCTCCAGCGGGCGCTGCAGGTAGGGCGTCGCAAAGGTGTTGTCGACCACCACGAGCGCACCCACCTTCTTGGCTTCGTCGGCCAGCGCCTTGATGTCGAGCACGTTGAGCATGGGGTTGGTCGGCGTTTCGAGCCAAACCATCTTGGTGTCGGGCGTGATCAGCGAGCGGAGTTCCGCGGGATCGGCCAAGGG
>JAJTFK010000032.1 GCA_021298655.1 Cryomorphaceae bacterium | reverse complement strand
ACGTCGGCTGCGAATTCAACGTCAACCATAGGATAGGGGGCGGGTACGCCAGGGGTCTCGACCGCGTAGTTGGGGGCAGGTGTTGTGGCGGCGGCTGATTCCGTGCGGGGTTCCACGCGCTGCGGAATTGGCTCAAAGCGAAGACCGTACTGGGAATCGAGGACGACCGTGCACGAGGTCAAAAGGGCAAGGGTCAGGAGCGAAAGGATGCGAAAGGCCATACTGTCAATTGAGGTTTTAAGGTACGGCCGGCGGCGTGGCATAAAAAAAGCCGCCCGAGGGCGGCTTTCACTTTTGAGCGGTTAACGGCTCACCAGTTGTCGGTGAGAATGTTGATGATGTCAATGATAACAAGGACCGAAACAGCCAAAATTCCGAGTAAGCCGAGTAAGAACAAAAGGCCGCCAAGGATTCCGGTTCCGCCCGCGCTTACGGCAATGGCCGCCATAATGTACCCTGCAATGTACAGAAGCCCCGATACCAGACTGATAATTAAGCGAACCATACCCTTGCCTCGCTCACCTAGATAGAACCAGTGGGCGCCAAAACCGCCCAAGAAGACGGCGAGGAGCAGGGCAATCACCATTTCGTTGTCTGGGGCCGCAACGCGCTGAACCAGGCGCTGGAACCAGCCTGCCTTTTTAGCGGGCACGACTACCTCGTTAGCCTCGGTGAGCATATTGGCTTCGTCCGTCGCCACGGGAGCCGCCTCAGCCAGAACTTCGGTCGCAGCGGCGCCTCTTTCCGCCGTAGTGGCTAACTCGGGAGCGCTGTACGAGTCCGCCGAAAGGGCCGACCAAACGTTGGCCGCCGGAGCATAGGTTGCGTTCGGTGCCGCAACCCATTCTTGAGTCGACGGTGCCGGGGTGCCGACTTCGGCAGCTGCTACTTCCGTCCTCGCAGGCTCGGCCTTCACTTCGCTTCTGCTGCGCTGATTGGGGTGCTGAAATTCAAACGAGATTCCATGCTGTGCATCTTTTTCAAGGGTACACGAGGCCAAGATGGCGGCGCCAAGCGCCAACGTAGATAGAGTAGTTTTTGTCATTGTTTTGGTTTTTTAGTGGCAAAAAGATATAAATAATTTTCCTTCATTGGTATTTATTACTTTTTCGGAATCAGAATTTTACATCATCTTCGGCCCCATGAAAAAGGCACTTATGTTGGCTTGGGCCGCATCCGCACTCACGTCGTGCACTTCGGTATTTTGGTTGTCGGAGGCCCGGATTCCGGCCCAAAAAGTTTTAACCACCCGCGAGGTCGAAATTGAACTCTTTGACGCCAGCGGCGTGCGCTGTACCACGGCTCAAGTGGAGATCCAGACCGTCAACGAAGGTGAATCCGCCGTCATTACGCAGTTTAAGGTGCCCAAATTCACGAGCGAAAAGCGCCGCGCTAAAAAACTCAACTACCTCTGGATGGTTGACGGCCAAGACACTACAGTGTACGAGTTGGCGTACCGGAGCCGAACATCGGTGGCTTCGTTTACGGCCCTGGGCGGTGTACTTATTGTGTCGGGTATTCCAGTGGCCATAGTTGCCGAGGATTCGTGGACAGGCTTGATCGTGGCCTATGTCGGTGTCCTAACTTCGGTTTACGGCGGAATTCTCCCCAGCGCCTTAATTCGTGGTATCGAATCCTTGGGCAACGAAGTGCCCGCGGACACGCCATCGGACACCCCGTTCGGCAAGCGGATTACGCAGCCGTAACTTCTTCGGGTTCGGTCGATTCCGTCCCTCGCCCCGTGTGGCGCAACCAGTCCTTATGGACTTCGTCGTAGAACTTGGCCTGGCTAGCAGCGATCCAGGGACCGATCCAAAAGAATCCGATGAAAAGGGTGAGTACTCCGAGCAGCGCAAGAAGTACCACCAAAAAATTAAAAAAGAAGTATTCCAACTTGTGCCCGTTCATGATTTCCTCTGAACGGTTAATGGCCTGATTGGCTGAAAGCTCTGGGTAATCCACCATGACGAACAGGTACTGTGAATAGGCGATTGCTTTGATGATTCCGGGAATGATGAGCAGTAGCATCCATAAGATTACGCGCAAGATCACCAGGATTTGTCCCCACGTGGCTTTGCCCCAGGAGCGGAATCCGCTAAATATCTGTTCGAAATCCGGCTGGTCCCGACGAACAACGCGGAGTATAAAGCTTGCCCAACCCAGGCCAAAGGCTCCGGTCCAAAGCAGTTGAAAAATTCCACCGTTGAACCGAAAGTTGGGCACATCTATGATGGAGAGGACCATCGCCCACGACACGGCGGAATCTAAAAAAGTTAATTCGTTTAACCTCCGACTGACACTGAAGACCGTGCCCAAATTGCCGCCCAAATCAACATTGAACGATATGGAACGTCAAAATAGCGTGCGTGCCTCCTTGGCACGTTGGATTCAAAACGATGCGACGCCCGAGGACTTGCTTTGGGTTAGCGCCCGAAAAGATGGCAACTGGTCTCTTAGCGAATACAGTGAAAGCGAACAATCAGAAATTCTACGTCGCCTGAATGATGGTGACGATCAGTCATTTCTGACATTGGACGACTTTCTCAACCTTGTAGGTAAAGGATAAGTGCGCCGGATCACCATCAAAAAGGTGGTGATTAATGACGTAGAAATCCAAGCTCGCTGGGTTCGAAAAAGGTTTGGAAAGCGCTCCGAACAGCGCATGCTGCGCAGATTGGCAAGTGTGCTGAAGCTACTCCAATCATATCCTTTTATCGGGGTCCGAAACCCTGAACTAGAACTTTATCGAGTGACGGTGGACTACCACAGCTCATTAATCTACACCGTTGGAAAAGATGACGTTAGGGTGCTAAAGCTCGTGCGCAATCGCCGCAGGTCAACGTGACGTTACAGCAAACTAAACACCGTTCCGATCACCAAGGTGGCCCAGATGTTGAGCCAAAATCCGCGACCGGCCATGTAGGGAACGGTGACCTTGCCCGAGGCGAAGACGATGGCGTTGGGTGGGGTGGCCATGGGGAGCATGAAGGCGCAGCTTGCGCCAACGGTAAGGGGTAGTGCGAGTTGTTCGAATTCCAGGCCTTGGGCACGGGCGACGGCAAGGGCGACCGGAAGGGTGCCGCTGACGAGGGCCATGTTGCTGAATAGTTCGGTGGTCCAAACGCCAAAGGCGGAGAAGATGAAAATCCAGACCCAGGCGGGCATTGGGTGGCCCGAGAGGGATTCGAGGGCGTCGAGCCAGCCCGAAGCCTGCATGCCGGCTGCGAGGGAGAGTCCGCCGCCGAAGAGCAGGAGGATGCCCCACTCAACCTTGCGGGCGTCCTTCCAGCGGAGCAGGGGTGCGCCCTGGGCGTCGCGCACGGTAAACATGAGGATTCCGCCGGCCATTCCGATGACCTGGTCGGGGAGGCTCCACCCGTAGGGAGTGACCAGCGGCTCGATCCACTGTCGGGTCATCCAGAGCAGGGCGGTAGCGCTAAAAATGAGGGCAACGCGGACTTCGCCCGAGGTCCAAGGTTCGGGCTTGGGCCATTCAATGGTGCCGAGGTCGAGTGACGGAATTCCGCGGCGAAGGATGAAGTAGGCGATGACGAGCAGGACGAGTGCGATGGGGAAGGCCACTACGGCCCATTCCATAAAGCCGGTTTGGACGCCGACGGTTTCTTCGCGAAACGCGGCGTAGACGAGGTTCGGCGGGGTGCCGATGAGGGTGCCGATGCCGCCGAGGTTGGCGCCCCAGGCCATGCCCAGCAGCACGCTGCGCTCGAGTTTTTGGTTTTCTCCCGGAAGGTGGGTGAGCAGCGACAAGGTCAGCGGCAGCATCATGACGGCCGTGGCGGTGTTGCTCATCCACAAGCTAAGGGTGAAGGTGGCCAGCATGACGCCGGCGAGCACGGTTTCGCTGCGGTGGCCGACGCGGCGCAGGATGGCCAGGGCCAAACGGCGGTGGAGGTTGTGGCGCTCAATTCCGCGCGCAAGCAGAAATCCGCCCAGAAACAGGTAGATGAGTGGGTTGGCGTAGGCGTTGGCGAGCTCTTCGTTGGTGAGGACCCCGGTTCCGCCAAAGGTGACAAGGGGAATCAGTGCGCTGATTCCGAGCGGAATGGCCTCGGTAAACCACCAAAGGAGCATCCAAAAGGCGGTGCCCATGACCAGGCTTTGGTGGGCGGGGAAGCCCGTGAGCTGAAAGGCCGCGAATCCAAGCGGGCCGAGGTAAAGGGCGAGGCGCTTCATGTGGCCGACGAAGTTACGTGCTTGTCGCACTTTGGCCGTAGTTTAGGTGGGTGAAACGCGCACTGTTTTTAGCGGCGTTCGCGGCGACCCTCTGGGGTTGCCGGCCGGACCCCACACCCAAATCCTGGAATTCCCTGACCGACGTGGTAGATACCGAAGACCTTTTGCTCTACGAAGTGAATCCGCGTGCGCATTCCGCGGCGGGAACCATTGCTGGCGTTACCGCCGACCTCGACCGCATTAAGTCGCTGAATGTGAACACAATTTGGCTAATGCCCGTGTTCAAGATGGGCAAGGTGAAGGCGGTGGGGTCTCCCTATTGCGTGGCGGACTATTATTCGGTTGACGCGGAGTTTGGTACGCTCGACGACGTGAAGGCGTTGGTAGCGGCGGCGCACGACCGAAAAATGGCGGTTATTATTGACTGGGTGGCGAACCACACGGCCTGGGACCACCCCTGGGTTGCCGAGCATCCGGAGTGGTACACCACCAATGGAGCGGGGCAGATTATCCACCCGGCCGGCACGAACTGGCAGGACGTGGCCGATTTAAACTACGCCAACCCGGCGTTGCATTCGGCGATGGTGGATGCGATGAAGTTTTGGGTGTACGAAGTGGGTATTGACGGGTTCCGGTTTGACGCGGCGGACTACGTTCCGTTTGCGTTTTGGAAGTCCACCATGGACAGCTTAAAGGGCATTTCGGACCGCAAGTTGCTGTTTTTGACCGAGGGCGAACGCTCCGATCACTACGCGGCGGGAATGCCGCTGCTGTACGGTTGGACGTGGAACTACCAGCTGCAGCAGGTTTTTGGGGCGGCACAGGCTCCGGCGACGAATTTGTTTGTGGCCCATAACGCGGAGTATTCGGCTTCGCCTGCGGTGCGGTTGCGGTTCGCGACCAATCACGACCAGTCTGCCTGGGACGCAACGCCGGTCACCCTTTTTGGCGGCGTTGAGGCGTCGTTTGCCGCTCAGGCCGCCGCGGTGCTGATGGGCGGTGTACCGTTGCTGTATTCTGGCCAAGAGGTGGGGACGAGCGGCACGCAGAGTTTTTTTACCAAGGATCCGGTGAATTGGTCAGCCAATCCGGGGTTGCCTGCGCGCTTTGCCAAGCTGTTCGGACTCAAGGCGGAGCACGAAGTGCTGCGCCGAGGGTCCCTGGTTCCCTACAGCCATCCCAACGTGCTGGCCTTTGAGCGGGTACTCGACGGCGAGCGTGTGCTGGTGCTGCTCAATACGCGGGCGTCCACCGTTACCTACAACGTGCCGACGGCGTTGCGCGGAACGGATTGGACGAATCTGCTTGATTCTTCGAATCTTAGCCTCGAGAACTCCCTCGTTTTGCCGCCGCATTCCGTTCGGATTTTGGCCAATTAATTGGGCGCGTACCCCGGGTAAACACTGCAAACGACTAGGTTCGTTTGAGCTACGGCTGGTTCGTTGCCGTAAATTACCGCCATGAAAGGGTATTTGCTGGATTTTTTGGTCGTAGTTGCGGGCATCAGTTTATCGTTTTTGGTTGAAGAATGGCGGGTCCGTCAGGAGCTTGCGGAGCACCGCGAACAAATGATTCAACGGCTCGCCAAAACCCTGGATGACGACATCACGGACATCAACTTCAACATCAAGGTCCACACCGTGGCCTATGAGTCCTGCAAATTCATCACGGAATACCAGAACGGGGAGCATCCGGAGGTCAGCATGGACAGTCTGTCCTTTCATTTGTCGGCGATCACGATGAATACGGTGTTTGTGCCCAATGAGGAGGAGTACGAAACCCTTAAAAATTCGGGTCAATTGGAATTGGTTTCGGACCCTGAGCTCGTGTACGACATCCACGTGAAGTATGCCCGCCATGCCTTTGCGACAACTATGGAACAGTGGATTGCGCGCACCATTGAAAACGAAATCCGACCATTGTGGGCGGGCTACACGACATCTATTGCCGATACGGGCATGCGCTACCGCCATACTATTGGTGCGTTCCCGCGCTATACGTTCACCAAAGTGCCGCCCATGGAGGCGCATGCGCTGACGGATTTAACGAACGGACACCGTTTTTACCTAGGCGTATGCGAGTCCATGCTCGAGCGCACTACCGAGCTTCGCGATAAGATTCGATCGCGCAATAGCTAGAAACTCAGGTTGCACCGTGATCCGTTTATTCCGGTTGAACGGATTAGTCGACTGCATTCGTTTGGTGCCAATTCGAAGGATGTTCGCCTTGCCGGTAGGTGAGAACGCTCCGATTCGGTTATAAACGAAACCAGTCGTTTGGTGCGGGTACCCGCGCAAAACGGCCCAGTTTTATTGGGTTTAGCTTAAATTCAAAGGGAGAGGCGCCAAAGCCTCGACGCTTCGCCATCGAAGACCTCAGGGTGTACAATGCCCATGTCGGAGAATCCGAGTCGCTTGAGGACGCGGTCCGATGCGGAATTGCCCACAGCCGTGTAGCCATCGACGTGGGTCCAACTTTGGGTTTGGCGAACCCAGTCTAGAACTACTTGGCCTGCTCGGGTGGCGAAGCCCCGGCCCTCGAATTCGGGGAGCAGCGCGTAGCCAAGGTCCGGAAACTCCGCACCGGGACGCACGACGATGCCGCTAAGCCCCACGGGCGAGCCGTCGACCTCAATGACCCAAAGTCCGAAGCCGTGGGTACGGTAGGGAGTTAGAAAGCTGCGCTCGAGGTAGGCACGGGTGCCATCCAGCGTTTCGGTTCCGCGCGGGCCAATGTTCGCAAGCCAACCCGGAGTTTGGGTGATGCGCTGCAAAAAGAGGAGGTCGCCCTCGTGGGCCTCGCGGAGAACCATGAACGCTTAGCGGAAGCTGTAGGCCACGCCCGACACTTGGGTGAGCAGGGATTGCGGTGCATCGAGAACAACGGCGCTTCCGCGGGGCTTGGGCGTCACCGGACTGTTCGCTCTGAGGTAGTCCTTGAGTACGTCGTGAAGGCCAAACGGCAAATTGGCCGGGTTTTTAACGCCCTTGATGCGGCACAGCATGTCGGCCGGATCGCCATCGCGCTCGCACGCGCTCAGGCGGTACACCCGAGCGGGGTCCAGCGGCTTTTTCCCCACAAACACGGACTGAACCCTCTGGCCCTTTGGGGCGTAGGCCTTAAAGCGAACCTTCATTCCGTTGAACTTAATAACCCATCCGCCAAAGCGTTCGCTGGCGTTCGCCGCAAACACGTTGTGGAGCTCCTTCTCGAGCCAGTCCGAGATTTGGGCGCCGGTCGCCTCGGCGGTGCGCACCGGGCTGTCGATCGGCAGCATGTCAAAAAGGTAGCCTGAGGTAATGGGAATGTTCCCGGTCGCGTCGGGGGTTGAACGCGGCGGGCAAAAGCGGAATCCGTTACTCAGCACCAGATCGACCTCGGGCATCTTCCACCGCAGGGCGTCGGTAATCAGGGTGTCAATGGTGTTTTCCACCACAAAGTAGCGGTAGAGCGGAACCGTAGCGTGGCCAATAACCCGATCCATTTCGGCGCGGAACGGGGCCTCGTTGGTCCGGATCACCTCCGAAAGGCCGGAATCGGCGGGATAGGCTTCGGGGTTGAGCTCGACCAGCTCGTAGGCATCCGAAACCAGCACCCCGTCGCGAAACGAAAGCTGAAGCTTGCCCACAAACGAGCCGAAGGCTCCGGGCTCCACAACCTTGGCGTAGGTGCACTGGATGGGGGTGCGCACGCGTTCGTGGGTGTCGCCGCCCAAAATGTAGTCTACGCCCTTGGCCTGCGGAAGGTTCGCGAGGTGAATTTGCTGGGATAGTCCGAGGTGGGCCACCACCAGCACGGCGGCGCAGTGTTCCTGGTTGCGAAGAACGTCGACGTAGTGAGCTAGGTTTTGCTCGGGCGGCGTGTACATGATGCCCTTGGAATAGTTGGGCGACTGGCGCAGCGGCACCAAGGGGTCGGTGTAGCCGAGGAAGCCAATTTTAATGCCGTCCACGTGCCAAATGTGGTAAGCCGGGAATACGAGCTCGCCCCGCTGGCCGTTGCCGAGGTCGTGGTACATGTTGGCGCAGACCTTGGGCGCGTGCAGCGAACCCAGCAGGTGCTGCATGGCCTGCTTGTAGTAGACCACCTCCCAGTTGCCGGGCAGGTAGAGGTCGTAGTTCAAGGCGTTGAGTATGGGGACCATGGCCTCGCCGGTCGTCTTGACCGAGAGTTCGCTGCCCTGAAACATGTCGCCGGTGTCGAGGACGAAGCTGTGGGGATTTTGGGCGCGTTCCCGCTGCAGGAAGGTGGCCAGGTGGGCGTATCCGCCGGCTTTTCGGAACACGGCTCGTTCGTGCTCCCAAAACAGCTCGTCGTGGGGGTGGATTTGGCAGTGTATGTCGGTGGTCTGGAGGATGTTGACGGTCAGGTCGTGCTCCGATTTTTCGGCTATGGCCGGTGGGCGGTGAACCGAGGCAGCAAGGGTTTCAAACGGATTAAGGGCCAGGGCACCACCCAGGAGGCCTGCTTTTTTGAGGAATTCGCGGCGGTCTGGGTTCATTTCTGTGCATTTAGGGCCGCTAACTTGGCCTTTATGGGCCCAAATGGACCGAATTTGTGCTGTTTTGCGCTGAATCCGTCGGCAAATGGGCCAAACGGATGGTCAAAGGGCTTCGAGGAAATGTCGGGCCAGTCGGCGCGGATGTCTTTTTTGGGGCGGGGCTGGCTGTTCACGTACGCGGCTACGTCCCAGGCTTCCTCGTCGGTCAAAATTGGGGCGTCGTGGCGCGCACCCTGCGGCATGTTGTACTTGACGTAGCCCGCAAAGTTGCTGAGGCGGTACAGCCCGGCGCCGTCGTTGTAGCTCAATGCGCCCCAAAGCGGAGGGTAGGTGAATTCGGCAGCACCCTGAGCGATCAGGCCCCGACCGTCGGCTTGATGGCAGGATTGGCATTGGGCTTCGTACACGATCTTGCCGCGATTGGGGTCGGCAGGGCGGTTCAACAGCGGCAGTTTTTTAATGCCGGATCCCTCGGGGGCTTTGCCTTTTGGGACGCCGCGGCCCACAAACTGAATGTAGGCGACCATGGCCTGCATTTCCTCGGACGCGGTGTCGAGGGCGCGTCCATTGAGGCTGCGTTCGATGCAATCGTTGACTCGTTTGTACACGTTTTCAATGCCGCCGGACCGTGCGCGGAACTTGGGGTAGGTAGCGGCCACCGCCGCGTAGTTGTTGCCGAAGTACGTGGTTCCGGCGTCGAGGTGGCAGTTTTGGCAGTTGAGCCCGTTGGTGCGGTTTTTTTCAATGGTTCCGGCGGGCCCAAAGTACTTCGAGGTGTGGGCGATTAGGTCTTTTCCGTAGCGCAGCTGCTTCCGTTTTGCGGCGTCGGATTCGCCGTCGACGGACGGGGCGGTCCAGATTGCGGGATTGGGGGTTTCGGTGGGTGGCCCGTCGGGCGTCGGGTTTTCGGTTTCGGTCGCCGTGATTCGGGCCCACCAGGCGCTCATCCAGGGTTTGGGTTGGGTGAACAGTACGACGTAGGCCAGTAGGGCCGCAATGGATAAGGTCAAGAAGCCGGTTAGGTTGAGCAGGTGCCCGAGCGCAGCCCGAAGCGCCGCGTCCTGTTCCGGTTTGGGGTCCTTCGCCATGGGTTTAGTGGGGAAGTCGATTGCGCACTAATCCATAAACGTAGGTTCCCACCAGGGCAAAGGCGAAGACGATGATCATGGGCAGTACGCCGTAGCCGATGGTGACGACAATGGGGCCGGGGCATGCTCCGCCCAAGGCCCAGCCAAGGCCAAACAGGCTTCCGCCGATGAAGTAGCGGGCGAAGCCGCGGTCTTTGGGGCAAAACACAATGGGTTCGCCGTGGATGTCGCGCAGCCCGAGTTTTTTAATGGCGAAGACGCCTATGGCGCCGAGGACGACGGCGGTTCCAATGATTCCGTACATGTGGAAGGCCTGGAAGCGGAACATTTCTTGAATGCGGTACCAGGAAAATGCTTCGCTTTTGGCCATGAGGATGCCAAAGAAGATGCCGACGAGCAGGTATTTGAGGAAGCGCATGGTCCTAGAAGATGAGGGGAAAGAGCAGGTGGGTCATGATGAGTCCTCCGGTAAAGAAGCCAATTACGGCAACGAGCGACGGCAGCTGAAGGTCGGAGAGTCCGCTGATGGCGTGCCCCGAGGTGCATCCGCCGGCGTAGCGGGTTCCGAAGCCAACGAGGAATCCGGCGACGGCAAGGAGCATAAATCCTTTGAGGCTCAGGGCGTTTTCCCACGAGAAGAGTTCGTCGGGTTGGACGCCCGAACTCGAGGTGCTCGGGTCCGCAAAGCCCAGTTCCGCAAGGTCCGAAATGGTGGTTTGCGCGATGGCGACCGAGCTTCCGTCGTTGAGGAAGGTGTGGGCGAGGTAGCCGCCGATAAGGGCGCCGACCAGGAAGACGAGGTTCCAGAGTTCGTTGCGCCAGTTAACGTTGGCGTAGGCGGAGTTCCGGGGGGCGGCCATGGCGCAGAGGGTGCGCAGGTTGCTCGAGAAGCCAAAGGTGCGCCCGAAGAAGACGAGCGCGAACATGGTTGCGGAGATGGCCAATCCCGAGAACCACCAGGGCCAGGGGTGAAGGATGAATTCCCACATGGTCGCTGGCGTTAGTCGATGTGTTGCTTGACGTCTTCCCAGGTTCCGGCGTTGGTAACGTGGGTGTAGCCGTTTTGGGCAAGCAGGGCTTTGGCCATGGCGCTGCGGCTTCCGCTGCGGCAAAAGACGACGATGTGGCTTTTGCCGTCGAATTCCTCGAGGCGGTCGGCGATTTGGTCCAGCGGGATGTTAACGGATGCGAGGACGTGGCCGCTTTCGAATTCTTCGGGGGTGCGCACGTCGACGAGGAAGGCGCCGGCTTGGATCAGGTCGTTCATGGTGGGTATGTTTTGGTTTGGGATCAAATATAGTCCGCGTGAATAGGACTGAGCGAGGCGAATTACGCTCGCGACGGGCGTGGGGATCGGTTTATCGCTAATGCGCTGAGATGAAAGGCATTGGGAAATCGTTTCGCCGTTTGAACCATATTAAACGTTTCGTGGTTGCTAGGGTATGGCCTTGCCTGATTCAATTTTAGTCCTGTCCGATGATCAAATGGACCGCATCGTGGCCATGGCCTGGGAGGACCGTACGCCGTTTGAGGCCATTTTTGCGCAATTCGGACTGCGTGAAAACGAGGTGCGCGCCCTGATGCGGAACCGCATGAAGGCTTCGTCGTTCAAAATGTGGCGGGAGCGGGTCACGGGCCGCAAGACCAAGCACGCGGCGCTTCGAAGCTTTGCGAAGGGTCGGTTTCGAAGCGACAACCAACGCTTTAGCTGAACCGACGCCCTGGAGCGACGTGGGTTTCAAGGATTCGGGCTTTTTCGGCTCGGACTTCCGGTCGTTTTTTGGCTCCGTAGAGGCGGATTCGGGCGGCGCTCAGGGCCGCTTTTAGGTCGACCAAGGGCTCGGGGTAGGAGGATCCGCGCGCGAAGCCAAACGCCACGCAGTCGATCTCGGTAAGGGTCCAGGGGGCTGCGCGAAACGGCATGGGCACGCCCGCCAGCTCGGGAACCCATTGCGCCATAAAATGGCCTTGAGGATCCTGCTCTTCGGCCTGCTTGACGGGATTGTAGATGCGCACGGTGTTGACGCCGGTGACGGCGGCCTGCATTTGGAGCTGCGGGTAGTGAATTCCAGGTTCAAAATCCAGGAACTGCTGGGCAAGGTGCGCGCTGAGGTCCTTCCAGTGCAGGTTGAGGACGTGGCAGCCGTAGCTCACGAGCATGGCGCGCATTCGAAAGTTGAGGTAGCCGGTTTCGTTGAGGCTGCGCATGCAGGCGTCGACCATTGGAACGCCAGTTTGCCCTGCCTTCCAGGCTTCGAGGTGGGCGGAATTTTGGCTGAATTCCTGGCGGTCGTAGCCGCGGTTCACGTGCTCGAACTCCATGCGGCATTCGGACTCAAACTTTTGAATAAAGTGCTCTCGCCAGCGTAGCCGGCTCGCAAAGGCGCGGGCGTCGCGGGCTCCGAGGATTTGGCCGTGGCGGGTTTCGGCCAGCGCACGCGCTACCTGCTTCAAACTCAGGTTGCCCCAGGCGAGGTAGGGCGAGAGGCGGCTGCAGTGGGTCCTTGCTCCCTCGGGTTTCGAGATGTGGGCCATGTAGCCGCGCCCCCGGCCGCCCTCAAGAAAGCTCGACAAATACCGATGCCCCCAGGCCGGTCCGCCCGACTGGGCGACGCCCGCTTCGCGCGCGGGGCGCACCACTTTGCGCTTCTTCGCCCATTCCAGCCAGGCCTCGCTGGGGGTCCAAGCTTGACCTTGGCGCCACTCGGGTTGGGCGAGGGGATCTTGGAACATCACCTCGTTCCAGTGTGCGTTCCAGTCGCTGCGGCGCTTCAGTCCCCGCCGAACCGACCCGTAGGGCGATTCGATCCACGAGATTCCGCGCTCACGAAACCACTGCTTCATGCGCCGGTCGCGGGCGAACGTGGCCTCAATGCCAACTTCTTCGTAGCTGAACACGGTTCCGAGGGGAAGCCCCGCCAAGTGGGAAAGTGCTTCAAACGCTTCTTCCGCTTCGGCCCGTACGTAAAAAATCGGGACCACATCGTGCGAACCCAAGCGGGGCGCCGTCGCTTGGAGCTCGGTCACCGACTCGTGCACGAAGACCTCGTGGCGAAGCGAATAAACTGGCTGCGCCCAAATCGAGGGCTCGTAGAGCACCAGGCCCACCACGGGCTGGCCGGTCGCTACCGCTTGAGCGAGCGGGGCGTGGTCCGCCCAACGGAGGTCGCGCTTAAACCAAACTACCTGAAGTTCCACTACGATCGAACAAAAACCCAGCGGGTTTCGTTCGAAG
>JAJTFK010000031.1:12934-17572 GCA_021298655.1 Cryomorphaceae bacterium | reverse complement strand
TCGCTATCTGAATTGCGGGGGTCAGTACCGTCGGTGATTTCAGTGCCGTTGTTTACCCCGTCGTTGTCACAGTCTTGGGCGTTCCATGCGGTGCTGCGGGTTAGAGTTACGCTGCTCGCGGTGTAGCTGCAGCCGTCTTTCGGGTCCGTACCGTTGGTGATTTCCGTTCCGTTGGTTACGCCGTCGCCGTCGCAATCCAGGGCATTCCACGCCGTGCTGCGAGCCAGGGTCACACTGCTTGCCGTGTAGCTACAGCCATCCTGAGGATTGGTTCCGTTGGTGATTTCCGTTCCGTTGGTTACCCCGTCGCCGTCGCAATCCAGCGCATTCCACGCCGTGCTGCGGGCCAGGGTTACGCTGCTCGCGGTGTAGCTACATCCGTCCTTGGGATCGGTCCCGTTGGTGATTTCGGTGCCGTTGGTTACCCCGTCGCCGTCACAATCCAGGGCATTCCACGCTGTGCTGCGGGCCAGGGTGACACTGGCTGCATTGTAGCTGCAGTTGTTGAGCGGGTTAGTGCCGTCCGTTTTCTCGGTGCCGTCGGTCACGCCGTCGCCGTCGCTGTCGGCATTGCGGGGATCGGTTCCGTCGGTGATTTCCACCCCATTCGTTACCCCGTCGCCGTCGCAATCAAGCGCGTTCCACGCCGTGCTGCGGGCCAGGGTCACGCTGCTTGCCGTATAGCTGCAGCCGTCCTTAGGATCCGTACCGTTTGCGATTTCCGTACCGTTGGTCACGCCGTCGCCGTCGCAATCCCCGGCATTCCATGCGGCGGATCGCGTGAGGGTTACGTTAGCAAGATTGTAGCTGCATGGATCGTTTGGATTCGTACCGTTGGACGATTCAATCACGTCCGAAACACCGTCTCCATCGGTGTCCACTGATTGCTGGGTAACAACCGTGTTCAAGACGGCATCTACCGGGTCCGACGACGAACCGATGGTTGAGTTGTTGGTAAAAACGGACTCAAAACCAGGTAGAATTAGAAAGTAGGCAATACCTGTTGTTGTATTGCTGCCCGCGGGATTAACCTCAACCATGTACAGCGCTTGATCCGTATTGCCTGATTTAACGGGTCGGGTGATCACCGCGTTAATGGTTTGCAGAACGCCATTCACCGTGTAGGTGAGGGTGCCCGCCACGTTATTGCCCGAAAAGGTTACGTCGTTCGGGTTCAGCGAGGTAAACGTGTATGAAGTGGAATTGATGGGGGTCCCGATGCTGATTGAGTTGGTCTCCAGCGCGTAATTGGTTCCGACCCCGATGTACGCCTTATTGAAGGTGAAGCTTACGCCCAGAGCGCGGTATGCGCCCAAAACAATCAGGCTTAAAACGAGTAATCTTTTCATAATCAAACTACTATAAATCAATTTTTAATTCAAAGTCAAACTCTTGGTGCCGAACGGACTACGTAAATTCGGGTTGAAAGAGCGATAGGGAATGGGAACAGGTGGTGCGGCACCTGCGTTGCAGAGAGCACATGCTCGGATCGGGGCGACGTCGCGCGGACAACAGAAATGAATGCGGACAAATCAGGGTTAGTGTTTAAGGTATCCGGCAAAAGTCCGCAGAATTACCCAAACCGCAAGCGCATGTGCTCGTGCGTGGTAGGTATTTACGGCATTTGTGAAAAAATTATGAATAAATTGTGAGTTAATCAACCGTATTAAATCACTCACAAAGGTGTTCACGTAAACACGAAATTGGGCATGTATATGATTCACCAAGGGCGCCCTACTTTTGGAACGGATTCCATTGAATATGCGAAATAGTAGTTTTTTGTTAGCCCTTGTCGTCGTTGTTCAGGTGAGTTCCGCATTTGGAGCGACAACCGAAATGCCGGCAATGTGGAAGCGCCGGTTTGAACTCCTGGCCAGCCTTGCTGAAAAAGGTGAGGGGGAAGAAGTGACCAAAAAGTTGAGCGCGTGGGCTGATATCGTGAAGGATGCACCCTGCGCCGTGCGCGTGAAGTGGGTGGAGTATGCGATTAATTTCAGTGAAGTGGGCCCCAGACGCGATAGCTTAATTCGGGAGTTGCGGTCGTTAAAGCCCTGCATCGCACAATCGGACCGGTTTCGTTCGGGAACGACCTTGGGGGCCTACTACTACCGACTTGGGCAATTTGACAGTTCGTTTTATTCGTTTACCGATGCCTTCACTGCGGCTTCACGGTCGCGAGATACCAATGCCATGGTATTGTCGCTGAGCAATCTAGCGGCACTCTACAGCGAAATGAACTGGAAGGTTGAGGCACTCTCTACCGCACTTCGGGCCTATACGTTGGCGAAGCAGTCGACGAAGATTAGCGATTTGACCCAGTTGTACCTGAACAACAACGTCGCGGGATTAAAACTTGACCTGGGTTACGTGGATCGCGCCCGAAAGGTATTGGCCGATTACAACGTAGAAGACCTAACGGCCGACGCCGAAGAGATACACGTGCTTCGAGCCGTCAATGCGGCGCGTATTCGCATCCACGATGCCGAGGGGAATCCGAAAGCCCTTTACCGTATTTTGAAGGAAGTGGAGGTGAATCCTTCTGCTTGGGTCATGGTCTCGTCCTTTGTGGTGAGCGATACCCTTTGCCCGCCCGAGGTCTTGCTGGCCATCCACGATGCCTATGTCCGCAAGGTGGACGTCTTCAGTTCCGACACCGCCACGTTCGTCAATTTTGGTATTCCCGCCTTAGGCGCCATTGCCCTTCATCACCGAATTGACGAGGGACTTCGGCTTAAGGCTTCGCTACTGCGCCCGTGGGTTGAGGCCCTGCCGCTCGGGGCTACGCGCCAGGGGTATTTGCTTGCCATGGCCCAAATTTTTAAGCTTTCCGATTATTGGCAGGACTATTGGGAAGCCTCTGAAGCCATTGTGCAGCGCGACCTGAAGTATGCGGACCTGCAAAATGAGGTTCTGCGCGCGTTCAATAAGCAAGTTGGCATTGAGAATACCGTGCTCCAGGACCTGGAATCGAGCAAGGTCTTGGTTCGAACCCTTATTTTGGTGGCATCCGTTCTTTTGGCCATTTCGCTCGGGCTTTACTTTTGGGTAAACGGTCGCTACCGCAATTCCCTCAGGGAGCACCGCGCGCTGGTTGCCGAAAACGAGCGCTTGGCCAAAAACTTCGTCCTGCACGAAAACCACCTCGATGAACTCAGGGCGCTTGCCCGCAAGGCAGGTAAATCCCTTCAAACCGAAAAGCTCGAGGAACTTCTGGAGCGAATGGAACGCGATCGACCTTCGGCGGTGATGGACCTGCCCGACGCCGTAGTTAGGTCCTATGACCTCACCCCGACGGAGGCCAAGGTCTTAATGCAGCTGGCTTACGGCTACCGAAATTCC
Organism: Cryomorphaceae bacterium; assembly: GCA_021298655.1. Taxonomy (GTDB): domain Bacteria; phylum Bacteroidota; class Bacteroidia; order Flavobacteriales; family Schleiferiaceae; genus TMED14. The sequence goes on along the minus strand of JAJTFK010000031.1, from coordinate 14,233 downwards.
GAAATTGCTCAAATGCTGGACATAAGCAAGTCCTACATCCACAACGTTCGAAGCAAGCTCCGCCAAAAGTTGCCCCTGGCGGCAAACGAAGAGCTCGAGGACTTCGCAATCTCGCTCCGCAAGAGCTACCAGCCTACCACGCCCCCGGGAGGTTCGCGTACTTCTGCGTAAACGGAACCCATACCTCAGCCTGCCATTTGGCGAGGGCCTCGAGTTCGCGGTCGGTGGCGGCGCGACCGGACTTCCACGCGTTCAGCACGTTGGCCGTCGGCGCTCCGCGCAAGCCCCAGTAGTGGTTCGCGAACTGCCCGTACTTCCACTCCCAGGTTTCGGGTTGCTCGAAGTAGCCTTTGACGTCCTCCTTGCCAAACAACGCCATGCGGCGGTCTTCAATGGATTTGAGCTGGGCCTTGAGGTCGGCTCGCAGTTCCTTGGTGCGCGCGGTGTCGTCGTTGGCGGCCACAAACTTCTCGAGCAATTCCAGGCGGACCTTGGCTTCGCGCAGGCGGCTTACGGCGCTGTCCAACTGCGCCATGTGCGCATTGACCTCGGCGCTAAAGGCGTGCTGGGCTGCCCAGTCGGCGTCGCTTCGGGTGGCGCGCGGATCGTCGTGGACCGTCACGTAGGCGCTGTCGCGGTGGCTTCCCAACTCGTAAACCAGCAGGTAGCGCCCGGGGGTGACTTCGGGACCGTAGCCCGGATCGCTGGCGTTTTCGCGCTTGCTCCGGCTCATGGAGGGCCGTTCGGTACCGGCGCTGCGCAGGTTCCAGTTCCAGCGCTGCAGCCCGTTTTCGGTCGGAATCTTGGTTTCAATCCGGCGGATTCGGGTTCCGTTCGGGTCGTAGATGTCCACGCGCAGCCACTTGACTTTTTTGAGTTCCTTGTCGGCCGTGTCGCGCTGCAGCATGTAGCTCAGGCGGGCGCCGCCGTCGCGGTTTTCGCCCTGAAACATCGCGTGGCCCTGAAAGCGAATGCCGTCCGACTCCGCATAAATCCAATGGTAGGCGTCGGGCGCATCAAAGGCGGTCAGCACGCGGCCCTTCGCGGTCGCCGCCTCGCGCAGGGGGCGCAGGTCGTCCAAAATCCAGGCGGACCGACCAAAGGTTCCGAGCACCAGGTCGCCCTCGCGCTCCTGAATGGCGAGGTCCTGCACCGGCATCACGGGCAGGCCGGACCAGCGCTGCCAGTTTTTGCCGCCGTTGGCGCTCACAAAAAGCCCGGTTTCGGTCCCGAGGTACACCAGCGAGGGCGCAGCAGGGTCCTGCAAAACGCTCAGGCAGTGGCCCATTCCCTTGGGCG
>JAJTFK010000031.1:0-12840 GCA_021298655.1 Cryomorphaceae bacterium | reverse complement strand
TCGTCGCTGCCGGTCCAAATCAGCCCTTTTTGCAAAGGAGAAGGGGCAATGGCGAGCAAGCAGGTGTGCATTTCGGCCCCGGTCACGTCAAAGGTGAGTCCGCCCGATTCGAGGTACTTCTGCTTTTCGGGGTTGTTGCTGGTGAGGTCGGGCGAAATGATGTTCCACGTTGCGCCCCGGTCGGTGGAGTAGTGCACGTGCTGCGAGCCGTAGTACAGGGCGTCGGGGTTAAAGGGATCGGCCGCAATCGGACTATTCCAGTGCCAGCGCAGCGGCTTGCCGTCGGGGTGTACCGGCTTGATAAAGCTCTTTAAGCCGTTTGAAACGTTTACCCGAGCCAGGTAGCCTTCCTGGGCCATGGCGTAAACGGTCGACGGGTCGGTCGCGTGGGGAAGCACGTCGAATCCGTCGCCGAAGTAGAGTTCGGTCCAGTCGCTGTTGCCGATGGCGCCCTTGAGGTGGTACGCCGGGCCCTTCCACGAGCCGTTGTCCTGCATTCCGCCGTAGACGTTGTACGGAAGCTGGTTGTCGACGTTGATGTGGTAAAACTGCGCGAGGGGCAGGTTTTCGACAAAGCGCCAGCTCTCGCCGCCGTCGCGGCTGATGTTGAGCCCGCCGTCGTTGCCCTCAATGAGGTAATCCGGCGTCTTGGGCGAAAGCCAAAGGGCGTGGTGGTCCGGGTGAATGTCGCTGTAGCGGGCAATGGTCTTCCAGCTGCGGCCGCCGTCTTCGGACTTGGTAACCAGGGTCCACAGCGAGTACACCGTGTTTTCGCGGAACGGGTCCACATAAATTTCGCTGTAGTAGAACGGACGGTTGCCAATGTCTTCGGCGTCGCTGATGCGGTTCCACTTGACGCCGCCGTCGGTGCTGCGGTAGAGGGCATTTTTGTCTTTGTTCTCCACCAAGGCATACACCAGGTTGGGTTGGCTCGGGGCCACGGCAAGGCCGATGCGGCCCAGGTCGCCTTCGGGCAGTCCGTCTTTTGAGGTGCGCTGGGTCCAGGTTTCGCCGCCGTCGTGGCTGACAAACAGGCCCGAACCGGGGCCGCCGCTCTTGAAGAACCAGGGCCAGCGGCGGTATTCCCACATGGCCGCGAACAGCTTGTTGGGGTTCACGGGGTCGATGACGAGGTCGGCCGCACCCGTTCGGTTGCCGCGGTACAGCACCTTGCGCCAGGTCTTGCCGCCGTCGCTGGTTTTGTAGACGCCGCGGTCTTCGGTGTCGCCGTAGGCGAGGCCGATGGCCGCCACCCACACGGTGTTGGGGTCGCGCGGATGCACCACGATGCGGTGAATGCCTTTGGTCGCCTGCAGCCCCATGGCTTGCCAGGTTTTTCCGCCGTCCAGGCTGCGGAACAGGCCGCCGCCAATCGTTTGGGAGTTGCGGGGGTTGCCTTCGCCGGTTCCCACCCAAATTACGTCGGGGTTGCTGGGGTCGACGCGGACGGCGCCAATGGATGGATTGGGCTGCTCGTCCCAAATAGGGGTCCAGGATTGGCCCGCGTTGGCGCTTTTCCAGAGTCCGCCCGAGGCCGATCCCGCATAAATCACGCGTTCGTCGCGCGGATCCACGTCGATTGCGGTGATTCGGCCGCTCATTCCTGCTGGACCTATGCTGCGGAATTTCAGGTTTTTAAGCAGGTCTTCGGGCAGGGTTTGCGCGGCGAGCTGCAGGGTCGCCAAGAGGGCAAGTGCGAAAAGTCGGAGTTTCATGGAACCAAAATACGCCAACGACCCGTCGTACGTGTTTAACTTGGTCAAGATGAAACGCCTGCTTTTTGCCCTCTCGTGCATCTGGACGCTTGGAGCCCAAGGTCAGGCGGTGTTTACGGGAAGATTTTTTTTGTGAAGTACGAATCCCAGGCGGGGTGGCGCACCGCCGCCAAAAAACACCTGCTGTACTGATGGAACGCCAATTTCCGATCGGACGCTTTGCGTTCCAGCCGCTGGACGCCGACCTGGCTCCCTACATTAAACGACTAGAAACGCTTCCGGGACGACTGGCCGCGGCCTGGTCCGTATGCCCCGAAGGCCTGCGCGACGCGCCCTACCGCGACGGAGGCTGGACCCGCCGCACCGTGGTGCACCACATCGCCGACAGCCACCTCAACATGTACATCCGCATCAAGCTGGCGCTGACCGAAGACGAGCCCACCGTGAAGCCCTACGACGAAAACGCCTGGGCCACCCTGGCCGACGGCCCCGTAGAGCTTTCGCTGCAGCTGATTGAGGCCATTCACGGGCGCACGGTTCCGCTCCTGCGCAGCCTGGACGACCGCGATTTTGATCGGCGCTACGACCACCCGGAGCTGCTGCGGACCGTTTCGCTCCGCGAGGTAGTGCAGATGTATGCCTGGCACGGAGACCACCATTTAGCCCACATTCAGCTACCTGACCTATGAAAAATACCCTACTTTTTGCCTTGATGGCCGGAACGCTGCTGTTCATGTGGCAGTTTATTTCGTTTGCCGGCGCCAACCTTCACGAGGCGGACCAGCGCTACCACCCGATGCAAGACCGCATTCTGGCGGACCTCGCGGCCTACAACCTCGACGACGCCGGCTACATGCTCGGCCAGCCCGCCCCCAACGCGACCAACGAAGAGCGCGAAGCCTACATGGGAACGCGCGCCGGCCAGCCCTGGGCCCACGTGGTTTGGCATCCGGCCCAGGATACCGACATGCTCAAGCCCCTGCTGCGCGGGTTTACGAGCAACATGTTCATCGCCGGGCTGCTGTATTGGCTTTTGGGCCAGCTGCGCACCGTCAACCCGTGGCGCGGAGCCCTGTTTACCTTGGTCGTGGCCTACGTCGGCTACACCTACTTCGTCTACAGCGACCACGTTTGGTACGACACCCCCGACCACGTGGTGCACCTGATCGACACCGTGGTTCCCTGGTCCGTGGTGGGCGCCTTGGGCGGATTGATGCACGCTCGGAGCCGTGCGTAGCCTTGCGCTCGCGGGTTTCTGGCTGCTGGTTGGCGGTCTGGGTGCCCAGGACTGGTCCGAAAAACCCGTGCCTTCCGAGCCCGAAGGCAAGCTGTATCCGCTGCCGTCGCGGCCCGACTACCGACGCCTCGATGCCTGGGCCGCCCATCCCGACCTGGTAGACGGAAGCGACCGCCGCGTGGCCGCCGCCGACCGCGTCGCGGGAACCTTTGCGGGGAGCGCCATTCCCACCTTTTTTGTCTATCCGACCCACTACGAGGTGGGCCCCAAGTGGAACGCCGACATCTACGACGCGGAATACCGCACGCAGGTCGACGAAGGCACCCTGGCCAACCAGGCGGCGGTGTTCAACGGAATCGGCCACGTGTGGGCGCCGCACTACCGCCAGATGAAGCTCGACGGCTACTACACCCGCGATTCCGCCCAGCTCGCGCTGGCCTACGTGGCCTTCGACTCGGCCTATCAGGACGTGCGCCGCGCATTTTTGCGCTTTATTGAGGTGCAGGGTGCCAACCAAACCTTCGTTTTGGCGTCCCACAGCCAGGGGACGGACCACGCCAAGCGCCTGCTTCAGGACGTCATCTTGCCGAATCCGGAGTTGCGCGAGCGCTTGCTGCTGGCCTACTTGGTGGGCAACGTGGTCGAACTCAAGGAGCTCAGCGGACTGCCGCTGTGCACGGAACCCGACCAAACCCACTGCTTTCTCAATTGGCGCACCTACGGCCAGGACTACTACCCCGAGAAGTTCGGGGACCGCTACGCCGTGCTCAACCCCGTCACCTGGCGCACCGACGGCGTGACCTCGCGCCGCCGGGACCACCTTGGGGCCCTGCTTCCGAGCGGACGCCGCGGATTTTCGGGCTCATTTGTGCTGCGCACCGACCAAGGCACCCTGCGTGTGGAGCGCCTTCGTCCGCTCCTCAAGCTGTTTTACAACTGGAAAAACTACCACATTGCGGACTACAACCTGGTTTGGTTCAACGTGCGCAAAAACCTGCACACCCGCCTGACTTCGGGCAAGCCCGCGGCGGCCCAAGCAGCTAGCCCAGGAATGATTCCGACCGCAAACGAGTAGGTTTAGTTCGAGAGGAACTTGAGGTTTTCGCGGTAGGCCCGCACCACGTCGCCGCGCTTGGCTTCGACGATTTCAAAAAAGGTGAAGGCGAACAGCCACGAGGTCCACATGTCGGGGTTCGCGTCGTAGGCCCCTTCGGCCGCGTTGCGTTCCCAGTAGCGGTGCAGCGTGCGCACCGCCTGAAATCCGTGCTGCCATTCGTGCATGTTCCAACCCGGTTGGCTGCGCAGGCTGCGAACCAACGCCAGGCTGCGGAGCACCGAGGTGCCTGCGGGGGTGGTCCGGGCGCTCCACAGGTCGTTGACCAGCAAGTCCAGGTAGGGCAGGGCCTGCTGGAGCAGGGCTTCCTCGCTAAAAAACGAGGGATCCCGCCACGAAATGGACTCGGTATCAAGCAGGCGATCAAGCATACGGAAAGTTAACAAGCTTCCGGCGATTTTGGTTCACGTGCCGTATTTTTGCCTTCCGCAAGGGCAATTAGCTCAGTTGGTTTAGAGCATCGCCTTGACAGGGCGGGGGTCACAGGTTCGAATCCTGTATTGCCCACCGAGAAACCCGGCGCCGAGAGGTGCCGGGTTTTTTCGTCTTGGATACCGTGTACTTCGAGCTTTAGCGAATGTTGATTTCGAGCTTGCGGCCAAGACCGACTTCGACGAGCCGTTTAAGACTCTGAACTTCGAGGTCGGAATGACCGTTTTCGACCCGCGAAATGTAGGTGCGTTGTGTTCCTATGCGGCAGGCCACATCTTCTTGGCTCAACCCGAGCTCCTTGCGTAGGGCTTTGAGTCGATGGCCCAGGTTGACGTTGAGGCTGGACTCAAAGGGTTCACTTAAGGACCGTACGGTATCGGCGCCGATGCTGTACGTCGAATGCTCCAAGTCGACGAGCCCAGCGAGATCGCCAAGGTCATCGAGCTGCAGCGGTGCCTCAGGCCATTCGAGTGCCGCAAACTGATTGATCCGCACTCGCCCCCGCGGTAGGGCTTGGCCCAGGTGGGCTTCTGCACGGCGCAGGTCAAGCATGCGCTTTTCGCCGCTCTGAAACAGCAGCGACAACCGGTCGGCGTCTAGGGCCTCCACGTGCGCAAGGCGCGGAAAATCTAAAAAGCGTTTACGCATGACGGGGTGGATTTACGTAATGGAATAGTTTGAGCCACGCCGTTCCGCGCTCGGAACAAACGGCTCGCGCCTCCCGTAGTTGGCGTTTGGGCAAATAGCCCGCGAGCACATTGCCCTCTGGTAGGCCAAGAATGAGTTCGAACTCGCCGTATCCCACGTGAACGTGCGGCGGCGGATGATCCCTGCGGTACATGCCAATTCGAAGTCCTTTTGAAAGCCATAGTTGAAGCATAAATGTAGTTAATTAGTTACGTTTTTGAACGATACATAATTTTTCTCCAATCCAGCGGAATGAGTCGTCCCTAAACGTAGGTTCCGGCATCCTGCTCGCCCGAGCCTACCTTTGTGTGCCTGCGAGCTGCAGCGAGCAACCCCTAGCCATCCACCGTGCGCATTGCCTACCGCCTTCCCCTCTTGCTGATCATCATGGTCACGCTCGTGCTGGGCTTGGTGGTGCTCAAGGAGGCGGGGGCGTCGCTTCGGACGCGCCACCGCTACCTCAACGTCGGCAAACGCTTGTTTTTGCTCATGATGGGCATCAAAATCAGGGTGCGCGAGGGGGTTCCGCCCAAAGAAGCCGGAATCCTGATGGCCAACCACCGCAGCTACGTCGACGTCATGTTTTTTCGGTCGGCAACGCCCCAGATCTACCTGAGCAAGGCCGAAGTGCGCAACTGGCCCCTGATCGGCTGGGGCGCCCAGGCCCTGGACGTGGTGTTCGTGGACCGCAGCAGCAAGGAATCCCGGTCCGCCTCGCGGGCCGAACTCGCCGATCGGGTGCAGCGCGGACTCAGTCCCGTCGTCTTTCCCGAGGGAACCACGGTCGACCGCGGCCTGCTGGAGTTCAACCCCGGCATGTTTTACACGGCGGCGGAACTCGGCGTGCCCATCGTGCCCTTTGTAATGGAGTACTCCGACCCCAAAATGGCCTGGGTCGACGACGACACCTTTGTGAGCCACCTGCTTAAAATGCTAACCCGACCGGCCTGGTACGTAGACCTTTACATCGGCGAACCGGTGCGCGGAACCGACGGCGCCGAACTTTCGGCCGAAATCCGCGAATGGATGCGTCAGAGGGTGCGAAATTAGCGCCACCTTTACTAGACTACCCCGGAACCCTCCGCCGTACCAAACCAACCCAATTATGAACAAGGCAACCGTTTTTTTTGCCGCCCTCGCCCTCGTTGCCTGCCAACGCGACCTGCTGACGGTAGACGACCTGGACGTCACGCTGCGGCCGGGCGTCGTGGTGCCCCTGGGCGCGCTCGACCTTACCCTGAGCGACGTATTTAACCCGGATTCCGGACTCGTAACCGTCGATCCCGACCAAACCTACCGCCTGGTCTACCGCCAAACCAACCTGCTCGACGTGGGCGTGGCCGACTTCCTCGAGCTCCCCAGCCAGCCCACGGTGGCCGAGAACTTCAAGGCGGGCTACATCGCCCTGCCCAACGTGAACGCCGCGGCCGCGGTGCGCTTCGGCAAGCTTGCGCGCAGCATCACCAACCCGGCGGGCTTTGCCGCGAACATGGCGGCGGCCCAGGGAAGCTCCGCGCCCATACCGGCCCTCCCGACCCAAAATCCGGGCAACCTGGCCACCACGACGATCACCAGCTTCAGCACCGCCAGCTTCCAAAGCGGAATCATGACGCTCAAGGCCGTCAACCACTACCCGGCGGCGATCAATGCCACCGTGGTGCTGGCCAACCTCGCCGGCCAGCCCCTGCTGACCTACAACCTCGGCAGCATCCCGGCCGGGGACTCGGTGAGCGTTCCGGCTTCGCTCGCGGGCAAGACCATTCCGAACCAGCTCAAGTTCAACCTCACCAGCTTCAGCAGCCCCGGGGCGGGAACGCCGGGCGTGCCCAGCAGCTACGTGCCCATCGACACCAACGCCAACCTCAACCTCAGCCTGAGCGGCAGCAACCTGATCATCTACAGCGCCACGGCCCAGACCCAGACTCAGACCCTGGTCGACGACACGCTGGACCTCGCCTTCAGTGCGCCGGCGGGCGTGCGCCTCACCGAACTCGGACTCAGCCAGGGCCAACTCAACTACAGCATCACCTCGGCGGTGCCCGAGCCCCTGAGCCTGCTGCTGCAGTTCCCGAGCGGAACCGTCAACGGCCAGCTCATTCAGCAGACCATCAACCTGCTCCCGAACCAGCCCGCCACCGGCAGCATCAGCGTTCAGGGCGCCCAGCTGTTTTTGGGCTCCAACCCCGCGCACCCCTACAACGAACTGCCGATTCGCTACGCGGCCACGCTGAACTCGACCGGCCAGCAGGTCACCCTGGATTCCGCCAGCGGCGTCGCCATGAACTTCACCTTCGCCAACGTGGAGTTTGGGCACGCGCTCGGATTCTTTGGCCAACAGAACGTGAACATTCCCGCCGACACCCTGTCGCTTGACCTCGACTTCGTCAACCGCCTGGGCGGAAGCGTGGTCTTCGCCGAGCCCAAGGTGCAGCTGGCCATCACCAACAGCCTCGGGCTGCCGATTACCCTGGACCTCGACGTGGCCAGCCACGACGCCCAAGGCGGCGTGCATCCGCTGGGGATTCCGCCCACGCTGCTGCCCTACCCGCAGACGGCCACGCAGTTTGGCCAAACCGTGCAGGACACGCTGACCTTCGATAAAAACAACACCGCCATCGTGGACTTCCTCACGCTGCCCAAGCAGCAGTTCACCTACGGAGGCCAGGTGCGCGTCAACGCCGACACCCTGGCTACGGGCACCGAGAACTTTGTCACCGGTACCAGCGCCATTTCGGCCGACGTGCTCATGGAACTCCCGTTCTACTTCAGCGCCCAGGGCCTCGGGCTGACCGACAGCGTCGACCTGGGCACGTCGCTGAGCGCACTCGACACCGCGGTTCAGGAGGTAGCGCTGCGCGTCGAAACCACCACCACGCTGCCGCTCGACGCCACGCTGGCGCTGACGCTTTTTGACGACCTCGGTCAGGTGGTCTACACGGCCCAGCTGCCCCTGCTGGTGTCGGGCCTGCTCGACGCGGCCACGGGCCTGGTTACGGCGCCGACGACCTCGACCTCGGAAGTCAGCGTGACCGCCGCCCAGCTGCCGGCCTTTGCCCGAGGGCGGTGGCTGCAGCTCACCGCCGAACTCGGAACCGGCACCGCGCCCGGTTCGAGCGGCCACCCCGTCAAGCTTTTGAGCGACGCCGAACTCTCGGTGCGCCTGGGCCTTTTGTTGGACGTACATCTTGAACTCTGATGCGCACACTGTTTCTAGCTACTGGTTTCTGGTGCGCGCTTAGCCTCAGCGGCCAGGACTTGCTCTACATGCAGCGCGGAAACCCCGGTTCGCTGCTCGTGAATCCGGCGGCCGACGTCGACGCACGGGTTTGGCTTTCGCTGCCGAGCATCAACACCACGGCCCAAACCAGCTTCGCCGCGGGCGACGTGCTGGGCGGAGACCTCGGTACGCTTTGGCGCCAGTTCCCCAGCGAGGCCGCGGGCGCCATCGCCACCCACGACATGGGCCTGTTTTCCATGGGCTTTAAGGCCAAAAAGTCGACCTTTTGGCTCGGATCCAGCCTCAACTTCGAGGGGAATGCCCTCATCGACCGGGACCTGGTGGGCTTTCTGCTTTGGGGCATGAAGGACGCCAACGGCGACATCGACCTCAACTACGACGGGCGCTTCGAACAGACCTCGGCCGTGGTAAGCGCGCGCAGCAACCTGCACCTGGGCTGGCAGCGCGAATTCGGTTCGAAGCTCCGCGTCGGCGCCACGCTGAACGCCACCCAGATCCTGGGCCACGCCGTGATGGGCTTTGATTCGCTCGGCCTGCGCAGCGTCGACCGCGGCAACGGCTTCAACGAACTCGAGCTCTACACCCAGGGCTACGCCGCCGCCTACACCAATAATGCGCTTAACGTCAATTTATTTGACGGAACCTTCCTGTTCGACGGGTCCAAGCTGGCCAAAAACAGCTTGATTTCGCTCGACCTGGGCGGCACCTACCAGCTCACCAAGAACTGGATGCTGGCGGCCAGCTACCAAGGCTTGGGATTTGAGGGGCGCTCCGTGCTGGACGCCGACACCGCCGTTCGCTTCGAGGGCCGCGTGCCCTTCTCGGGCTTTAGCTACAACTCGTCCACCGACACCGCCGTCAACCCTGGCGGATACTTTGACACGCTACTTGTTCAAATTCAGCAGCTTGGTCAAACCTCGACCGGAAGTTTTGCCGGTTTTGGACCGCTCCAACGCGGCGACCTCGCGGCCTACTGGCGCAGTCCCAAAAAGACCCACCAGCTCGGCCTGCACTACCTCTACCGCGCTCGCCCCACGCTCAACTACCAGGCCCTGGCCGCCGAATACCACGGGTTTTTTGGACGCCGCTGGCAGCTCAGCGCGAGCTACACCCAGCCGCTGCGCTCGAGCGTGGCCATGCGCCCAAGCGTGAGCGTCCACACGACCCTGCGCCTCGCCGGGGGCCTGGCCCTGAGCCTCGGATCGAGCACCGTCAACATGATGCCCTTGCCCGTAAAGGGCGCCAACGGCGACCTGACCCTCGGCCTCCCCCGCAACATGGACCGCCTCAACGTCAACGTCGGCCTGCACTGGATGCTCTACGAGAAGTCCTACCGCAAGGCCGCCCAAGAGCGCCGCGCGGCCAAGAAGGCCAAACGTCAAGAGCGCAAAAAAGCCAGGATCTAGTTCCGCGTAACTCGTTTCGCGCGAACTCCACGCAGAATGGCGCAGTACCGGCATGCACTAGGGAATGTTGCGCTATTTTAGCGAACGCCAAACCTTACCCGCGTTTTGAAGACCGTTACGTTCGTATTCCAGCGAAACATTTTCCCCAAGTCCAGTGGATACCCCCTGAGGGCGTCGCGCTGGCTGGAGGCTTTTGCGGGAAAGGCTAACGTGCACGTGGTGTTCATCAACGCCCGCCCCATGAACCCCGGGGCCGAGGACTACCTGAACGGCCTTGGCGTGGCGTCGTGGAAGCACTTCGAGGTCAACCGCTTTCGCGGGGCCTTCAACGCCTTGTGGTACCTGTTTACGCGCAGAATGCCCCTGCAGGCGGGATTTTATGCCGACCGCCGTGCGCGGAACTACCTCAACACGCTTCCCAAAGCCGACCTGGCCTTTTTTAGCGAGCGCAGGGTAGGGGACTACCTCCGCAACGTGCGCGCCAAAGAAACCTGGATCGACCTCTGCGACCTGGTTGACGACAACTACAAAACCGGAGCGGCCCGCATGAACTGGTCGCCCTACAAGCTTTACTACCTGCTGGAGTGGCCGCTGCTGCGCCGCTGGGACATCAAGCTCGCCAAAAAATCGGACCGCACGTTTTTAGTCACCGAGTACTTCGCGCGCATGCTGGCGCGCCGCCTCAACGGCCACGCCGGCAAGATTAAGGCCCTGGAGAACGGCATCAACGTCGCGCTTGAAGGCGCTCGGCCCAGCGGTCGTTACGGCTGGTATTTTTTAGGTCCGCTCAGCTACAAGCCCAACTACGACGGCCTCAAGTGGTTCTTGGACCACGTTCAGCCCTTTATTTCGCGCAAGTTCGAAGGCAAGGTAATTGGCGTGAACGCGCCGGAATCCCTTAGGCATCGCCTGAACGAAGCGGGCATCGCCTACCTCGAGTACGCCGAAGACCTCGATTCCGAACTCAAGGACTACGGCATCTGCATCGCGCCCATGATCAGTGGAGGCGGACTCCTCAACAAGTGCCTGGAAGCTTTTCACAGCGGGCGCATCGTGATTTTAAGTCCGCGCGCCTCAACCGGATTCAAAAACATCCAAAACGGCATCCATGCGCTAGTTTGCGACAAGGCCGAGGCCTGGCTTCAGGCCTTTGACGACATCAACTCGGGCCGCTACGTCTGGCACCAAAAGCGCATCCAGCATTTGGTCGACGGCTATTCCTGGGAGCGCTTTGATGCGGAAGCCGATGCCTTTCTGCGGGACTGAGTACCTTTGGACCGTATGATTCGACGAATTTTAACCGCAATCCTCCTTACGGCGACGGCAACGGCCTGGTCTCAGGGAATATTGAGCCGCAAGGGATTGGGCAACCTTAGCCTTGACCCACTGACCCAGCTTGAGGCCCAGCAGCGCGTGGCCAAATTGGAGGCCCTCAACGTCAACGACGTGCGCGCGGCCGAACTCCTCAAGAAAAAAGCGGTCAGCGACAACGAATTTCAAAAGTTGCGCAGCCGACTCCCCCAAAGCGTCCTCAAGGACTCTATGGACGTCATGGCCTACGTCAAGCGCAGCATCTTTCGCGACACGCTGATCTACGGGTCTGAACTCTTTGGCAAACAGAGCAAGTTGGACTTCGCGCCCAACCTTCAGATTGCCGCCTCCCCGAGCTACCAAGTGGGTCCGGGCGACGAGCTCGAATTAGTGCTTTACGGAGCCCAAGAGGCCACCTACGACCTCGAGGTGACGCCGGGAGGCAGCGTGACGGTGCCCTATGCTGGGGTCATTCAGGCTTCGGGACTCAATCTGGCATCCCTGGAGTCCAAAATCCGCCAGCGGCTCACCGAGCGCGGCTACCAGGCCTTAGCATCTGGAGCCACCAAAATGAAGCTCATCGTGCGCGAGGTGCGCAGCATTCAGGTGCACGTCATTGGGGCACGCGAACCGGGAACCTACACCGTGCCGGCAATCGCGACGCCCATGCACGTCCTTTACGAAGCCGGCGGCCCGGGCGAGCTCGGCAGCTACCGCGAAATCGAGCTCATTCGCGACGGCAAGGTGGTCGGAACCCTTGACCTCTACGCCTTCATGCGCAGTGGCCGTTTGGGTTCCAACGAGGGCCTGCGCGACGGCGACATCATTCGGATTCCGGTGTACCGAAACCGCATCAACCTGATGGGCGAATTCAAGCGCCCTGGCTTATATGAACTGCTCGAGGGCGAGTCGCTGGCCCAGGCCATTGACTACGCGGGCGGGTTCACTGAGGGCGGATTCCGTGGCCAAGTGCTCATGTTCCGCGTGGGCGACCAAGAACTGAGTGTGGCCGACGTTCCGGCGGCCGAATACCCTACCGCCGGCGTGCGCGAGGGCGACGTCGTGGTGGCCAACCCGCTGCGCAACCGCTACGAGAACCGTGTGGCCGTGACCGGAGGCGTGGTCCGCCCCGGCTACTACGCCTGGACCCCCGGAATGACCAGCGACGACCTCGTCGCGCGGGCCCAGGGATTGGATCGATCCGCCCTACAGGCCCAAGCATTGCTGCTGCGCCGTCCCGAGAACGGACCCGGCAGGTACCTCCAAGCGTTTCCCGGTCAGTCTTCGGTGTCCTTGGAACCCAACGACTCCATGTACGTGCCGGTATACACGGACCTTCAGACCTACGATTCGGTTAATGTTCGCGGATTCGTGAACCGCCCCGGAACCTACGTCTACTTTGAGGGGCTTACGGTCGAACAGGCCGTTCTCATGGCAGGCGGAGTGCAAATGAGCAGCGCGGTCAACGTCCTTGAGGTTACCGTTCCGGAACGCGACGAACAAGGGCGATTTGTCGGCCGCCAAAAAATTATTGAGGTTGAACCCAACTGGTTGGGTGGAGGTACCGCCGTGGCGCCAGGTGCCACCGTGAGCGTTCGCCAGCGACGCAACCTCGATCAAACCAAAGTGGTCTACCTCTACGGCGGGGTGCAGAATCCCGGGGGATATTCGTTGGAATCCAATGGAGAACCCATTCGTAG
>JAJTFK010000030.1 GCA_021298655.1 Cryomorphaceae bacterium | reverse complement strand
GGGCGCAAAGTGCTGGTTTTCGGCGGAGTCCGCTATCACGCGTCGGCCGCGTCCCCGGCCGTTCCATTCCAAAAGGTGCGCCAAGTGGGGGTCGGGCTCGACCGCGGTAACCCGGGCGCCTGCGTGTTCCAGTCCCCAGGTGTCGATGCCGCTCCCGCCGGTCGCGTCCAGCGCATGGGGTTCGACGATCGGGATCAGGGATTTAAGGCATAATCCGCGCCAAAGTGCGGTAGCCTGCGAGCTTGCTTGTTCGGCATTGGCTGCGGGCGGCGGCGCGAATTCAGGATCGGCCATCAGCAGGGGCCACTTTGCGGTATAGGCCTCGTGGTGCATGAGCCAATCCTTTTCGGCCGTTTGTAGATTCAGTGCACCCCAGTGGAGCGGCCAGGTCGTGCGCGGACCTTTGCGCGCCAGATGCGCGGCGGCTTCGTTCAGTATTTTGGGCCGAATCATGCGGCAAAAATCGTACATAAAGCGCAGGAATTCCGTGGTTTTACGGTAAATTCGGGCCAATGAAATTACCTAGGTACCGTTTTGGGTTGCTCTGCGCCCTGGTTTTTGTTTTTGGGGCCAGTCCTGCCTTCGGTCAAGTACAGCTGGCGCCGTGGCTCGAAACCTTCAGCACCGTCCTGCAGGGAACGCCCAATTTCAACGCGGGTTCTACCATCCCGGCAGGATGGACCCGCAACCCAAGTACTACCGGAAACAATCCGCCAAACACCTCGTATTGGTGGGGTGGAGGCCAGCTCGCAACCCCCACGGGCAACACCGGTCCCGACAGCGACCACACCACCGGAACGGGGGGGTACGTCTACGTCGAGTCGAGCGGAGGTGCCGGAGGCGCCGTGGCCAATTTGGTTACGCCGCCGGTGAGCACCGTGGGTTTGACCCAACCGGAGTTGGTTTTCTGGAAGCACCAGTTTGGAACCACCATGGGTCTTTTAAAAATTTACCTGCGTCCGTACGGTTCCACAACCTGGCCTGCGACGCCGATATATACCGGAACCAGCACAAACTTGGGCAACGTATGGTTGCGCGTGGCGGTTGCGCTCCCTACGTCCGCAGTTAACGATACCATTGAACTGCGCTTTGAAATGACCAAACCTACGGGCGGCGGCGGTGGCGGCCCCGGTGGCAACAATCAACTTGGTGACCTGGCGATCGACGACGTTTCGGTGGCTCAGTTGGTTACCTGCCCAAGTCCCACCGGCTTGGTTGCCACGCGCTTGAGCGCGTCCTCCATTCAACTGAGCTGGACCACGGGCGGTGCCACCTCCTGGCGCGTGAGTTACGGAACACCCGGATTTAATCCGGCGAGCGGCACCAAACTAAATGCCACCTCCAATCCCTTTGTGGTAACCGGCCTGTCGCCCTCGACGACCTATGAGTTCCGCGTCAAGGATAGCTGCTCGGCGACCGACGTTTCGGCGTGGTCGACCAGTGCCAAGGCCATGACCGACTGCGGACCCGTTCCGAGCCCCTGGATGGAGGATTTTGAAGACGCCAACTGGGTTGTCCCCGCGGCCCACTGGGCCTACGGAGCCATTGACACCTGCTGGTCGCGTCCGTCGGGAGCGAATTACTGGTGGCGCCCCAACAGCGGACCCACGCCCACGGCCCTAACCAATATTGGAACCGGTCCGAGTTCCGACCACACGACGGGTTCGGGTAAGTACCTGCACGGCGAAGCCCAGACGGGCACTGGTTTTGCGTTGCTCCGAAGCCCCCACGTCATCCTGGCGGGCCTGCTGAATCCCGAGCTGCGCTTTTACTACCACCAGTTTGGAGCCCAAATCGATAGTTTGGTAGTCAAGGTGTTCCGCAACAACACCGAAACGCGGGTATGGGGTAATACGCAGCAGGCAACTGCCTCGACCGCCCCGTGGAGCGAGGCCGTGGTGTCCTTAGCGAGCTACCTCCCCGACACCGTTCAAATTCGCTGGTATGCCTACCGATCGCCCAGCAACCAAAACCAAGTCGACGTAGCCATTGACGACGTCTCCATCGACAACCCACCGGCTTGCCCGAAGCCTACGAATTTAACCGTCACCGCTACGACCCAGTCTACCGGTACCATGACTTGGAGTCCCAGCGGACCCGGTACCTATGAGGTGCGCTACGGCCCCTTAGGTCAGGTGCCCTTCAGCGGAACCACCGTAACCGCCACCACCAATCCCTTTACCTTGGTTGGCTTGAGTGCGGGTACCGTGTACGCAGTATCGGTTCGCAAGGTCTGCAGCACGACGCTGAAAAGCGCATGGAGTACCGTGGATACCTTGGTCACCTTGTGTGGCGTCGTGTCCGCTCCCTACGTAGAAAATTTCGAACTCGGTTTCAATCCGGGCCCGCCAAGCGGTCAGTTTTGGAACCAGAACTCCACCGTGGGCCCTTGCTGGGTGCGCACGCCCCTGAGTTCGCCGGCTCCTGCGGCCTTCCACTGGGGTGGAGGTCAAGGCGCCACGCCGACGCCCAACACCGGGCCGGACAACGACCACACCACGGGACTGGGCAAGTACGTGTACACCGAGGCCAGCCTTTCAACCGGCGCGCGCACGGCCAACTTGGTATCGCCCCAAATTTTGCTGCTTGGATTGACGGCTCCGGAACTCCGATTCTGGTACCACATGGACGGCCAGTCCATTGGTTCACTAACGGTTGAGGTTCAAACCGGGTCTGCATTCTCGCCATTTACGGTCTTGGATTCCATCGTGGGACCCCAGGGTGCGTCGTGGCAGGAGCGCGTGGTTTCCCTGTCCGCCTACGCAAACCAAACCGTTCGTATACGATTGCGGGCGAGGACCTTGGCCACAGGTCAGGCACAGTTTGCCGACATCGCGGTCGACGATTTTTCGGTTCAAAATGCGCCACCCTGTCCACCTCCGACGGCATTGTCGGTTACGCCTTTGACGGCGACCACCGCCTCGGTAAGCTTCACGAATTCGGGCAACGGAACGGCGACGTTGGAGTACGGACCGATAGGCTTTGCACCGGGAAGCGGCACGTTGGTGAAGACCACGAGCAATCCCTTTGTTTTGACCGGATTAACGCAGGGTCAGAGCTATCAGGTCTATGTCTTTGACAGCTGCGCCGGTGGGCTTACGTCGACCAAGTTTGGCCCGGTCCAGTTCAGCACGTTTAACTGCCCGAACGGCTGCGTCTACAACCTGAAGCTCCGTGATTCCTTCGGAGATGGTTGGCGTTCCAATCCCCAGGGCACGTTGTTCCACGCCGTAGAGGTGGTGATCAACGGTACCGCCACGTCCTACACCCTTCCGGGCGCAACCGATACGGCTGCGAGTTTCATCATTCCGGTCTGCGACAACGACATTGTTCAGCTTCGCTTTGTCAACCGCGGAAACTGGAGTAACGAGTGCGGCTGGATTTTCCGCAATGCGAGCGGAGCCATTGTGCATACCGAAGCGACCGGCGGACCAAACCTCACCACGGGCATAAAGTTCACCGATACGGCGGACTGCAGCAATCCATGTCCTCCGCCCGCAGCGGCCTTCACGACCACGGCAACGGGCCTGACGGTGAATTTCAATGCAGCCTCATCGGTAGGTAGTATTTCGAATTATGCCTGGGATTTCGGCGGCGGGGCCACGGCGTCGGGTGTAACGTCGTCCTACACGTTTGGTACGTTTGGAACCTATCCCATTCAGCTCGTTGTGACCGACGGCTGCGGGCAAATAGACACCCTAATTCAGTCGATCAACGTCTGTACTGGAGGGCTTAGTGGCTTGGGCCACAGTGCCAACGGCCTGTTGGTGAATTTCAGCGGTCCCAGTGATGCCGGACAGTTCACCTCGATCACCTGGGCCTACGGCGACGGCGCGACGGGTACCGGTGCAAGTCCCAGCCACACCTACGCGAGCGGCGGCACCTACAACGTGCTCGTTACGGCGACCGACCTGTGCGGCAACACCTACAGCCAGACCATACCGGTGGTCGTATGCTCCAAGCCAACGGCGTACTTTACGTTTAAGGTGTTGATTTCAAACGGCAGCGGGATGACCGTGCAGTTTGACGCAAGTGCGTCCACCGACGCAACCCAGTACCAGTGGGTATGGGGCGATGGCACGGTGGGCACCGGTGGACCAATAATCAACCACACCTATCCGGTGGCCCAGTTGGGTTACAACGTGCGCTTGATTGTTTCCTCGGTGTGCGGAACTACCGATACGGTGTTCCATAGCCTCCGCGAGTTGGGTTCCATTGAACCCGAAGAGGTAGGAGGCACCTGGTCTCCCAACCCGGTCCGGTCGGGTTCCGTCCTGGTCTGGACCGGAGGGTCGTCTGCTGTGCTTCCCTCAGCCTGCGCGGTGTACTCGGCCGATGGCCGTCGGGTAGCCGTTCTTGCCGTACGTGATGAGGCCGTTATGCTTCCCATGCTGCCTTCGGGACTCTACTGGGTTGAGTGGACCTACGGAGATCGACTCCAGCGTGTTCCAATTGCCGTCGTGGACTGATACCTTTGCGGTGTGGAATTAGCCCTAGCCTTTTTGACCCTTGCCTTTTTGGAAGTTGTTCTCGGAATCGACAACATCATCTTTATCAGCATCTTAACCAATAAGTTGCCCGAAGAGATTCGCAAAAGAGCGCGCACGTTGGGTATTGCCTTGGCGTTGATCTTCCGCGTGCTCATGCTGCTTTCGATTACCTGGATCATGGGTTTTCAGGAAGAGCTGTTCCGGATTGGCGAGCATCCCGTGAGCGGCCGCGACCTGGTACTCTTCGCGGGTGGGGTTTTTCTGCTTTGGAAATCGACGAAAGAAATCTACGAAATCACCGAGGCGGGTGGGGCGCACCACGGGCAAAATACCAACGTGGCCAAGAGCTTTGCGGGCATTATCGTGCAAATCGCCTTACTCGATATTGTCTTCAGCTTTGACTCCATTCTCACGGCCATTGGCATGACCGACAACCTGCCGATCATGATTGGGGCCATTATCGTGGCCATGTTGGTTATGCTTCAGTTCAGCGGACCGGTTTCCAAGGTGATTGAACGCCACCCGTCGCTTCAAATTTTGGCTTTGGCCTTTTTGATTCTGATCGGATTCATGCTGGTTGCGGAGGCCGCCGGGTACCACGTGCCCAAGGCCTACATCTACATGGCCGTTGGCTTCTCGCTGGGTGTGGAGCTGCTCAACATCCGCGGAAAAGTTCGCGGAGGTGGGCCAAAGGCGCACTAAACCTCGTGAACGAACAGGTCGCGGTCGAAGCGTACCCGCGGTCCGTATACTCCTTCGGGTGCGCGTTTTCCGGCTGAAATAACCATACAGACCTGTGCGCCGCGCGGAAGATTCAGGAGCTTCTTGATGCGAACGCCGTCCATGCCCTCCATCGGGCAGCTGTCGAAGCCGTGGGCGCGCAGCGAAAGCATGAAGTTTTCGCAGGCCAGCGCCGTTGATTTATGGGCCCAGGTAGCCATTCCGCTCAGCGAAAACGGTCCGCGCGGAATGGGCTTAAGCAGGCCAACCAGTGCGACCCAAAGGGTTTTAAAGGGGCCATATATTCCTAACGGCCCCATGTCGTAGGCCAAGGGAACGATTTTTCGGTAGTATTGGTAGGCTGCCTTGAGGCGAACCTTGCGGCTCTCGTCGAATTTCGCGAGCATGAGTGCGTTGGTTTCACGCCAGCGATCGGGCCGCGCGACCGCCACCACAAGTTCTTGCGCCGTGCGGGCCGCCGGTTGATTCAGGCAGTACTGCACGAGCGAGGCCTTCTTGTTTGCGTCTCGAACCCAATAAAAATCCCAGGTTTGAAGATTGCTCGAATTGGGGGCAAGCAAAGCAAGCCTTAGGCACTCGCGCATCACCTCTTCCGGTATGGGATCCTGCGTAAAGACGCGCACGCTACGGCGGCTTTCGACGACTTCGGTAAAGGCTTTGGCGTCGACCGCTGCTGCGGGTTCGACGTATCCGTGTTTGGGTGCGTTGTTGAAAATGTCGACGCTGCTTTCGGTGGTGCTCATAATGGACGGTCTATTGTTTGGAGGACTCGGATTTCGGTGAGGAGGGCTTCATTCGTACGCAAAACGTCGGTTCCCAGCACAAGACCGAGGTCCAAGGCGCTCCGCTCGAGGGCCAAATGCCTAAACGCACTCCAAAACTTCATTGGCTTAAGGTACGTTTTACCTTCGTCGTATGTACCGCCACGAGTCCGAAACCGTAGAATTTAAGTTGCGCATTGATCGCCAGCGAAAAATAGCGCGTACACTCGCGGCTTTTGCGAACGGACAGGGCGGAACCTTGGTGGTTGGAGTTCGCGACAACGGCGCCGTGGCGGGTTGCCGTGCCGAAGAAGAGGCCTACATGGTCGAGGGCGCTGCCCATCGATTTACCCAGCCCGAAGTAGCTTTTGACGTCCGTGCGGAACGATGGGACGGCAAAGAAGTGCTGGTGGTGCGCATTCCCCCTTCGGAACGCGTACCCCATACGGCCTGCGAGGAAGAAGAAGATCGCTGGACCGTATACGTACGTCGGGGTGCGGCCAACTTTCGGGCCAACCGAGTACTCATCGAAGAACTGAAGCTCCGGCACCACGGAGCGCCGCGGGCGACCGTGGACCACTTGGCTTTACTGGGTTTTATTACGGCGAGCGACGATTGGACCGCATCCAAGCTTGCTCGAACGTCGGGGCAGCCGATTCGCACGGTCGAAGACGGGCTGGCCGTGCTGCTTCATTGGAACTTGATTCAGGCGTTGCCCGCAGAAAAGGGCTGGATTTACCGGCTCGCCTAAGTGTACCCAAATCGTACCCCGGCGGGTACATGGTTTGTACCATCTTTGCCGTCGGTATCCGAACCACACACCAAACCAACTGGCTCCGAAAGGAGCCTTTTTTAGTTTTGGAGGGCTCGGGCCAGGCCGGGGAAGTGGCGGTACGGCGCTTCGTATTCGGCATCCGGCTCGCCAATCAACAAGGTGCTGGCGTAGTAAAGGCCCTGGAGGTACTTGCGGTAGGCCTTGTACCAAAATCCCATTAACAGCGAATTTCGGTGAACTTCGAAGAGCGAACGTGCTCCCGTGCGCGCATGGGCCAGCATGGCGGCCAGCCGAATGAGGTCGGTGTCTACGGCTGCGGACCAATTGCCTCGGTAGTGAATCTGCGAAAGCTGGGATTCCAAAATTACCAGCACGGGCGACGTAAATCCCATAATGGACGCAACCGGCAAGAATTCCATTCCAAGGAGGTGGTGGTATTCCGGGTTGATCCGCTGCAGTTCGCGCAGGTAATCCGACGTCAAACGCGGGTCCCAACCACCATGCTCGAGGTAGTAGACCCAAAAGCGCGCCTGAAAATACCGACTGATCAATATGGGGTAGGCGTCGGGATCGTAGCCCGCTTCCACCGATTTGTGGGCATGGGGCAGGATGTGCTCCCAGGTTCCGCCCATAAAGTGCTGCATGATCCGCATTCCGTGGTAGTAGAGCGGAACCTCGATCCGCGTGGCCATCACGTCAAGAACGTGGGCCATATAGCCCGTTTGGATCGTTTCGTAGTCCGCAAAAAAATGCGTTACCCAGCGAAAGGACATGGGGTTTTCCTGCAGTTCCTTTAGGGGCTCGGGGCTGTTGAGGCGCATGCGAAACTCATCCGCCAAGCTGTTCGAGAAAAACACCAACTGGGCTTTGCGCAGGTCTCCCTCCGTCCACATGGGATGTTCCAGCCAAAAAGACCAATCCCGAATGGGTACGGAGCTGGTTAACTTGTAGAGTACCCACAAAAAAATGGTTTGGGCATTGAAGTCTTCTTCGGCGATCCGATCGAGCAGGGCGTCGCGTTCGGCTTCGGTCCACTGGTCCTTGTCGATCGTTTGGGTCCAGTCGAAGTAAAATTTAAAGCGCCGCGCATCCGACCGAAAGGCTTCGTGGTTGAGGTAGCCGCAGTATTCGCACAAGATATCCAGCACGCTTTCTCGGGGTTCTCCGCCCGGAATTAGGCCAAAAAACCGCCGAAGGGTATTGTACGAAACCAGCTTACCCGTATGCGCAAAAAGCGCGTCTTCCAAATTTTGGCAGTCCGTTTTGGTGCGGATTGGGCGGCCAAAGCGCCGTTGAACCTCGTGCTTTAACGCATCCAAATGGACGGCAGTACCTTTGACCCTCATGCTGCAAACATACAAGCGGTACACGTTATGTACCCCGATTTAAGTCCAACCCTGCTCATCGCCTTGGCGGCGGCGGCTGAGTTGGCTAGTTTGCTGCTTTTTGGTCGCGCAAACACGCTGTGGCGCAGTCCCGGAATGCTCCAGTATCCGCAGCGGTTTTTGGTTATCCGATCGGTATTGGTGCTGGTTTGGGTGCACCTCGGGGTATGGGCCATTGCCCCTGAAGGTCTCGCCGCGAGCTATCCCGCCGTGGCGTCAAGCTCCCTTTGGCTTCTCCTGCTCGGAATGTTGGGGGGGCTGGGCCTGCTGCT
The DNA here is from genome assembly GCA_021298655.1 of Cryomorphaceae bacterium. Classification (GTDB taxonomy): domain Bacteria; phylum Bacteroidota; class Bacteroidia; order Flavobacteriales; family Schleiferiaceae; genus TMED14. Next base: position 2,955 of record JAJTFK010000030.1, on the reverse strand, counting down.
TTTTAGCTTGAGCATTCGTTCCATGCCGGCGCAGCTGGTTTTTTTTGGCGGAAGCCTGCATTTAATCGTGGCGGTTTGCGTAGGCTGGTTGCTCGGTGAACTCGTTTCGCCACTTCGGTTGCTGGTAATCGCCCTGCTTTTGGGTGCCCAGATTTTGGTGCTCTGGCGGGATCGCGCTTCGTGGTCCTCACTTCGCGGTGCGGCGCGATTAATGCCCTTTGTAGTCGGTGTGATTTGGGGCACGTACTTTCCGCTGTACGGATTGGCCCTAAAGCAATGGGGTTTTTGGCCAACCGTGATCGCGACGGAGTGGGGGGTATTGCTCCTGATGCTGTGCTGGTTTGCGTTCCGGCGCAGCGGAACTTGGCGGGATGCGGGAATGTGGCGAGCCATGACCGAGCAGTCGGTCCTCAGCTCCGTGGCGCAGGTCCTGTCGGGAGTGGCCTTGTGGTGGGGCGGCGTCATTTTTCACAGCATTCTCACCAATTTTAACGTGGTGGTCAACTTGACCGCGTTTAAAATTCGCTTTGGCGAGACCACGAGCCTTAGGTACCTCGGCTACTTTTTACTCTACATCGCCCTCGCCGCGGCCCTGGTACTTGGTTCCTAAACTTTGCGTATATTTAGGTACCCTATACTTTAAGCCATGACTTTGGACATTGCCGTTCAACGAATGGCCGACGAGCTCCGTCGTGTTCCGCCCTTTGACATCCTGTCACTGGACCAACGCGTAGCGCTTGCCGCGCACATCCGTTTGGGCGTTTACGAAGCCCTAGATGTCTTGCCCCACGAAGAGGTGCGCGAAGTCGCGTACGTGCTTACGCGGGGCGGGGTGCTCTTGCGTTCGGAACCCCGGCAGGAAGAACTGCTTACGGCGCCGGTAGTGCTTACCCTGCGGGGACTTCGGATGAACGAGTCCAGCCATTGGGAGGTGGTGTTCACCGAAGATTCGTTGGTATTGGAGCTCCCCATCGCCGAATTGACCTATTTGAGCAGCCAGCTGCCGGAATTTGCGTCGGCGCTCAATCAAGTCATGGATCTGTAATCCAGCACCAGGTTAGGGGATAGTACTGGTTCCAGCGCTGCTCCCAGTAGGTCGTTCGCTCGGCCCACACGGCTACCCGAAGCGTGACGCGATCCGCGAATGCGCGCTCGGTCCACCGAATACTCTCTTCGAGCGCATCGGATTCCATCCGGCCTAGGAGTTCATACGGCAATTCGAGCTCCGCGAAGCGTTCCGGATGGCGCAGTATGCGGGCGGCGTGATCGAGGGCGTCTTCGGCGGCCCCCCGGTAGGCTGCGATCAACCCAGGCACACCCAGTTTGACGCCCCCAAAGTACCGGCTTACCAGCACGGCGCATTGCTTAAGTTCCCGGGATTGCAGCGCGTGGAGTATGGGCGTTCCAGCCGAGTGGCTCGGTTCGCCGGCGTCGTGGCTTCGTTCCTCCAGGATCCCGTGGACGTACATTCGGTAGGCCCAAGCATGGTGCCGCGCGCCCCGGTGTGCTGCCGTCCACTTCGATAAGGCCTCCGAAACTTCTTCCGGGGTTTGGGTCGGAAGCGCCAGGGCATAAAACGAAGAGCCGCGGTCCTTCCAACTTCCTTCGGCAGGTTCCATGATCGTCGTGTAGGCCTCGTGCATTGCGGTGCAAACCTACGGCTGGCGCTACCTTGCACCACGTGAAACGGGTTACGCTCCTTATTCCAGCCGTTAACGCGGCCGACATCCTGCCGCGCTGCATTGAATCGTGCCGCGGACTGTACGACGAATTATTGGTCGTCGATTCCGGTTCGGCCGACACCACGCTGGCCGTGGCCTCGGGCTACGGAGCACGAATTCTCCAGCGCGACTACGAAAATTCCGCCTCCCAAAAAAACTGGGCCATTCCCCAGGCGACCCACGAGTGGATTCTCCTGCTCGACACCGACGAATGGCTGACGACCGAGCTGCACCTGGAACTTGCGGCCTGGAAAGCCGCAACCGAACCCGACCCTCACGACGGGTACTGGCTGTACCGAGCCAATCACTTTATGGGCCGCCGCGTGCGCTTTTCGGGTTGGCAGGGCGACAAGGTGATTCGCGTCTTTCGCCGGGACCGTTGCCGCTACGAGGCCAAGCAGGTGCACGCCGAAATCACGGCGGCAGGCCCCATTGGGCGCTTTGCGCACCGGCTGAACCACAACACCTTCGTCGACATTCCGAGCTGGGAAACCAAGCTTCGCCGCTACGCCGAGTGGCAGGCGGGCGACTACGATGCGCGCACGCCGCACATCACGCCCTACCACACCCTGGTCAAGCCGGCCTGGCGTTTTTTAAAGCACTACGTGCTTCGGGGCGGAATCCTTGACGGCTACGTCGGCTACAAAGTTTCGGCCTATGCCGCCTGGGCGGTCTGGCTGCGCTACGATGTGCTGCGTCGCCGCCGCGCTGCCTCAGGGCGTTAATCGCGTTTAAACGCTTTGAGCACGTGGCCCTCAGCATGGAAAATTCGCATGCCCGAAGGACCGTCGTCGACCCAAGAGGCTTCGCCGTCGGGGGGTAGGGTCAGGCTTCCCAGTCGCTGCCCCATGCTGTTGAACACCTCGAAGTACAGGGCCTGCGAAGTGGGATTTCTCAAGGTAAATGTGGTGGCAAACGGGTTGGGGTATCCGAGAACGCGGACTTCGCTGGCCGATTCAGGTAGCGCAAGGCTTCCCGAGTTAGCGGCATTCGGACTGGCGTGCTGGTCAAATACGGTCCAGGTGTAGGCCCAGTCGTGGCGGCGCCCAAAAGATTGGTCGTCCATGAGCGGCGGCACGCGCACCTCGTCGAGCACTACCCAGTCTCCGGCGATTTGCCGGCTGAGGTACACGCCTTCGCCGTTCGCGTCCAGTTTGAAGGGAAGCGCCCCGGTGAAGTTGCTGCTGCCAGAGGCCCAAAGCAGCAGCCGCCCGCCCGGCGGGATACTGTAGCC
>JAJTFK010000029.1 GCA_021298655.1 Cryomorphaceae bacterium | reverse complement strand
ACGGTCCACCGCGACAGGAATCGGTCGGTATAGCGCAGCAAAAAGCGTCCGAACAGGAAGTTCAAGGATTGATTGGTTTGGTTGGTATCGCTAAAGTACACCGAGGTTGGGGGCTAGGGCGGTTAGGGGTCGCTGCGCGCGCGGTTTTGAGGAAATTCTGAGGCAAAGGTCGGCCTTGGCGGGCATTGTTGGAAGCCCTTTAGCTCGCTGCGGGGTACTCGTGGCTAACTCACGCGGGCTTGAGTGGGTGAAATCCAGAAGGGACCAAACACGTGCGAAGTCGAAGGGCGTTTTGGATGGCGTGCCTCAGACCGATTTTTTCACCTTGCGCGCGGCGTAGTAGGCGGCGTAGGAATTGAATCCGCTCTGGGCCAGCAGCTCCTTCTTGCGTTCCAGGGGCTGGGCGCGCTGCAGCTGCTCGTAGTGGCGCACCCTGAAGTGGTTGATGAGTTCCCGCACCTGAAGGTCGGTGCCCTTGCTGACCAGCTTGGTGACCCGGTAGGTGGGCAACTTGGAGGCCTCAGCCAAGTCGGCCAGGCTAAAATGCGGCTTTTTAAAGTGCTGGGGCAGGCTCGCGGTGCGGCTAAAATGCGCCTTTTTAAAGTGCTGGGGCAGGCTCGCGGTGCGCACCACCTGATCGAGTTCGGCCGACCAGGGCCCCATCAGCGTGAGCTCGTAGTCGCGGTGAAACTGAACCGCCCGGTTGGTGGCGAAAACCAGAATGATGCCCGTGTCCACCAGCAGGCTGAGGCCCATCACGTAGCTCAGCGTGGCGAAGACTTCGTCAATGCTCGGGCTCAGCTCGAGGACGGCGATCAGCACCAGGGCCCTCAGGAGGCCGTTGAGCAGGTAAAAAAGTTCCCAGTACTTGTGTTTGGAAAATCCGAGGCCCTTAACGCGGTAGTGCTTGAGCTGAAAGTACACCAGCGTCGCCAGGACCGTCGGGGTAAGGATTTTGTACATCACCGACCACGCGCCGAACTCGCCGGGGTGGTTCATGCTGAACTCAAACAGCCACATCGGGAGCCGGTGGGCGGGGGCTACGCCCGCGTCGATCGCCAAATACCAGAGCAGCAGGGGCATCATCACCAGCGCAAACGTGGCGCTCAAGCTCTTAAGGCCGCTGGTGGCCTGGGGCGGCGTGAAGTAGATGGCCAGGGCCACGGGGTTGAGGAACTGAAGAAAGATCATTCCCAGCGCCACCGCGCGGTAGGCTGTGGGCAATTTGGCCCCCGTGACGATGATCAAGGCCGCTCCCGAAAAATTCAAAAGAATCTTAAAAATCAGGGCGCCGTTGCGCACGGCGTTGCCCAACCGCATGATCCGAAGTGCGCGCACCACGGCTACCATGCTGATCAGTAAAAAAAGGGAGATTCCGACTTGAAACAAGAAGTCAAAACTACCCAGGGTCCTAGAAATAAAGCTTAAATTAATATATAAAACAGCTATAAATGTGTATAAAAATGGCGAAAAATGGTGTAAAAAAAAAGAAACACTTTTAGCCTAGGGAATGCGTGCCGTGGAGCGGGTGGCGAACGGTCCGAAGCGCGGGACCAAGGTGCCGGCGCGGGCCTTATCGACGCCTGGACTTGACCGCCAAATGGTAGCTCGCGTAGGAATGAAATCCGCTCTGGTGGAGCCGTTCAATTTTGGAAAGCTCGGGATTTGATCGCGTCAGCGAGGTGTAGTGTGCGTTCCGAATGCTGAATAAGAGTTGCTTAAATGTAATTCCTAAATCGCGATGAACGATGCGCGACACGTCGGCGTTGCGCAGGCCGAGCGCCGCCCCGGCGTCGTTGAGGGAATAGCGCGAGTTTCGAAAGCACTCGGGCTGCTCGAGGAGGTTCACGACCCGCTCGATTTCGGCGTTCCAGGGGTGGGTGAGCCGCAGCCCGTGTTGGCTCAGAAAGTAGACCGAGCGGTTGGTGCCAAAGGCCAGCAGCACCGCGACGTCAAGGACGAAGCTGGCGACGATCCAAGGCCCGGTGCTGTGGAGGGCCGACACGCTGGAGTTGGGGTCGATCAGCAGGACGGCGCCGGCCGCCACGCAGCGCAGCAGGGCGTTGGCCAGAAAGAGGAGCTCCCACCGGGCGCTCAGGACCACGTGGGGCGCGAGGTGGGCGCCCCAGCGAACCTTGCGCCACATGAGCCGGCTCAAGACCGCCACCACGTAGCAGCCGTAGGCGACGCCCAGGGTGCCGGGTTCGGCGAATCCGTTAAGTACGCGACCGAGGTCCACCGGAATTCCGCCTATGGGATCGGCCACGGCAAAGGGGTAGATGACGGCGAAGATTCCGCCCACCGAAACCACCGAGGTCAGGATCAGCAACCAGCGGTCGCGGCGCCGGCTGCCGAACATCAGGGTCATTAGGGCGGGGTAGGCGGCCACCAGGCAGAGCCTCAGGGCGTCGAGCAGGGGGCTGCCGAGCAGGGCAAATTCCGCGTAGAGGTAGAGTGCCGCCAGCGAAAGCGCGGCCACGCTTTTGGTCATTCCCAGATCAAAATACCGGAGCAGGTGGGTGCGGCGCAAGGCCACCAGGTGCAGGCACAGCCCCAAGGTATTGAGTGCCAGCAGGATGAAGAGTGCTACCCTTAAGTTCATGGCAGCCGTGTTTAACGTATCAAACTTAGGCTTTTAAAAAGCGTGAATACGCTATAAAAAACCTGAAATCAGATATTATTAGTCGATAATTCGGTGTTTTCCGTGGGTGGTCGGTGAGCACCTTGTTCTCGCCCAAGAACCAAAGCGGGCTGAACAGCATGAACACGAACCTACATCTTCGAATGGGTATAGCGGCCGCCTGCGTGGGGGGGCTTGCGACCGGGGCCTTGGCCCAAACGACCTACACCTACAACGGAACGTCGTGGAGCCCGTCGGCACCCGTATTGGCTGCGGCGAATTCGGTCTCGGTGACCGCGGGCACGGTAGCCTGGAACAAGCTCGAGGTGCTCGACGCCACGACCAACGTCGTGGACTACGACGACACGCCGGTACAGAGCTTCACCGCCACCTTGGGCGGCACGCTGACCTGGGTGTCGGCGTTCGCCAGCGCGAGCCTGGCTCCGGGAATCGCGGTTACTCTCAACATTTATTCGGGCAATGCCTACCCGCCGCTGCCGGCCAACCTGCTGGCGAGTAATGCCTTTACCACACGCGGCGGCGGAGCCGAAGAGCGGGTGGAACTGACTTCGCCCCTGGCCCTAACGGCTGGCGGGGTGTATTCCCTGGAGTGGGTTGCCTCGGCCGGAACGGCCCCCACGGGGGCGGGCTGGCGGCGCACGGCCGGAGGAGGGAATCCGAATAATGTGTACGCCGACGGCGCCCTGCGCTACGCGCTGAACGGGACCTCCAACAACCAGGACCTGTGGTTCCGCGCCGGTTTTGATTATGGCCTAACCAACCTCAGCATCGCCTCAGGGGCGGGCGTCACCCTGGATGGCTGCGACCTATTCCTATCTGGTGCGCTGGCGAACTCGGGGACACTCACCCTGACGGCGGCTGAGGGAAGGTACGCGCAGGTCAAGGTCGGCGGGGCCATACAGGGAACGGGTCAGGTAGTGCAGCAGCAGTACCTGGCGGGCACGGGCTACCACGCCCTGGCGTCGAGCATGGCGACGGGCTTTGGGACGACCACGGGCAACGCTTCGGCGCTTTTTGCCTACGACGCGACCCAGGGCATCTACGCGAGCGGCCCCAGCCTGACTACGCCCGGTCTGGGCTACTTTGGCAAGCTGGATGCCGCGGGCGGTTTTGCGACCGCAGCTGGTGCTTTTTCGGTGACCGGCTCGCCGAATGCGACCCATACCTACAACCTGGGCCACAGCGCGACCCAGGCGGCCGGCGGATCGGGTTCCGGCTGGAATTTGATCGGAAATCCCTATACCTGCGGGCTGGATTGGAATGCGGTCATGGCGTCGAATCAGGGACAGGGCGTGAACAACGCCATCTACATCTGGGACGCCTCGTCGACGGTCTACAAATACTACGTGAACGGGATCGCCCCGCCTCCAAACGGAAGCAGCTTGGCGACGGCGGGGGTGGTTCCGCCCCTACAGGCTTTTTGGGTTCAAACGACCCAAACCGGCGCCAGCATCACCACCAGCATGGCCAGCCACGGAACGCTGTCGGTGCCCGCGGTGTTTTACAAGCAGCAGCCCGACAACCTGTACCTCGCGATGACCCAGATCGGGGTTCCGTCGATGAGCGACGGAGCATGGTTGCTGCATCAACCCACGGCGACGTCGGGTTTTGACGGGCAGTTCGACGCCTGGAAGCTGCCGAACGGCCCCAAAATGCCCCGCTTGGCCATCGTCGAAGGCAACCAGTACCTCGCGGTGAATGCGCTGGACCTCAGTCGGTCGCAGTGCCTGGATCTCGAGGTTAAGGGCGAGCTCGACGGCTGCTACCGGCTCGAACTCAGTCAGGTCGTCAGCGGTTCCGACTACCGGGTTTTTGTGGAAGACCGCTTGACCCAATCGATTACGGAGCTGAGTGCCATGCCCTACGATTGGGTTCACGCGGGCTGGAATTCCGCGGCACCGCGGTTTGCGCTGTGGATTGCGCCCAGCGAGATGCTGGGCAGTCCCGATCCGGATTCAACGGACGCCGATTCCGGCGATTCGGGGTCCAATGGCGTGGATTCCGCGTCGCATTCCCCGGCCGAATGGGTGACGCACCGCCACGGGCAGTGGACGACGCCCAGCCGCACCCACGATCGCGGGGTTTCGGTCTACACGCAGTCGGGCTCGCGCTGCCACGAAGGCCTGTTGGCTTCGGGCGCAGATGGGTTTCATTTTGATGCGCCCACGGGCACCTACTTGGTGGTGCTGCGCAGCCCCCGTTCGCAGTCGAGCCACCGCGTTACCGTTGCCCGGTGATGCGGCGCGCAGTTTTTTTGGCGGTTTGGGGCTGCGCCGCGGCCTTAAGCGCCCGGGCCCAAGTCGTGGACCCGTTTCAGGAGGCCTTTCAGGGCATGTTTGATTTGGTGGAGCACCCCTACGTTCCCGAAGGCTACATGGACGAACCGCCGCCGCCCGATGTGCCCGTGGACGGCGGGTTGACGGCCCTAGTCCTCGCGGGCGGGGGCTTGGCCTACCGGCGGTTCAAGCGGAGCGCTGCCCCAAAGGACTGAGGGCGCTCACTCCGAGGCTGGGTTACAGACCCTTAACCGCCGCGTCAATCTTCAGCAGGCGCTCGAGCATCGGCTCGAGTTCCTCGAGGGCGAGCTGGCTGGCGGCGTCGCAGAGGGCTTCGGACGGGCAGGGGTGGGCTTCGAGGAACAGGCCGTCGATGCCGGTGGCCACGGCCGCGCGGGCCAGGGTTTCGAGGTACTGGCGGGCGCCTCCGTTGGGGTCGGCCGAGGGGATTCCGTACTTGCGAATCGAGTGGGTCGCGTCAAACACCACCGGGTAGCCGGTTTGCTTGAGTTCGAAGAATGCGCGCGGATCGACCACGAGGTCGTTGTAGCCAAAGGTGTAGCCGCGCTCGGTCAGGATGATGTCGCGGTTGCCCGTCGACTCCACTTTGGCGCAGACTTTGGCCATGGTGCCCGGAGCCACCATTTGGCCGTGCTTGAGGTTGATCGTGCGCATGGTTTTGGCCGCCTCGACCACGAGGGTGGTCTGCATGCACAGGTAGGCCGGAATCTGCAGAATATCAACCACTTCGGCCACGGGCTTGGCCTGGTCGGGGTAGTGGATGTCGGTCAAGAGGCGGAATCCGTACTGGCGCTTGACCTCGGCGAGGATGCGCAGGCCTTCGTCGAGCCCCGGTCCCATGTAGTAGTCGACGGAGCTGCGGTTGTCCTTCTGGCGAGGTGGTCGGCCACGCGCAGCGCGGTGTCGAGGGATTCAATGACGCAGGGTCCGGAGATGAGAAACATGGGAGCGAAGTTCCGATGAAAAATTCGGAATCCGGGTATACCCGAACGCCGCCGTGCGGTTCAAAGTTCGAAATCCGGATATACCCTAACGGTGTGAAGGTCCAATGTTCGGTTATAACCGGATTTACAACTTTCTGCCTCGCCTAAAACAGCCCGTTCAGTTCCGCGTCAATTTTCTCGATGACTTTGCCGAGGTCTTCGGGTTTGCTGTCGAATTCGAGTTGGTCTACGTCGATGACCAGGAGTCGGCCCTTGTCGTAGCCTTTGATCCAGTCGGTGTAGCGGTCGTTGAGGTTCTGAAGGTAGTCGAGGCGGATGCTGTTTTCGTAGGGGCGTCCGCGTTTTTGGATTTGGCGCACGAGGGTCGGAACGCTCGCGTTCAGGTAGATGAGCAGGTCAGGGGCCTTGATGAATTCCTCCATGAGGCCAAAGAGTTCCTGGTAGGTGTTGAAGTCCCGCGACGACATGAGGCCCATGTCGTGAAGGTTGGGGGCGAAGATGTTGGCGTCTTCGTAGATGGTGCGGTCCTGGATGACGTTTTTGTTTTGGCTCCGAAAGCTGTGGATTTGGCGGAACCGGCTGTGCAGGAAGTAGATCTGAAGGTTGAACGACCACCGCATCATGTCGTCGTAGAATTCGTTCAGGTAGGGGTTTTCGTCCACTTCCTCAAAGTGGGGCTGCCAGCTGTAGTGTTTGGCAAGTAGGGTGGTCAGGGTGGTCTTGCCCGATCCGATGTTCCCGGCGATCGCAATGTGCATAAGCCCAAAAATAAGGCATTCCCGTGGGTTTAAATGGGGTAAACGACTGTTAACGTGTACGGGTCGGCTAGGTCCCTGATCCGCACGAATTTGGCTCCATGAAAACGGAAAATCGAGATAATACGTATGTTTTTAATAACTTCGTACGTATGAGCAAGCAAAAACTGACGTTGGCGCTCGAGCCAGACCTCATTGCTTTTGGCAAGGCGTATGCATTGGAGCGCGGAACAAGCATCACGGAGGTATTTGAGCGCTACTTGACGGTGCTTCGGTCTGCGGCCGAACCGTCGGGCCTCGATCCGCTCGTGGAGGCCGTTCGCGAGGCGGCTTCGCTGCGCGAACCGGTTACCTTGGATGAGTTGCACGCCATCCGGGAAGAGGGATTGCGAAATCAAATGCTGCGCTATGAAACTGGTGCTTGATTCGGACGTTCTGCTGGACTTTACGCTAGCCAGGAGCGGCTTCGTGCACGAAATCGATGCGCTGTTTCAGCGCCAGTCGGAATGGGGATTGGAATTCGCCACAACGGGTTGCGTCCTCCAAAACGTGCACTACATCGCCGAAAAAGGGGCGTTTGGTTTGCCCCGAGCCCTGTTCGAGCAACTTTTGGCGCGCATCACGGTCATACCGGTAGCGGGCAACCACCTTGTGCGGGCGCTGGACTTTAGCGACTTTGAGGATGCCGTGGTGGCGTTCGCGGCGGCGGATGCAGGTGCCGATTACGTTATTACGCGCAACCTCAAGGACTTCCGAAAAATTCCCGGGATTGCCTGCCTGACGCCCCGCGAGTTTACCGCGCTTCGACGGCTAGGAACCAGAAACAAGTAATTCCTCGATCAGGCTTCGGTCGTTCATGAGGCGCGGAACCTTGTTTTGTCCGCCCAGTTTGCCCTTGGATTTGAGCCAGTTGTGAAAGGTTCCGGCGGGGGCTGCGTGGACGCGGGGCATGCGAAGCACCAGGTCTTTGTGGCGCTTGGCTTCGTAGTCGGAATTGGTGGCTTTGAGGGCGGTGTCCAGGGCGCTGGCAAAGGCGTCGAGGGCGTAGGGCGGGGTGCGGAACTCGATGAGCCAGTCGTGGCCTCCGCCGGATTCGTCGCCGGAAGCCCACCAGGGTGCGGCGGTGTACTCGTCGATTAGGGCGCCCGTTTTGCGGCAGGCCTCGGCGACGGCGCGCTCGGCGTTGTCGATCATGAGTTCTTCGCCAAAGGCGTTGATAAACAGTCGGGTACGGCCGGTGATGCGGATGCGGTAGGGCGCAATGGAGGTGAATTCGACGGTGTCGCCGACGATGGTGCGCCAGAGTCCGCCGTTGGTGTTGAGGACGACCGCGTAGTTGACGCCCAGCTGGACGTCGGCAAGCGGAATGGCTTGGGAATCCGAGCCGTTGAATTCGGCTACGGGGATGAATTCGTAGAAGATTCCGTGGTCGAGCATCAGGAGCAGGCCGTTGCCGTCGAGTTGATCCTGAACGGCGAAAAAGCCTTCGGAAGCGTTGTAGGTTTCGAGGCGTCGGGTGGCCGCGGGCAGAATGGCGGAGAAGGCGGCTTCGTAGGGGGTGTAGGCGACGCCGCCGTGAACAAAGAGTTCGAGGTTGGGCCACACGGCCTCAAGGGTGGTTTCGCCGCGGATTTCGAGGACGCGGCGCAGGAGGACGAGCATCCAGCTGGGGACTCCGAAGAGGGAGGTTACGTTTTGGCGGGCAACCTGCTGGGCGATTTTCTCGATTTTGGCTTCCCACTCGTCCATGAGGGCGACGTCGTGGGACGGGGTGGACCGCCAGCTTGCCCAGAGCGGAAGGTTGTCGATCATGATGGCGCTGAGGTCGCCGTAGTAGGAGTGCTCGTTGAGCTCGTTGATTTTGGACGATCCGCCCAGGCGCAGGCTCAGGCCGTCGTAGAGTTGGGAGTCCGGCACCTGTTCCGCGTAAAAGGCGAGCAGGTCGCGGCCCACCTTGAAGTGGTTGTCTTCGAGGGATTCCGGCGAAACCGGAATGAACTTGGATTTGGCGGCGGTGGTTCCGGAGCTTTTGGCGAACCACTTGATGGCCCCGGGCCAAAGGACGTTGGCTTCGCCGCGCATGCTCCGCTCGATCCACGGGTAGAGTTTCAGGCGCCAGGTGACGAGGTCGGTGATGGGCGAAAAGGCCATGCGTGGGGGTACCTTTGGTGGGTTAAAAGGTAGTACAGATGCCCTACACTTGGTCCGCAGCGCCCGTGCGCAAGATGATATTGTCGGTTTCGCAGCCGGCGGTGCGCGCCTGGATGCCGCTCGGGCGCCACCTGGTCGACGTCAATGCGCTGATCGGCAAGCCGCTGCGGCTTTCGTGGCCCGGCATGGCCGAGTGCCAGTCCTGCGGCGGCGTTTTTTCGGAGCTCCACGCTCAGGGTTTTTGCCGCCGGTGTTTTTTTGAAAGTCCCCTCGCGGGCGCGAGCATTGTGCGTCCGGAGCTGTCGACGGCCCACCTCGGCAAAGCGGACCGGGACCTGGATTTTGAGCGGGCCTACCAGCTGCAGCCCCACACGGTGTACCTGGCCGATTCGGGCGGAATCAAGGTCGGCGTTACCCGCACCCGCCAGCAGGTTACGCGCTGGCTGGACCAGGGTGCCACTCGGGCCAAGGTGCTGGCGATTACCGAAAACCGCTACGAGGCCGGCCTGATCGAGGTGGCGCTCAAGGCCCACTTCAGCGACAAAACCGACTGGCGCAAGATGCTTGCCGGGCTTGAATTCGACGCGGAATTTGCCGCCGCCGTGGACCGCGCCCTCGGGGCCATTCCCTCGGAGCTTCAGCGCTTTGCCGTCGCCGACGGCACGGAGCACCGCGCGACCTGGTCGCTCGCGCCCGGTTTTGCCGCGAAGTCAGTCAAGCTAAGCCAGCCCGGTGACGTGCTCGAGGGCGTCCTCATAGGCCAACGGGGTCAGTACCTGGGGTTCGCCGACGGCCGCGCCCTCAACGTGCGGAGCCACGAGGGCCTCTTCCTCAGCCTGCTTTGCTAAGATTTTTTTGAAAAAAAGTGGACGGTATTTGGCGTCCTCTTGGCTCGCCCAAAACAGCTCTTCGAGGGTCTGAGGTTCCTTGTCGTTGAAGTCAAAAAACGGCTCCAGCTGCGGAACAAATCCGTAAACCAAGTCCAAGTCGAGGACGTGGGCAACCTGGGCTAATTTTTTGAGGGTAATGCTTCCGTTCCATTCGCGCTCTTCGAGTTCGTGGGCGGAACTTGGCGCCATCCCCATCCGCCGAGCAAAGGCCCGTGTCGAGAGGTGCCGCCCCGTGCGGGCGTGCTGGATCCAGCCTTTGGGGGGGACCGCCGGAGGATAGTCGAGTTGTTTGGCCAACCAATCAACTAACTGTATATCAGTTTTTTGGAACTTTCGCATTGGGAGAAAAATTAGTAAATCCGGTAATACCCGAACAAAAATGTCTTCGGGCCCCACGAAGATGCGCTTCAGAGTCGGTGGCCAAACGCTTATGTTCGGTTATAACCGGATTTGCCTTTTTACAAATTGTGAAACATAACGAAAGGGTTATAAACTTGTCGAGTGAGCAAACCGATTCACGTACACGTAGTCCGTCGTGAGGACGGTAGCTTTTGGGGGAGTACCCAGAATTTACCGGGCGTAGTTACTGCCTTCGGGGCATCGTTGGATGAATTAAAGGAAAACCTCAGGGTGGCCTTTGAAGACTATGTGTCTGTGGCTAAGGATCTTGGTGAACCCTGGGTGGTGGAGGTTCAGCAACGCACCGAATGGTCTTTTTCGATGAACATGCAGGCGCTGTTTGACTTGGTCCCGGAACTAAAAATTACGGCGATTGCGCGCCGTGCGGGCATAAATGAAAGCCTGATGCGCCAGTATGCTTCGGGCAATGCGACGGTTTCAGCGGATCGGGTGCGCTACATCGAACAAAGCATTCACGAGCTGGGTAAGCAGCTGCAGTCGGTAACGCTTACGGATCCAAAAGTGCGCTAGCTGCGGACCAAGCGCTTGTAGGCCCAGACGCCCGCGTACATGAAGGGGGTGTCGAGGGCCGCCATGAGGATTTTGAAGATCCAGGCGTCGGCGATGTACTGAATGAGGGTGGGGGTTGGAAGAACTCCGGCAAACAGGATCAGGATAACCAGGATGCTGTCGACGCCCTGGGAGAGCATGGTCGAAAAGTTGTTGCGCACCCACAAATGCTTGCCGCGGGTGACCCCCTTCCAGAAGTGGAACAGGCGGACGTCGACGAGTTGGGCGACGATGTAGGCGGCCATGGAGGCGATGATGACGCGGATGGAGTTCCCGAAGACTTGGTCGTAGGCGGGGTCCTGGACTTGCGAGAAGGGGAGCGCGGGCAAGAGTCCGCCCAGCCAAATGACGAGCAGTACCAGCAGGAGCGCGGCGAATCCGCTGTAGACGACGTAGTCGGTGCGGCGTTTTCCGTAAAATTCGCTGAGGAGGTCCGTCACCAAAAACGTGAGGGGGTAGGGAAGGATTCCGACCGAGATGACGAAGGTTTTGAAGCCCAAGTCGACTTCGACGAATTTGTTGGAAACCAGGTTGCAGACCACGAGTGCCGTGATGAACAGCGATCCGAGGGCCATGTAGATGGCCAGGTTGCGCCCTTCGAGGGGCCCTTCGTGGAGTTCGTGGTCGCTGGACATGCTCAGAGGATTAGGGTTTCGCGCGCCTGGATTCCTCCGGCGCGCTGGATTTGGGTACGGAGGTGCTGGAGTCCGCGCTCAAGCTGGGCCTCGAGGCCGCCGCTGCGCAGGCTCACGCCAACTTCGCGCAGCGCCTGCCTCCACGGCTCCTCGCTCTGGGGCAGGAGCTCCACGCGGTAGCTGCTGATCTTGGCCAACTTGGCACAGGCCGCCAGGGCGTCGTTCAGGCCGCCAAGCTGGTCCACCAGGCCAAGTTCCTTGGCTCGTCGCCCCGTGTACACCCGGCCGCGGGCAATCGAATCCACGACCTCGGCCTCGAGTCGGCGCCCTTGGGCCACGACCTCCTTGAAGCGCGTGTAGGTCTGGTCCACCGAGCGCTGCACCACCGCGAGCTCGGCCTCGGTCGGCGTGCGGTCCAGCGACGGAAAGTTGGCGAAGGGATGCGTGGACACCGGCTGGCTCTTGATGCCCAGCTTGTCGTGCATCAGCTCCTCGCCGCTGAACAGCAGGCCAAAAACGCCGATGGACCCGGTGACGGTGGTGGGCTGCGCCCAAATCTCGCGGGCCGGAGCGGCCATGTAGTAGCCGCCGCTCGCGGCGGCTCCGCCCATCGAAACCACCACGGGCATCGCCTTGGCCAAGCGCGTCACGCCGCGGTGAATCTCGTCGGAAGCCAAAGCCGATCCGCCCGGGCTGTTGATGCGCAGCACCACGCCCTGGATGTCGTCGCGCTCCAGCAGGTCGTCGACCGTTTGGTTGAAGTCGTAGTCGGCAACGGCATTTGGGTCGGAGCCGTCCACCACGTCGCCCTCGGCGAAAATCACCGCGAGCAGCGGAGCGCCCGCATCCTCAGAACGCGTTCCCAGGTAATCGGCGGCGGCGATTAAGCCGTCTTCGCTGCCGCCCCAGTCGCTGAGGTTCAGCTCGTCGGGGTAGGCCAGGGCGTCGACCAGGCCGAGTTCGAGGGCGCGCCCTGCGGTCAGCAAGGGTTCGCGGTTCAGCACGTGGGTCCAGGAGCTGTCGGTGATTCCCCGGCGGCTTCGGCGAACGGAGCCCTGAACTTCGGACCACATTCCGCTGAGCAATTCGGTGTACTGCAGGCGGTTGGCTTCCGACATTTCGTCGGCAATAAAGGGTTCGCCAGCGCTCTTAAAGGCGTTGTCGGATCCGCGAACCAAGTGGGCCTTCACGCCGAGCTTATCGAGGGCACCCTTGAGGTAGAGGGGGCTGGCGCTCAAGCCGTTGAGCACGACCATCCCGGCCGGAGCCAGGTAGATTTTCTTGGCCACGCTGGCCAGGTAGTAGCTCTTCGGGTCGTAGGCCTTGCTGGTGGCGACCACGGTGATGCCCGCTTTTTTGGCCTTGGCCAACTCGGCGCGGAGCTCGGTCAGGGCCGCCCAGCTCGCATCAACCGTTCCGAGGTCGAGCCAAATGGCCGCAACTTGGCCGTTGGCTTCGCGCGCACCGCGCACGGCTTCCAGCAGTTCGTACAGCGAAAGCGGCGCCGTTTCGTCGAGCAGCTCGGCCCAAAGTTGGTCCACTTCGTTGGGACGTTCCGCAAGGCTTCCGTCGAGTTCAAGGTGCAGGACCGCGGCGTCGGGAACGCGCACGACCGGGTCGGAGCTCGCGGCCGCGCCGATTCCGAATCCGATCAGTACCGCGATCAACAGAAAAAATCCCACAAACGAGCCAATGAGGGCTCCAAAAAACTGCTTCATGTGTTTCTTTGCCGAGGGCCTGAGGCCCGATTGATTATGAGCGCCAAGGTACTAAACGTCCTGATCCTACTCGGGAGCAACAGCGAAGACGCCGCGAAGGTTTTGACTCAAGCCCGCGCGGAGCTGGCCAAGCGGGTCCCGGTGCGTCGTGAGGGCAGCCTGTGGCGCACCGCAGCCTGGGGCTTTGAGGGGCCGGACTTTTTGAACCAAGTGCTTGAAGTCCAGTGGTCGGGCGAACCCATGGCCCTGCTTGAAATGGTCCTCGAGGTGGAGCGCAGCCTGGGACGGGTCCGCGACGCGCAGGGCCCGCGCTACGCCAGCCGGAGCATCGACATCGACCTGCTGCTCACCCAGCCGTTCCTGGCCCTTGCGACGCCGCAGCTCGAGCTTCCGCACCCCCGAATGCCGATGCGACGCTTTGTGCTTCAGCCCGTTGCGGAATTTTGGCGCGAATGGCAGGCCGACGCGTCGGGCGCTTCGGTTGGCGACCTTCTGGACCGGTGTTCCGACCAAAATGCCGTACATTTGCATTCAAACTTAAACGATCACGATTTATGAAGTACGTAGCTCTTGCCGCCAGCGCCCTGTTGCTGGCTTCGTGCGGTGTGAAAGACCTCGAAAAAGAAGTAAGCTCGCTCAAGGGCGAATTGGCTAAAGTGCAAAAGGACGGCGACGGCGACGGCGTTTCGGACGCTTTTGACCTGGAGCCCAACACCCCCAAGGGTTCGATGGTGGACGGTTCCGGCCGCGCCCTTGACCTCGACGGCGACGGCGTTCGCCACGAGTTGGACGTGGATCCGTTTAGCCAGCGCGGCGTGCGCGTAGATGCCAGCGGTGCCGAGCTTGACAGCGACGGCGACGGCGTCTCCGACAGCAAGGACAAGGAGCCCAATACCCCGGCCGGTTCGCTCGTGAACTTCCAGGGCAAGCGCATCGAAGCCAACGGCTTGAGCGCTCAGGTGGCCAGCGCCTTCATTCCCGAGATCATTTTCTCGACCAACAGCGTGACCGTTTCGGCTACCGAAGAGGCCAAGCTGGCCGTGGTGGCCAAGATGCTCAAGGCCAACCCGAACCTGCGCCTGCAGATCATCGGCCACGCCGACCAGACCGGTTCCGAGAAGACCAACCTCAAGGTGGGCGAGCGCCGCGCCAAGGCGGTTCTTCGCGTGCTGACCTCGACCTTCAGCCTTCCCGAGTCGCGCTTCGACGTGGTGAGCAAGGGCGAGAACGATCCGATCTCGAAAAAGAACCAGCACAACCGCCGCGTAGAGTTCGTGGTGATCAAGTAAGCGACCGTTCCGGTCGATCAGGAACTCCGGGCTTTGGCTCGGAGTTTTTTTTTAACCAGTAACTAGTAGCTAGTGAAGCGCACGGGGTCCTTGTGCCAAGAAAAATTGACGACCTTTAGGCTGTGGACTGGATTATTGAGGTGCGCGAACGCAACGAAGTGCTGTTTTACTTGGGATTGGTCTGCCTCGTGCTGGCTGGGGTATTTGGGGGGCTTGCGATGGCAACCGAAACCAAGGTGTTCGGGGTCAATGCCTGGCTAAAGCCCCTTAAGTTTGCCCTATCTACCTGGGTTTATGCCTGGGCCATGGCCTGGTACGTCGCCTATTTGCCCGACTTCAACGCCACGAGGTTTGGCTGGGCCGTGACCCTGCTTCTCGGATTTGAAGTGCTGTACATTGCCATTCAGGCCGGACGCGGCCAGCTGTCGCACTACAATTTGAGCTCGGCCTTTTATTCGGCGATGTTTTCGTTGATGGCGTTTGCGGCTACGGCCGCAACGTTGTACACGGCCTACGTGGGCTGGCTGTTTGTGGTCACGCCGCTGCCCGAGCTGCCTGCGTACTATGTTTGGAGTATTCGCTTCGGAATCTTGATTTTTTGCCTTTTTGCGCTGCAGGGGTTTGTCATGGGTTCGCAGTTGAGCCATTCGGTAGGAGCCGTGAACGACAACTCCAACTGGTTCATTTTAGGATGGAGCCGAACCGTGGGAGACTTGCGCGTGGCGCACTTTGTCGGAATGCACGCGCTTCAGGTACTGCCTTGGTTGTCCTATCATGTGCTTAAAAGCACCAAATGGACGACGGTAGCCGCCGCGGTCTACCTCGCCCTAGCCGCATTTACCCTGGTTCAAGCCCTACAGGGCGTTCCCTTCTTGAAGGCGAACAAAACGCAAATCCGGAGTTAAACGATCAAGGGATCCCACCTTGGGGAACGGTTCCCGCCGTTAAAATGGGTTCCAGGTTTGGTTTTGGCCCTTTAACCTGCTACTGGTAACTAGTTACTGGTTCCAAACTCCTTCTTCCAGCGGTTCAGCAGCATCAGCGCGTCCATCGGCGTCATGGCGTTGGGGTCGAGCTGCTCGAGTTCCGCGCGCCAGGCTTGGGCCTCGGGATCCTCCCACTGAATAAAGGAAAGCTGCGTCGGGGTGGCCGCAGCCCGTGCGGGTATAACCGGATTTTCGATTTTTTCAAGGTCGCGGAGCACGGAACGCGCACGCAGCACCACGCTCGGCGGCATGCCGGCCATTCGGGCGACCTCGATGCCGAAGGAGTGCGAAGATCCGCCCTCGGCCAGGGTGCGCAAGAAAACCATGCGGCCGTCGACTTCCTGGATGCGCACGTGGCGGTTGGCGATGCCCGGCAAGCGGTCGGCCAACTCGTTGAGTTCGTGGTAGTGGGTCGCGAAGAGGACCAGGGGCTTGAACGGATGGTCGTGCAGGTACTCCGCGATGGCCTGGGCGATGCTGAGGCCGTCGTAGGTGGCGGTTCCGCGCCCGATTTCGTCGAGTAAAACCAAGCTGCGCTCGGTCAGGCCGTTGAGGATGGAGGCGGTTTCGGCCATTTCGACCATGAACGTGGATTCGCCGGCACTGAGGTTGTCGCTCGCCCCCACGCGCACAAATACGCGGTCGAGCAGGGGCAGGTGCGCGGAATCGGCGGCCACAAAGCAGCCAATCTGGGCCATCACGGCCTGAAGCGCGGTTTGGCGGAGCAGCGCGGACTTGCCCGACATGTTGGGGCCGGTAACCATCCAGATGCGTTCACCCGCGGAGTCCAGACGGACGTCGTTGGGGATGTAGGGCTGGTCCTCGGGCAGGCGCTGCTCGATCACGGGGTGGCGGCCTGCCTTCACCGTCCACGACGGCGGTTGCTGGTTGCTGGTTGCGTGTAACGGGTTGCTGGTAACTGGTTGCTCGCCGGCGGGCTCCGCCCGCGTCGGCGAAAATTCCGGGCGAATCCAGCGGCGGCGGCGGGCCAGCGCGGCAAAGTTGGTGAGCACGTCGAGTTCGGCGAGGGCCCGGGCGTTGCGCAGCAGGGCGGGGAGCGCGCGCTGCGCGCGCGCAACCAACTCCGCAAAAAGTTGGGCTTCAAGGGCGGCGATCCGGTCGTCGGCCTGCAGGATGCCTTCTTCCTGAACCTTGAGCTCGGGCGTGATGTAGCGCTCGGCGTTGACCAGGGTCTGCTTGCGGATCCAGTCGGCCGGAACGCGGTCTTTGTGGGTGTTGCGCACCTCGAGGTAGTAGCCAAAGACGTTGTTGAAGTCGAGCTTGAGCGAGGGGATGCCGCTGCGCTCGGATTCGGCCTGAAGGATGCCTTCGAGGACGGAGCGGGCGTCGCGCTTGAGCAGCCGGTAGCGGTCGAGTTCGGGGTCGACGCCCGCGGCGATGGCCCCGCCCTTGGCCAGGAGGGCCGGAGGGTCTAGGGCCAAGGTGGCGTCGAGGTCGGCGCACCATTCGGTCAGGGGGTCGAGGGCTTCCAGAAGGTGCTCCAAGGGTGCTGCGCCGTTGAGTTCCGAAGCGAGCTCGTTGATTCGCGAGACGGCGTGGGAAAGGGCGCGGAGGTCGCGCGGGCCCATGCGGCCCGTGGCGAGTCGGGTGGCCATGCGCTCGAGGTCGGGGAGCTCGCCGAGGACGGCCGCGGTGCGGCCGGCGGGTTCGGGGTGGGCCAAGGCCCAGGCGACGGCGTCGTGCCGGCGGCCGAGGGCCTGGGGGTCGAGCAGTGGCGTGGCCAGCCAGCGACGAAGGAGCCGCGCGCCCATGGGATTGGCGGTGGCGTCGAGCACGTCGATGAGGCCGACTCCGCCCGGGTGGGCCGAGCCAAACAGTTCAAGATTCCGCACGGTGAAGCGGTCCATCCACAGGTGGGTGGCGGGGCGCAGGCGCTGGATGCGCTCCATGTGGCCCCAGTTGGCGTACTGCGCTTGGCGCAGGTAGTGCAGCAACGCACCGGCGGCGACCACGGCCAGGGGCGCGTCGTCGAGGCCAAAGCCCTTGAGGGAAGCGGTCCCGAAGTGCTCCGAAAGGGTTCGGGTGGCAAAATCGCGCGCAAAAACCCAGTCTTCGAGTCCGCTGGGCACCGCGGACCCCATGAGGCCGCGCAGGTCGTCGCGGCCGGCACGGCGGTTGAACACCACTTCGCTGGGCTTGAAGGATTGAATCCAGGGGTCGATTTCGCCCAGGGGCCCTTCGGCGGCCAGAAATTCTCCGGTGGACACGTCGACCAGGGCCAGTCCGAGCAGGGGGCCGTCGGCGTGCAGGGCGGCGAGGAAGTTGTTGCTCCGCGCGCTCAGCAGGGTTTCGTGGTGGGCAATGCCCGGGGTTACGACCTCGGTCACGCCGCGCTTGACGATGCCCTTGACCGATTTGGGGTCCTCGAGCTGCTCGCAGATGGCGACCTTGAAGCCGGCTTTGACCAGGCGGGGCATGTAGGCGTCCAGGGAGTGGTGCGGGAAGCCCGCCAGGGGCATGTCGGCTGCGGCCCCGTTGGAGCGTTTGGTGAGCACGATGTCGAGGGCCTTGGCGGCCGCCACGGCGTCGTCGCCAAAGGTTTCGTAGAAGTCGCCGACGCGGAACAGCAGCAGGGCCTCCGGGTACTCCGCCTTCAGGGCGTTGTACTGGGTCATGAGCGGAGTTTCTGCGGTCTTCTTGGCCATGTCGGTCTACCTTTGCGGCGGAACGACGAAGATAACCATGCGCAAACGGCTAACCGAGGAAATTCGCGCGGAGCGCTCCGCCGCAAGCACCAATACCATCCCGGTGGTGGCGCTGCTGGAAAACTTGCGCAGCGCCCACAACGTAGGGTCGTTTTTTCGCACAGCCGACGCATTTGGTCTGGCTTCCGTGTGGCTGAGCGGGTATTCCTGCCGTCCGCCCCACATCCAACTGGACAAGGTGGCCTTGGGCGCGACCGAAACCGTAGCCTGGCAGGGGTTTGCCGATGCCGCCGAGGCCATTGCGGCGGCCCGAGCAGCCGGCATGGCCGTGTACGCCGTGGAGCAGACCGACGCGTCGGTGTCGCTGGCTTCGATGCCAACCCCGGCAGCCGGCCTGGTCCTCGTCTTCGGCAACGAGGTGGACGGCGTGGAGCCCGAAACCCTGGCGCTCTGCGACGGGGCTTTGGAGGTGCCGCAGTTTGGCCTCAAGCACTCGCTCAACGTGAGCGTGTGCGGCGGAGCCGTGCTTTGGGAGGCCTGCCGCCGCTACCGCGGACTTTGAAGTTTTTTTTGAAATCCGGGTATACCCGAATGCCCAGTAATCGGAACCCTTAGTGGAAACGAAAAAACCCGCCGGTTGGGGCGGGTTTTTGTCTGGAGCGAAAGACGGGATTCGAACCCGCGACCCCGACCTTGGCAAGGTCGTGCTCTACCAACTGAGCTACTTTCGCGTTGGGGAGTGCAAATATACGACCGCGAAATCATCTTGCAATAGGACTGGGCTCAAAAAAAGAGCCGCCCCCGGGCTGGGAGCGGCTCCACGCAATTTGGAGTTCGAAGTCCGCCTTACTGCAGAATCACGCGCTGCGTGCTTCGGCCGGCTTCATGAACTACCTCTACAAGGTACATGCCACGTTCGAGGCTGCTCAGGTTAATTTCGGCATGGTTCGCGTTAACCTCTTGAGCGGCAAGAATTTGTCCGTTGAGGTTGCGCACAAAAATGCGGTAGGTGCCGACCGCGGGCATGTCGAGGTGAACCCGGCCCGTAGTGGGGTTCGGGCGCATGCGTACGCTCAGCACGTCTTCGCCCAGACCCACCGTTTGGTTGCCCGGTGAACCCACGTCGTTGCCCGTTGAGGCGTAGGCTCCGCGCACGCCGACGCTGGCGTTACCCAGGTAGGTGCAGGCGGTGTCAAATTCGACGCTGTAGCCGGCCAGTGCGAGCGTGTACTCGGCGCGGCAGACTTCGATGGCCGTAGCGGACGTATCAAACAGGACGACGCCGTCGCCGCTCGAGCTGAAGCTCGGTTGCGCGGTGGCAAAGTCTTGGTTTACGAGCACTTGAACCCACGGTCCGAGGTTCCAAGCTGCGCGGAAGGCGGCTTCGTTCGCGGAGTCGATCTGGGCCACCACGATGGCTTCGCCCGGGGCTACGGTCACGCTCGGGAACACCACGGTTCCGGGAACCCAGGAGTTGTCGTCCCAGCTGAATCCGCTGAGGTCCACGGCGTCGGTACCGTAGTTGGTGATTTCAAACCAGTCTTCGTTGATGGCGCTGTTGGCGTCGTTAGAGCTGGGCATCACCTCGGTGATCGCCAGGTCGTAGGTAACGGGAATGGGGTAGATGAAGTCGGCCAGGTAGCGCGGCAGGAACTGGTATCCGCTGGTGTGCGGAGCGCTGTTGTCGAACTGCCCGCCGATGCCCACGACGTCAAACGTGCCCACGGGACAGGGCGCATTGTAGACGTCGGACACGTCGGCGTCGATGCGCAGCTGAATGGTGTCGGTGCCGTCGGTTACGTTGACCGAGAAGCCGGAACCGGCGTTCGTCCACTGGGTGGAATTAATCACGTACACGTCGTTCATGCGAATCAGCTGGCTTTCGGTGCTCTCGTTGATTTCGGTGATGACCACCGGATTCGGCAGGCTGGCGTTGGTGCTTACCACGACGATGGAGTCGGCGTTGATCTGAGCCACACCGTTAAAGTGTCCGATTACGCCGATGACCCGAACCACGTCGCCTTCATTGACGGTGTAGCCGAGGTTTTTCGTGCCCGCGCCAAAGACCCCGAAGCCCACGCTTCCGTCGTGGATCGTGAAGCCCACGTTGCCGGTGGTGGCAAAGGTTTGGGTGTTTACGCCGAGAACCGTTCCCACAAGCTTACACATTTTGTTGTTGGAGTCCGGAATGCCTTGGGCGTTGATGCCTTTGACTTGCGGAAGGCTGCGGGTCGGAATGAAGACGTCGTTGTCGGCAATCGTGAACGTAAACGTAGAGGGGGCGCCGATGCTCAGGCCGGTGCTCGCCGAAGACATCGTGAGCAGTAGGTTTTCGTTGCCTTCGATGAGCTGGTCGTCGAGGACGTTGACCGTGAAGCTTACGGTGTCG
>JAJTFK010000009.1:855-45019 GCA_021298655.1 Cryomorphaceae bacterium | reverse complement strand
AAGTAGCGGTAGGCCACGTCGATCGTAATACCTTGCTCGCGCTCGTCCTTGAGGCCGTCGGTCAAAAGGCTGAGGTCGAGCTCGGTGCCGCGGCGCTTGCTGCTGGCGGCTACGGCGTCGAGTTGGTCCATGAACACCGACTTGCTGTCGTACAGAAGGCGCCCGATGAGCGTGGACTTGCCGTCGTCGACGGAGCCCGCGGTAGTAAATCGCAAAACGTTCATAATCAGAAATATCCTTGTTTTTTACGCTCCTCCATCGAGGCTTCGCTGCGCTTGTCGTCTTCGCGGTTTCCGCGCTCGGTCTGCCGTAGGGTTTCGACTTCCGCAATGATTTGGTCGAGGGTTACGGCCTCGGACTCGATTCCGCCGGTGATGGTGATGTCGCCGAGGGTGCGGAACCGGACCATTTTTCCGACCGGAATCTCGTTCGGACGAAGCGTGATGAACTCGGAGACCGGCAGCCAGGAATTGCTGCGCCAAATGACCCGACGCGGCGCGGCAAAGTAGAGCGACGGGAGCTCAATACCTTCACGGCGGATGTAGTGCCAGACGTTCATTTCGGTCCAGTTGCTGATGGGGAACACCCGAAAGTGCTCGCCCGGCTGCTTGGCGCCGTTGAACAAGTTCCACAGCTCGGGACGCTGGTTTTTGGGATCCCATTGGCCGAACGCATCTCGGTGACTGAAGAAGCGCTCCTTGGCGCGGGCCTTCTCTTCGTCCCGACGTCCGCCGCCGAGCAGGCAGTCCAGGCCTTCGCGCTCAATCGTTTCAAGCAGGGTAACCGACTGTATTCGGTTGCGGTTGCCTAGCGGACCCTGTTCCTCTTGCGCGGTTCCTCGGTCGATGGATTCCTGAACGCTTCCCACCAGGAGTTGGGCGCCCAAGGAGGCGGCGTAGCGGTCCCGAAATTCCATGGTTTCGGGAAAGTTGTGTCCGGTGTCGACGTGAACCAGCGCAAAGGGTATGCCCGCCGGAGCAAAGGCCTTTCGGGCCAAGTGGCTGACCACAATAGAGTCTTTTCCGCCGCTAAAAAGGATGGCCGGACGCTCGAATTGGGCGTAGGCCTCGCGGATGACGTAGATGGCTTCGGCCTCGAGTTCGTCGAGGAAGCTGGAGTGCTGCATGGGTGCTTACAAACGGGAATTAAACGTTTTATACCATTCCGCCACGCGGCGGGTGCTGGCTTCTAGGGACTCGGCGCCGCTGGACACCGTGAGCTCGGGCGCTAGCGGGGCCTCGTAGGGTGAATTCACCCCGGTAAAGTCGGCAATTAGGCCCGCTTGGGCCTTGGCATATAGCCCCTTGACGTCGCGGGCCGCGCAGACCTCGAGCGGACAGTCCACATAAATCTCGGCGAAGCGCTCGGGGCCAATAATTGTCCGGGCGCGGTCCCGGTCGCTTCGGAACGGGCTTACGAAGGCCGTAATCACCACGAGCCCGGTGTCGGCCATGAGCTTGGCCACTTCGGCCACCCGGCGCAGGTTTTCGTGGCGGTCCTCGGCGCCGAAACCGAGGTCGCCGCAGAGGCCGTGGCGCAGGTTGTCGCCGTCGAGCAGCGCCGTTTTTGTTCCGTTTCGGTGGAGTTCCGCGTCGAGGGCGTTGGCCAGCGTGCTTTTGCCGCTTCCGCTCAAGCCCGTAAACCACAGAACGGACCCCTTTTGGCCCATGAGCCGCGCGCGGTCCGCCGGGAGGATGCTGATCGCCTGAGCGACGACGTTGGGAGATTGCGTTGCCATTAGCACAGGGTGATTAACCAAAAAAATACGATGCCTAAGTACAGGGCCGTTAGGCCGCCCCCGAGGCGCACAAAATCGCGGGCGTCGTAGCCCCCAGGGCCCATGACCATGAGGTTGGTGGCGTAGCCTGCCGGCGTTAAAAAGGCTGCGCTCGCCCCGAATGCCAGGGCCAAGAAGGCCGGAGTTGCGGGGAGAAATCCGCCCTGAACGGCGGCGAACCCAAGGGGGAACATGAGCACCACCGCCGCCACGTTGGTTACGAAGTTGGTGAGCGTGGCCGTGAGCAGCAGCAGGCTCAGCAACCACATCGCGGGGCTGCTCCCTTTGAGCCACGGCAGCACGGCGTCGAGCGCCTGTTCGGCCGCCCCGCTGGATTGCAGTGCCCCCGATAGCGCGAGCGCCGAGGTCAGCATCAGCATCAGTTCGGGGTCGAGCCCACGCCGTACGTCGCCCCAACTGAGCCACTTGATGCTGCCCAAGACCACCAGCCACAGGCAGAGTGCGGCCAAAAGCGACAGGTACCCCAACCCCACCAATCCCAGCCCCAAGGCCAGACTTCCCCAAGCGGCTATTGAGGCCGCCGGCGATGCGGGATGGGGTGCCTGGGTTTCGCTGAGCACATAGAGCAGTCGGGTTTCTTGGGCACGCTCCTTAAACCGCGGTCCGGCGACGAGAATGAGCAGGTCGCCTCCCCGAAGCGCTATGTCTCCGATGCGGCCGCGCATGCGCTCGCCCTGGCGGTGAACCCCGATTATGGCGGCGTCTAGCCGTTGGCGGAATTGCGATTCCCGTATCGGAATGCCTTCGAGTCCGCTCCCGGGAGGCACCATGGCCTCGACCAAGTCGGCTTCGTGGGCTTGGGCGGTCACCGTGGCCTGGGGCAAGGCCAAGCCCGTCCGACTGCGCAAAAGTTCGTCAACCTGGCCGAGTTCGCCAGCAAAAAACAAGCGGTCGCCTTCATGCAGCATTTCGCTGGGCGCCACCGGGGCAATAAGCTGTTCTCCGCGCTGAATTTCGACAAGGTACAGGCCCAAAAGCTGGCGGAATCCGGCCCGCTCCACGCTTTGGCCGACCTCGGGGGCTCCGGGGCGCAATCGGGTTTCGACGGTGTAGGCCCGCGCCGTGGCCGCCGCAACCGAATGCTGCCCATGGTTCGCAAAAAGCCGAAGTCCGGCCCAGGATAGAAAAAGGGCGCCAAAAAGGAGCACGGCCGATCCCGGGATGAGGTAGTCCATGGTGCTGAGCTCCGTCAGGCCCGATTCCCGAATCAAGCCGTTGAGAACCAAGTTGGTCGAGGTTCCGATGACCGTAACCACCCCGCCGAGGGTCGCCGCAAAGGCCATCGGCATCAGCACGACCGCAGGACGGAGCCCGTTGCGCGGCGCCCACCGACGCAGGGGCGCCATAAGCAGCGCCACCACCGCGGTATTGTTCATAAACGTGGAGATCACCCCCGTGCCCAGAAGCAGCTTCAACCGAGCGCCAAACGACCCCGATCGGGGCATCAACGACTCCAGGCGGAAGCGCGATTCAATGGCGGTTGCGGCGATGAGGAGTACCCAAAGCACCAGTAAGCTCGGATTGGCGGCCGACGCCAGCCAGGCCTCCGGGCTCAGCTGACCCAGGGCAAGCAGGACCGCCGCCCCGCCCACAAAGGCCCACGAAGCCCGCAAACGAAGCAGCAGTGCTGCCACCACCGCGAGGTAAACGACCCCAACGACCGCCGAATTCATGCGGCAAAGCTACAAAACTCCGATTAAATTAGTGGGAATTAGTTCGGCGCCGCCCCGGTCCGCACCGTAGCCCGTTGCGTTGCGCTATTTTCGCTGCATGCAACGATTTAAACTACCCGCGCTTTTTGCCCTCGCCTTCGGCCTTGTTTACGCGTTTATATTCGACTCCAAGCTCGATATGGGCGGAGACAACGCAGGCTACTACATCCTGGGCCGGGCCCTGCTTCAGGGCGAGGGCTACACCAACATTCACATTCCCGGAACGCCTGCGGCCAGCCACTTTCCTCCGGGCTACCCGGCACTGCTCGCGGTGGCGATGCTCTTTGGCAAAAGTTTTACCTGGCTCAAGGTGGTCAACGGAATCCTTTTTGGCGCCGCGCTCTGGTGGTTTCGCAGCATTGCGGAGAAGGCCAC
This sequence comes from Cryomorphaceae bacterium, assembly GCA_021298655.1. GTDB lineage: Bacteria > Bacteroidota > Bacteroidia > Flavobacteriales > Schleiferiaceae > TMED14. The sequence goes on along the minus strand of JAJTFK010000009.1, from coordinate 41,134 downwards.
GGGGTCAACGGCCTTTGCCTGGGTGGCGGTGCTCCTCGTGGGCCTGAACAGCCACTTGCTGCGCTCGAGCACCATCATGATGAGCGAGATTCCCTACACGGCCGCATCGATTTTGGCCCTGTGGACCCTGCTGCGCTGGGATCCGGAATCCAAAGCCTTTTACCGATCCTACGACTTTTGGCTCGTGGTGGTGCTCGCCTCGGCCGCCTTTTACATCCGCACCGCGGGCATTGCCCTGGGCGCGGGCATTGGGCTCTACCTGCCGTTTGAACGACGCTGGGCCGCGGCCTTCACCTTTGGCGGAGCCTTTTTTGCCCTGTACCTGCCCTGGGTACTGCGCGGCAGGGCCGTGGATGCCGGATCCGCCTACGTGGACCAGCTGCTTTCGGTCAACCCCTACCGCCCCGAGGAAGGCCAAATTGACGTCAGCGGACTTTGGGACCGCATCGCCGAGAACGCGGGACGCTACCTGGGTCAGGAGCTGCCCAACAGCATGATTCCGTCGCTAACGGTTGACTACAATCCCGAGGCCCCGGTGTCGCATCCCTTTGTCGGCCTGCTGCTCCTGGGGCTCATTGCCTACGGCATTGTTCGCCTGCCCAAGCTCCGCTGGCTGGTAGCCGGCTACGTGCTGGCGTCCTTCGCCATTTTCTTGGTGTGGCCGAGCGTGTGGTACGGGGTGCGCTTCATCCAGCCCCTGGTTCCCGTACTGGTGCTGTCGGCCTTGTACGGAGCTTGGGAGCTACTGCGCAGGGTGCTTCCCTCGTGGAACCCCTGGTGGTTTGCGGCCTTGGGCCTTTTGCTTCTGGCTCCCGTCCGCACCCTGAACGACGAGGCCAAGCTCGACTACCCCATGCCCTACCAGAACTACTTCCGCCTCGGCGAATTTGCCAAGGCCAACGTGCCCGTCGACGCGCAGTTTGCCACGACCAAACCCGCGCTTTGGTACCTTTTTGCGGAGCGCAAGGCAACGCGCATTCCGACCGAAGCCGACCCCGCGCTGTTCATGCAGCGTTTGCAGGAAGAGGGCCTCAACTACGTCGTGGTCGACCAATTGGGCTACGGTTCGGTGGGCCGCTATTTTGTTCCGGCCTACCAGGCCTACCCCGAGCGCTTTGAGTTGGTTGCCCAGCTTCCGAACCCGGACACCTACATTTTCAAGGTCAAGTAAGCGCGGGGCGCGTTCCGTCCGGCGTAGTCGTCCGTGGGCGGACTACAGCACGCTCCAACGAAGCGCTCCGGAGGCGGTGTGCACGACGTACGAACCCGCGGGAAGCGCCGGGAGGTTCAGTGCGTCGCCGTTGGCCGTTCCGCCCCACAGCACGCGACCGCTGAGGTCAACGACCTGAACACGGCCCTGGGCACCGACCAGCACGGCCGTTCCCTGCGACGGGTTCGGCTGCACCCACATTTGGGGCGCATCAAGCTCGGCGGCGTCCAGCGTGGTACTGAGCTGCACGTCGTCCAGGTAGAGGTTGTTGCCCCCGCCCGAGGCCAAGGCAAACTTGATCATTAGGGTTCCGGCGTTGGCCAAGCCGAGCGAGGCCAGGTTGATGCTCGTGTACTTCCAGTCGGCCGCTACCGGCACGTAGGGCGTCGTCACTAAGGCGCTGGTTCCGAGCTGGAAGGCTGGGATGATGCGCACCAGTTGCCAGGTCGCCCCGCAGTCCGCGCTCACCGACACCTTGAGCATGTCGTTGTTGTTGCTGGCCCGCCGCGCAAAGGCATGGGCAAACCGCAAGTTCAAGGTGCCCGTGTTTGGGTAGGCGATGGGGCCGCCGATGAGCGCGCTGACTTCGCCCCCTGCGCCCAGCTTGAAGTTCTGATACAGGTAGCTCGCGCTGCCTTGCTTGGCCGCCGCGGTGCTGCGGCGCCAGTAGCTGCTGTCGGCCATGCTCAAGGTGGTCCACGCCGCGTTCGGTAACGCATCTTCCATCGTGGCGATGAACCACGGGGTGTAGCTCGTGCCCGCCGCCGGCCGCACCGTCACCGCCAAGGGTTTGCTCATCGTATTGGATCCGTTGCTGGCCTGAATCGTGAGCGTCACGGTGTAGCGCCCGGGCGTAGTCATTGGCAAGCTCGGATTTTGGGTGGTCACGTGGTGCACCACCTGGTTGGTGGCACTTAACACGTTCCAGTGGTAAATCGGCGACCCGAGGTACTGCGAACGGTCGATAAAACTCAGCGACTCGCCCGTGCACAGCAGCGGGTCGGCAACCTCAAAATTGGCTACGGGGCTGCAGTTGAGGGTGCCGGTTACGCCCGTCGCGAGCAAGTTGGCCGGAGTAGCGAGGTTTCCGCGCAGGTTCAGCGCGGCAAGCACCGCCTTGGCCCGTGCCTTTTGGTCCAGGGTAAACGTGTTCATGCACTGGTCGTCGGTGTAGTCCATGTAGTTCTCGATCATGTCGAGCTGATCGGGGACGTCCACGCTGCAGGTGTTTTGGCTCGGATTGCATCCGCTGCTTGCCGAGGCGACGGGCGGCGTGTCGGCGCACTGGTCGCCAAAGCTGCAGCCGCCCTGAAACGTGTGAAATAGGTTGAGGTAGTGCCCGACTTCGTGGGTCAACGTGCGGTTGCGCGTACCGGCAGCCGTTCCGGTATTTCCGAGGCGGTCGTGGCGAATCACAATGCCGTCTTGTGCCGCGGGAATGCCGTTGTAGGGGAAGGCCGAATAGCCCAGCACCAGGGTTCCGGCGGGGGTTCCGGCCAACTCAATGTTGCGCACCACCCAGATGTTCAGGTACTTGGTGTTTGGCCAACCGATTTCGGTTTTGATGCTGTTCCCTGCCGCAAGGGTGGTGCGGCTCCACGTTCGGGTGATGCCGCTGGTGCATTCGCCGTTGGGACCCACTTTGGCCAGCACAAACTCGACCTCGAGGTCGGCGGCCACGCTTTTAAACGGAGCCCGGAGGTTGGCCGTATCGGGGTTTAACCGCCGCATGTCCTGGTTCAAAATGTTTAGTGCGGACTGGATTTGGGCGTCCGTAATGTTGTCGCCCTGGTCGTAGTACATCACGTGGAACACCACGGGAATCTGGTGCACGACGGACTCGGTTCCGGATTGGGCCTGCTGCGCGCGAATCAGGCGCTGAATTTGCGCTTCGGTTTCGGCGCGAAGCGCTTCGCGTTGCGGGTACGCGGCGACCTCGAGGGCGTACATTTCGTCGGTTGCACAGCGTTGAATGCTTTGGCTGTGAGCCGCTAAGCTGAAAAAAATCGAAGTCAGGATCAGGGCGAAATGGCGCATAAAACCTAGGGATGAGGTCAAAAATTCAAGTTCGTGAAGATACGCGTGCAAGTTCTGCGCCGAAAATCTTTGTCCTTCAAAGTATTCTCCGTATCTTCGCAGCCCCAAAAAAGTACAGCATCGTGGATTCGCTCAGCTACAAAACGATTTCGGCCACTAAGGCCACCGCAGGCAAGACCTGGGTCGTGGTTGATGCCAAGGGTCAGACCCTCGGCCGCCTGGCTTCTAATGTTGCCTTCCGCCTACGCGGCAAGCACAAGCCCAACTACACTCCGCACGTGGACTGCGGCGACAACGTCATTATCATCAATGCCGCTGAGGTGGCACTGTCGGGCAGCAAGATGCACGAGAAGCAGTACATCCGCTACACCGGCTACCCGGGCGGCCAGCGCTTCAGCACCCCCGCAGAGGAGCTCGCCAAGCACCCGACCCGCATCGTGGAGAAGGCCGTTCGCGGCATGCTTCCCAAGACGCGCCTCGGAGCGGAACTCTTCCGCAACCTCCACGTGTACGCCGGCGCCGAGCACGGACACGAAGCCCAACAGCCGGTTCAAATCTAATAGTACTCAAAGATGTCTACGACCCACGCAATCGGACGCCGCAAGACCTCAGTTGCCCGTGTATACGTCAAGCCGGGCAAAGGGGTGATCACCATCAACAAGCGCGAGCTGACCAACTACTTTTCAACTGGTACCCTCCAGTACAAAGTGCGCCAGCCCTTGTCGATGACCGAAAACCTCAGCAACTACGACGTAACCGTTAACGTAGAAGGCGGTGGCATCACCGGCCAAGCCGAAGCCATTCGCCTCGGCCTGTCGCGCGCCCTCTGCGAAATCAATCCGGAATTCCGCGCTACCCTGAAGCCGGAAGGACTGATGACCCGCGACCCGCGCATGGTTGAACGCAAGAAGTTCGGCCAAAAGAAAGCGCGCAAGCGATTCCAATTCTCGAAGCGTTAATCGCGCACCGAGTATTGGGTTTAGTATCCAAACGGTCAAGATCGCTCTGGCGCTACTTGGCCGTTGCCTTTTTAGCGAACGTAAACCCCCAACAACCTCATGGCACATACGCCTGAAATTCAGCAGCTCCTCGACGCAGGGGTGCACTTTGGTCACCTGACCCGCAAGTGGAATCCCAACATGGCTCCCTACATCTTTATGGAGCGCAACGGGATCCACATCATTGATCTGCAAAAGACCCAGAAGAAGCTTGCTACGGCAGCCGACGCCATGGGCAAGATCGCCGGCAGCGGCCGCAAGATTTTGTTTGTAGCCACCAAGAAGCAGGCGAAAGAAATTGTTTCAGAGACCGCCAAGGCCCTGAACATGCCGTACATCACGGAGCGCTGGCCCGGAGGTATGCTCACGAACTTCGTGACCATTCGCAAGGCCATCAAAAAGATGTCGAACATCGATAAAATGAAGACCGACGGTACGTTCGAGACCCTGTCGAAGCGCGAGCGCCTTCAGGTGGACCGCCTTCGCGCCAAGCTCGAGAAGAACCTTGGTTCGATTGCCGACATGAGCCGCCTTCCGGCCGCCCTGTTTGTGGTGGACGTGATGCGCGAGCACATCGCCGTGGAAGAAGCCCGCAACCTGGGAATCCCCGTGTTTGCTATGGTCGATACCAACAGCAACCCCCACCTGGTGGACTACGTGATTCCGTCGAACGACGACGCGACCAAGTCGATCGCCGTGATCATGGAGACCGTATCTGCCTCGATCAAGGAGTCGCTGAGCCAGCGCAAGACCGAAAAGGACAAGCCCGGGAGCGAGAAGCTTACGAAAGCTGCCGCCAAAGTAGCCGCGGAATAAGTTTAACGCCGGGGCAACAGCCCCGGTTTTTCTTTGTACAAAACCGACAATACCCCTAAATCATGAGCATTACTGCTGCCGATGTAAACAAACTGCGCCAGATGACCGGCGCCGGGATGATGGACTGCAAGAAGGCCCTCACCGAAGCCAATGGCGATTTTGAAGCCGCAATCGACGTTCTTCGCAAGCAAGGCCAAAAGGTGGCCGCCAAGCGCGCCGACCGCGACGCCTCAGAAGGAGCCGTTATTGCGACAACCAACGCCGACCACACCCGCGGCGTCATCGTTTCGCTGAACTGCGAAACCGACTTCGTGGCCAAGAACGAAGGCTTCGTGGACATGGCCAAGAAAATGGCTTCCCTCGCGATTGCAAGCTTCCCCGCCACCAAAGAGGAGCTTCTGGCCCTCAGCTACGAAGGTTCATTGACGATTGCCGATAAGCTCACCGAGCAGACCGGCGTGATCGGCGAGAAAATTGAGATTGCCTACTACGAAACCCTAGAGGGCGGCGTAGTTTCGGGCTACATCCACGCCGGAAACAAGCTGGCTACCCTGGCGGCGATCAGCGCCGGCGTGGCCGAGACGGCCAAGGACGTGGCCATGCAGGCTGCTGCCATGAACCCCGTTGGTTTGGACCGCAACTCGGTTGCTTCGGACGTGATTGAGCGCGAGCTTGAAATTGCCCGCGACCAGGTTCGCCAAGAGGGCAAGCCCGAAGACATGATCGAGAAGATTGCCCAAGGCAAGCTCGGCAAGTTCTACAAGGAGAACACCTTGGTGGAGCAAGACTTCATCAAGGACAGCAAGGTGAGCGTGGCCCAGTATGTGGCTTCGGCTTCGGCTGGCGCTGCCGTTACCGGCTTCCGCCGCGTAGGTTTGGGCGTTTAATTCCCCGCTGTTTTTACTTCGCCAAAGGCCGCCCTCGGGCGGCCTTTGTGCTATCTTCGCACCGTAATGAAGTACCGCCGAATTCTCCTCAAACTCAGCGGCGAGGCGCTGATGGGCAACAAGCCCTACGGAATTGATTCCGAAACCCTTACCACCTATGCGCGCGAAATCAAGACCGTGGTGGACGCCGGCGCTCAAGTGGGCGTGGTGATTGGCGGAGGAAATATTTTTCGCGGACTTCAGGGCGCCGGAGACGGCATGGACCGGGTTCAAGCCGACCACATGGGCATGCTCGCCACCGTGATCAATGGACTCGCGCTGCAGTCCGCGCTCGAGCGTGCCGGCGTGCAGACCCGCCTGCAGTCCGCCATTGAGATGGACAAGATTTGTGAGCCCTTCATTCGCCGCCGCGCCGTGCGCCACCTTGAAAAGGGCCGCGTGGTCATTTTTTCGGCGGGAACGGGCAACCCCTACTTTACGACCGATACCGGGGCCACGCTTCGCGCCATTGAAATTCAGGCCGAAGTCATCCTCAAGGGCACCCGCGTCGACGGCATATACACGGCCGACCCCGAAAAGGACGCCACGGCCACGCGCTTTGAAACCATTAGCTTCACCGAGGTGTACGAACGCGGACTCAACGTGATGGACCTCACGGCCTTTACGTTGAGCCAAGAAAACGACCTGCCGATTGTCGTGTTTGACATGAATAAGCCGGGCAACCTGCTGCGCGTGGTCAACGGCGACAAGGTTGGAACCCTGGTATCGTAAGCGACCACCCACAGGATTTTTTAACATGGAAGAAGAACTCAGTTTTTTGATCGAGTCGTTGACCGACGACATGAACAAGGCCATGGCGCACCTGGACAAGGCCCTGCTCAAGATCCGCGCGGGCCGCGCCAACCCCACGATGCTCGAGGGCATTTTTGTCGAGTACTACGGCAGCCAAGTAAAGCTGCAGCAGGTGAGCAATATTTCGACCCCCGACGCCCGCACGCTGTTTGTTCAGCCCTTCGAGAAGAGCTTAATTCAGTCCATTGAAAAAGCCATCATGTACGCCAACCTCGGATTTAATCCGATGAACAACGGCGACGCGGTGATCATTAACATTCCGCCCTTGACCGAGGACCGCCGAAAGGAACTGGTGCGCATGGCCCGCGCCGAAGGCGAAGAGGCCAAAGTGGCCATTCGGAGTGTGCGCCGCGAAGGCATGGACGAAGCCAAGCGCATGGAAAAGGACGGCCTGAGCGAAGACCAGCGCAAGGACCTCGAAGCCCAGATTCAGGCTTTAGTCGACAAGCACATTGCGCTCATTGACCAGCGCGTGACCGAAAAAGAGGGAGACATCCTCAAGCTCTAAGTACCTTAGTACGAATGGGCAAGAGCATCCAAGAAGAAATCCAGCAGCGGAACTGGCACAACGACCATCAGGTGGCCGTGATCAATATTTTGTTCACCTACCACTGGCTTAAGGGTCGGATTACCGACGCGCTGGCGCCCTACAAAATCACGATGCAGCAGTACAACGTGCTGCGGATTTTGCGCGGAGCCCACCCCGAAGGACTGCCCATTGGCGTGATTCGCGAGCGACTGCTCGACAAGACCAGCGACGTTTCGCGCCTGGTAGACCGCTTGGTCAAGCTGGGTTTTGTGGAGCGAAAGGGCAGCAAAGACGATCGCCGCGTGACGCGAATCTTCTTGACCCTAAGGGGTTTGGAACTTTTGGGTCAAATACGCGCCGTCGACAAGGTCACCAAGGAGGAGTTGCCCAAGCGCATGACCGACGAAGAGGCTCAGCTGCTCAGTGCCTTGCTCGACAAGGTCCGCACGTGATGGATCAGCGCGGTCGTTGAGGCGTCGTGGGCGCCAACGGGTCCGTCGCCTTCGAGTTCCGGCAGGACCACATTCGCCATTTCTTTGCCGAGTTCCACGCCCCACTGGTCGTAGCTGAATACGTTCCAAACGACGCCTTGGGCAAATACCTTGTGTTCGTATAGGGCGATGAGCGCGCCAAGGGCCTCGGGCGTCATGGCGTCAAACAGCAGGGTCGAGGTCGGGCGGTTGCCCTCAAACTCGCGGAAGGGGCTGTTGGCCTCGGGGCGGCCCATCATGAGGGCCTCTGTCTGTGCCAAAAAATTACTCAGCAATTTGGCATGGTGGGCGTGCAGCGGGTGCTGCGGAACCACCGACGCAATAAAATCACTCGGAATCAACTCGGTGCCCTGGTGAATGAGCTGGTAAAAGGCGTGCTGGCCGTTGGTTCCGGGCTCGCCCCAAACGACGGGTCCGGTGGCGTAGGTCACGCGCCGGCCGCTGCGGTCCAGGTACTTTCCGTTGGATTCCATGTCCATTTGCTGCAGGAAGGCCGCAAAGCGGTGCAGGTACTGGTCGTAGGGCAGTACGGCGTGGGTCGCGGCGCCCAAAAAGTTGCGGTACCAAATGCCCAGAGCGGCCATGAGCCAAGGTATGTTTTGGCGGAACGGGGCCTCGGCGGCGTGGCGGTCGATGCGCTCGGCGCCGGCCAGGAACTGACGGAAGCCGTCGGCGCCGAGGGCGATGGCGAGCGGAAGGCCAATACTGCTCCACACGCTGTAGCGGCCGCCGACCCAATCCCAAAAGCCGAAGGTGCGCTCCGGGTTGATGCCAAAGGCCTCCACCTTAGCCAGGTTGGTACTCAGGGCCGCAAAGTGGTCGGCCACGACCGCGGGGTCACCCAGGTGCTGCACCAGCCAGGTGCGGGCGGCCTCGGCATTGGCCATGGTTTCTTGGGTGGTGAAGGTCTTCGACGCGACCAGGAACAGGGTGCGCGCGGGGTCCAGGAGCTGAAGGGTTTCGTGGAGGTCGGCGCCGTCGACGTTGGCCACGAAGTGCAGCTGGATTCCCCGGTGGGCAAAGGGTTTGAGGGCTTCGACGGCCATGCGGGGACCGAGGTCGCTGCCGCCGATGCCGATGTTGACGACGTGCTTGAATTTTTCGCCCGAGGCGGAGCGGACGTCGCCGCGGCGCACGGCTTCGGCAAAGGCGAGCATGCGTTCGCGTTCGCGGGCAATAAGGGGCCGCACGTCTTGGCCGTCGACCAGGAGGGCCTCGGTGGAGGTGGAGCGGAGCGCGGTGTGGAGCACCGCGCGGCCTTCGGTTTCGTTGATGGCGGCCCCGCGGAGTTGGGCGCGAAATCCTTCGGCTACGCCGCATTCCTCGAAGAGTTCCGCCAGCAGGTCGAGCGTGGTTTCGTCGACCCGGTGCTTGGCGTAGTCAAAGAGCAACAGGTCGTCGAGGCGCACGTGCATGCGGTCAAATCGGGCGGAGTCCGCGGCAAAGAGGTCGCGGAGGTGGCGGTCGGCGGTCGCGGCGGCGTGGGCTTCGAGGGCCTTCCAGGCCTTGGTTTGGGTGGGATTTACGCGGGGAAGCATGTGCGGCACAGTATGTGGATTAATCAAGGCCCAAAGGTATCAAGTCGTACCTTTGCGATCCTATGGAAATCCAGCGCGTACCCGTATCCGTTTATGCCGAAATGACCCCGAATCCCGGGGTGATGAAGTTTGTGGCCAACAAGCGACTGATCGACGTCGATCACGTTGAGTTTGCGAACATCGAAGAGGCGCAAATCAGCCCGCTGGCCGCGGCGTTGTTCAATTTTCCGTTTGTGAAAAACGTGTTCATCTCGACCAATTTTTTGGCGGTGGAGAAGTACAACGTGGTGGAATGGGATGCGGTAACCCAGGAACTGCGCCAGTTCATTTTGAACCACATTCAGGAGGGCAAGCCCGTGCTGACGGCGGTTCCCGCTCCGAAGGCCCCGGCCCACGCCGACGCCGCGGAGGACATGCCCGCCTACCCCGAGGACGGCATTGAGGCGCGCATTGTGGAAATCCTCGAAGAGTACGTCAAGCCCGCGGTGGCCCAGGATGGCGGCAACATCGTGTTTGCCGGCTACGAAAACAAAATTGTCAAAGTCCAGCTGCAGGGTGCCTGCGCGGGATGCCCCTCGAGCACGCTGACGCTGCAGCAGGGCATTAAGAACATTCTGCAGCGCATGCTGCCTACGCTGGTCGACGACGTCGTTCCGGCGTAAATTCGGGCATGGAACCCCTGATTTTGTCCGTGCGCGGCACGCATCCGCAGATTCCCGAGTCGACGTTTTTGGCGCCGAACTGTACGGTGGTGGGCGACGTGACGATGGGCGAGGGATGCTCTATTTGGTTCAACGCGGTGGTTCGCGGTGACGTAAACTTCATCCGCCTCGGCGACGAGGTCAACATTCAAGACGGCGCGGTGATCCACGGAACCTACCAAAAGCACGGCACGACCATCGGCAATCAGGTGAGCATCGGTCACGGAGCCACGGTGCACGGCTGCACCCTGCACGACCGAGTTCTGGTGGGCATGGGCGCCATTGTGATGGACCGCTGCGTGGTGGAGTCCGGCAGCATCATTGCGGCGGGTGCCGTCCTTACCGAAGGCACGCACGTGCCGGCGGGCTCGGTGTTCGCGGGGGTTCCGGCCAAAAAAGTCAAGGACATCACCCCCGAACTCATGGCCGGCGAGGTGGAGCGCATTGCCAAAAACTACGGAATCTATGCGTCGTGGCTCAAGCCCGGCGCCGACGAAGCGCGTTAAGCGATTTAAACGATTATGGAATACCTACTGTACTACCTGCTTCTCAATCTCTATGGGGCCGCGATTACCTGGCGCTTTTTTAAGGCCGCCGGCATTCCGACCTGGAAGGCCTTGGTGCCCGTGTACCGCACCTACGTATGGACCCAGGTGGCCGACCGCCCTTGGTGGTGGACGATTTTGGCCTACATCCCCGTGGTGGACAACGCCATGGCGCTGATTTTGGCCTACGAAACGCTGCACATGTTTGGCTTCCGCCAGAACAAGCACATTTTCTTGACGGCGGCCACGGGCGGACTCTACCTGGGCTATTTGAACTACACGGCGAAGCTGGAGCGCGGAACGCGCAGCAACGACGACATTCGCCGCCGCATGCCCCTGTGGGTGAACCACGTGCTGTGGGCGGTGGTTGCCGCCGGAACCATCCGCATGATGACGTTTGAAGCGTTTAACATTCCGACCTCGTCCATGGAAAAGTCGCTTATGGTGGGCGACTACCTGGTGGTGAGCAAGGTGGCCTATGGCCTTCGCATGCCGAACACGCCCTTGAGCATTCCGCTGATGCACAACGTGATTCCCTTCGCCAACGTGCCGAGCTACCTGACGTGGATTCAGCTCCCGTACCTGCGGCTGCCGGGCCTTGACGAGGTGGAGCGCGGCGACGCAGTGGTGTTCAACTTCCCGCAGGATCCGGGACGGCCCGCCGATAAAAAGGACCACTACGTCAAGCGCTGCATGGGGGTACCCGGCGACACGCTCGAGGTGCGCCACGGCCAGGTCTACGTTGACGGCGAGGCTGTGGAGTTCCCCGAGCGCAGCAACGCCCAGTTCAGCTACTACGTGCGCACCCTGCCCGGCCAAGGATTTAGTGCGCGCCAGCTCAAGAAGGATTTTGACATCAACTACGTCACCAACATGACGGTGAACAACCAGAATGTCAGCGACGTCCTGCAGATCACCGAGACCGAATACGTGGTAACGATCCCCAATGAGTCGCTCGCGGAATTCGCCAAGATGCCCAACCTCGACACCCTGTTTGTGATGGACGCCCTCGGCGGCGATTCGGCCTTTGTGCCGGGAACGCCCGAGGCCCTTAAGTGGTACTACGCGAATTTTGTGGGTGGGGCCCTGATGTTCCCGAATCCGATGGGTGGCCACAGCGATACGGTGGTATACGCCTGGACTCGAGATAACTACGGGCCACTTTGGATACCGTCCAAGGGATCTACAATCGAGCTGAACTACGATACCTACCTGAAGTACCACCACGCCATCAACGCCTACGAAGGCCACGAACTGGTTCGCGAGCAAGGTCCGAACGGCGACCGCTACCTCCTGGACGGCGTGCCGGCAACGAGCTACACGTTTGCCATGGATTACTACTGGATGATGGGCGACAACCGCCACAATTCTTGTGACAGCCGCTACTGGGGCTTCGTACCCGAGGACCACGTGGTCGGCAAGCCGGTTTTCATTTTCTGGAGTATGGATTCCTTTGTGAGCGGACTCGACAAGATCCGCACCGAGCGCCTGTTCACGGTGGTCCACGGCGAGGGCAAGCCGCGCAGCTACCTGCTGCCGTTTGCGATCCTGGTTGCGTTGTACTACGGCTGGGAATGGTACCGCAAGCGCAAAAAAGCCTAACCAAATGCGTTTAGGGTTGCTGGTTACCGGTTTGGCATGGACCCTTGGGGCCTGGGCGCAATCCGTGGACACCGCAGCCGTTCGCGCGGACCGAGCCGAGCGCTGGGACCAGCTGAGCGACAACCAGCTCATTCGCCTGGAATGGGTCGCCCGAACCTGGTCTTGGCCGGCCGACAGCCTCACGGGGCGCATGCTCCGCACGCCAATCGGGGTTAAGCGCGATTCCCTGCTCGTTTGGCTCGAAGAGGGCGGACCCGCGGGCGAAACGCGCAAGCGCGTCGAGGCCATCAAGCAGCGCCGCTACCAAATTGCTACCGAAGCCTTTAACTACAAGGGCGACCTGCGCGGGCTGGACCTTTCGCTGTACTGGTACGGAATCTACGACGTCGAGGGCATGTGGAAGCTTCGGCCGGTGCGCGTCAAGGCGGAGCTCAGCGAGTTCCCGACCGGCAACGCAAGCGGTCTCGAGTTTGACCTGAAAACCAACCGCGAAGAGGGCAGCCACTTTCTGTTCGGAAGTCCGGTGCGACTCGACAGTGCCGACTTGGGCCCGGTACGCGAAGGCTCCGCCGTGCTTTTGCCCGGCAGCCAAGCCGATCTTGGAGCCATAACGGCGCGCGACCGCATGTACCGGGGCAACGTGGTGGTCTACGCCACCGGCATGGTGCAGGGCGTGGGCGCGGACTGCCCGGAGCTTAGCGGATACGCCTTGATTGCGGGAGTGCGCGCTGCCGATAACCAGTGGATTCGCCGGGACACCTTGGCCAATGTGCTCGACTCGGTGGTGGTTTGTCCGCCCGAAGTGCACTGGAGCGGCGACCTCATGGGCGACGGAACGCCCGACGCGCTGATGTTCCAGAAGACGCCGAGCGGAATTCGCCTGCTGCTATTCCTAAGCGACGCGGTGCCCAACGAAGACGAGCTTTGGGCGCGCGTGGCGGAATGGAACCTGGGCTACTAGAAACCAGTTGCTCGTTGCGCGCATCGGGTACTTGGCGTTGGCGTTGTTCAGGCCTACCTTCGGGTACACCTCCCTGAATCCCAAACCACCATGGCCCACGACCTCAAAACGGAACGCAATGCCGACGAACTCAAGCTGTTAGTCGCGGAATGCCATCGCAGATGGAGCGAAGTGGCCCTAGGTGGAGGCAAAAAGCGGCTTGAAAAATTGGCCGAACAGGGAAAACTCAGCGCCCGGGAGCGCGTCAAGCGGTTGCTGGACCCCGAAGCGCCCCAGGTCGAAATCGGTGCGTTCGCGGCCGACGGAATGTATGCCGAGCACGGCGGATGCCCCTCGGCCGGCGTGGTGGTGGTGCTGGGCCGCATCGCCGGACGAACCTGCATGGTGGTCGCCAACGACGCGACCGTCAAAGCCGGAGCTTGGTTCCCGATGACCGGCAAGAAAAACCTTCGCGCCCAAGAAATAGCCATGGAAAATCGGATTCCGATCCTCTACCTGGTGGATTCCGCGGGCGTCTACCTGCCGATGCAGGACGAAATTTTCCCCGACAAGGAGCACTTTGGGCGGATTTTCCGCAACAATGCGGTGATGAGCAGCCTGGGAATACCCCAGCTTTCGGCCGTAATGGGTTCCTGTGTGGCGGGCGGGGCCTACCTGCCCATCATGAGCGACGAATCGATCATTGTCGAGGGCACCGGGAGCATTTTCTTGGCGGGCAGCTACCTGGTCAAGGCGGCCATCGGCGAAGACATTGACAACGAAACCCTGGGCGGGGCCACGACCCATACCCAGATCAGCGGGGTTTGCGACTACAAAGCCAAGGACGACGACGACGCACTGCGCACCCTGCGCGGACTCGTCGACAAGCTGGGCGCGCGACCTACGGCGGGCTACGACCGCGTCGATCCAACGGCTCCCGCCGTGGGGGTCGAGAAAATCTACGAACGAATGCCCGTCGACGGCAAGCCCTACCCGGTGCGCGGGCTGCTTGAATGCCTGGTCGACGCCGATTCGCTCATCGAGTACAAAGCCAACTACGGAAAAACCATCGTCACGGCCTACGCGCGCATCGACGGCTGGGCGGTGGGAATCGTCGCCAACGAACGCCAAGTAGTCAAGTCGGGAACGGGCGAAATGCAGATTGGGGGCGTGATTTATTCCGACAGCGCCGACAAGGCCGCCCGCTTCATCGCCAACTGCAACCAAAAAAAGATTCCGCTCGTGTTTTTGCAGGACGTCACCGGATTCATGGTTGGCTCGCGTTCGGAGCACGGCGGAATCATTAAGGACGGCGCCAAAATGGTGAACGCCGTGGCCAACAGCGTGGTGCCAAAATTCACGGTCATCACGGGCCACTCGTTTGGAGCCGGCAACTACGCGATGTGCGGAAAAGCCTACGATCCGCGCCTTATTGTCGCATGGCCCACGGCCAAAATTGCGGTGATGGGCGGCGATCAGGCGGCCAAGGTGCTTCTTCAAATTGAAAAGGCCCGCACCGCCGACCTTACGCCCGAGGCGGAGCAGGAATTGCTGCAGCGCATCCGCGCCCGCTACGAGGCCCAAATGAGCCCCTACTACGCGGCGGCTCGGTTGTGGATCGACGGAATCATTGACCCCGCCGACACGCGTACGGTGATTTCGATGGGTATTGAGGCGGCCAACCAGGCTCCGATTGAACGCCCGTACAACCCGGGGATTCTGCAGACCTGAAACGAGTAACCCGCGGCCAGTAGCGGCCTAAAGCCGCCCGTCGACCATTTCCCGTGGCCAAAGGGCTTTGGTATCGAAGACCACGCCGTCGGGCTTGAGGCCCAGTTGATTGCGGTCCAGACCGGCAAACTGTTCGTGGGCCACGGCCAAGATGACGGCGTGGTAGCCGGTCCCGGGGGACTCGGCCAGCGAAATGCCGTATTCTTCGCGGACCTCGTGGGCGTCGGCCCACGGGTCGTACACGTCGACTTCGATGCCGAACTGCTGCAGCTCCGAAACGATATCGACCACGCGGGTGTTGCGGATGTCGGGGCAATTCTCCTTGAAGGTCACGCCCAGCACCAGGGCTTTGCTGCCGTGAACGGCGAGGCCGTTGCCGATCATGAGCTTGACCACTTTATTGGCCACAAACATGCCCATGGAGTCGTTTACGCGGCGTCCGCTCAAAATCACCTGCGGGTGGTAACCCACGCTTTGGGCCTTATGTGCCAGGTAGTAGGGGTCTACG
Organism: Cryomorphaceae bacterium; assembly: GCA_021298655.1. GTDB lineage: Bacteria > Bacteroidota > Bacteroidia > Flavobacteriales > Schleiferiaceae > TMED14. The sequence goes on along the minus strand of JAJTFK010000009.1, from coordinate 25,749 downwards.
CCGATGCAGTGACCGCCAACCAAACCGGGGCTGTACTTCAGGAAGTTCCACTTGGTACCGGCGGCCTCGAGCACGTCGCGGGTATCGATGCCAAGGCGGTCAAAAATGAGGGCGAGCTCGTTGACAAACGAGATGTTCACGTCGCGTTGGGCGTTTTCGATGGCCTTTGAGGCTTCGGCTACCTTGATGCTCGGGGCCAAGTGGGTTCCGGCCTTCACGATGCGGCGGTAGATGCCGTCGACAAACTCGGCGGCTTCGAGCGTGCTGCCGCTGGTTACCTTTTTAATCGTTTCCAGCGTGTTGACCTTATCGCCCGGATTGATTCGTTCAGGGCTGTAGCCGCAGTAAAAATCCGAGTTGAACTTCAGTCCCGACGTGCGCTCGAGGACGGGAACGCAGTCTTCTTCGGTACATCCCGGGTAGGTCGTGGATTCGTAGATGACCACGTCGCCGGATTTGAGGGCTCCGCCAATGGTGGCCGACGCGGCCAGCAGGGGCTTGAGGTCGGGCGCCTTAAACTGGTCAATTGGGGTCGGAACCGTTACAATGTAGACGTTGGCCTCGTTCAAGGATGAGGACTCGGCGCTGAAACGGAGTCCGCGCGCCAAGGCCGCCGCGAGCTCTTCGGGCTCCGCCTCCAGGGTGTGGTCCTCGCCGCGGTTGAGTTCCGCCACACGCGCAGCGTTGATGTCAAAACCGACCACGCGGAATTCGCGCGAGAGGGCCAGGGCAAGGGGGAGTCCGACGTAGCCAAGGCCCACGACGGCGATAACGGGATTGGACGGTGCCGAAAACATGGCCTAAAGGTACAAAGTCGTTAAACCTTTGTACATTTTGGGCATCTACCCAATATGAATAAGCTCATTGCCCTTGGTATTGCCGCCGCCGCCGTGGCCTGCCGTCCGGAACCCGGTGATCCGATTGCTGCCTACCTACGCTTGCCGGATCAACCCTACGCCTACACGCCCGATTTGCCGGCGCACTTCGCCCAGCCCAACGTGCTTGCGGCCGACAACACGCCGATGACCAACCCGGTGACCGACGACGGGGCGACGTTGGGCCGGGTGCTTTTTTATGAGCGCGCACTGAGCGCAAACCGGACCACTTCCTGCGCGAGCTGCCACCACCAAGACCGCGGCTTTGGCGACAGCGCCCGATTCAGCCGCGGCTTCGCGGGCGGTCGCACCGGCCGGCATTCCATGGGGTTGACCAATGCGCGGTTTTATGCCAACGGTTCGTTTTTTTGGGACGAGCGAGCGGCTTCGCTCGAAGATCAGGTGCTCATGCCCGTTCAGGATCCGACCGAAATGGGCCTGAGCATCGACAGCCTGTTGGCACGTATTCAGGCCCTGCCATACTATGCGCCGCTGTTTGAACGGGCCTTTGGATCGACCGAAATCACCGAACTCCGGGTTCGCCAGGCCCTGGCCCAGTTCGTGCGGAGCCTTATGAGCTACCGTTCGCGCTACGACGACGGCCGTGCCCAAGTTGCGGGTCCCGTGGTTGCCTTCCCCAACTTCACCGCCCAAGAAAACCAGGGCAAGGCCCTATTTTTTGGGGTGACGCCCGGAGGGGGTCCGCCCGCACCGGGTGCCTGCGTCAGCTGCCACGGTACCGAGGCCTTCGCGGCGCCGGGTCCGCGCAGCAACGGACTGGACGCCACCACCACCGACGCGGGCGTGGGTGGCATCAACGGCAATGCGGCGCAACTCGGCCTGTTCAAGGTACCCTCGCTGCGCAACCTGAGTGACCGCGGTCCCTACATGCACGACGGGCGCTTCGCCACCTTGGAACAGGTGATCGACCACTACAGCACGGGCGTCAAAAACCACCCCAACCTGAGTCCGCAGCTGCGCGGACCCAACGGGCAGCCCATTCAGCCCAACTTCACGGCCGCCCAAAAGGCGGCCCTGGTGGCTTTTTTGCGCACCTTGGACGACCCCGCAATCGCGGTCGACGACCGATTCAGCGACCCCTTTATTCGCTAGGATATTGCGGCACGTAGGGCAAGGCGCCGGTCGCGCCGGCCGTACCTTTGCCTTGTGCGTGCCCTGTGGTCCCTAAACCCCTACTTTCTGCGCTACCCCTGGCACCTCCTGGGCGGCGTCGTCTTCGTAATTGCGTCGGCGGTGTTTTCGGTCTACCCGGCTATCTACATCCGCCAAGCTTTTGATACCGTGTCGGAGGCCCTGCGCCTTCAGAGCGATTCGGGGGCCCTGCTGCGCGCCCTACTCGGCTACTCCGCGCTCATTTTGCTGCTCAGTGCCCTGCGCGGCGCCTTCACCTTTTTGATGCGCCAGACCCTGATCGTCATGTCGCGCCACATTGAGTACGAACTCAAAAACGACATCTACCGCCACTACCAGGACCTGGACCAAACCTTTTACCGCCGCAACGCCACCGGCGACCTGATGAACCGAATCAGCGAAGACGTCAGCCGGGTGCGCATGTACCTTGGTCCGGGGGTGATGTACACGATCAACACGGCGTTTTCGACGGGACTTACGCTCGTGTTCATGTTTCAGGTCGATCCCAAATTGAGTTGGATCACGCTGGCGCCCATGCCGGTGCTGGTTTGGGCCATTTACCGCGTTTCGACGCTGATCAACCAGCGCAGCCACGCGGTGCAGGAGCAGCAGTCTGCGATCAGTACCCTCGCCCAAGAAACATTTAGCGGCATTCGGGTCCTCAAGGTCTACGGCCTCGAAGCGGAGCAAACCGACCGCTACGCCGCGAGTTCCGAAAAGAGCTACCAACTCAACCGCGACCTCTACCGGGTAAACGCGCTTTTTGCGCCGCTGATGATGCTGCTCGTCGGCCTCAGCACGGTGCTTACGGTGTGGATTGGTGGCGAAGGCGTCATCGAGGGCCGGCTCAGCCCTGGCGTCATTGCCGAGTTCGTCTACTACGTCGGCCTGCTGACCTGGCCAATCGCCAGCATCGGGTGGGTAATGAGCCTGATTCAGCGCGCCGAGGCGTCCATGGAGCGCATCAACGACTTCATGGACGTGGTTCCGGCCGTGCAGCAACCGAACTCCGCCCACCAAGCCCAGGTCCAGGGCGCATGGACCTTTGAAAACGTTTCCTACACCTATCCAGACAGCGGAATTCAGGCCCTGCGCGACGTGTCGTTCACCGTGAATCCGGGCGAAACGGTCGTGGTGGTCGGGCGCACCGGTTCCGGCAAATCAAGTTTAGTGGGCCTAATGAACCGCCTCATGGACCCCAGTCAGGGCCGGGTGCTGCTTGACGGCGTGGATCTGCGCACCTGGGACCTGCAGGCGCTCCGGGCGTCCATCGGCACGGTGCCCCAGGATCCCTTTCTGTTCAGCGATTCGGTGGCCGACAACATTGCTTTTGGCAGCCTGAATGCGGAGCGTTCCGACGTCGAGCGCCAAGCCGAACTCGCCGACGTGGCCGACGACATCCGCGGATTTCCCCAGGGCTTTGATACCGTGGTGGGCGAACGGGGCGTAACCCTTTCGGGCGGACAAAAACAGCGCGTAAGCATCGCGCGGGCCCTGATGAAGCAGCCGCAGGTGCTGCTCTTTGACGACGCCTTGAGCGCCGTCGACACCGAAACCGAAGTGACCATTCTCAGCAACCTGAAGGCCCGACTGGAGGGCCTGACGGCGGTGCTGATAACCCAGCGCCTGAGCTGCGTGCACTTGGCCGACCGCATCATCGTACTCGAGGACGGTCGGGTTGCGCAGCAGGGAAGCCACAGCGAACTCGTCGCGCAGCCGGGGGTGTACGCCGAGCTTTACGCGCTTCAATCCCAGCAGATCTCGTGACGGCCCACCCCAATTTGGTTGCGGGAGTACTGGAGGTGCTCGAGCGCACCTTTGGTCAGCGACTCTACGCGGACCGGGTCGTCGACCAGGTGCTTCGCGCCAACAAGCGCTGGGGCGCCCGCGATCGGGCCTTTGTGGCGGAGCACAGCTACGAAATACTGCGTTGGTGGTCGCTGCTTTGGCACCTTCACGGCGGCGAGGCGGTGATCAAGCGAAAGCCGCTCAAGGAGCTCTTTGACACCTACTGGGCCTGGCGTGCCGACGGAATGGTCGTTCCCGAGGGCCTCGACGTCGCGGTGGCGCAGAGCTACGCCCCGTGGTTTGCCGAGCGCGCCGCAGCCGAACTGGGTACGGAATGGCCGTCGCTCGCCGCCGCCCTGAATCGACCCGCCTACGTGGTGCTTCGGGCCAATGCCCTCAAGGCCTCGCGCGAAGCCGTTCAGGAACGCCTAAGCGCGGAGGGTATCGAAGCGGCGCCGAGCGACGTGGCTCCGGACGCGCTGGTGCTGGCCAAGCGCCCCCGCCTGCAGCACCTCGAGAGCTTCAAGGACGGCTGGTACGAGGTGCAGGACGGCGGCTCCCAGCGCATCGCCGCCTACCTCAACCCGGAGGCCGGCGACCGGATACTTGACGGATGCAGCGGCGCCGGGGGCAAGGCCCTCCACGCGGCCGCGATGGCCGGAAACGAAGCCGAAATCCTGTGCATGGACGTGGAATCCTATAAACTTGGCGAGGCCGAAAAGCGCGCGGCACGGGCCGGCGTTCGGGGGCTTCGCACGGAGTGGATTCGCTCCCCGCGCGACGTACAGCGCCACGAGGGCTGGGCCAACAAAATGCTGCTCGACGTGCCCTGCAGCGGCACCGGCGTCATTCGCCGCGACGTCGACACCAAGTGGAAGCTTCAGCCCGACCACCTCGAGCGCACCCTCGAGACCCAGTACGGCATCTTGCGCGACTATTCCCAGGCCCTGCAGCCGGGCGGAACCCTTGTCTACGCGACCTGCAGCATTCTGCGCAGCGAAAACGAAGACCAGGTCCGCCGGTTTATCGACGAACAGGGCGGCGCCTACGAACTCCGCGAGGAAGTCCGCATCCGCCCGGACCACCCACACAGCGACGGCTACTACGTGGCGGTCCTGAAGAAGCATTAGTTTTACCGGGTCATGATCACCGAAAGCGCCAGCAACCACGACCACCTCGAAACCTGGACCGTGCGCCAGCTTCTCGAGGGCATCAACGCCGAAGACCGCCGCGTGCCCGAGGCCGTGGCCCAAGCCATACCCGCCCTCGAGGAACTGGTGGAAGCCGTGGTTCCGCGCATGCAGCAGGGAGGACGCCTGTTTTACCTCGGCGCCGGCACGTCGGGCCGCCTGGGCATCGTGGACGCTTCGGAATGCCCGCCGACCTTTGGGGTTCCGCACGGAATGGTCGTGGGAATCATCGCGGGGGGCGACGGCGCGATCCGCAAGGCGGTGGAATTCGCCGAAGACGACCCCGAACAAGCCTGGATCGACCTGATGGAGCACCGCATCGAGCCCCTCGACACGGTCGTGGGCATCGCCGCCAGCGGCCGCACGCCCTACGTCGTGGGCGGACTCAACCAAGCCCGCGCCGCCGGCTGCCTGACCGGCTGCATCGTGTGCAACCCCGACTCGGCCGTCGCCGCCGCCGCGCAATACCCCGTCGTGGCCGTGGTCGGCCCCGAATTTGTGACGGGAAGCACCCGCATGAAGTCCGGAACCGCCCAAAAGCTCCTGCTCAACATGCTGACCACCACGGTCATGATCCGACTGGGCCGCGTCCAGGGCTCGCGCATGGTCGACATGCAGCTGAGCAACCACAAACTTGTCGAGCGCGGCAGCCGCATGGTCGCCGAAGGCACCGGCCTGAACGAAACCGACGCCCGTGCGTTGCTACTGGAGCACGGCAGCGTCCGCCGCGCCATCGACCAATGGAAGCAAAGCAACCCACCGCGCGCGTAGTCGGCGCGGGCATCGCCGGCATCGCCTCGGCCATCCGCTGGGCCCGCAAGGGCTACGCCGTGCACGTCCACGAAGCCAACACCTACCCGGGCGGCAAGCTCAGCCAGTTTCAGCTAGGCGACTACCGCTTCGACGCCGGCCCCTCGCTGTTCACCCTGCCGTTTTTGGTCGACGAGCTCTTCACCCTCTGCGGCGAAGACCCCCGCGACCACTTCAACTACCTCAAAAAAACCGAGGAGTGCCGCTACTTCTGGGACGACGGCACCCGCCTGACGGCCCACAGCGACCCTTCGGAATTCGCCGCAGAGGCCGAGCGCGTCTTGGGCGAGCCGGCGGCCCACATTACCGGGCACCTCGACCTAGCGCGACGCCAGTACGAAGCTACCCGCGGGCTTTTTTTGGAGCGCTCGCTCCATAAAGCGGCGACCTTCCTTCGGCGCGACGCCCTGCCCGCCCTGGCGGCGCTTCCCAGCCTCAAACTGACGCAGACGATGCACGCCGTGCACGCCAAGCGCTTCCGAAACCCCAAAACGGTGCAAATTTTTGACCGCTTTGCGACCTACAACGGTTCGACGCCCTACCGGGCGCCGGGGACGCTTTGCATGATTCCGCACCTGGAATTCGGCTTCGGTACCTACGTTCCCTACGGCGGAATGGTGGCCATCACCGAGTCCTTGGTGGCCCTCGCGCAGCGCCAAGGGGTGGAATTTCACTTCGGCGAACGCGTCGAACGCATCACGCTCCAAGGCCAAATGGCGACCGGAATCCGGGTGGCCGGCCACGACCTGGCCGCCGACGTGGTCCTCAGCAACATGGACGTCACGCCTACCTACCGCCGCTTGCTGCCCGACCTCAAGGCGCCCGAAAAAACCCTGAACCAAGAGCGCTCCTCGTCGGCCCTGATTTTTTACTGGGGGGTGCGGCGCGACTTCCCGGAGCTCAACCTACACAACATCCTGTTTGCTGGCGACTACGAGGCGGAATTCCATGACCTCTTTGAGCGCAAGCGGCTCCACGCCGACCCAACGGTCTACATCCACATCACCAGCAAGGACCTGCCCGGGGAGGCTCCCGAGGGCGGAGAAAACTGGTTTGTGATGATCAACGCTCCGGCCGATTACGGCCAAGATTGGACCGCTTGGCGGACCCAAGCCCGCGCCTCCGTGCTCGCCAAAATCGAGCGGGCCCTCGGCGTCGACGTGGCACCGTTCATCGAGGTTGAAGACGTCCTGGACCCGCCAACGATTCAGGCCCGCACGGGCAGCGACCGCGGAGCCCTCTACGGCGCTTCCAGCAACAACGCGATGGCGGCCTTTCTGCGCCATCCGAATTTCCACCGCCAAATTCCCAACCTCTTTTTTGTCGGCGGCAGCGCCCACCCCGGGGGCGGAATTCCGCTCTGCCTGCTGTCGGCCAAAATCGCGGCGGACTTGGGTTAGCATTTTTTGCCTCGGCCCGGCGATTTCCCGGTGGATTTTGCCCCCGAAGCCAAAAAATAAGGATGTATCTTGCTTGGCATCAATACCCTTATAGATGCTTGGTAGCCTTTTGTTTAAGCTGGTTCGTTCCTCGGGTGGCGTGCGCGAACGCCTCTGGAAGCTCGCCTACGAGACCTTTCCCAGGGTCTTGCCCGACGCGGATTGGTGGTTCATGAACTACGGGTACGAGCCGACCGACGCCGAACGGGCGACGTACGGAACCCTCGACGAGTCGCTGTTTCAATGGAGGTCCCGCGCGATGTACCACTACCTGGCGGCACGGGCGCACATCGAGGGCAAAGAGGTCCTCGAGGTGGGCTGCGGGCGCGGAGGCGGACTCCGGCATGTGGCCGAAACGATGCGGCCGGCCTCGGCGACCGGTTTGGATTTCGCTGCGTCGGCGGTCGCCTTTTGCCGCAAAAACCACGCGGGGATTCCGGTCAACTTCGTCGAGGGAAACAGCATGGACATGCCTTTTTCGGACGAGTCCTTTGATGCGGTCCTCAACGTGGAATCCTGCCACGCCTACCGGGATCAGGCGCAGTTTATTCGGGAGGTCGTTCGGGTACTTCGCCCCGGCGGGCAGCTGGTGCTGGTGGACGTTCGCGCCCAATGGAACTGGGACCCGCTGTACGAATGGCTGTCTGAAGCGGGGCTCGAAGTCCGCGAAAACGCCGACATCACGTCCAATGTGGTTGCGGCCATCGAGCTCGACGAGCCGACCAAACGCGCCCTGATTAAAAAGCGCGTGCCCTTTTGGTTGCGCGGACTTTTCACCGAGTTTGCGGGCAACGTGGGGTCGCAACTCCACGAACGGCTAAAAAACGGCGAAATCCAGTACCGCAGGCTGGTCGCGATCAAGCCGGCTTAAGCCCAAAGATGGTCTTCGCGCAGGGAGATGGCTTCGCCAAAAAACTGCTGCGCAATCGCTTCAAACGCAGGGGTGTAGTCACTCACCACGAATTGATGGGGCATGCTCGGCGCGGCAGTCGACCGGAGCAGCTTTAGTTCGCCGAGTTGACGGGCGACGTGCTCTGCCACGATTTGTGGGGTCGATAGCAGGGCGACGTCGGGCCCCATTCGGGCGCCAATTTGCTTCGCGACAATGGGGTAGTGGGTGCAGGCCAGTACCAGGGCATCTACGTGCGCCGCTTCGGTGGGCCCCGCGTAGCCGTCGACGACGGCTTCCAAAATGGGACCGTCCAAAATGTTTTCTTCGATGACCGGCACCAGGAGCGGCGTGGCCCAAGCCTGAACGCGCGCATGCGGTGCGCTCACGGCGAGCTTGGCCGGAAAAACACCCGACTTGACGGTGGCCTTTGTTCCCCAGATGCCGACCGAATCAACGCCAAGGCGGGCGACTTCGGCCACCACGGGGTCGATCACGTTAAAGACCGGGACGTCCATGGCGGCCACCAGGGCGTCGTAGGCTACCGACGAAGCGGAGTTGCAGGCCACCACGATGGCCTTGGCTCCGAGGTCAACCAGGTGCTGGGCAATAGCGAGGCTGTAGCCGCGAATGGCTTCGGGCGACTTGTCTCCGTAGGGAAGGTGGGCGGTGTCCCCAAAATAAAGAAGCCGCTCACCGGGGAGGCGATCGGCTAGTGCGCGGGCGACCGTCAGGCCGCCAACACCGGAGTCAAAGAGCCCAATGGGCCCGTCAACGGACGCGGGCATTACTTGGCCAGGTAGGCGCGAACGTCGGCCCCAAGATTGATTCCGCCCTTGGCGTAAATCACTTGGCCCTTGCTCTGAGAGGCGTCCAGAACGTAGGATACCTTTTTGGTCTCCGCTACCGCGTTGATCGCAGCCTGGAGTTTTTCAAGCACCGGGGTGATGAGCTCGACCTCCTTTTGCTGAAGCTGACCTTGAGCACCTTGCATGTATTCTTGGATGTTGTTGTACATCTCTTGCAGGCGCTGCTGCTCCTGATTTTTGCGGAGGTCCGTCCAGGTGGCTGCATTGGCCTGAAGGGCTTGAGCGCCTTTTTCAAGTTCGGCATTCATTTCCTTGGCTTCGGCTTCAAATTTGGCCTGTTCCGCCTGAAGGGCTTCTTGTGCCTTTTTGTACTCGGGCATTTGAACGAGCAGGCTGTCCACGTTAACGTGGGCTACTACCGACTGGGCACTGGCGGCGCTGGCAACTGCGAGTGCAGCGATGAGGACAATTTTTTTCATGGGGTCAAAGGTAGGATGTTAGAAGCCAAGCTGCTGCAGGACTTCGTTGGTCAGGTCAAGGGTTTCGTTTGCGTAGACTACGGCGAGGTTGCTTCCCTTGTCCAGCACCACGTCGAGCTTTTTGCGTCGCGCCACTTCACGGATTGCGGCGGCGACTTGCGCTTGAATGGGCGCAATGAGCTCTTCGCGCTTGCTGAACAGCAGGCCCTCGGGAGCAAAGTACCGCAATTGCCGTGCCTTGGCGCTGTCAAGGGTCACGCCAATGCTCTTTTCGCGCTCAGCGGCCATGCCGGCAGTGAGCAGAACGCGCTCGGCCTCGAGCTGCCCCCGCAGGGCTTCGGCGTCGTCGAACAGGGATTGCACTTCGCCAAGCCACTGCGCATTAAGGCGCTCCACCTCGGCTTGAGCCTGAACGTACATGGGGTGTTTTTTGAGCAAAAGCTGGGTGTCTACGTACCCGATTCGCTGACCCAAAGCCTGGGTGGTCACTAGGGCAAAAGCCAAAACGAGGAAGCGGTACATGGGCATCAAAACTGTTGACCAAGTACAAAGTGGGTTTGCCATCCCGAGGGGACGACCTTGCCCGGCATCGGGTCAAAACCGTGCCCAAGGTCTACGCCCAGCAGGCCAAACATGGGCATAAAAATCCGCAAGCCAACGCCTGCCGACCGCTTGAGTTCAAACGGACGGTAGTCGCCAAAGTTGCCGTAGTTGTTGCCCGCCTCCAAGAAGGCCAGCGCAAAAATCTGGGCCGTGGGGCTCGGGGAAATGAGGTAGCGAAGCTCCGAGGTGAATTTGGTGTACAGCGCACCGCCGCCCGGGGGCGTTAGGCTGAAGTTGGTGTAGCCGCGCAAGCCGACGATTTCGCGGCCGTCGAGTACAAAGTTTTGCAGGCCGTCTCCGCCCAAGTAAAAGCGCTCAAAGGGAGGCAACCCGTAATCCTTGGAGTAGGAACCCAAAAATCCGAATTCCCCGTAGGAGCGGGCCACCAAGTTCTTGGCGAGCTGCATGTAAAAATCACCGGAGAACTTGAACTTGTGGTACTCAATGAAGCGGTATTTTTCGTTGGTCGTCAGCTTGCTGTAGTCGCGGCCGTCGATCAGCGAAAGGGGCGGCGTCAGTTCCATGTTGAACGACAGGCTCGAACCCCGCGTTGGGAAGATGGGCAGGTCGCGGTTGTCGCGGCGCAGCGTGAAGTTGTAGGCGACCGAGTTGGCAATGCCCGTTTTAAACATCGCCGTACCAAACGGGTAGTTGTTGATGTCAAAACGTCGGTACTCGATGGCATGGTACAGCGTAAAGTAGTCGTCGGGCCACTTGAGGCGCAGTCCCTGTCCCAACGTCACCCCCGTGATGCTGATGCGCTGGGCGGTGCTGTCGGTACGCCCCGACGCGTTCATGCGGTTGTGGTAGGCCGTGAACGTAATGGAGTTGGGCTTCTTGCCGCCAAGCCAGGGCTCCGTGAAGCTGAAATTGTAGGACGAGAAGAAGGTTCCGTTGCTTTGGGCCCGAATGTTAATCGTTTGGCCGTCTCCCGACGGCAGCGGCTTCCATGCCTTTTTGTTGAAAAGGTTTCGCGCGCTGAAGTTGTTGAAGTTGAGCCCGGCCGTACCAATAACCATGTTGGCGCCCCAGCCGCCCTGCAGCTCGAGTTGGCTGGTGGACTGTTCCGCGACCGTGTATTCGAGGTCCACGGTTCCAGTCACCGGATCGGGATTCGGGGTGATGTTGATGGATCGCGGATCAAAGTACCCGAGCTGCCCCAGTTCGCGAATGGTTCGTTGGATGTCGGCCTTGGAAAACAAGTCTCCGGGGCGGGTGCGGATTTCGCGGTAAATCACGTGGTCGTTGGTGCGGTCGTTGCCCACCACCTTCACCTTGCGCACGGTGGCCGGACGGCCTTCGCGAATGCGAATTTCGAGGTCGATGGAATCGTTGGCCACGCGGACTTCAACGGGAATAACGTTGCTGAACAGGTAGCCGTTGTTCAGGTAGAGCGACGAAATGTCGTTGCCGTTCGGGTCGCCGTTTACCCGGGTTCCCAGCAGCTTGGCGTCGTAGCGATCGCCCGCTTCAATTTTCAGAATGCTCTGAAGGGTTGCGTTGTCGTACTTGGAATTGCCCAAGAACCGAACGCTCCGGTAGAAGTAGGGACGCCCTTCTTCCACGGTAAACGCAATGCGAATTCGGGGTTTTTCGTTTACGTCCACGCGGTACACGGTATCGCGCACAATTCGGGCATCCCGGTAGCCGGCGTTGTTGTAGGCCTCCACAATCAGGGCGCGCTCCCCTTCGAGCTTGTCTTCGAGGTACTTAGCCGATTGAAAAATATTCCACCAGCGCATGCGGTGCAGCTCGTCCATGGCGCGGCGCAGCTTGGCACTGCTCAGGGCCTGGTTTCCCTCAAAAACGATGTCGTCAATGCGCAACCGAGGACCGGTCTCGACGTCGATGCGCAGAACCACCGCTTGGGCAAATCCCGTGTCGGTTACGGGTGTGACGCGCGCCGAAACTTCGGGGTAGCCTTTTTCGATAAAATGCTTGCGAATGGTGGATTCCGTCGTGCGGATTAGGTTTTGGGAAACAATGGTTCCGCGGCTCAAGCCCAGCTTTTCGCGCAAGGCATCCTGGCGGGGCTTGCTCAAGCCCGTAAAGTAGTATTTGCTGAGTTTGGGCAGCGTTTTGAGGCGGAATTCAAGGTAAACCACCCCGCCGTTTCGGGCCGTTACGAACAGCTGAATGTCTTCAAACAAATCCTGCTTCCACAGGTTGCGCACGGCGTCGGCAATCTTTTCGGACGGAAACTGAACCACATCGCCGACCCGCAGCCCGCTGAGTAGGGTAACCATGGCCGGATCGAGTTCGTCGGCCCCTGTCACCAGGATGCCGCCGACCTCGTAGTCGATTCCCGCCGTCACCTCTACGGGCGCGGACGCCAGAATCTGGGCGTTTGCCGTGGGGGCAATCCCGAAAAGGGCGACAAAGGCGAGGAAGCGTAGGGCGGTCATGCGTGAAGTTGTTCGCTGGTCTTTCCAAGTCGGCGCTCCCGCCCGGCAAAGGTCGATAGCGCCGAAACGAGGTCTTCCTTGGAAAAATCAGGCCAAAGTACGGGCAAGAACACCAATTCCGCGTAGGAAATTTGCCAAAGAAGGAAGTTGGAAATGCGCTGTTCGCCGCTGGTGCGAATGACCAGTTCCGGATCGGGCAGGTCGTGGGTCCACAGGGCCTGGGCTACGTCGCGTTCCGAGATGCTTTGGGCCTGAAGTTCCCCGCGCACGGCCTTTTCGGCCAGCACCCGAACGGCGGAGGTGAGCTCCTGACGGCTTCCGTAGCTCAGCGCGAGCGTGAGGACCATGCGCGTGTTGCCGGCCGTCGCCTCGCGGGTTGCGTCAAGCTGCTTTCGGGCCTTGCTCGGAAGGGCATCCAGGTTTCCGATGGCGTGAAGCCGAATGCCGTTCTCTTGAAGCACCGGAAGCTCCTTGCTCAGGCTGGTCATAAGAATGTTCATCAAGGCGTCGACCTCGGCTTTGGGGCGCTGCCAGTTCTCTTCCGAAAACGCGTAGACCGTGAGGAAGCGAATTCCCAGTTCGGCCGCGCCGGTGGACGCGCGACGCAGGGCCTCCACGCCCAGTTCGTGGCCGCGCACCCGGGTGGCAAAACCCTGTTTTTTGGCCCAGCGGCCGTTGCCGTCCATGATGATGGCGACGTGCTGTGGAATGTTCTTCATCAGTTAAGGAATGCGGCGCAAGTTTCCCAAAATTTCTCCAAGTGCAAACCTAACCCGACATTGGCGCGAATCAAACCGTCGTTTCGGTCGGATTGTCCTCGAGCGTAGCCGGTCAGGCCCCGGGCGGTGGGGTCTGCGAAGTAGGCAGCGGCGTCGCCCCGCGCTTCGCGGAGGGCCGTAATATCGGGGTAGTTGCCCGAAACGTCGTCGACGTAGTCGCTCGCGATCCAGGTCCACTGAGCCTCGACTTGGGCCGTGAGCCAAGGTCCGAGGTGGGCCCGCCAGCCCATTCCAAGCGGAATGCTCAAAGCGCGCGTGCCGTAGATGGTGGTGCCGGACCCGTCCAACCCCTGCCCCTCGGTGCCCAGGGGCCGCAGGTCCATCCAGGTTCCCTGGTAGGCGCCTTGGGGATTGTACCGCGTTACGCCCAAACCGGCGAACAGGTAGGGGCTGTGCTGAAATCGAAACGACGGAATGCGCAGGGGCAGGAAGGTGACTTCGCCCATGGCCCATACGCTTTGGGTTTGGGTTCGGACGGTGATTCCGCGCGCCGCGCGATCGGCCCGCGAAGCATTGAGGTCGCTCGCGGTACATTGCCCCTGTTCCGCCGCCACGCGCAGGGCGTAGTGCGGATGGCCCTGGTAGCGGTAACCCAAGGACCAGGACTGGCCGCGCACGGGAAGGCCCCAGGTGGGTCCCACGTCTCCGCGCAGCCCAACTCCGCCCCACGAAACCGTGAGGTCTTGGCTGTGCTGGCCCCAGGTAAGAACGGGCCAAAGCAGGGCGGCAGTAAGGGTTTGGCGAAGCATGAGCCCGCAAAGATACGCGCTTTGCCGAGGCTTAATTGCGCCGGTCAAGCCCCCATAACAGCTTGTTTCGCAGCGTAGAAGGGAAGTTGTGTTCCTCGGTCTGAACCAAGCGGAATTTAAAGTCCGCCTGCTGGATGCGCAGCGTGGTTTCGACGTCCAGGGTAAACACGCGGGAATCCAGGGAACACAGAAAGTTCCCTTCGCGCGCTTCAATGCGGAGTTCCAGTACGCCATCGTTGGGAATAACGAGCGGACGCACGGTTAAATTGTGCGGCGCAATGGGCGTAAGGATGAAATTCGGCGACATCGGCATGAGAATGGGCCCGCCGCAGCTCAAGTTGTAGCCCGTCGAGCCGGTCGGGGTGCTGATCAGCAGGCCATCCGCCCAATAGGTGTTCAGAAACTGGCCGTCGAGGTGCACATGCACCGAAATCATGCTCGTGGTGCCCTTGCGGCTGACCGCGATTTCGTTGAGGGCAAAGTTGGGGTCCAGCAATTCCGGCCCGTCGGTCGAGGCCTGAAGGGTGTAGCGCTCCTCGATTCGGTACGCACCCTGAAGAATGCGCTTGAGGGCCGTCGGCGCTTCGTCTCGGGTGATGTTGGCCAAGAATCCAAGACGTCCGGTGTTGAGGCCAATGAGCGGAATTCCGCTTCGTTCCACCAGCGAGGTGGCGTCGAGGAGGGTTCCGTCTCCGCCAATTACCAGCAAAAAATCCGGCTTAAGCGCTTGAAGCGTTTCGGCGGACGTGAATTCGGGGAAGTCAAGGCCAAGGTTCCAGGCTTCGTTGAGCCGGTTCTGAAAGCCGCGGTAGATGGTTACCTCACAACCTTCCTCGTGAAGGGACGCCAAGGTGCGTTCGACAAAGGGTTGGGCTTCGTCGGGCACGCGTTTACCGTAAATCGCAATGCGGGCCATGTCTTAGAGGTTCAGGTAGTGAATTAAGTGGTCCAGGTTCTCTTGCGCATCGTTGTGCCGCCTTCCGTGCGGAAAGGATCCGAGCACCGTGGCGCCCATTCGTTCCAGGGTTTCGACGGCGGCGGTTGGGTCGGGTTGGTCGAGGCGCACCCAGGTTCCGAACAGGGCGCTTGCGCGGTCGAAGTCCGTGGCGAGTGCCACCACGCGGTATCCTTCTTCTTCGAGGGCGCAGATCCAGGAGCCGCTCAAGGTCTGTGTGCCCTGGAGCCAAAGGCTGCTTCCTTGGAGCTGGAAGCACCACTGGCTGCCCATCCATGCCGTGAGGCGCTGGGCGCTGAGCCCGCCGAGCAGGGTTCCGTCGGAATCCACCACCGCCACGGCATCCAGCTTCAAGCCGGCAAAGAGTTCCAGTGCTTCGACGGCGTGCTGCTGGTTGGAGCACGCGCGCTGGTCGATTACCGCACCCGAAGTGCTGGCCATTCCCAGGTAGCGACCTTGGCCGTCGGCAACGGGCCAGTAGTTTTGGCCTTCGGGGCGTTCCGTTTGCAGCAATTCCTCCCAAAACATGCATCAAAGGTAGGATTTCTAAACGGCTACGCGACCTTTGCCAAACCTTTAGCAACGTTTGCCCTATGGCCGTACTTCAACCCGCCCGCTTGTCGGTCAACATCAACAAAGTGGCCACCCTGCGCAACAGCCGCGGAGGAAACGTGCCCGATGTGCTCCAGGCCGCCGTTCGCGCCCAAGAATTCGGTGCGCAGGGCATCACGGTGCACCCCCGCCCCGACGAACGCCACATCCGCTACGCCGACGCACGCGCCCTGCGGTCCGTGGTGCACACCGAATACAATATAGAAGGCTACCCAAGCCGCGATTTCGTCGAACTGGTCTTGGAATGCCGACCCGAACAGGTCACGCTGGTTCCCGACGGTCCCGACGTGCTGACCTCCAATGCGGGCTGGGACACCTTGACCCAGGCCAATCTGCTGCGGGAAGTAGTGGAGGAGTTCCGCTCGGCCGGCATCCGCACCTCGCTCTTTGTGGAATGCGACGCCGCCCGAATCGAAGGGGCGAAGTCGGTTGGTGCAGACCGAATCGAGCTCTACACGGAGGCTTTTGCGCGCGGCTACGACGCCGCGCTAAGCCTTCGGCGCCAAGGTGATGCTTTGGGTTTTGAGCGCCTCCGCGCGGCTTCGGTAGCGCCCTATGCGGAGTCGGCTGCCTTCGCCAAAAGCTTGGGACTTGGCGTAAATGCCGGGCACGACCTCAACGCCGACAACCTCGCGTTTTTTGCCGCTTCGCTCCCGGAACTCGACGAGGTTTCGATCGGTCACGCACTCATTGCGGACGCCCTCTACCTCGGTTTGGAAAACAGCATTCAGCGCTACCGCTACCAACTGGAGCAAGGCGCCTCACGGCACCGGGCCTGAGGCCGCGCTTGCTACCTTTACGGCATGGCGTCGGTGACCCTTTCAAGCAAAATTTTGGGCGAAGGCGGCCGCCCGCTTATCGTCCTGCACGGTTTTCTTGGAATGGGCGACAACTGGGCCAGCCACGCCCGGACCTGGGCCGACCTGGGTTTCGAGGTTCACTTGGTGGACCAGCGCAACCACGGCCGTTCGCCCCATACCGCCAGCCACAGCTACCCCGAACTGGTTGAGGATGCCCTGGCCTATGCCGAAACGCATTGCGCCGGCCGGCCCGTAGCCTGGATTGGGCACAGCATGGGCGGAAAAGTGGCCATGGAATTGGCCGTGCGCTACCCGTCTTGGGTAGAGCGGCTGGTGGTCGTTGATATTGGTCCGCGTGCCTACCCGCCGCACCACCAGTTCATTTTGGACGCCATGCGCGGCCTAAACCTCGATCAAATCGCCTCGCGTACCGAGGCCGATCGGGCCCTCGAGGCGCAACTTTCGGACTGGGGCATCCGCCAATTTTTGCTGAAAAATCTGGAGTGGACCGACGAAAAAAAGCTGGGTTGGAAGTGCAACCTGCCGGTGCTGGAATCGATCATGGACCGCATCGGAAAGCCCCTTGGGCCGCTGGATCAGTACGTGGGGGCCACGCTTTTTGTTCGGGGGCTTGCCAGCAACTACATCCGCGACGAAGACTGGTCCGGAATTTTAACCCATTTCCCCGCCGCGCAGCTCGAGAGCATCGCCGGTGCCGGTCATTGGGTCCACGCGGAGCAGCCCAAGGCATTTCAGGATGCGGTTAACTTGTTTTTGCGCGCCTAAAACGCGGGTTTTAGCACCAGTTTTTGTAGGTCCCCGGGGTGGGTGAAGCGCTGGTCGGCAAGGTCGGGCTCGCTGAATCGGTTTCGGGCGTTGTTGCTGAAGGCGTAGGGCTCGACGGGGTTGCTGAACACGCCGCGGTCGAGTTTGCGGTTTCCGTTGGCGTCGAAGTAGGCCGCCACGATGTAGGTTCCGGACCGGCGGCTTCCCAAGTCGAGCAACTGGGGGTTGCTTTGAGCGGGCACCACAACTTCCTCAAGTACTTTGCCGTCGGCGGTGCGCAGCGAAACCAGCCAAGCGGCGCCCGGTTGGCGGTCCGACCATTCGGCGGAACTGACGTGGCACTGAATGCGAAGTGCGGGCGGAGGAACGCGCTGCGCGGATCCTTGGTGGGTCAACCCAAAAAACAACAGAAGTAGGCTTGCCAGCCTGGCCCACATGATCTTAGCGGATCAAAACCACCGAACCCTGCTCGGCCAAGCGAACCTGGTTGGTGCCGTCGGGATCGACGTAGGTAGCGTTGAGCTGCCAGAGGTAGGTGCCCTCCTTCATGGCGCGGCCGTTGTAGTTGCCGTCCCATCGGTCGCGCGGGTCGCTGGACTCGAATACCAGGCGTCCGTAGCGGTCAAAAACCCGAAGCTGGTAGGTTACCATTTCGCAGGCCTCCGAAACCACCACGCCAAACAAATCGTTGGTGTTGTCGCGGTTGGGGGTGAAGGCGTTGGGCGCAAAAACGCCGCATACTTCGGTCGGATTGGGACCGGTTTGACCAAAAACGGGGGCCGCAACGGCCAGCAACAGAACAACGAGAATACGGCGCATAACTAAAACAAATATATACGGATTATTTAGCCGCCGCCACCCTTGCGGCGGAGTCGAGGCAATTGGCTGCGCGAACGATCCGGCTCATTGATCGAACGACTCGTGTCTTCGTCGCCGTCGTTCCACTCAAACTGGTACTTCTTTTCGGGGGCAACACTTTGATATTCTGCGGGTTTTACCGCGTTTTTAATTTCGCTGGCCTGCTTTTCCCAGTCCTGCTTTACGCCGTCCGTTACGTCTTTTTTTAGCGATTGACCGTCGAGTTTGATGCTCAGTTTTTCCATGGGACCGGTAGCGCGGATGGGTACCCAAACGGGGCCGCGGGTGGACTCTTCGGTGATGTAGGAGTCCAGTGCCTTGCTTCGCTTGGGCTTGGATCCGCCCAGCAGTTCGCGGAGCAGCAGCTGGAATCGGTAATCGACGACCTGGTCAAAGCCGTGGGTGCCGGCGACTTTTAGCTGCAGGGCGTTGTTTTCCAGGAGCATCTCGGGAATCAATACGCGCTGCTGCGAAATGTAGATCGTGTTGCGCACCGGCGCAAAGCGCACGTCCTTCAAGGCGTCGACTTCGGCAAAGCGCGCGAGCTGCTGCAGGGCGTCGACGTTGCGGAGCCGTCCGTTTTCCACGTTGAACTGCACTTCGGCAATCAGGCTGGCCGGAACCCAGTCGAAGTTCGCGTCAAAATCAAGCTGAAGGTTGATGGACGCGTCGAGGATGCCCTCGACCTGTTCGGCGGTTAAGGCGCGTTGATTGAAGTTGTTTACTTCGCGAAGCAGGGTATTTACGCGCACGCGCTGCAGCTGAAGCTGGGTCTTCAGGTGGCCTCCGTCCGGCTGGGCGGCCGTCCATTCACCTTGGCCACGGACCTGGCCTCCGCCGAGGCTGGCGAGGGCTTGGCTAAAGCTGAAGTTCAGTCCGCGACCAATGAGTACCGTCTGAACGTCCGCAAGATGAAGGTCGGCGTAGTGAACGCGTCCGGCGCGAAGCTCCACGCGATAGGGGTCGTTGAATTCGGGCTCATTGGGGTCTTCAGGGCCCGTCCACGCAGCGTTCCACACCTCGGTTTCCAGGAGTTCGCTGGCGTGCAGCTGCTTGGATGCGATGCGCAGATCGTGGACCATGCCCTCGTCGTTGAGCACGTTGCGGATTTGACCGCTCACGCTGAGGTCCGATTGGCCAATTTGAAGCCGAAGTCCTTCGAGTTTAAGGTTTTGGCCCTCGAGCTCCAATTGACCTCCGCCAACCTTTACGGGTATTTTCGTGCCCTGCGGCCGCCAGGTACCTTCGCTCAGGCTAAGGCTGCCCGACCACATTCCGCCCCAAACGCCTTGATTGCCCATGGCTTCGAGGCTCGGATACGTTTGCGCAAAACCCAGGGTTCCGCGCGCCCGACCGCCGGCCTCTTCCCAGGTGGTGACGTCGATCCAGCGCAGAAACTCGGCGAGTTCCACGTCGACGGTCCCTGCGTAGCGAAGTTCGGGAGCATCCAGGTTCCGCAGCGAGAATTGCCCTTGTACCGAACTGGAATTGCCTTGTGCGCTCGAGACGTCGATGCGAAATTCGGTACTGCCTGCCCGGGCTTGCGGCCCGTTGTCGACGTGTACCGCCGCGGCAATGCCCTTAAAATCAAATGCGCCCGACTTGAGGCTGCCGTTGGTCCAGCGGGCGTCGGCGATGACGCGGCTGCCTTCGGCGGTAGTCACGGCCTTGGCCTTCAGACTGACCGTGCCGTCAAGGCTCAGGGTTTCGGGGTCGGGCAGCAGGGCCGCCGGAATCAGCGAAACCACCTTGGCCACGTCGAGGTCGTTGGCGGTCATCGTCCACGAACCCAGGCCGTCGCGGAGTTCCCCGCTGAGGTCGAGGTCCCATCCCGCTACGTTCAGTACGCCGCGCGGCACGGCAAATTGCCCGTCCGACCCGTTCATTTCGGCGCTGCCCTCGACGCGAATCGGGCGGGCGGCCAGGTTGGGAATCCACAGTTCCCAGTCGAGTTCGGCCGCGAAGGCGTCGGCGTCGAGTTGGCCTCGGGCGCGCACCCGTTCCGCGAGAAAAGTCTGGCTCCACGGCGGCGTTCCGTGTCCGCTCAAGGTTACCCGGGTGTTGAGCAACGTCACCTTGTCAAGCTGCACCGTCGTTTGGCCGGTCGAGGCGGAGTCTTCTTTAAAAATGCCGTAGTTGTTCGTTCCGTCCTCGTTCCAGCGGAGCTTTAACCTCCCGTCTTTTAGGGTGATGCGCTGCAGCACGTAGGTTCCGCGAACGGCCTTCATCAGGTCAAATTGCGCGTAGATGGACGCCGCGTAGGCCAGGCTGTCGCTCGGAATCTGCGGATCGGGAATCAGCACGCGGTCGAAGCGCAGCGACACGTCCGGGAAGCGCCCCCAGAGGTCTACCTCCAGTCCGCCAATCTGGACCGGACTGTTCAGGCGCTCGTTGACCGCCGCCAACATGGCCGCCTTGAGTTCGTCCTGGTGGGTGTACACGTAGCCCGCCAATCCGCCCAGGGCCGCCGTGAAGACGGCCAAAACCCATAGGAGGATGCGGAGGGTGCGGCGCATTTACTGCTGAATTTTGAGGAAGGCGATTTCTTTCTCGTTGAGCAGACGGTACTGCCCGCGCGAAAGGTTCTTCTTGGTCAGTCCTGCAAAAACCGTGCGGTCCAGTTTGACCACTTCGTAGCCCAGCGCACCAAACATGCGGCGCACGATGCGGTTGCGCCCAATGTGGATTTCTACGCCTACTTCAAACGGATTTTCGGGATCCGGAAACTCGAGTTGGTCCACCTGGGCCGGGCCGTCGTCCAGCTTGATGCCGCGCTTGAGTCGGTCGGCATCGGCCGGGCTGAATGGTTTGTCCAGGGTAACGTGGTAAATTTTCTTCGCGCCGTGGCTCGGGTGGGTCAGCTTCTTGGCCATGGCGCCGTCGTTCGTGAGCAGCAGCACGCCGGTAGTGGCTCGGTCCAGGCGTCCGACTGGGTAAATGCGTTCGCGGCAGGCATTGGCGACCAGGTCCATCACGGTTTTGCGGGCGCGCTCGTCGTCCACCGTCGTGATAAAGCCCTTGGGCTTGTTGAGCAGCACGTACACCTTGCGCTCGCTTTTGAGGCGTTCGCCGGCGTAGCGCACGTCGTCGCCGGGCTGCACCTTGTAGCCCATTTCGGTCACCACTTGGCCGTTTACGGTAACCAGGCCTTGCCCGATGAGTTCGTCGGCTTCGCGGCGCGAACAAATTCCGGCATGGGCCAGGTAGCGGTTCAGGCGCATCGTGTCGCTGTCGGGCGCGTACTCTTCGGCGGTCTTGAATTTTGGGCGGCCCGTGGGCTGCTTGCGGTAGCCGGTTGGGGCGAAGCCGGCCTTTCGTTCGCGGCCGTCGGTTCCGTATTTCGGGTGCACGCGGCCTTCGCCGCTAAAGTGCTTTGGACCAAGTCCTTCCATATTCCACGGCTCGTGGGGAGCTTGGGGCTCGCTGGCTCGTGGGCTCGCCGGTCGGCTGGGGCGTGCGCCTCGGGCTTCGCTGCTGCGGAATTCTTTTTTCGGGCCGAAGGTCTTGGTGGCTCCACCGGGACGGCTGGGGCGTGCGGGGCGATCGCCCCGCGGCTCGGTAGGTCGTTGGTTTCTTGGCTCGCTCGCTTCGCGCGGAGCTCGATCAAAACTGCGGTTGCTAGGGCGTGCGGAAGCGCGGCGCGGAGCATCTCCTGAGCCTTCGGCGTCAGGACGTTCACCTCGTGCGGCAGGCCGCTTCGCAGCGGGCTTGGGCTTGGGCGCACCTGGTGCGCCGCTGGGCCGGGGTTTGCGTGAATTCACGCTGCAAAGTTAGTGCACTAGTAACCAGCAACTAGTAACTAAACATTGGGCCAACCGGCTTCGCGCACCTCGACCACCCGAACGGGTGAACCGTGGCAGCGAACCAAGTCAATGCGCCAGGTTCCGCGGTGGCCTTTTTGCCGTCCAAACGCGGCGGCGGCGCGCTGAATTCTGTGCAGTTGCGGGCGATTCCAGGGGGCGAAATCGGTGAGGCGGGATTGGAACTTGACTTCGGCGGCGACCCAGGTTCCGCTCGCCGCATGCTCGAGAATCAGGTCGACCTCAAAGCGCCGGCAGCGCCAGTTTTTGGCCAGCACGCGGTAGCCAAGCGCTTCGTAGTGGGCAATGGCTACCCCTTCGGCTTCAAGACCCCGATTCCGCCGGGCATACGGCGCCAAAGCGCGCACAAGGGGATTAGCCGGAATGGCGTCCGGCTTGGGTTCAGGGCAGGAGGGGGCGTAGTGTGGCATGCCCCGAAGTTGCGGCAAGCTCGTGGGTCAAGCCGTGGATAAACGTAAGATTGCGGTTTTCGTGTCCGAATCCAAAGCCTTCGACCACGGGAATCGGCGCGGGAACGGCCTCGCGAAGAATTTGGGACCACGTGCGGCCGAAGGGTCGTTCGTGGTCCTTGAGGTCGCTGAAGTCTCCGGCAACCACGGCGGCAAGGCCCTCGAACACGCCAGCGCGGCGAAGTCCCTGCATCATCCGGTCGAGGTGGTAGTGGTATTCGTCCAGGTCTTCAAGGGCCAAGATGCAGCCGCGCAGATCCGGAAAACTGGGCGAGCCCAGCAGGCTGTACAGCACCGAAAGGTTTCCGCCGACGAGCGGTCCGCGCACCCGAAGTTCTTCTGCAGCACGGGGCGATTCGAGCGTCCAAGGAGCTCCGCGCAGGGCGTCGGCAAGCGCTTGAAACGTTTCGGGCGTGGCGTTGCGCGCAAGCTGTATGGCCATCGGTCCGTGCAAGGCTGCGGTGCGGTGCTGCAGGGATTCGCTCAGCAATACCGTAAAGTCGCTGAACCCGATTAACCATTTGGGATCGCGATGCAGCAGCGACCAATCCACGAGGTCGACCGCGCGCACGGCGCCGTAGCCGCCCCGAACGCCCCAAACAGCGCGCACCGAAGGTTCCGAAAGGGCCCAGTTGAGCTGCGCGGCGCGGTCTGCGTCGGTTCCGCCCAATTGGCCGTCGGACCCGCCCAGCCCCGGGGCCTCGACCAATTCGTAGCCGTGGGCTTTGGTAAAAGCTTGGGCGGCAGCAACTTGCTCCGGCTCGGCGAAGCGACTCGGGCTGATCAGGGCGACCCGATCTCCGGGCTTGAGGAATGCGGGAATGCGAATCATTGCGGCCCCCAAGGTAGTTTACCTTTGTGCTATGGCGTCGGAATTCAAGCGCACTTTGGTCACGGCCGCCCTGCCGTACGCAAACGGGCCCATTCACTTGGGGCACCTCGCGGGGTGCTACCTGCCGTCCGACATTTACGTGCGTTTTAAACGCTTAAAAGGCGAGGAGGTTGCCTTCGTCTGCGGTTCCGACGAACACGGCATGGCCATCACCATGAAGGCGCGCAAAGAAGGCGTGACTCCGCGCGAAATTGTCGACCGATACCACGTGATGATGCGCGACGCCTTGGCGGACTTTGGCATCGCCTTCGACCACTATTCGCGCACCAGCAGCGACCGCCACAAGCAGGTAGCGTCCGAGTTTTTCAAAAACCTCTACGACAAAGGGGTGTTTGAAGCGCGGCAAACCGACCAGTACTTCGACCCCGAGGCCGAGCAGTTCTTGGCCGACCGCTACATCACCGGAACCTGCCCGCGCTGCAGCCATGATTCGGCCTACGGCGACCAGTGCGAAAAGTGCGGCGCGACCCTGAACCCCACGGACTTGATTAATCCGCGTTCGACGCTGAGCGGGGCCACCCCGGTTCTCAAGCCCACCACGAACTGGTTTTTGCCGCTCGACAAGCTGTCGGACGACCTGCGGCGCTACATCACCTCGCACCCGGAGTGGAAATCCAACGTCTACGGCCAGACGCTGAGCTGGCTCGATGCCGGCGACGGCCTGCAGCCCCGTTCGATGACGCGGGACCTGGACTGGGGCGTTCCGGTTCCGGTCGAAGGCGCCGACGGCAAGGTGCTCTACGTCTGGTTTGACGCCCCCTTGGGCTACATCACCGCCACCCAGGAGCTCAAAGGCGACGACTGGGAAACCTGGTGGAAGGACCCGTCGACCCGCCTGATTCACTTCATCGGCAAGGACAACATCGTCTTTCACTGCGTGATTTTCCCGGCGATTTTGATGCAGCACGGCGGCTACATTTTGCCCGACCAGGTTCCGGCCAACGAGTTTTTGAACCTTGAGGGCCAAAAGCTTTCGACCTCGCGCAACTGGGCCGTGTGGCTTCACGAGTACTTGGCGGACTTCCCCGGCCAGCAGGACGTGCTGCGCTACGTGCTGACCGCGACGATGCCCGAAACCAAGGACAACGACTTTACCTGGGCGGACTTTCAGCAGCGCAACAATTCGGAGCTGGTGGCCGTGCTCGGCAACCTGGTCAACCGCGTGATGGTGCTCAACCACAAATTCTGTGGCGGAGTCGTGCCGGCGCCGGGTTCCGCGCCTCAAGACCTGGAGGCGATGCAGGCCGTGGCGGCCCAATCCGCGCGCATCGGTGAAGCGCTTGCAGCGTTTAAGTTCCGCGAAGCCCTAGGCCACGCCATGGATTTGGCCCGCGTGGGCAACAAGTACCTGGCCGACGAGGCGCCCTGGCAGGTCGTGAAAACCGATCCGGAGCGCGCCGCCGCCATCCTCGGCGTGGCGACCCAGCTCGTGGCCGCCCTAGCTACGGCATTTGAAGCCTTTATGCCGTTTACCGCGGAACGCATCCGAAGCATGCTCGGCGGAGCCCCCGCCCTGTCTTGGGCTGACCTCGCGACCGCGGGTCCATGGATTCCCGACGGCACCGCCCTCGGCGAGGCCTCGCTGCTCTTTCAAAAAATCGAAGACGAGCAGGTGGCCGACCAGCGCGCCAAGCTCGAAGCCGCCGCTGCGGCCAACCAACCTGCATCTATGGAACCGGAACTGCCCGCCCTTACGCCCTTCGCGCCTGAAGTTACCTACGACCAGTTTGCGCCGCTCGACCTGCGCGTGGCCC
>JAJTFK010000009.1:0-811 GCA_021298655.1 Cryomorphaceae bacterium | reverse complement strand
CTTGGCCAACCTTGCGCCGCGGGCGATGCGCGGCATCGAATCCCAGGGAATGATCCTGATGGCCGACAACCCCGAAACGGGTAAGCTGGCCTTTGTGCAGCCCGACGGCGACCTTCCGGTGGGGGCTACCGTGCGCTAGGTGCGGAACGGTCTTTGCTCAAGTATTGGGGTTAAAAAAGTACGATGAACGGATTGAATATTGTGGTTGTGGGCGTCGGATTTGCCGGCGTGCGCTTGGCGACTAAGCTGCGAAATACGCCCCACCGCATCACCATCATTGACCGAAACAACTACCACACCTTTCAGCCGCTCCTGTACCAAGTGGCGACGGGCAGTTTGGCCCCAGATAACATTGGGTTTCCGTTTCGAAAGCGCACCGCACGAACCCCCAACGTTTCGTTTCGCAAGGCGGAGGTGCTCCGCGTCGATCACGTGGCCAAAAACGTGGTGACCGACCAAGGGACGTTTGCCTACGACCTGCTTGTGATCGCAACCGGTTCAAAAACCAATTTTTTCGGCGACGAAGCGCTTGGGTCCAAGGTGATGCAGCTCAAAGACATTCCTCAGGCGCTTGATATTCGGTCTGCGTTTTTGCAAGCATTTGAGGATGCCCTCTTTAGGCCGCGTGAGGAACAGCGGGGCCTACTTCACTTTGTGGTTGTGGGTGGCGGACCCACTGGCGTGGAGGTCTCGGGCGCCTTAGCCGAAATCAAGCACAACCTCCTGGCGACGGAGTACCCCGAGCTCGACAGCGAACTGATGCGAATCACCCTGGTCGAAGGCGCTCCGCGCGTGCTTGGCGCCTTTTCTG
>JAJTFK010000008.1 GCA_021298655.1 Cryomorphaceae bacterium | reverse complement strand
AGCATGCGGGGATTGAGGTTGTGGGCCAGGGCCGCTTTGGGGCGCACGTCGACGGGCTCCGAAATCGTGCGGATCATCGTCGGGCGGTGCAGGTGATAGAGCAGCGAGGCCATCCCGTGGAAGCCTTCGGTGCCGAACAGCTGTTCGTAGTGAATGCCCGAGCCGTCGGCCTTCTCAAATACCGTGTGGCGCTTGGGGGGGATGCTTCCGAGTTGGTGGTAAAACGGCATAACGAGGGGTTGTGTTACGTGGTTTTGGGGGCAAAAGCGCCCTGGTTGAATTCTTCGGGGCGGGCGCGGTGAAATCGCTTGGTGCCTCCCTGGGCGCCGACAGTTCGGCGAATTTCGGCCTGCGCCTCTTCGGGCAGGTGAATGATTTCGTGGCACTCGGCCGAGCAAGTGCCTTCGTGTTCGGCCGCGCACTTCGGACACTGCAAAAACAGCAGGTTGCAGGCCTTGTTCGCGCAGTTCGTGTGAAGGTCCCAGGGGCCCCCGCACTGGTGGCAGTGGGCCACGACGTCGTCGCTGATGCGCTCGCCGAGGCGCTCGTCAAACACGAAGTTCACGCCCTTAAACGCATTTTCGAGGCCCTCCTGCTTCACCTGGCGGATGTAGTCGATGATGCCGCCGTGCAGCTGGTTCACGTTCTGAAATCCGTGGTGCTTGAGGTAGGCCGAGGTTTTTTCGCAGCGGACTCCTCCCGTGCAGTAGAGCAGCACCGGGGCATCTTCGTTGCCACGCAGCTTTTCGAGTACTTCGGGCAGCTCCTCGCGGAACGTGTCGGCCTCGGGCAGCATGGCGCCTTCGAAGTGGCCTACTTCGGACTCGTAGTGGTTGCGCATGTCGACCACTACCGCGTTGCCGGCCTTCATGAGCGCATTCCATTCCGCCGCATTGAGGTGGCGCCCGACGTTGGTCACGTCGTACTCGTCTTCGGGCAGGCCGTCGGCCACGATTTGGTGGCGGACCTTGATGGTGAGCTTTAGAAAGGATTTTCCGTCGTCTTCGACGGCGAACTTGAAGGGCATGCGGTCAAATTCCGCCCAGGCATACAGCGCGTCGGCAAAAGCCGTCCAATTGGGCTCGGGCACGCTGATTTGGGCGTTGATGCCTTCGCGGGCCACGTAGACGCGGCCGAAGACGCCCAGCGCGTCCCACTCGGCAAAGAGCTGATCCCGAACGGCCTTGGGGTCGTCGAGCCGAACGTAGCGGTAGAACGACAGGGTGCGGCGGGCAAAGGGCTCCGCGGCCAACCGGCGCTCGAGCGTGGCCCGGTCGTACAGGTTGCGCAGCACCGGCTTGCGGCGCTTTTTGGGCGAATCGGCGTTCGAATCGGGCGAAGGCTCCATGACGCAAAGTTCGGGCATACGGCCTTAGGTGAAACATGATTCCGGACCGATCGTTTGGGGCGGATTCCGCGCCTAACTTTGGCCCGATGAATAAGGTTTTGGTACTCGGAGCCGGCGGCCAAATTGGCACCGAACTCGTTGCGGAGCTTCGCGCGCAGCGCGGCGGAGACATGGTGTGGGCGGCCGATCTGCGGGCCGATGCGTTGACCGCTCCCTGCGTGGCCCTCGACGCCACCAATGCGACGGCAGTGCGGGCCCTGGTGAAGCGCGAGGGAATCCGCGAAGTCTACCAGCTGGTCGCGATGCTCAGCGCCACCGGCGAAAAAATGCCCGAAAAGGCCTGGGCGCTCAACATGGACACGCTGTTCATCGTGCTGGATATGGCCAAGGAAGGCCTGCTTGACCGCGTGTTTTGGCCGTCGTCGATTGCGGCCTTTGGGCCGAATACGCCCCGACTCGGAACCCCGCAGTACACGGTGATGGACCCAACGACGGTGTACGGCGTCAGCAAGCTTTCGGGCGAGCTGTGGTGCCAGTATTACCGCCAAAAGTTTGGTGTGGACGTGCGCTCGCTGCGCTACCCGGGACTGATTTCGTGGAAGACGCCTCCGGGCGGCGGCACCACCGACTACGCCATCGATATTTTTCACGCTGCGCGCCGCGACGGCCGCTACACAAGCTTCCTGGGAGCCGAGACGCGCCTGCCGATGATGCACATGGAGGACGCGATACGCGCTACCCTTCAGCTCATGGCGGCCCCGAAGGAATCGCTGAACGTGCACACCAGCTACAACGTGGCGGCGGTGGACTTCACGCCCGCGGAACTGGCCGCCGCCATCGCGCAGCGCATGCCGGGCTTCGCGATCGACTACGCGCCCGACTTCCGCCAAGCCATTGCCGACAGCTGGCCCCAGCGCATCGACGACGCCGAAGCCCGCCGCGATTGGGGCTGGAGTCCGCGCTACGACCTCGACGCCCTGGTACGACATGATGGCCCACATTTAGCGCTTCGTGGACGCGCCGCATTGGGAATTTGCCACGACCATTTCGGTGAGCGAAGTACTTGGCGGAATGCGCTACGCTCCGGTTCCCGAGGCGGTTTCGGAACCCAATCGCGCCGAAAAAATCAAGCGCTTAATCGCGCAGCTCAACGACGGCGAACCCTGGTCCTGCGCGCTGGGAACCGCGGGCGCCGGCGAATACATGATCATGGTTTCGAAGGCCCGGCTTGATGCCCTGGGGCTTCGGGTGGGAAGCATGGCCCAAATGCAGCTGCGCCCCGACCTGAGCCGCTACGGAATGCCGGTTCCGCCCTCGCTAGCCGAAGTGTTTGAATTTGACCCCGACGTCGAAACGGCGTTTCAGCGCTTGCTACCCGGCCGGCAACGCAACCACCTGCACCAGATTGGCCAAGCAAAGTCGGAGGAGACGGCGGCCAAGCGCATTGCCGCGCTGCTGCGCGAACTCGGATTTTAGCTTAGGCTACTCCACCAGCGGGTAGCGACCCACGGGGTGCACGAGGCGCCGGGTAAAGACGAGGTTGTCGATGTTGCCCTTGGAATCAAAAAAGTAGAGCCGACAAAACGAATAAACCCGAACGGAACGCGTTGCCTTGTCTTCCCATTCCTCGTAGGTGACGACGGCGGCCATTTCTCGGTTAAATCGGAGCATGGTCCAGGGTATTACCGAAGTGTAGCGCAGCACGCGGTGCGTGTGGTCTTTGGGCCGGTGGTCCAAGAGGTCCAGTACTTTGGCTCGGTCGAAGTACCCAAATTGACCTTGCGCGTCGTGGTATTCGATGGTGTCGGCGAGGAGTCCTTGCTGCTGGCGCAGGTTGTTCCGGTAGATGGCGGTGGTGAAGTCCATGGCCTTGAGCGCGGCGGAATCGGTTCCGAGCCGGGTGGTGGAGTAAAAGTGAAAGCCCTCGGGCCGGCGAGCGGGTTCAAGTGGCCTAAGGGTTTCTTTGGGCCAGGGGCTGCGCCACATGACCACGCCGGTGGCCATCCCTTGGGTGTTCCACGCCACCGCAAAAACGAGGTACTGGTCGCCCAAAAGTTCGGAGTCCCATCGGCCAAACACATAGGAAATGTGGCTTTGCGTGCCTTCGTTGTAGGCACTGCGCACGTTGAAGGCCTCGTACGAAACCCGGCCGAGCGCCCTACGCCAGGCCTCGAGCTGTTCCAGCCCTTCGAGCTGGGACATTTCGGGCGTTTCGGCGACGTTGGCAAACAGCGAGTCGTTCGCTGCGAGGCGAAGGCTGTCGAATTCCGCGTGGGCCAGGTTGGCAACGAGCCTAAGGCTTTTTTGGTCCCGGAGCGAATCGCCTTCGGAAAGGGGCCCCGGGAAGCTCAATGGGCGCATGCGGTCGGGCCAAGCAAAAAGGCGTTCCGAAGGTTCGCTGCCGTCGCCCGCGCTGCTGCAGCCGCAAAGCAGGACCAGTCCACTGATGACCGCAAGGATGTGCTTGGCAATGAGCATGGTTCGGGCGCTTAGGGCAGGGTTGATCTCGTTATGACCGGGGAATGTGCTTCAACAGAAAACCTGTCTAAACGTCAAATTTATGCGCAATTTTTTGATTTTTAGTCGTTTTGGTACCGAGTGGGTCCACATTGTTTGACTTTGTGTACCCATCCAGAGCAGGTCGCCATGACCCAGCGTGAATCGGTGGGTGGCGCCGTCGGCGTCGCGTCGCACGTCAAAATCCCGCGCTTCACCCAGGCTGAGGCTGGCAACGTGGGGGTCGTGGCCCAGTTCGCGTTCGTTGTCGCGGTGCCAGCCCATCGAATCGCGGCCATCGCGGTAGAGGTTGGCCAGCACCGTGTTGGCGTCCAAGCCAAATTCGGCGCGGATCCGGTCGCGGAGCGCCGCCAATTCGGGCGACCAACCACGGCCCTCGAGGCGGCGGTGGGCGTAGGTGTAGGTGATTCCGAGATCGCCCTCAAAAAAAGTCAACCGAGGCTCGGGAACTTCGCGGCCAAACAGGCGCACGCTGCCCTGGGTCCAGTCGCGGCGTCCTTCGAGCTGGGCGAGCAGGGCGGTGGCCTCCGCGGCGGACAGCCAGCCGGGCCGGTGCAGAAACGGAATATCGGAGCCTAGGTC
This sequence comes from Cryomorphaceae bacterium, assembly GCA_021298655.1. Classification (GTDB taxonomy): domain Bacteria; phylum Bacteroidota; class Bacteroidia; order Flavobacteriales; family Schleiferiaceae; genus TMED14. Next base: position 72,283 of record JAJTFK010000008.1, on the reverse strand, counting down.
CACGCCGAGGCAATCCAGTCGAGGGTTTCGTCGAAGGGCCTGAATGGAATCCCCCATGCCTGTGCCTTGTCGTTGCGGTATCCGCCCTGGCTTGTCGCGGCCTTTACGCTGTCTTTGGTGAGCTGCGCGGTCGGACCACCTAGGGCTTCGACCAGGGCAAGGAGGCGCCAAGCGAGTTCGAAGGGCCAGCGCGCCCGGACGACCGGGGCACGGCGCTTGCCGAGGCGGTCTGCGATGCCGCCGTAGAAGGCTTCAAAACTTTGGTTGCTGCCGCTGAGGATGTAGCGCTCGCCCCAGGAGGGATTCCGAAGGCCGTGGACTACGGATGCCGCCACGTCGCGCACGTCGACCCAGCCGGTGCTTCCGCCCGGGACGGCCGGCAGGCCCTTGGCGGCGCTGCGCAGCAGGCGGCTGGAACCGTCGGCCCAGAACGGCAGTCCGAGGACGACGGACGGGTTTACAATCAGCACGTTGTGCCCTTCGACTTCACCCCGTCGAGCCTGCATTTCGGCGTCGAACTTGCTGCGGGCGTAGGCGTTTAGCCCCTTGCGCTGCGGGTCGACCGATTCATCGAGCGGCATTTCGGTGCCCTGGAGCACCGCAACCGACGAGATGTGTACGAGGCCTTTGAGCCCGTGGTGCAGGGCGGCATTGACCATGTGCTCGGCCAGCAGGGGCGTGCCGCGCAGCATGAGGTGCTCGTCTTTTTTGCGGAACGACACGAGGGCAGCTGCGTGCACGGCGTAGTGTGCGCCCTCGAGCGCATTCTCGACTTCGCTGGGGTCTTCAAGGTCGGCACGGTGCCAGTCGACCTCGTCCCAGCGGTGCCCAAAACCCTGGAATTCCCAGCTCCGCCGGGCGGAATCCAGCGAAGATGGGGAGCGGTAGAGTCCGCGCACCGGGCCCATGCCCGCTTCGAGCAGGGCGAGGACGATTTGGCTGCCGACCATGCCGGAGGCTCCGCTAACAACGATCATATTCCAAAGGTAGCGCGGCCGCGGCGACGCCCTAACTTTGCCCCATGACTGCGTTTGTTGACGAACTCCGCTGGCGGCGCATGCTGCACGACAGCATGCCGGGCACCGAGGATTTTTTGAACTCGGGGCCTCAGAAAGCCTACATCGGATTTGACCCCACGGCCGACTCGTTGGGCGTAGGCAACCTGGTTCAGGTCATGATGTTGGTGCATTTTCAGCGGGCGGGCCATCAGCCCTACGCGCTGGTCGGCGGCGCCACCGGCATGGTGGGCGACCCGTCGTTTAAGTCGGCCGAGCGCCAGCTGCTCGACATGGACACGCTGCAGCACAACCTTTCGTGCCAACGGGACCAACTCGAAAAGTTCTTGGATTTTGGCGGTCCGCGCGGTGCCCGCATCGTGAACAACCACGATTGGTTTAAAGAAATGGGCTTCCTCGAGTTCATTCGCGACGTGGGCAAGCACATCACCGTCAACTACATGCTGGCCAAAGATTCGGTGAAAAGCCGCCAGGAGTCGGGCATCAGCTTCACGGAATTCAGCTACCAACTCATTCAGGGCTACGATTTTTACTACCTGTGGAAGCACCACGGAATCCGCCTGCAGATGGGCGGAAGCGACCAGTGGGGCAACATTACCACCGGCACGGAGCTGATTCGCCGCATGGGTGGAGGCGAAGCCTTCGCGCTCACCACGCCGCTGATCAAGAAGGCCGACGGCACCAAGTTTGGCAAGACCGAGGGCGGCAACGTGTGGCTCGACCCGAAGCGCACCTCGCCCTACCAGTTTTACCAGTTTTGGCTGAACGCGGCCGACGCCGACGCCGGCAACTACATTCGGATTTTCACGCTCAAGGGCCGCGAAGAAATCGAGGCGATCGAGGCCGAGCACGCCCAGGCGCCGCACCAGCGCGCCCTTCAGAAGGCTTTGGCGGCCGACATTACGGCTCGGGTCCACGGCGATCAGGCGCTGGATCAGGCCCTTGTGGCCAGCGACATTCTGTTTGGTGGGGCCACGGCCGACGCGCTGCGCACGCTCGACGAGGCTACGCTGCTCGACGTGTTCCGCGGGGTTCCCCAAATGCGGATTTCGCGCGATGCGCTTTCGGGCGGACTCGGAATCCTCGATGTGATTGCCCCCGATGCCACCCTCTTCCCTTCACGGGGCGAGGCGCGCAAGCTGCTCGCGGCCGGTGGGGTGTCGCTCAACAAGCACCGCGCCGAGGCGGACCAAACCATCACGGTCGCCGACCTGATTGCCGGGCGCTACCTGGTGGTGCAAAAAGGCAAGCGGAACTACGCGCTCGTCGTAGCCGAGTAGCAAGGTACTAGTTACTAGCAACTAGTTACTGGTCAGCGGCATGTAGCGGTACGCCAGCTCATCGATCGCCTCTTTGTAGTCGGGCGTGGGTTTTTGGGCGTGCATCACGGTGCCGTAGTTGGCGGTTTCGGTCATCTTGAACTTGGGGAGCTCGAGGGGTCCGCCTTCCAGCACCACACTTTGCACGGCGGTTTCGCCCCGCAGGACCACCACAATGCGAAAGCGGGGTGCGCCCGCCGCGTCGCCGCGCATCAGCACAAAGGCTTTGTATCCGCCCTCGGCGAGGGCCTCCGGCAGGTCAACGGCCTCGATTTCGGCAAATCCGTAGTCCGTTAAATAGGATTTGGCGGCGTCCCAAAACGGACCGCTGCGCTTGGCGTTCAGCAGTTCGGCGAGCGCTTCTTCGGGCCAGGAACCGCTTTGAAGGTGGGTGCTGCGGATTTCGCCCTCGATGAGTCCGACCTGGTACTTGCGGAGCTTGCGCTCGGTGGCCGGCTGCGCGCCCTTCAGGGGCAAGTCTGCGCCCAGGGTTTGGCCGATTTGAACCCCTTTGTCGTTGTAGAGTGCGGACCCCGGCATAATCACGCCGTTGGAGAGCGACGCGTTGGGCACCCAGACCCGTTTTTGAACCGTGAAGCCCTTGTCGGTGCGCACCGCGTTCACCTCGGTGGAATCGTTGAGCTGAAAGGCCTCTTGGCCCCCGACTTTGGCCTTGGCGTAGCCGTGAATGCGCTGGCCGTAGGCAGCAGAACTGCCCCAAACGAGGGCAAAAAAGAGGAGTAGGTTTTTCATTACAAGGCCATTAAGCTGCATCCGCGAAGTTCGGCGCCCTCGAGGCGTCCGAGAACCTCAAAACTACCGTCGGCAAAAACTCGGCCAGCGTCTTCGGTGGCGATGAAGGCGCAGGAGTCCGCGTTGGCGAGGTCCACCACGTTGAGGCCGCATCGGGCTTCGAGCGGAGCCAGCAGGCGTGGCGCTTCGAGGTCGCGCGGCAGCACCCGCATGCTGGGCGGGCAGTGGAAGCGTCCATCGGCTTGGGCGTACGCCTGAGACAGCAACTCGGTCATTCCGTACTCGCTGTGGACCTGTACCAGTCCGAACGCGTTTTTAAGCGTTTGATGCACTTCGGCGCGGCTCGGTTCGACCCTTCGGCCCTTCATGCCGCCGGTTTCCATGATGATGCTGTGCTTCAAGGCCATCGGCTTGGGCAGGGATTCGGCCCAGTCCAGCAGCGCGAAGGTCACGCCCAAGATCACGGTGGGCACGCCGTTGGCCTCGAGGGTTTCCAGGCGGAACCGCAGTTCGTCAAGGCCTTTGAGAAAAAACCCGCTTTCGGGGGCCGGCGACTGCTGCACAAAATGCTGGGCCATGGCAACCAGCGACGATCCCTGACGCTCCAGGTAGCTGGGAAGCAGGCACAGCCAGGCGTAGTTGCTCGGTGGCCCGTAGAAGTACGCGAACCCCGCCTCGGCGTTGCGCAGGTAGGCCTCGAGCCGCGCCACGTCGTGGCGCGAAGGCGTTTGGCCGGTGGTGCCCGACGAAGTAAAGGTGGCTTCGGGCTCCCACTGGCCGGTGCGCACTTGACGCGTTTTAAATGCTTCAATCGGCAGGAACGGAACGTCTTCCAGGCGGTCTACGGACTCAATCCGCGCCGTATCGAAGCCCTGAAGGCGGACCCATTCGGCGTACACCGGGTTGTGGGTGGCCTGGTAGCGAAACAGCGCCAGGGCCACGCGCGCAAACTCGGGGTGAACGAACGCGGGTTCGCTCACGGCGCCAGGGGTTTGCTGAGGTCCTGCGTGCGCTCCTTGAGGCGCGCCATCACGTCTTCGTACAGCTCGACTGCCAGCTTGGGATCGGTGTGGTAGTAGGTGTAGCTCCGCTGAACCTGTTCGGGGCTGTAGCCCATGCGCGCAAAGGTGCCCTGGTACACCTTCCAAACGGCGAGGCTGTCGCCCATGAGGTGCTCCCCGCCGCGCGCCCCCTCAATAAGGTGCATTTCGGTGAGCAGTTCGGTGAACTCTTCGCGCGGAATCAGGTCCTTGGGTTTGCGGCTGGGGTTTGCCGGTTCGGCGCTTCCGCCGCAGGCCGAAAGACCCAGGACCAAGGCGAGCAACCCGATCGCAGACCTTACCATCCGCGGTTAAAAACTAGGCGCTGCCCGGCGGGCGCATTTCGGTGCTTGCCGTCGCGGTAGACTACGGTGCCGTTGACCCAGGTTTGGCTGACGCGGGCGGCAAACGTGCGGCCCTCAAAGGGCGACCACTTGCACTTGGTGAACATTTCGGTTCCGTGCACCGTGTAGGGACGGTGCGGGTCGACCAAAACGACGTCGGCGCGGTAGCCTTCGCGCAGGAACCCGCGCTCTTCGATCCCAAAAAGCTGCGCGGGTTGGTGGCACATCAGTTCCACGATTCGGGCGTAGTCGATGTCGAGGCGTCGGGCCAGTTCGAGCATGGCCGGAAGGCTGTTTTGGATCAATGGCCCGCCGCTTGGCGCGTCGAGGTAGGGACGCTGCTTTTCTTCGAGGGTATGGGGCGCGTGGTCGGTCGCGACGACGTCGATGCGGCCGTCGAGCAGGGCGGCCCGCAGCGCGTCTCGGTCGGCGGCGGTCTTCACGGCCGGATTCCATTTAATACGGTTGCCGAGTTCGGCGTAGTCGGCGTCGCTGAACCAGAGGTGGTGCACGCAGGCCTCGGCGGTGATCTTTTTCTCGGCCAAGGGCAGGTCGCCGTCAAACAACTCGAGTTCCTTGGCGGTGGACACGTGGTAGACGTGAAAGTGCGCGCCGGTTTCGCGGGCCAGGGCCACGGCGCGCGACGAGGACAGGTAGCAGGCTTCTTCGCTGCGAATCAGGGGGTGGTCGGCCGCGGTGAGGTGCTCGCGCCCTCCGCGCTCGTCAATCAGGCGCTCGAGGTTGGCGCGCATCGTGGGCTCGTCTTCGCAGTGGGCGATCAGCTGGTGGTCGACCTCGCGAAAGATGCGCTCGATGGCCGCCGGGTCGTCGACGAGCAGGTCGCCGGTGCTCGACCCCAGAAACATTTTAATGGCCGCGACGTCGCGCTTGGAGGCGCGTTTGAGCTCCTCGAGGTTGGTGTTGGAGGCGCCGAGGCTAAAGCTGTAGTTGGCCCAAGAAACCTCGGCGGCGCGCGCAAACTTGGCCTCGAGCAACTCCAGCGTCGTGGCGGCCGGAACCGTATTGGGTTGCTCGACGTAGGAGGTCACGCCCCCTGCCACCGCCGCCATGGACTCGGTCGTCAGGTCGGCCTTGTGGGTGAGTCCGGGCTCTCGAAAGTGCACCTGGGTGTCGATGACCCCAGGGAGCACGAGTTTTCCGCCGCCGTCGACGATTTGAACCGAGTTGTTTTTGGGTGAAATGTGGTCGTCGATGCGCTCAATGCGTCCGCCCGAAAGCAGCACGTCGGCCTCGTAGGTGCGGCCTTCGTTGACCAGGCGCGCGTTCTTGATCAAGTAGGTAGGTAGGGTCTCGGACATGGTGAACGGCTAGCGGCCAAAAAGGCTCGAAAGCTTCAGCAAAAGTACCCCGAAGACCGCCTCGCGAATGATTCCGCGCGACATTTTGCTCTGCCCTGCCTTGCGGTCCGTGAAGATGACGGCGACCTCGGCGAGGTTGAATCCCTTGCGCCAGGCCCGGAACTTCATTTCGATCTGAAAGGCGTAGCCCACAAAGCGGATTTTCTCGAAATCGATCGCCTCGAGCACGGCGCGGCGGTAGCATTTGAATCCGGCGGTGGTGTCGTGAATGGGCATTCCGGTGACGAATCGAACGTACTTCGACGCAAAAAAACTCAGCAGCACGCGGCTCATCGGCCAGTTCACCACGTTGACGCCGTTGCTGTAGCGCGAACCGATGGCCAGGTCGGCCCCGTACACCTCACAGGCTTCGAGCAGGCGCGGCAGGTCCTTGGGGTCGTGCGCAAAATCCGCGTCCATTTCACGTGCTTGAGGGCCCACTTAAACCCGTGAATGTAGGCCGTTCCCAGTCCCAGCTTGCCCTTGCGCTCGTTGAGGTGGATGCGCCCCGGGTGCTTTTTTTGGGTCTTGCGCACGAGGTCGGCGGTGCCGTCGGGCGAATTGTCGTCGACGATCAGCACGTCAAAGCCCTGAGGCAGCGCGATCACGGCTTCGAGGATGGCCTCGATGTTTTCGCGCTCCTTAAACGTGGGAATGACGACCAGCGCGTAGGGCATAGCGCAAAAGTAGGGGTTTAGCGCGGACTTCGGTTTGGCGGACTTCGTACCTTTCGGTCCCGCCCACGAACCGCCGAACGCCCATGAAAAAGCTCTTTTTGCTCGATGCCTACGCCCTGATTTTTCGCGCCTACTTTGCCTTTGCGCGGAATCCGCGCGTGACCAGCAAGGGCCTTGATACGTCGGCGGTGTATGGGTTTTTGCTGGCCTTGCTCGACGTGATGGAGAAGGAAAAGCCCTCGCACCTGGCGGTGGTTTTTGACGTCGGCGGGTCGGAGGTGCGCGAGCAGCTGTACCCGGCCTATAAGGCGCACCGCGACGAGACGCCCGAGGGCATCAAGGTGGCGGTCCCCTACATTCATAAACTGATGGCGGCGATGCGCATTCCGGCGATCGGCGTGCCGGGCTATGAGGCCGACGACGTGATCGGGACCCTGGCGCATCAAGCAGAACGGGCCGGTTTTGAGGTGTTTATGATGACGCCCGACAAGGATTTTGGCCAGCTGGTTACCGAAAAAGTGAAAATGTACAAGCCCGCGCGGGGCGGAGAGCCCGCCGAAGTCCTGGGGCCCAATGAGGTCTGCGCCAAATGGGGCATCGAGCGGGTGGATCAGGTGATCGACATCCTCGGGCTGATGGGCGACGCGGTCGACAACATACCGGGCATCGCCGGAGTCGGCGAAAAGACGGCCGCCAAGCTGTTGGCCGAGTACGGAACCCTTGAGAACGTGCTCGCCCACGGCGACCAAATCAGCGGAAAGCTTGGGGAACGGGTGCGCGAACATGCCGAAATGGCCCGGCTTTCGCGGGTTTTGGCAACCATTTTGGTGGATGCGCCCATTGAGCTCGACGAGGCCGACCTGGTGCGCGAGCCGGCCGACGAAGAGGCCCTGCGCGCCCTGCTGGACGAACTCGAGATTCGTTCGCTGGCGCGGCGACTGCTCCCCTCGGCTGCTCGCCCCGAGCCCCAGGAGTCCGCACCGGAACCGCGTACCCAGCCGGTCAAGGCGGCGACCAGCCAGATGGACCTCTTTGGCTTGGGGGACGAAGCCGAGCCCTTGGCTCATGCTGCTGCGGCTCCGGGCGGGTCCGCCGCCACCCAACCCCACGCCTATGTGCTGATCGATTCGCTCGAGGCGGCCAAAGCCCTGGCGCGCTCGCTCGAGGGGCTGACCGAGTTGGCGTTCGACACCGAGACCACCGGGCTCGATGCCCTGGAGGCCGAAATGGTCGGGTTCTCGCTGAGCTGGGAGGCCCATACCGCCTACTATGTGGCGTTGCCGGCGGACCGCGGCGAGGCTCAGGCTTGGCTCGAACTGTACCGCGCCCGCTGGGAAGACCCGGGCATGACCTGGATTGGCCACAACCTAAAGTACGACTACCAAATCCTCGCGAACTACGGGATTCGCCTCACCGGAACGCTGCGCGACACGATGCTGGCGCACTACCTCATCGAGCCCGACCAGCGCCACGGCATGGACGCCTTGGCACAGAACTACTTGGGTTATACGCCGATATCCATTGAGGCCTTGATCGGCCCCAAGGGCAAAAACCAAAAAAGCATGCGCGACGTGCCGGCCGCCGAGGTGGCCGAGTACGCCGCCGAAGACGCCGACGTTACGTGGCAGCTCCACGAAGCTTTTAAGCCCAAGCTGGCCGAGGCGGGACTCGAAGGCGTGCTTCACGACCTCGAGGCGCCCTTGGTTCCTGTACTGGCCGACATGGAACGCGCCGGGATGGCGGTGGACCTCGAGGGCTTGGCGCGCTACTCGGTCGAACTGGGCGAAGATTCCGCCCGACTCGAGGCCGAAGTCCGCGAACTCGCGGGGGTGGATTTTAACCTTGGTTCGCCCAAGCAGCTAGGTGAAGTGCTGTTTGACCGACTGAAGCTCGACCCCAAGGCCAAAAAGACCAAAACGGGCCAGTACGCTACGGGCGAAGAAGTCCTCGAAAACTTTCGCTCGGCCCACCCGATTGTCGACAAGCTGCTGGAATGGAGGCAGGTAGGCAAGCTCAAGAGCACCTACGTCGACGCGCTACCCGAGCTCGTGAATCCGCGCACGGGACGCATTCACACCACCTTTAACCAGGCGGTGGCGGCGACCGGCCGGCTTTCGTCGACGAATCCCAACCTTCAAAACATCCCGGTCCGCACCGAGCGCGGGCAACGGGTGCGCGACCTTTTTGTGGCCGGCGGACCCGACCGCGTGCTGCTCAGCGCCGACTACTCGCAGATCGAACTGCGCGTGATCGCCTCCATGAGCGGCGACTCGGGCATGATTGACGCGTTTTTGAGCGGCGAAGACATCCACGCGGCCACGGCCTCAAAGGTGTTTGGGGTTCCGTTGGGCGAGGTGACCCGCGAGCAGCGCTCCCAAGCCAAAACGGTCAATTTCGGCATTATTTACGGCGTTTCGGCGTTCGGACTTAGCCAGCAGAGCAGCCTGTCGCGCACCGAGGCCAAGGAAGTGATCGGGCAGTACTTTGCCACCTACCCGGGAATCAAAAAGTACATCGACGACCAGGTTGCGGCCGCCCGAGCCAAGGGCTACGTCGAGACCTTACTGGGCCGTCGCCGCTACCTGCGCGACATTGATTCGCGCAACCAGGCGGTGCGGGGCCATTCCGAGCGCAACGCCATCAACGCCCCCATCCAGGGTACGGCGGCCGACATCGTCAAGTTGGCGATGATCCGCATTCACGACCGCTTGAAGCGCGACGGATTTGCCAGCCCCATGATTTTGCAGGTGCACGACGAACTCGTGTTCGATGCCTACTCCTCAGAGGTTGAGGCGCTTCGGGCGGTGGTCAAGGCCGAGATGGAGGCGGCGTTCACGCTCAAAGTCCCCTTGGTGGCCGAAACGGGCGTAGGGCGGACGTGGTTGCAGGCGCACTAGGTGGCTGGCTGGGCGGCTAGATGGCTGGTTGGTTGCGCGCTGTTTCTAAGCTAATCTGGCAACCCTTGGCTGAATCAAAACGTTAGCGGAAGCACCAGCTTCACCCCGTCGCGCAGCACCGTTACCGTGGTTTCTTGACCGGACGCGAATTTGGACAGGGCCTCCATGTAGCCCGTCATGCCGGCCACGGGGTGCCAGCCGATGGCCACAACCACATCGCCTCGCTGCAGACCGGCGCGGGCGGCCGGTTTGCCGTCGGTGGTGCCGTCAATGCGCATGCCTTGGCCGTCGTAGAGGTAGTCGGGCACGACGCCGAGCGTCACCTTGAATCGCGGGGTGTCGCTGGCGCTGCTCTTGGTTTTGGTGAACGGAACCTCGGTGCGTTCGTCGAGCTGGCGCAGCACGGTTTCGACCAGGTCGCGGAATTTTTCGTGTGCGCCCGCCGCGGAAAGGGCCTCGGGCCAAGCGGGCGAGGTCCCCACCCCGTACAGGGCCAGTTGGCGGGTGGAACCCAGGCGACCCACCATGTCCATATTGACCATCGCAGCGGGCTTAACCGGCAGTGCGGCCAGCTTTTTGGCGAGGTCGTTTGAACCCCAAAGGCCCTGTTCTTCGCCCGAAAAGGCTACTACGATCACGCTTCGGTTGGGCTTGGCGCGCTGCAGTCGGTAGGCCAACTCGAGCACGGCGGACACCCCGCTGGCGTTGTCGTCGGCGCCGTTGTGGATGGCGGAATCCTTGCCGCGGTAAAGGCTTCCCTCGCCGCCCCAGCCCCAGTGGTCGTAGTGGGCCCCGACGACGAGCGGGGCGAGTTCGGGTCGGCGGCCGCGCACGACGCCGAGCACGTTGGTTCCGGTAACAGGTGCGCCGTGGGCCACGCCGTGGACTTTGGGCTGCGCGGTGAAGGTGCTGCGAAAGGCCGGAGCAAGTTCATGGGGCACCAACTTGAGCTTCGCCATGCGCCCCGTGAGGTAGTCGGCGGCCATTCGCTCGCCGCGGGTGCCGACCTTTCGGCCCTCCATGGCGTCGTCGGCCAGGGTAAACACATCGGCGCGCAGTCGCCGAGCAACCTTTGGGTTGGGGCCTTCGGCCTGAGCAAAAACCAGTCCGGGCGCAACCGCCAGGGCGAGGGCTAAGACGCGGTTCAGGAAACCCATTAGGAGATTAATCGCGCTCCGTGCCCAACCACGCAAAAGAGCGCTTGAGCAGCATGGGGGTGTTCAACGTAGTCACGACGCCCATAATCACCAGGATGCTGAAGAGCTCGGTTCCAATGAGCCCCTCGCGGTAGGCGATGTTGGCGATGACTAACTCCATGATTCCCCGCGCATTCAGGCCGATACCGAGGGTCAAGGCCTTGCGGTGGCGGAGTCCGGCGAAGCGGGCGCCAAGGTATCCACCGACAATTTTGCTTCCGAACGAAACCCCAATGATGGCGGCCAACAGACCCCATTCCGAAATCGACGAGAACTGGAACTCCAGGCCGATTCCGGCAAAGAAAATGGGGGCGAGGAAGCCCATGGCCATGCCGTGGGTGGTTTTTTCAAATTCCTGAAAATGAGTGGCTCCAACCAATTCCTTGCTCAAGAGCATGGACGCAAAAAACGCACCGATAATGAAGTGGAGGCCGGCCGCTTCGGTCATCGAAGCAAAGATCAAAATGAAGGCAAACATGATGGCCAGCAGCGATTCCTTGCCGCGCATCAGGGTGAGCAGTTTGTCGAGTTGGGCCTCAATAAAGTTCTCGCGGTCGGTGAGCTTGTTGATCAGGCGGTAGGCCAGGACCAGCGCCGCGATGAGGATCACGATTTTGCCGACGGTGATGGCAATGGTTTGGCCCAGGACCTCGAGGTTGGAGTTGCTCGCACTGTTTACGTCCAGCAAAACGCCCAAAATGGTCAAGGCCAACACGTCGTCAAATATGGCCACCGAAATGATGCGCTGGCCGATTTCGGACTTGAGTTGCCCCAAATCCATCAAAATACGAACGCTTACCGGCAGGGCGGTGATGGCCACGCAGAGTCCGACGAAAATGGCGGGCACCAGTTCAAGGTCAAAGGCTTGGGCTACGGCAAAACCCGATCCGATGGGAATAAAAAAGGCGAGGAGCGAGGTAACCAAACTTCGGCCCCTCGAGGTCTTGGCAATGTCGCGGATGTTGATTTCGAGTCCCGCAATGATGACGAGCAGAAAGACGCCGAGCTCGCTAATCACCTTGAGTTCCTCGTTGCGCACCATGACGTTGAGCATGGTGGGCCCCAAGACGACGCCGGCCATGATTTCGCCGATCATGGCGGGCTGCTTGAAGCGCTCCATGACCTCGCCAAACACCCGCGCCAGCACGAGGAGCAGGAGCAGGTTCGCAAAAAACGGTAAGTGCAGTGCGGGCAGGTGCTCCATGGCCCAAATATAGCGGAATTCTTAGCGCTTGCGCAGGCGGATGCTCTTGGGCGTTACCTCGACGAATTCGCCGGTTTGCACGTACTCCAGGGCCTCTTCAAGGCGCAGCACCTTTGCGGGGGCGATGCGCATTTTTTCGTCGGATCCCGAGGCGCGCATGTTGGTCAGCTTCTTGCCCTTGGTCAGGTTGACCTCAAGGTCGTTGCCGCGCGTGTGTTCGCCCACAATCTGCGACTTGTAGATTTCTTCGCCGGGCTCGATGAAGAAAATGCCGCGGTCCTGCAGGCGGTCGATCGAATAGGCCAGGGCCGTGCCCTGTTCCATGGAAATCAGCGAACCGTTCATTCGGCGCGGAATTTCACCCCGCATCGGTTCAAAGCCGGTGAAACGGTGGTTCATAATGGCCTCTCCCGCGGTCGCCGTGAGCAGCGCCGAACGCATGCCAATAATGCCTCGAGATGGAATTTTAAACGTTACCACCATGCGGTCGCCCTTAGGGGTCATGTTGGTCATTTCGCCCTTGCGGAGGCTGGCCATTTCGACCGCCGTTCCGCTGTTTTCTTCGGGCAGGTCAATGATCAGTTCTTCCACGGGCTCGCACTTCACGCCGTCAATTTCCTTGGTGATGACGGTGGGTTGGCCAATTTGCAGCTCGTAGCCCTCGCGGCGCATCGTTTCAATCAAAATCGAAAGGTGGAGTACCCCGCGGCCGTAGACATAAAACGAATCGGCGGTTGCGCCCGGCACCACGCGCAGGGCCAGGTTCTTCTCCAGTTCCTTTTCGAGGCGGTCCTTGAGGTGGCGGCTGGTCACAAACTTGCCCTCGCGGCCAAAGAAGGGCGAGTCGTTGATCATGAACAGCATGCTCAGCGTCGGTTCGTCAATGGCAATCGTGGGCAGGCCCTCGGGGTTCTCGGCGTCGGCAATGGTATCGCCGATTTCAAAACCCTCGATTCCGGCTACTGCGCAGAGTTCGCCCGCGTGCACTTCGCTCACCTTGGCTTTGCCGAGGCCTTCAAACGTGAAAAGTTCCTTGATTTTGGCCTTGGTAATGCTGCCGTCGCGCTTCACCACCGCCACGTTGGCGCCTTCTTTAAGGCTGCCGCGGTGCAGGCGTCCGATGGCCATACGACCCTGGTAGCTGCTGTAGTCCAAGCTGGTGATCAGCATTTGGGGCGTACCCGTGCGCACTTCGGCCGCGGGCACGTGCTCCAAAACGACGTCGAGCAGGTGTTCGATGTTCTCGGTCGGGGTTTTCCAGTCCGGGCCCATCCAGTTGTTTTTGGCCGAGCCGTAGACGCAGGGAAAATCAAGCTGTTCTTCGGTAGCGTCAAGCGAAAACATGAGGTCAAAGACCATTTCGTGGGCCTGCTCGGGGTCGCAGTTGGGCTTGTCGACCTTATTCACCACGACAATGGGGCGGAGGCCCATTTGCAGGGCCTTCTGGAGCACAAATCGGGTCTGGGGCATGGGGCCCTCGAAGGCGTCGACCAGCAGCAAAACGCCGTCGGCCATGTTCAGTACGCGCTCCACTTCACCCCCGAAGTCGGCGTGCCCCGGAGTATCAATAATGTTGATTTTAACGCCCTTGTAGTTGACGCTTACGTTTTTCGCCAAAATCGTGATTCCGCGCTCGCGCTCCAGATCGTTGTTGTCGAGAATGAGCTCCCCGGTCTCCTGATTCGTGCGAAACAGCTGGCAGTGGTGCAGGATTTTGTCGACCAGCGTGGTTTTGCCGTGGTCAACGTGGGCGATAATCGCAATATTTCGAATCGGAGTCATGGGGTAGGGAAAAGCGCCGCGAAGGTACGCCTTTCCCTAGACCTGACCGAGATTAATCCAGATTATCAAATCGGTAGAGCGGATCCAGCTCGTGGTCGTGCTGCAGTTCGCAGAGCGGATTGATCAGCCCGTCGGTAAGCCCGTACACCCAGCCGTGCAGGGTAGGCGCCTGGCGCTCCTTCCAAGCTCGTTGAATGATGCTGGTCTTCGCAAGGTTCTGTACCTGTTCGCGGACGTTGTATTCCACCAGTCGGTTGACTCGCTCCGTGGGGTCGGTCGACCGGTCAATATCCTCAGAATAAATTCGGTGAACGTCTTTGATGTTGCGCAGCCATTTGTTAATGATTCCGAAGGAATTGTTGGTCAAGGAAGCCGCTACCCCGCCGCAGCCGTAGTGTCCGCAAACGATTACGTGCTCCACCTTGAGGTAGTGAACGGCGTACTCCAGCACCGAGAGCAGGTTGAGGTCCGTGTGCACCACCATGTTGGCGATGTTTCGGTGCACAAAAATTTCGCCCGGAGCCGTACCCGTTATGGTGTCGGCCGGAACCCGGCTGTCGCTGCAGCCGATCCATAAATACTTGGGCGTTTGAATGCTCGAAAGCCGGTTGAAGTACTCCGGGTCGTCGTGGTGCCGGCCCTCGGACCAGGCCTTATTGGCAAGCAGCAGTTGGTCAATGTCGCGCATAACGGGGCTTAATTAAGTTCGGGAAGGTAGTTCTGGTGCGGACTGCGGCGCACGGTGACCTGGATGTTTTTAAGGGCTGAATGGCGAGCGAAGTCGAGGACTACTTCGAGAATGTCGGGATCGACGAAGTCGGCTTGGGTAAAGTCCAGGAGCAGTTCGGCGCCGTTTGGAAGCGCTTCAAGCGATTGCTTGAGCTTGCCTTTGTTCAAAAAGCTCACGTTGCGGCGAAGCTGGAGGATGTAGTTGCTGCCGATGTGGGTCAGGGAAACGGAGCTCTTGAAGTCGTTGAACGCGATGAACACCGTGGCGACCAGGAGTCCGACCGAAATGCCCCGGAGCAGGTCGGTGAACAAAATGGCGAAGACCGTGACGGCGAAGGGGATCCATTGAAGCGGGCCCTGGAGTGCGAGCGGCTTGATGACTCGGGTAGGGTGGGTTAGCTTGTAGCCGGTGGCAATGAGGACGGCGGCCAAGGAGGCCAGAGGAATCAGGTTGAGCACCCGGGTCAGGAGCACCGCACTCAGGGCGAGGATCACCCCGTGAAGCACGGCACTCCACCGGGATTGCGCACCCGCTTGGGCGTTTACGCTGGTGCGCACCACGACGGAGGTTACCGGCAGGCCGCCGAGCGCCCCCGAAATCAGGTTGCCGGCCCCCTGGGCCATCAGTTCGCGGTTGGTTGGCGTTACCCGTTTGAGCGGATCGATGCGGTCGGCGGCTTCGATGCTTAACAGGCTTTCGAGGCTGGCAATGATTGCGAGGGAGAGCGCGGTGGTCCATACCAAGGGGTTGGCAAGGCCGCTCCATTGGGGCGTGGCCCAGGTGCTTCCGAACTCGGGGAGTTGCACGCGGTGGGTCGAACCGATGGCCCAACCCGGACCCAACAGGTCGGGGAGCAGGTGGGCGAGTAAGGTGCCTCCGGCGACCGCGATCAGGGCTGCGGGGAGAATTTTACCTAAGGCCGATTTGGTGTAGCCAACGTACTCGGCGAGCTGCAGCACGGCGAGCGTAGCAAAACCCACCAGGGCGGCGCCGGGAGTGAGCGACCCAAGGGCATGAACCACGGCGCTGAAGGTGTTTTCGGAGCCGGGTTGGTCGAAGCCCTCGTCGCCGAAGTAGTCGGCGTCGTAGCCGACCAGGTGCGGAACCTGCTTTAGTATAAGGATGAGCCCGATGGCAGCCATCATGCCTTTAATGACGGTATTGGGTACGTAGTGGCCCACCACGCCCAGGCGAAGCAAGCCAAGCCCTACCTGAAATGCGCCCGACAGCACTACGGCCACCAAGAAGAGTTCAAAGCTTCCGAGATCGGAAATTGCGGCCAAAACCACCGTCGTCAACCCGGCGGCCGGGCCGGACACGCTCAGCGGCGATTGGCTGAGCAAACCAATAACTACGCCCCCAACAACTCCGGCAATAATTCCGCTCAGCAGGGGAGCGCCCGAGCCCAAGGCAATGCCCAAGCAAAGGGGCAAGGCCACGAGAAAAACAACCAGCGAGGCGGGCAAATCAGCACTGGGCACAAACGAATTGATCTTCATATAACGGGTCTTGATAGCGAATATAGGGGGCACTTATGCAGGGAGCACTGCCCTGTCGTCTACTTTTTTGGGCAATCCAACTCAATTACTTGGGTAAAAAAATTCCCATCCGACTAACTTGGATTACCTTTGGCGCCCCTTTTAACCTCACTCCATGCGCACTAAGTACCAAGACCTTATCGAACAGACCTTCGAGTGGCCGCAGCAAGAGTTTTCGACGCACGACTCCGAACTCTACTGGCACGACATTCCCGTCATGGAGATCATCAAGCAGTACGGCACGCCCCTAAAGGTGACCTACCTGCCTAAAATTTCGGAACACATTCAGCGCGCCAAGCGCATGTTCAACGTGGCCATGGCCAAGGTCGATTACCAGTCGGACTACCATTTTTGCTACTGCACCAAGTCGTCGCACTTTCAGTTCGTGCTCGAAGAAGCGCTCAAAAACGACATCCATTTGGAGACCTCCTCGGCCTTCGACATCAACCTCATCGAGACCCTTGAAGAGGAGGGACGCATTACCAAAGACCAGTTCGTCGTGTGCAACGGCTACAAGCGCGCCCAGTATACCGAGAACATTGCGCGCCTGATCAACAACGGGTGGACGAGCGTGATTCCCGTATTGGACAACCGCGAAGAGCTCGAGTTGCTCATGGAACAGGTCAATCCAGACAACGCGCATCCGGTCAAGGTGGGCATTCGCATCGCAGCCGAAGAGGAACCCAAGTTCGAGTTCTACACGTCGCGCTTGGGCATTGGCTACAAGGAAGTGGTGCCGATGTACAAGAACTACATCCAAAATCAGCCTAATGTGGAGTTGAAAATGCTCCATTTCTTCATTAACACGGGCATCAACGACACGGCCTACTACTGGAACGAGCTCAACAAGGCGGTGCGCGTGTACATCCAGCTCAAGAAGATTTGCCCTTCGCTGGACTCGCTCAACATCGGCGGCGGATTTCCCATTAAGAACTCGCTGTCGTTCAGCTACGACTACGAGTACATGGCCGAAGAAATCATGGCGCAGGTCAAGCAGACCTGCAACGCCGAGGGCATTGAGGAACCCCACATCTTCACCGAGTTCGGCAGCTACACCGTCGGTGAATCGGGCGCCACCTTCTACAGCATCATGGGCGAGAAAAAGCAGAACGACCGCGAAAAGTGGTTCATGATCGACTCGAGTTTTATGACGACGCTTCCCGACGCCTGGGCCATCAACAAGCGCTTCATCATGCTGGCCATCAACAATTGGGACCTTGACTACGAGCGCGTACTCTTGGGCGGACTCACCTGCGACAGCGACGACTACTACAATTCCGAACAGCACTCCAACGCGATTTTCTTGCCCAAACTCAAGGGCGAAACGCCCCAGTACATCGGATTTTTCAATACCGGCGCCTACCAGGAGTCCATCGCCGGCTACGGGGGCATTCAGCATTGCCTGATTCCCGCGCCCAAGCACGTGGTCATCAGCCGCGACGCCAACGGAGACTGGAATACCCGCCTCTTCGCCAAGGAGCAGAGCTACAAATCCATGCTCAAAATTCTCGGCTACTAAGTCATTTGGGAGCCCACGGGGCTCCGTACGTTTGTTTCGCAATCCCTTAAATTCCCCTCGGCCATGTCACGCGGACCCATTTCTCAGTTCATCGAAAACCACTACAAGCACTTTAACGCGGCGGCCCTCGTCGATGCCGCCAAGGGCTACGAAGCCCACCTGACCGCCGGAGGCAAGATGATGGTCACCCTCGCGGGCGCCATGTCGACGGCCGAGCTCGGCCGTTCGTTTGCCGAAATGATCCGCCAAGGCAAAGTCGACATCATCAGCTGCACGGGCGCCAACCTCGAAGAGGACCTCATGAACCTGGTGGCCCACAGCCACTACGAGCGCGTGCCGCACTACCGCGACCTCACACCGGCCGAGGAGCGCGACCTGCTGGACCGCGGACTCAACCGCGTGACCGACACCTGCATTCCCGAAGAAGAGGCCTTCCGCAAGCTGCAGCACCACATCCACAAGGTGTGGTCCGCCGCCGAAGCCAAGGGCGAGCGCTACTTTCCCCACGAGTACATGTACCAAATGATCCGCTTGCCCGAATTTGCTGCCGAGTACGACGCCGCGGTCGACCCCGCCAACTCGTGGATGCTGGCCGCCGCCGAGCGCAACCTGCCCATCATCGTTCCGGGTTGGGAAGACAGCACCATGGGCAACATCTTCGCCAGCTACGTCATCAAAAACGAGCTCAAGGCCAGCACCATGAAGTCGGGCATCGAGTACATGGCCTGGCTCGCAGACTGGTACGTGGCGAACTGCCGAAACCCCAAAAATCCGACCGCACCCTCCGTGGGCTTCTTTCAGATTGGCGGAGGTATTGCGGGCGACTTCCCCATTTGCGTCGTTCCGATGCTCTACCAAGACATGGAAATGGAAGACATTCCCTTCTGGGGCTACTTCTGCCAAATCTCGGATTCAACCACTTCCTACGGCTCCTACAGCGGCGCCGTGCCCAACGAAAAAATCACCTGGGGAAAGCTCGACATCGACACGCCAAAATTTATTGTCGAGTCTGATGCTACAATCGTTGCTCCGCTTATGTTTGCGTGGATACTTAAATGGTAATCTACCCTCATGGAAAAGCGACGCATTATCGTTGACTACAAGAACATTACCTCGGAACAGCTCTCGCTGATCACCGATCGATACCCGGAGGGATTCGCTCCCGAAGACATGATTTCGTTCAAAAACGCCAAGGGGGAGACCGTGCGCGCGGTGCCCTTGGAGACCGAAGACACCAAATATTTGTTCAAGGTATCCATCGAAATGGAGCGCCGCATGGAGGCCTTCATGGACGAGGACGACGATGCGGAACCCGCCACCGAAGAAGATTCCGCTCCCGAAGCCGAAGTGGCCGAAGACCTCGACGACTAAGCCTTCCTATCTTTTTAAGATCCAGCTTCGTCAACGCGGGGCTGGATTTTTTTGCCAGTTACCAGTAACGAGTTACATGTTTCTGGCTAATTCAGCGTTTGTGGTAGGCGCCGGCTCGCGCAACGGCTCGGCCGGTCCATACGAGTTCGGCCAGTGCCGAAAGCACATGCTCGGTGCTTAGCCCGGTCGCGCGCTGGAGCTCGTCAACCCGGCAGGGGCCCTGAAGGGCGTTCAGGACGGCCGCGAGGTGGCCCTTTAGCGGATCACCGGCTTCGCTCGGGCTTCGGACAGACCAGTTGAGGTGAGCCAAAACTTGGTCGGGATGTAGGGCCATTTGGGCGACTTGGTCGGCAATCAAGCTCAGGCAGCCCTGGCTGTGTACGTCGTGTACCCTTCCCGGCAGGGCAAAAACGCTGCGGTCGTAGCCATGGGCCAGCTTGGCGGTGATGGATGCGCCGCTTTGCACGGACGCTTCGACCACGAGCACCGCGTCGCTAAGGCCAGCAATGATGCGGTTTCGGCGCGGAAAATTGCTTGCTCGGGCGGGAACCCCAAAAGGCCACTCAGAAATCCATGCCCCCCCGGACAGGAGGATGCGCTCGGCGAGCCGCGCGTTGGCGCGCGGCTGCGCGGCGTCGAGGCCGTGGGCCAGCACCGCCCAGGTCGGAAGCCCCGACCGCAAGGCCTCGCCGTGGGCGGCCGCGTCGATGCCCAAAGCCAGCCCGCTGACGATCGTGGGCTGGGCCGCCCCGAGCGCGTGCACCCAAAACTCGGTGTGGAGCAACCCATCGGGTGTGGGCGATCGCGTACCGACCACCGCGAGCACCCGGTCGCTCTCGCCAAGGGATCCGCGAACAAACAGCAGCGGCGGCGGGTCGCTGGAATGCGCAAGCCGGGACGGATAGTCGGGCGACTCAATCGGGATGCAGCGAATCCCGTGGTCCGCGTGCTGCTGCACCGTGCGGCGAACCTCGTGCAGCTGGTGGAGCACCGTCTTGTTCCAACGGCTCGGAATCTGCTGCGATTCTTGCTGAAACGCGGCAAACGTCGGGGCGATTTGGCGGAGCCAGTTCAGGGGTTGCTTGTGCTCCGCTTCGAGGAGGCGCAGGGCCAGGAGGTATTCGTGTTCTTCAGTCATGGTCCCAAGGTCGCACGCCGAAAATCTCGGAGTCGGTAGTAAACGTAAGCAGTCGTTTAGTACATTTGCCGTCCACTTGGGGGTATAGCTCAGCTGGCTAGAGCGCTTGCATGGCATGCAAGAGGTCGTCGGTTCGACTCCGACTATCTCCACGGAACACGAAAAAACCCCGCCGATTCGGCGGGGTTTTTTTATTCACAACCAAAAGAAAATCAGGACTTCCCTCCGCCCTTCGACACCTTCTTGGACTGAAAGCGCGTCAGGTGCTCGTGGAGATTACGCTTCACCGACTCAATAAACTCCTGAGCCTGGGGACTTAAATTCTTGCCCTCGGGCCACACCAGCGACCAGTAACTGCGAATCGGAAGTCCGCGCACCGGCTGAATAAACAGGTTGCGCTGCTCGAGATCCGACAAAATACTGACCTTGGGCATAATCGAATACCCGAGCCCCGCGAGAATTGACTGCTTGATGGCCTCGTTGGACGAAAGCTCCAGGCGCATCTTCACGTTGATCCCGTGCTGCTGCACGTAGCGCTCCATCATCTGCCGGGTTGCGGAACCGGGCTCGCGGAACAGCAGCGAAATACTTCCAAGGCGGTCGGGAGACCAAACCTCCCCCGAACTGGGCGGCGTGGCCCCCACCAGCACAAACTCGTTGTCCATCACCGGAAACTCCGCCAAGCGCATGTCGGGCTTAAGCGAAATCAGCGCCAGGTCCACCTCATTGGCCGCGAGCTGCGCCATCACTTGGGCCTTATTGGACACGCTCAAGCTGATGTCCACCGACGGATTGCTGTGCGCGAACGGAGCGAGCAGGTAGGGCGCGATGTACTTGCCCGTGGACACCGTGCTCAGGCGAAGGGTCCCCGAAATTTCACCCTGGTAGTCGGCCAGGCACTGATTAACCCCCTGGGTACTGCGCAGCACGTCCTCGGCCTTCTTGGCCACCGAGCGTCCAAACTCCGTCAGGTACAGCCGCTTGTGCACGATTTCGGTCAGCGGAAGCGGAAAATGGGCCTGAAAATTTTTGAGTTGAATCGACACCGCAGGCTGCGAGAGGTTGAGCTCCTCGGCGGTTTGGGTAACGCTCAGGGTGCGCGACAGGCGCACAAAAATCTCGAGCTGATGCAGGGTGTACTTCATAAAAACATTTAATGTTTGCAAAGCTAACACCCTATGTTTATAAAAGTTCAATTCGCGGCAGTTTTGCGCTGTGAAATGGCGCCCCCATCCGTGGCAATCCGCGTGGATCGCAAGCATGCACCGCAAGGAGGAGTGGCTTAACCCCATTTTTTATGCGGCCTGGGGCTGCGCACTCAAGCCCGTACCGGGCATTGACACCGACATTTTGGGCACCTTCAGCGGCGAAGTTCCGCGCCCCGGCGACGTGCCCACCACCCTGCGCCGCAAGGTGGCGCTGGCAGCGGACCGGCACCCCGAGGCCGAAGTCGTCGTGGCCACCGAGGGCTCCTTTGGCCCCGACCCGGTGCTGGGATGGATTCCGTTGCACGAAGAGGTTCTGCTCTGGGCCTGGCCCCGCGCCGGAGCAGAACTTTGGGTGACCCATCGAAGCCACGACACCAACTTCAGCGCCTGCAGCGAATCCGACTGGGGAGCCGTGCGGCAATGGGCGGAGCGGGTTGGGTTCCCGGCGGCCCACCTAATTCTGCGCCGTGGCGACGGTGTGGTTCTGGCGAAGGGCCTTCGAAATTGGACGGAATTGGAAGGGCTTTGGCGCGAAGCCTCGGCGGCCCACGGGGCACCTTTGCTCGAAACCGACATGCGGGCCGACCGAAATCCCCGCCGTCAGGAAGCGCTGCGGGAACTGGCGCGCAAAACCGTGGAGTCCATGCACGCGCTGTGCCCGTCCTGCGGATTTCCCGGCTTTGTTCCGCGCCCCGCTTCGCCGGGCGCGCCCTGCCGCGCCTGCGGCGCGCCCACGCGGCTCCCCGCCGAACTCCGCGCCGAATGCCGGCAATGCCACGCCGCGCAAAGCCTTGCCTCCCCCCACCAACTTCAGGGCGTTGACCCGGGCCAATGCGACCGATGCAACCCGTGAATCCTGACCTGATCGTGCGGGGGGCGACCGTCACCCACCGCGGCACCACCTCGGTCTGCGACCTCTGGGTGCGCGGCGGCCGTGTGGAACGCCTCGAACCCTCCATTTCGCTGCCGCCCGGGGCTTCTCCGCGCGAACTCGACGCCCGCGGACTCTGGCTTTTTCCCGGCGTCATCGACAGCCACGTCCACTTTCGGGACCCCGGGTTTCCGGCCAAAGGAAGCATGCACAGCGAATCGCGCGCCGCGGTGGCGGGTGGCGTGACCACGGTGTTCGACATGCCCAACACGCTTCCGCCCACCATGAACGTGGAATCCTGGACCGACAAAATGCGCCGGGCCCGGCAGCGCATGTGGACCAACTACGCCTTCTACGCCGGGGTGCACGCCGAGCGCTGGCAGGATGCGCTGGCCATCGACCCGACGCAGATTCCCGGTTACACCGACGACGGGCTGTACATGCAGGAACGCGACGTCCTGCTCTGCAACCGCCCCGAAGTGCTCGAGCGGGTTTTGCTCGAGGTGCCCAAGCTCTTGGCGCTGCACTGCGAAGACGAAGTTCGGATTCAGGCCCAGCTGCTGGAGGCCCAGCGCGAATTCGGCGCGGAGCTGCCCGTGCGCCTTCACAGCCAAATTCGCGACGAGGAGGCCTGCGTGACGGCGACCCAGCGCGTGCTCGAGGTGCAGCGCGCGGTTCCGCGGCCCATTCACGTTTTGCACGTTTCGACCGCCCGCGAGGTGCAGTTGATCCGCGCCGCCGCCGCCGAGGGATTGCCGGCAACCGCCGAGCTTTGTGTGCACCACGCCACCTTTAGCCAGGGCGACTACGGTCGTTTGGGCGCTGCCATTCGGTGGAATCCGTCGGTCAAGGCGAGCACCGACCGCGACTACCTGCGCCAGGCGGCGTCCAAGGGCTGGATGGCCACGCTGGCCACCGACCATGCTCCGCACCGCTGGAGCGAGAAGGGCGGTCCCTACCCCTGCGGCTGCTCGGGTGCGCCCTCGGTTCAGCACCTTTTGGTCCAGGCCCTCGAATGGGTGCACGGCGGCGAGTGGACGCTGCCTCAGCTGGTGCAGCTGACCAGCCATGGCGTGGCGGAGCACTTTGGGCTGCGCGAACGCGGATTCCTGGACCCCGGGTGCTGGGCCGACTTTGTACTGGTCGACCCTCACGGCGGAACCGAAGTACGGCCCGACACCAGCTACTACGCCTGCGGCTGGTCGCCCTGGGAGCGCAAGCGCTTTCAAAGCCGCGTGGTCGCCACGTTTGTCAACGGCTTCGAGGCATTTAACGCGGATCAACGCCTTTGGGCCCCTCAGGCGCCCGGCCAATCCTGTCTTTTTGCCCCCACGTCATGAGCCTACTGCTTGAAAACTTCACCAGCCCTGCGCTGCTCTTCTTTTTGCTCGGAATTGCTGCGGCCCTCATTCGGAGCGACCTGGAGCTTCCCGGAACCTCGTCGAAGTTCATTTCGATCTACCTGCTCTTGTCGATCGGGTTTCGAGGCGGACAAGAGCTGGCCCACGAAGCCCTTCGGCCCGACAGTACCGCGGTGCTGTTCCTGGCCCTCGCCTCGTCGGTGCTGATTCCGGTCTACGTGTTTTGGATTGCCAAGCGCTCCCTCGGGGTGGCCAACGCCGGAGCCGTCGCCGCCGCCTACGGGTCGGTGAGCGCCGTAACGTTTGTGGCCGCCGGCACCTTCCTTGAGCGCCTCGGCCTGCACCTTCCGGGCTACATGGTGGCCGTCATGGCCTTCATGGAGGCACCGGCCATCGTCGTGGGCCTCTGGTTGGCGCGCCGGGCCGGGGCTTCGGGCGGAACGAATTCTTGGCTGCGCCACGCCCTGACCAACGGCTCGGTGGTCCTCGTTCTCGGAAGCCTCTTGGTCGGATTCCTGACCGACGACGTACAGGCCGAGGGCATTCGTCCCTTCACCAACGACCTGTTTAAGGGCTTTTTGGCCGTCTTCCTGCTTGACATGGGCTTGTCCAGCGGACGCAACATCAAAGCCCTACTCGCCGCCGGCTGGCAGCCCTTTGCCCTGGCGCTGCTGCTTCCCTTGGTCAACGGAACGCTTATGGCCCTGATTTCCAGCGTCACCGGGGCCCCAGCGGAAGCCCGCTTTGTGCTGAGCGTGCTGGCGGCCAGCGCCAGCTACATCGCAGTCCCTGCAGCCATGCGCATCGCCCTGCCTGAGGCCAACCCCGGAGTGTACCTGCCCATGGCGCTTGCGTTGACCTTCCCGGTCAACATGACGCTGGGGATTCCGTGGTATTATTGGCTGGTTAGCTAGTTGGCTAGTTGGTTAGTTAGTTAGTTTGTTCGCCGGGACTTGGATTGTCGTACCAGTTTACGTTTCGGCTGAAGTACATGACGGCGGCGACGACGGCAAAGAGGCCAAGGCTTCCGACGAGGAGGGCGTAGTCTTCGAGCTGGATCACGACAAATAAGAACACGTACAGGACCGTCAAAAGGGTTCCGACTCCGGCGCTCAGTTTGCGGGCCTTAAGCACGGTGGCCGAATACGCCGTGACCAACGACACGGTGGCCGTAGCCGCGGCCACGTAGGCCCAGTTAAATCCGACGTGCTCCGAGATGGAAAGCAGCAGCGAGTAGAAGAGTACCAGCGCGATTCCGACCAAAGCGTACTGAATGGGGTGAATGCGCAGTCGGTTGAGGACTTCCATCAAAAAGAAGGTGACAAAGGACAGGCCGATGAACAGAATGGCGTAGCGGCCGGCGCGGTGGGCTTTTTGGTAGTGCCCCACCGGCTGAATGAGGTCGACGCCGAGCGCAGATTGTCTGACTAAGTCTTGAAAATCGCCTTCTTGGAGCACCTCGCCGTAGGAGCGGTTGAGGTGGTTGACGGTCCAGGTGGCGTGAAAGCCCTCTGAGGTAAGGTCGTGCTTGTCGGGCAGAAAGGCACCGCTAAAGCTCGGCGACGTCCAGGGCGAGGTCATGGTTACGTCGGTTGTAGAGCCCGTGGGGGCCACCCAAAATCCGCCGTTCCCCAGGAGGTCGAGGTCGACCTCAACGCTCAGGTTGCCGTCTACGTTTACCGGGGCGCGCACCCCTTGCTCGGCGAGGTTGTCGCTTGCCAATCCCGAGGCGAGGGAGATTTTGGTGCCGTTCCAGCGTACACTGGACGTTCCCTTGAGTCCGCGCGCGTCGCTGATGCCCAAGTTCAGGGTGGCCAGGGACCACGAGACGGAACTCGGGTCGATGCCGAGCTCGTTCAGGTTGGGCTTGCGAAAGCGGGCCGACATGCTGAGGTGGGTCGCGTAGACGACGGCATCAAAGATTCCGCGCCGACGGACTTCGGGCTCAATTCGCCCGTTGACCGTCAATTTTTCGGGTAGAATGTGCAGGTATCCGGTGCGGATGGTCTTGCTGCTGCGGCCGCTGCTGGATGTTTCAGAAGCGGAGTATCGGTAGGGCACCACGAGGTAGGGCCCCACGACGGTTTGGGGACGCCCCCACTGTTCGCCAAGTTCCGTTTGCACCTCTTCGGCGAGCGCGGACCGTTCATCCACAACTTCCTGGACCAAGGCTGCGGGAATGAGCAAAATCAGAGCTAAGGCACCAATTACAGCGGCCTTGAGGGTGTTGGAGTGGCTTTTCATGAATGGAATTTGAACCAAGAACGCGGCCAACGGACGCTTAGTCTAATGGGAAGGTCGTTCGGCTACAATGGATGAGCCAATGCGGTGTTCTATTGGATTATCGTGAACAGCGCTTGGCGGCAATAACTTGCATCACGCGCTAGCGTCAATGAAGAATGTTGAAATTGAATAAATGAGTTATTCTAGACTAATTAAAGCGGGGGGGGGGTGGTTAAAAGCCCTGCAACTCTATTTGCTTCTTGCAAATTGGATTAGGATTCCGCGGACCAATAATTTGCCGAAGTTTCATACCGGTTTGTTGACGTTTACTAAGGGCGAGGAAAAGTACCTAGCCGAATGGTTAATTTACCATTTGTTCGTGGCAGAGGTTGACCATATTGTGCTCATTGACAATAATGAAGTGTGTGGCGATTATTCATATCTTCCTGAAAGTGTGCGAATTCGTGTGACATTAATTCATGATTGTACACCATTTAGTGGGGTACAGACTCAGGTTGCACTTTTTAATGAATACGTTAAAAAATTCATGGCCGATTTTAAATGGTTAGCCTTAATCGACACCGATGAGTTTGTTTTTTTTGACGGATTTTACTCCGTAGGGGATTTCTTAGAAAGTCATTTAGTAGAAGAGCATTCAAGTGTTCGACTTTATTGGCAGTTTTATGGTCCAGCAGATCCCGAATCGTTTAATGCCACGAAGTCGTTGATTTTAGCCTCTTTAGGCAGAGCAGAAGAAAAATATCCTCCCCATGCTCAATATAAATCGTTCTTCAGGTGCGATCGGTTTTTCTCTTTTCAATTCGGACCACATGAACCTTTGCTTTATGGTGGCGCGCGACCATCGAAGGCCAGCGGCTTCCTTAATCACTATTACTTTCGAACAGAGGAGTTTTTTGAACTAAAGCGCAATAGACGGCAGGTCGCTTTTGGGTATGCTGATTCAGACTTTAGCTTCGATCAGAACATTATTGCGTGCAGTCAGGTAAAAACGGAAGATGAGCGCTTTAAGCCCTATCGAACAAAGTTCAAGGAATTCTGGCTGGCTAACCAGCCACCTAGCTAACCAGCCACCTAGCCAACCAGCCACCTAGCCTTTGAGCCCCGGCAGGAAGCGCGCCACGCGCTTTTGGTAGTCTGCGTAGTCCGGGTACTTGCCGGCGCTGATGCCTTCGCTGAAGTTGGCGCTTCCGTGAAAGAGGAGGATGAGCAGGATGCAGCCGACGATGCTGGCGTTGAGCCATTCGCCGGTGGCGGCCCCAGTGAAGAGGTAGAATACGACCCAGATGGACTGTTCGCAGGCGTAGTTTGGGTGGCGCGACAGGCCCCAGAGGCCGGTGTGCACAAAGCCTTTGCCGTAGACGGGTCCGAGGTCTTCGCCGGCGGCGCGGCGGCGGTGCTTTTCGCGCTGAAAGGTCCACTGCTGCTGGTCGGCCACGAATTCAAGTGCGATGAGGGCGATCATGAGCAGGGCTAAGAGGAGGTCAGCGCTGCCGAGCACGCTGGGTCCGGCACTCGGGCGCCAGGCGTAGGCGATGGGCAGGGTGAAGAGCAGGATCAGGCCCATTTGGTAGACGCAGATGAAGAGCAGGTGAAAGAGCTGCCAAACCCAGGGTTTATCGAGGGGCGGCATGCGGCGCAGGACTTCCCAGCGGTAGTCTTCTTCGCCCTTCCAGGGGAGCCAGCTGTAGCCTCCGCGGCGCGCAAAGTTGAAGGTGAGGCGCGCACCCCAAAGGCCGACGAGCCCGGCCATCAAGGTGGCGCGGGGGTCCCATTGGGTAAACCAGGCGGCGTATACGGCGTAGACGATGGGCACGGTGCTCCAAAGTCGGTCCACTTGGCTGTGGTTGCTGGTGAGGACTCCGGCGACGAAGGTGTAGGCGGTGAATCCGGCCCATATAGTGATCAGGTTGTCAAGGAGTTGCCGTTGAAGCGGTTCGAGTTCGGGGCTGTAGAACCAGGACCAAGCGACGGCGCCAAGTAGGGTTAGGCCAAGAATACTTGCCGTTTTAATCATGTTAAGTGACTGTTTGCGTTTAGGTACGGCTAATGTAACGAAACGGTTAAATCCAACCGATTGGTTATCTTGGAAATATGAAATGGAGCTTTACCCACAGCAAGGATTTTTGGGCCGGACTCTGCATTCGCGAGGACCTCGGGCTGCACCACCTGCATGTTTTGGGCAAAAAACCGCTGTTCCGCGGCATTCAGGGCTGGTTTTTGCGCCAATTGGGCGGAATTCCGGTTGACCAGCACGCGGCAGGCGGCGTGGTAGGCCAAGTCGTCGAGCATTTTAAAAACGATCCAAATTTTTGCCTCGCCCTGGCTCCCGAGGGGACGCGGGCTAAGGTGGACGCGCTGCGCAGCGGCTACTACGAAATCGCCAAGGCGGCGGGGGTTCCGATTGTGGTGTTGGGCATCGACGCGGGCCGCAAGGTGGTGAGCATCAGTGCGCCCATCATGCCGCTCGACACCAAAGAGGCGACCGACGCGCGGGTGCTCGAAATTCTGGGTCCGCTCGAAGGATTTGTGCCCGAAAAGGGCCTGCAGCACCTGACGCCCGACCGCGCGAGCCGATTGATGCCCGAGCAGCTGGCGTGGAACGCCCAAACGTTTCCGCACCGCTTGTTTTTGGACCAGCCCGTCGAAGGCGGACGCATTCAGTTTACCAATGCCGAGGCCTACGCCGAGGCGGCGCGATTTGCCCGCGGACTCTACGCGCTGGGCGTAAAACCGGGGGATCGGGTGGCGCTGATCGGCAAGAATTCGGCCCACTGGCTGATATACGACTACGGGGTTTCGCTGGCCGGAGCGGTCTCGGTGCCCATTTATCCGACGATTGATGCGCCCACCGCGCGGGCGGTGCTCGAGCACTCCGAGTCCAAAGTGGTGGTGCTGGGCAAGCTCGACGACGTCGCGCGCTACCGGGACTGCGTTCCGCACGGAATCGAGGTGGTGACCACGCCCGACCACCAGCTGGAGGGCGATCGAAGCTGGGACGAAGTCTGCGCGCTCGGTGACCCCGACGCGGCGCTGCCGACGCTGCACGCCGACGACCTGATGACGGTCATTTACACCTCGGGCACCACCGGAATGCCGAAGGGCGTGATGCACAGCTACCGCAACTTCCAGGAAGCGTTTCGCATCATTTTAACGCAGTTTGACTTCCTGCACCAAGAGGTGTTTTTGAGCTACCTGCCGCTGTGCCACGTGGCGGAGCGCATGATTATTTCGGCTGCCGGCGTCTACCTAACGGGCAGGGTACACTTTGTGCAGTCGCTTGAAACGTTTGCGGCGGACCTGGAGCGGGCGCAGCCGACCGTCTTTTTGGCGGTTCCGCGCATCTGGGAAAAGTTCGCCGAAAACCTGCACCGAAAGCTGCCTGCGGCCTGGCTCCGCCGGGCCCTGGCCCCGGTGCTGCGCAAGAAGCTCGGCCTGTCGCGGGCGCGGCTCGTGCTCAGCGGGGCGGCCCCCATTCGCGCCAGCCTGATCGACGAGTTCGCGTCGCTGGGCATCGTGATTCAAGAGGTGTACGGCATGACCGAAAACCTGGGCATCACGACGGTCAACTTCCGCGGCAAGGTGCGCGTGGGCAGCGTCGGCCAGCCGTTTAGCGGAACCCGCGTCTTTTTGGGCGACGGCGACGAAATTTTGCTTGAAAGCCCGACCAACACGCTGGGCTACTACCGCGAACCCGAGCTGACCGCCGAGCTCTTTCGCGGCGGCGCGCTGCACACCGGCGACGTTGGACGCTTTGACGCCGACGGCTACCTGTTTATCACCGGCCGCATCAAAGACATCTTCAAGACCGCCAAGGGCAAGTACGTGGCCCCCGCGCCCATCGAGGGCCGCATCATGGAGGCCGACGAAGTCGAGCAGGTTTGCTTGTTTGGCGTTAACCTTCCGCAGCCCGTGGCGCTGGCGGTGCTGACCGAGCATGCCCTGACTCAAGCCCGCGAGGCGGTCGAACACCGCCTGCAGCAGCTGCTGGAATCCGTGAACCGCGAACTACCCCAGCACGAGCGGATTGCTCAGCTCATCGTGGTCCGAGAGCGCTGGGAAATCGACAACGGCTTCATCACGCCCAGTTTGAAAATCAAGCGCAATCAGGTTGAGGCCTTCTACCACGACTTGGTGCACGGCCTGGCGGCCAAGGTCGAGAAGGTGGTATGGGCCTAGCCAGTAACTAGTTGCTAGTAACTGGTTGCTCGCTACGGCCTTGTGCTAAAGCCCTTCCAAAGCGCGTCGTTGGCCACCTTGAGGTGGTGCGGGCGTGCCACGGTTTCGGTTTTGACCGGAACGTCGAGCACCACGCGCTCGCTGCCGCGGGTGACGGGCAACTTCATGACTCCGTCGACCGCCTCGTTTCGGGCCGCGACCAATTCCGTCATCGAAACTTCGTCGCCCACCTTGAGCCCGGCCCACTCGTTGGGCCCTACCTTTTTCACCACACGGGTCATCCCCATGTTTTCGACCGAAACCTTTAGGTCGTTTTTACCCGCTTCAACCGGGTTGAGCGTTTTTACTTCGCTGCCCTCTGCGGCGTAGTCCAGGCCGACGAGCTTCAGGGCCTCGGCGTAGGGAAGCGGCTCCCGGCCTTCGACGTGGCGCGCAAAAAACTCGCGCAGCCCCGGGGTTTCGGCCACTTCGCAGAAGGCGTCAAAGAACCCGGCCTCGTCGAAGGGGCGGCTCGGACCGTACTGCGTGTGCAGCGCCATAATGACGTCGATCAGGGACTTCTGGCCTTCGTGCGCACCGCGAATCCGGGCGTCGATCAGCCAGGCCATCACGGCTCCGCGGTCGTACACGTGCAGGTAGGCGTCTTTGTAGGGCTTGTCGAGCACGTTTCGCGACATTTCGGTGAAGCTGAACTTGCTGTTGGGAAACTTCTCGCCCTGAACGATTTTGCCGCGCATCGCGTCGAGGTACTCCTTTTCGCTGAGGCGTCCGCCCTGGTAGCGAATCAGTTGCGCAAAGTACTCGGTCACGCCCTCGTAGAGCCAGAGGTGCTGGCTCATGCTGGGATTGGCGTAGTCAAAGTCGTGGATCGCCGGGGCATGCAGGCCCAGCGGCGTGATGATGTGCATGAACTCGTGAACGGCGGCGTCCAGAAGCTGCTTTTCGACGCGGAGCTCCTTGGGCATGCGCTCGCCGGTTCCAAAGTCGCCGAGGTAGTACACCGACGAGGTATTGTGCTCCAGCGCGCCAAAACCTTGGCTCCCCAAGGATTTGGCCACCTTGATGATGCCGCCAAGGCTGGGTTTTCCGCTGAACAAAATGTCGCCGGCCCAACGGAAGTCGCCCACCATCGTCAAAAAGGTGTAGCGGTCCACCGGCAGCTGGGGCAGGAAGCGCGCGACCGCGGCCATATCGGCCTCGAGCTCGCGCTTGAAGTCCGCTGCGCGTGGGGTTCCGTTGAGGTCCAGGACCGCAATGGTCACGCGGGTGTTGGCAACCCAAAATCCGGCCGTGTCCGGCTTGGTCAGCAGCACGGGGTTGTCGAGCAGCGCGTGGTAGCTGTCGGCGCGCAGTAGGGTGCGTCCGTTGCCCGCTTCGCCATCGAGCGAAGTAGCCGCGAACCATCCGGCCGGGGTGCCCAGGTCTACGCGCACCGATCCGCGCTCTTGGCCGGTCCAGAATCCGTACACGCCGCCGCCGTTCAGCACGGAACCTTTTTGGTCGTCGTGGAAGGTGCTCGCGGGCTCAAAAATCTTGTTCTTTTTGACTTCGAGCTCCATGATACTGGCCACGCTGTAGCGCACGGCGACGGGGGCTGAGGTGCCGCTGACCTTCCAGCTGTTGTTCCCCATTTTTTTGACCTTCAAGGCCTTGCCTTGGGCGTCTGTGGCCGTAAAGTCCGTCACGTACCGCCCGTAGTCGAGGGTGGCGTAGGTGCCGGGCACCGTCTTGGGCAGGTGGTAGGTCGCCGAAAACCCGTCAGCTGGGTTCGCGTCGGGGGCCGCAAAGCCCGTGTGCGCCACAGTGGCTCCGTCGGCCGTGAGGTCAACTCGGTAAACGGACTGGGCCTTGGCCGTCGCAGCCAGCGCGAGGGCGGCAAAAAAGAAGGAACGAATCATATTGCTTGGTTGCTGGTTACTGGTTACTTGTTACGGGTTAATACGACCATCGGCCTTGGTAGCTGTCGTAAAAATCAACCCCGAGCTTGAGCCGAAATCCGGGAATAACCGGATTTCCTTGGTCGGTCCAAACGCGGTAGGCGCCAACGCGCATGCGCTGGTCCCACAGTCGGAAGGGCAGCTCGAGTCCGCCGTACACTTCGGCGTGAAAAACCTTGGCCTCGGCGACGTACAGCATTCCGCCCCCCACCACCGGCACCAGATGCAGGGCGCGAACCAGGGGCACGCGGTCGAGCAGGGAGCGGTCAAAGTGGTGAATAAAATAGGCCTCGGCCCAGGGACGCGCGGTGTGGTAGGTCGAGTCCAGGGCCTGCATGCTGGCCGTGGGGTTGCTGAGCAGCAGCTGGTCCGACCCCCGAAAAAAGCGGTGCTCAATGAAGCGAATCGAGTCCAGTTCCTTGGCGAGGAAGGTGCCGACGCCGAGGTTCCAATTCGTGGTGCCCCAAAAGCGCGACTGCCGGAAGTCCTTGGCGTTGAGTCGGAGCGACGTGAAGTTCACCATGCCTCCGAGCAGGCCGGGAATGCCCTGCTTGGCCTGCAGCGTAAAGGTCGGCCAGGTGCTGCCAAGCGCAATTTTGCGCGGCCCCTTCATGACGTAGCGCTGCCCGGGGGTGTAGCTCAGGTCGGCGCCTACCAAGGCAATCGTGTAGGTTCTAAACGGCGTGGGGTCGTTGAGTTCGCCAAACAGCTGGTTGGACCAGTCCTCGAGCTTGAGCCCGGTTATGGCCTCGCGGCGCGAAAAATCAAAGGACGTCCGCAGGTACAGTCCGTTGGTCAGCTCCATTCGGTGCGAACCCTGAAAAAACGTTTTTCGCACGTAGTTTCCGCGGGCAAAGGTGCCCAAGATGGGTTCGTAGGTGTTGACAAACGTGTAGTTGTCGCCCAGCTCGACCCGCAGCAGGCCAAAGTTGCGCGGATTGTAGAGGTAGCTCAAGCTCAGATCGCCGCGGACGTCTCGGTTGACCACGCCGTAGTCGAGGTTGCCTTCCACGTCCAGACGGCGGCGGTCCGGAAACGTCCGCGCAAAGCTTCCGCCCAGGTTGTGGCGGTAGCCGCCGACGCCAAAAAAGCGCATTTGGGCGACTACAGGAAGCACAAACCACTCAACCCCTTTTTTGCTGGAGCGGAATCCAACCCCGGAAACCAGGGGCTCCCACCAGTGAAATTTGTTGTACACGGCGTCGACACTGTCCTTGTAGCTGTCCGAATCGTAGAACAAGGTCAGGCTGTCTTGGTAGGTGATGTGGCGCGATTCGCCCGGATCCAGGGCGATTTTGCGGGCGGCGGCCCAATCGGTTGGGCTGGCGTCGAAGGCCTTTTGGTCGTAGGCCACGGCCGCAAGCCCGAGGTCTTTGGGTCGGAGTTGGCCGTTGAAATCGTATTCGTCGTGCAGGATCTGGGTGCGCGCCGTGTCGCCTGCCGCGTCGATTAGTTCGAAATTCCGCGCCGAAACCACCGAACGCCCCGCCGCGAACCGGTAGGACTGCTGCACGCGAACCTGCGTGTAGCGAACCAGACTTTGGGCGGGAAGCTCCAGGTCGGCACGGACCACCGTGTAGGCGCTGTCTTCGATGACCAGGGTACCGCGCAGCAGGGCTCCAGAAGCCGTTCGCGGCGCGACCGAGACGGTCCAGTGTACCGCGTTGCCCTTGGCCTCGGCCTGGACCACCCGCGCACGGTACTGCAACTCGGCATCCCAGGCCAGCGGGGAGGGAATGGGTACCGTAGCAAGCCGCGGCAGCTCAATGCTACTCCGGTAAAGGTCGAGGTTCCCGTCGGCGTAGGATTCAAAAAAGTGCTTGCCCAGCACGGCCCCGCGCTCTTGGGGGACGATGCCGTCGTCGCGCCCTACGCTGAACCGCACTTCGGCGGTTCGGCCATCGCTCAGGCTGCGTCCGCCTTGGTGCTCGTCGGCCAGGTAAATGCGCTCACTGAATCGGTCGGGGGCCGCGAACAGGCTCACACTTAAGGCTTCGCGAAGGTGGAGTCCGGAGCCGCCCCCGTAGCTCGACTTCACCGCCGTACTGCACTGAAAACTGGGTAGGGGTTGGTTGCGACGCCCGGCCTCGCGAAGGACCTCATAGGCTTTGTCGATGGGTTCCGCGACCACCAGCACGGCGTCGAGGTCTATGTTCCGAAGCGAATCGGAACGGACTTGACCCCAGGCACTACCGGCCTGAATGAGCAGCAATAATCCCAGAATGTGAACCCGAACCACGGCGCGAAGGTACTCAAGCACCGTGCCAGAACACCGCCCGCTTGGGCTACAGCTCAAACAGGAACCCCTGCTTGGCCAGCGAAGTATAGCGCTGGGTGTCAAAGCGGTACAGGCGCGCCGGACGGTGGCGTACCGCCTGCTGCGTCTTGTCGAGGGCCTTCAGCACCTCCATACTCAGGATTTTTTTGCGGAAGTTGGCCTTGTCAAACTGCGTATTGAGCACGGCTTCGTACAGCGTTTGGAGCTGGGCCAGCGTGAACTCCTCGGGCAGCAGCTCAAACCCGATGGGGTGCTGGCGCACCTGGCGCTGCAAGGCATCCAGGGCGGTTTGCAGCAGCTCCCGGTGGTCGAACGCCATTTCTTCGAGCTCGCTGAGCGACTTCCAGCGCGCTTTGACGGCCCAAGAGGCCGGGCGCGGGTTGTATTTGGTCTGGTTGATTAGCGAGTAAAACGCGGTGGTGACCACGCGTCCCAGGGGGTGGCGGTCGACCCGTCCAAAGGTTTTAAGCTGGTCCAGAAAGACGTTATTGAGTCCCGTCAGGTCGTGGAGAATCCGGGTGGCCGCTTCGTCGATGTCTTCGTCCAGGCGCACCAGGTCACCGGGCAGGGCTTCGTAGCCGAAAAAGGGCTCTGCTCCGCGTTCAATGACCAGAATTTGCAGACTAACCCCATCAAATCCGAATACGACGCAGTCCACGGACTGACCGAACTGAAAGAAGGGGCTGAGGCGTTGGCGTTCCGATTCGAGGCTCATGGGATGAGGTTTGTGGTCCACGTCAGGCCTTCGGCGCTGTTGGGTCCGACGGTGATTCGAAGGGTTCCGTGGGTGAACGGGATGCTTCGCCCCTGGCCGTCGCGCTGCGTCAGTGCTTCGCGAGGCAGTTCGAGTTCCACGGCGGCGCTGGATCCGGGCTCCAGTACTACGCGTTTGAATGCTTTGAGCGATTTAACGGGGTAAATCTGGCCGTTGCCTTCGCGGCCCACGTAGAGCTGCACGACGTCGCTGCCGGATCGGGCGCCGGTGTTCCTGACGGTTACCGTGGCGGACCATCCCCCAGGCGCTTCACGTACCTGCAGGTTTTCGTACGCAAACGAGGTGTAGCTCAGGCCGTAGCCAAACGGGTAGGCCGGTGCGTTGGACTCGTCGGTATAGTGCGACCAAAAAACCTCGGATTTGGGTCCGGGGCGGCCCGTGCTGAAGGCGTCGTAGTGAATCGGAATTTGGCCCTCGCTGCGCGGAAAGGTCATGGGCAAACGGCCGTAGGGCTCGCTTTTCCCGCACAGTACGTCGACCACTGCTTGACCGCCAAGGGTACCGGGCTGCCAGGCCCAAAGAATGGCCGCGGCACCCTCCTGAATCCACGGTTCAAGCACCAGCGGCCGTCCGGCGTAGACGACCAAGACCACGGGCTTGCCCGTTTTGTACGCTTTGCGGATTAAGTCCTGCTGAACCGCACTCAGGCGCAGCGAAGCGCGGCTTCGTCCTTCGCCCGACTCGTAGCCGTGCTCGCCCACGGCCAGCACGAGCACGTCGTGCTTGCGCAGCGCCTTAAGGGCGGCATCGTTGGCCTTCGTGTCTGCGGCGTTCAAGGTGAGTTCTGCGTGAAACGCTTCCTGGCCCACCGAATGCGGTGCCGAGGCCGCGTAGGTCCAGCAACGACCCTCAACGGCTTCGGCCAGCGACTGCGCGGATTGGTCCTTGGCCGACACGCGCCAGTTGCCCAGCACGCCGTTTTTCTCGGCCGCCATGGGGCCGGTCAACCCGACGAGCACGCTCCCGATCGGAAGCACGCCCTTGTTCTGGAGCAGCACCGAAGACCTCACGGCCATATCGTAGGCCTCTGCCCGCACGTCGGGCTTGGTCGCTCTGCAGTAGCGGTACGGGTCGTCCATCAAGCCGAGTTCGAACTTCAGCGTCAAAATCCGTCGGGCCGCTTCCCGGAACCGAAGGCTGTCGGCGGGATGGCTTCGGGCCAGCTCCACGCCGTGGCGCAGGTAGGCATCCGATTCCATGTCGATGTCGCATCCTGCGGCCAGTGCGCGGTCGGCGGCGTCGCGCAGGTCCCTGGCGTAGCCGTGGGGGATCATTTCGCCGATCGAGCCCCAGTCCGATACCAGAACGCCTCCAAAACCCATGCGGCGGCGCAGTTCGCCCCAGACGAGCGCAGAATCGCCGGTCGCGGGAATGCCGTTGGCCGCGCTGAACGCGTTCATCACCGTGGCCGCTCCGGCCTTGACTCCGGCTTCAAACGGCGGCAAAATCCAGTTGTACAGCGTGTGGGCACTGTAGTCGGTCGTGTGGTAGTCCTTGCCCGAGACCGGGAACCCGTAGCCCGCGAAGTGCTTTAAGCATGCGGCTAGCGTGGTGGGATCGCTCAAGTTGTCGCCCTGAAATCCGCGCACGCGGGCTTCGGCGATGCGCGCTCCGAGGTAGGGGTCCTCGCCGGCGCCTTCCATGACGCGGCCCCATCGCGGGTCGCGGCTGATGTCGACCATGGGCGCAAACGTCCAGTTGATCCCGTCGGCTGTGGCCTCGAGGGCGGCGGCGCGCGCAGAGCGCTTAATGGCCTCAAGGTCCCAGCTGGCGGCTTCAGCCAGGGGAATTGGGCTGAGGGTTTGGTAGCCGTGGATCACGTCCAGGCCAAAAATCAGGGGAATTCCCAGGCGGGTCTCTTCGACCGCCACTTTTTGCAGGGCGCGGACTTGGTCCACCCCGGCGACGTTCAGCACGGACCCAACTCCGCCCTGCTTCAGTGCCTTGACGCGCTGCTCGACCCACTCGTTGCCCGCCGGCATTGGGCCGGTGGCGTTCCAGAATCCGTTGTACTGATTCGTTTGGCCAACGAGTTCGGGCAGGGTCATCAGCGAAAGCACGCTGTCCACGCGGGCCGCAACGGGCTTGCGCTGGGCCACTGCGGCCAAGGGAAGGGCAAAAAGTAGGAGGGTTCCGAAGCGCATACGAAGGGGGGAAATTAAAAAGGGGAGGGGAAAAACCCCTCCCCCTAGGGGTACATCAACACCAATTTTGCTTACTGTACCGTAACGCGAGCCAGGTTTTGGCCGCGCTCACTGACGGTGCGCACGAAGTACACGGCCGGGGCCCATCCTTCGGTGGCGATGCGGACCTGCCCGTTGGCCGACTCCGCAACGTGCACTACTTGACCGGTTAGGTTGGTTACCTCAACGCGAATGGCTTCGGCGACGCCGGCTTCAACCACGAAGTGACCTTGTGCGGGGTTCGGGAATATGCGGGCGGAGATCAAGCCCTCGGCCAACGAAGCGTCGGCACCGCAGGCCAAGCACGAAGCGTAGCACACCACCGGCAGGGTCGTGTTCTGGCCGCTTACGCTCTGAAGCACGCGGTTCGTGAATGCGCCCGTCGTCTTAGTGCAGAGCGAATCGCTGGAGTTGGGCGCAAGCTGTTCGCTGCTGGCCCAGTTGTCCATCGAGTACTTGTATTCCCACTGGCCGGTTACCAACGGCAGGGTTACCGTGAACACGTTGTCGTTGTCGGGGTCCGTCATCTGGTTGGCATTGCCGCTCCAGTTGTTGAATTGGCCGCTGACGTAAAGGCTGGTGAAGGTGCTGGTCAGGCCGGTCATGTCCACCTGGAACGTGATGTTCTGGGTTGTGGCGGCGGCTGGGCAGCTTCCGTCGGTGGTGCACTCGCCAAAGCAGGTGCGCAAGTGGAAGTCGCTGTTCATGGCCGACATGCCGCGGTCGTTGTAGGGACCTACCGCACAGGACTTGCCCGCGAGGTTTTCCTTACAGCCCCAGCTCGGGCAGTTACCGTTCAAGAAGGTGAAGTCCGAAGACCAGCCCGTGGGCTTGCGCAGCGTTTTGGTGTAGCGCGTGGTTCCCGGGATCAACGCCATCTTGTGGTCGCCGGGCAGGCCCATTCCGGTTCCGCCCGCAACATAAACCCCCGTGGTATCGACGGTTACGTTGGCCATGTTGACCTGCCAGGTAGCGTACTTGACGCCCGTGCAGCTTGCGCAGGACTGCCAGCATACGCCCGTGAGGATCGTGTCGGCATTAAGTCGTGCGAAGCGGTTGGTGAACGTGCCCGTAGTCTTGGTACAGGCCGAGCCCGCAGTCAGCATTTCTTGACCGCTCCAGCCGTCCAGCGTGAATTTGTATTCCACCGAGTCCGCCGTAAGGGGCAGTGTGGTGGTCCACACCGAGTCGTTTTCAGGGTCGGTCAGCGGGTTGCAGCTGCCGCACCAGTTGTTCCAGGTTCCGTTCACAAAAACGCCGGTATAGGTCGCGCCCGTGTAGCCGCGCATATCGACAATGAAGGTTACCTGCTTTTGGGCGAAGCCGGCAAAAGCCGAAAGCACCGCCACCAGAGTAAGGAGTTGTTTCATAGTTAGTTAGAATTAAAAAAAAGGATAGTTATCGGTTACTGAAATACGCGGATGTAGTCGACGTACATGGATTGCGGAAAAACGGTGCTCGCGTCGGGCGACCCGGGCCAGTTTCCGCCCACCGCCACGTTGGCGATGAAGAAGAAGGGCGCGTTGTGGCGGTAGGTAGCCGGGCTCACGTGGCCCACGTTCACGGTGTGGTACAGCTGGTCGTCCACCAAGAACTGCATTGAGTTTTCGACCCAGATCAGGCTAAACACGTGGTACTCCTGCGAAAAATCGCCCTGACTCAGGGTGTAGGTACCGGTGCGGTAGGTGCTTGGCGGCGCGGCCCCCCAGTGCGCGGTTCCGTGAACCTTGTTGGGCTGGTGGCCGATGAGCTCCATGATGTCGGTTTCGCCGCAAACGGGCCAGCCCACTTGGCTGATGTTGCCCCCAAGCATCCACAGCGCGGGCCAAATTCCTTGGCCTTTAGGCAGTTTGGCGCGGATGTCGATGCGTCCGTACTGAAACTCTTTTTTACCCTTGGTGGTCACTCGTGCCGACGTGTATTCGGCGCCGCCGAACTGCTCCTTGCGGGCGGTAATGATCATTCGCCCGTTTTCGACGCGCACGTTACCTGGGTCGTTGCGGTAAAACTGCAGCTCGTTGTTGCCCCAGCCCGTGGCCCCGGTTTCGTAGTTCCAGTGGGCGCTGCTGAGCGCAGATCCCTCGAATTCCTCGGCCCAAACCAGCGAATAACCGGGGTAGCTCGTCGGCGTGACGTAGCCGCTGTCGGACCCCGAGTAGGGGTCGTCGTTCTCGAGCGTAACCGTGAAAAAGGGATTGGGCAGCAGCACGTGCTCGGGTTGTGAGAAGGATACCCAGAGCGTTTCGTCGGGTTCGTAGCTGCTGTCTCCGCGCACCTCGAGGCTAACGGCGGCGACTTTTTCGCCTTTGGGCCAGGTGACCGTCCCCGAATAGGCCGAGAAATCCTCGCCCGCGGTGGCCGTTTGGCCAATAAACTCGACCCGGGCGGACGTTGCGCGCGGAGCGGGCTCACTTAATTCGACATTCAGCGTGCGCACCAGGGTCGCATTGCCCTCGTCCAGCCGCACGTCGTCCGCGACCAGGTAGGGAACCTCTGCTGTTCCACAGGCGACCAAAGCAAGTGCGCTAAGCAGCATCCAGCGAGCCATTAGGGATTAGACCTTAGGGTGAAGCGCCAGAGTCCGGTGCCCCAGTTGACTTCGATTTCCATGCTGCGCACCCCGGTGGCGGCGTCTTCGCTGGTCCACAGGATGTCGTACGTAATCGAGTTAATCGGCGCAAACACTTCGCCGCCGTTCGCCGCCTTGGGAAGGCCAATAAAGGCCCCTAAGCCCTCCATCTTGAGCTGGTCGCGCGTCACGGCACCGCCCGCGGGAATCAGGGAGAAGGCATGGGTTCCACTGCCCCAGGCTGCTTTGGCGCCGGTCAGTACGCTCTCGGGATGGCAGCCGTCGGTTGAAACGCCCATGTAGGTTTCTGCCCAGATATCGCCCTTGGTGTCGTAGTCCACGGTTCCGTCGGCGCGGAATACCCATTCGTCGTTGTACATGCAGGGGCGGTCGGTTGCCGCCGTGGCGCCAATGGCCCACCAGGTCTGGCTGCCGTCGGGGGGGCCAACCCAAAGTGAACCCGCTATGGGCGCAAGCTTCCACGTGCGCTCGGTGCAGCCGGTCAGGAACTCAACCAGTCCGGTACAGGGGGGCGCCGCGTCGCGGTAAATCACCACTTGGGCGGAGTCCACGGCCATTCCGCCTTGGTTGAAGACGAAGTGCTTCACCGTGTAGGTTCCGGCGCGCGAAAGGGTAATGGTCGCCTCCTGGCCTTCGGCGAGGGCTCCGTTGGAAACCTCCCAGCGGTACATAAAGGGGTCTCCGGTTGCGGTGCTCACCAGCTGCACGGTGTTGGAATCCACCATGTTGACGGTAAACGATGCAGTGGGCAAATCGCCCAGCGGCGTTTTGCCGCCCTCGTAGGGTTGGCAGGCGGCGAGCAGCGCGAGGGCCGCCAGCGTCAGGGAACGAACAAGTGCCTTCATCAGTAGTTCGGGTTTTGCGTTAGGGCGCCTTGGGCGGCGTCGATTTCGGTTTGCGGAATGGGAAGCCACTCGTGCTTGTTGGCAACAAAGCCCTTGGCGCCCAATACCTGGGCGGCTTTACCGGTGCGGACCAAGTCAAAAAAGCGGTGTCCTTCGGTAGCCAGCTCGAGTCGGCGCTCAGTGGCAATCGCGTCGATCAGGGCGGAGCCGCTGGCCTGGATGGGCTGGAGCCCCGCACGCTGGCGAACCTGGTTCAGGTACCCGCGGGCGGTGGCCTCGCTACCCCCACTCCGCGCCAGGCCTTCGGCGGCCATCAGCAGCACGTCGGCGTAGCGAATCACGCGCACGTTGGTGCCCCAGTTCAGGGCGGGTTCGCCGTCGGGCGAAAGCGCGTCCTTGCGGGGCGCGTACTTGTACATGAAGTAGCCGGTATTTTGGTAGCCCGGGCTGTAGCTGGAGCCCGCCAGCGAGTCGGCGTTGATGATCGTGAAGGGCCTGCGGGGATCGCCGGCCATGGCATCGTACAGCTCCTGGCTCACGGGCGCAAAACCCCATCCGGGCGAGTAAACGGGACCGTCGAAGTCGCGCATTCCACAGAATTGCACACCTACGTTGCCCTCACCATATCCGCTTCCAAATACTTCCCAACCCACGGTGGAGTTTTCGCTGTACGCAATTTCAAATACGCTCTCGGGACCGTGCTCGTTGGCGCGGGTAAAGATGTCGGCGAAGTTGGGCGTCAAGGAGTAGACGTTGGACTGAATCACTTCTTCGCTGAGCTGGGCGACTTGGTCCATTTTGACGTTCATGTAGAGGTAGCCGCGGGCCAAAAGCGCCTTGGCGGCGCCCTGGGTCACGCGACCTTTTTCGGAACCCCCAACGCTCAGCGGAAGGTCCGGAATGGCCGCGAGCAGGTC
This sequence comes from Cryomorphaceae bacterium, assembly GCA_021298655.1. Classification (GTDB taxonomy): domain Bacteria; phylum Bacteroidota; class Bacteroidia; order Flavobacteriales; family Schleiferiaceae; genus TMED14. The sequence continues at coordinate 31,016 of JAJTFK010000008.1, read as the reverse complement.
GGCCTCAATTTGGGCAAAAACCGCTTCGGGCGTCGCCATGGTGACCTCGTAGTATTCCGAGGGACTCAAGGTTTTGGTAATCAAGGGCACCTTTCCGAACAAGCGGAGCAGGTCAAGGTAGAAGTAGGCGCGCAGGAACTTGGCTTCTGCGCTGGTTCGGCGCACAAATTCGTCGCTGGTTCCGGGAACGTTTTGAATTTTCTCGAGAAACAAGTTGGCCCGGTATACCCCGCGGTAGTTCTTGCGCCAAAGTCCGGCTTGGGGACCCAAGTTGGGCGTCAACGAGAAGTTGTCGTAGGCGACGAACGCGGGCTGGTCGCTGGCGTCGCTTCCTCCGGCATGGGCGTCGTCCGAAGCCACGGTTTGCAGCAGGTACATGATGGAAAAGCCCGTCTGATCGTTCCACTGCAGCACGTCGTACACGCTTACCAGCGCTTCATAAGCTTGACCCGGATTTTGGTAGTAGTTGATTTCGAGTTCGCGCCCAATGGGGTCGACGTTTAGGAAATCTTTGCCGCAGCTGGCTAGGGCCAGCGTTCCCGCGGCGAACAGGGAGAGGTGAAGCGCCTTCATTAGTTCAAAGAGGTTGAAAATCCGATACTGTGCATGCGAGCTTGTGGGTAAATGCCCCGGTCCACGCCAAAACCGTTGCCGATTTCGGGATCAAAGCCGCGGTACTTGGTCAGCGTAAGCAGGTTGTTCCCCGAGTAGTACAGTCGGGTGCGCTTGAGGCCGAGCTTGGCTGCCAGGCCTTCCGGAAGCGTGTAGCCCAACTGCGCGGTTTTCACGCGAAGAAAGCTGCCGTCCTCGACGTAAAAATTCGAGCTGCGGGCGAAGTTCATGTTTTTGTCCAGCGCGGTCAGGCGGGCGTAGTCGTTGGTGCTTCCCTCGCCGGTCCAGCGGTCCAGGGCGGACCCGTTGAGGTTCGCCGTCGGCAAGTCGTAGCGGCGTGTGGCATTGTAGATCTGGTTACCGGCTACGCCCTGCAGGAAGACTACGGCGTCAAATCCGCCCCAGCGGGCGTTGAGCGTGGCGCCAAACGTGACATCGGGGGTTGGGTTGCCCAAGTAGGTTCGGTCGTCGGCGTTGAGCTTGCCGTCGCCGTTGACGTCGACAAAGCGGAAGTCTCCGGCCACTGCGTCGGGCTGAAGCAGGTCGCCTTCGGCGTTGGCGTGGGCCGTAACCTCGCCCGAGTTCTGGAACACCCCATTAGTAAGGTATCCAAAGAAGTAGCCGATCGGCAAACCTTCTTGAATGCGCGTGATTTCAAGACCTTGCGGACCCCAGCGCTGCCCCGGGAGGTAGCCGCCGTCGTTGCCGAGGTACACTACTTCGTTGCGCAGGAAGCTCACGTTGCCGGCAACCCGAATGCTGCGGGTGGGGTTGAAGCTGCGCTCGTAGCCCGCCTCGAGGTCAAGGCCCATATTCAGCATTCGGCCCACGTTGGCGGTCGGCGCGTTGTTGCCAATGTAGTCGGGCAGTACCGGTCGGGTCTTCATGTCGTAGGTGGCGCGGTGGTACAAATCCACATTGGTGTACAGGTACTTACCCCAGCGCACGTCGGCTCCGACGTTGGCCTGGCCCACCCGCTCCCAACGCAGGTCGGGGTTGGCGATTTGGCTTGGAGACGTTCCGTTTTGCATGAACTCGTTGTAGCCGAAGCTGTAGTTGCGTCCACCCGAAATGGTGGCCGCGTACTCCAGCGAACCGGCGGCGTCGTTGCCGCTCATGCCGTATCCCGCGCGGATTTTCATGCTCGTGATCAGGTCGGAATTCCACCAGGCCTCCTTGTGCAGGTTCCAGCCCGTCGAAATCGACGGGAAGTAGCCCCATCGGTAGTTGGGTCCGAATCGGCTCGACGCGTCGGCGCGCAAAATCACGGTGGCCAAGAAGCGGTCGTCGTAGTCGTAGTTGACGCGTCCGAAGTAGGACTCAATGGCGTAGCGTTCCCATTTTCCGCCGTAAACGCGCTCCGATTCGGCGTTGCGTGCGTAGCTAATCGTGGCAAAACCAAACTGGTCCGTCGGCACGTCGCGCTTGCTGCCGCCCATAAAGCTGCCGTTCACCGCCTGCGCCGAGTGGCCAACTACCCCATCGATGTGGTGCGCGCCAAAGTCCTTGGTGTAGGCAATGGTGTTGTCCCACATCCACGAAAAGGCGCGGTTGAAATTTTGGGTTACCAAGTTGGTATCCAAGAAGTTGGTCGCATTGAGGTAGTAGGACGGAACGAAGCCGTTGCCGCCATAAAACGCGAGGTCAATGCCCATGCTCGTTCGGGCGGTTAGGCCTTCGGCCAGTTTGGCCTCAGCGTAGGACTGGTGGACCAGCTTGTCGGACCAGCCCACGTTGGTGTTGGTCAGCAGCGCCGCAACCGGGTTCACCACTTCGCTCGTTACGCGCGGCGAAATGGCGTAAATGCCGCCCGCGTCGCGAACCAGGTTTCCGCGCAATGCCCCGCCCACCGTGTAGGGCGATTGGCTCAGCAGCAGCGGATTGGTTTCGTAAACCGGCGTAATGGGGTCCATGTTGAGCGCACGGCCCAGCGGCGATCCAAACTCGGTGTTTTCGGCGACCGACTGGCTCGTGTTGTGTGTGAAGGCGGTGCTCATGCCCACTTTAATGGCCCGGTGCACCTGATTGGTCGTGTTGAGGCGGGCCGAAATGCGCTCAAAATTCGAACGCCCGGGCGCCACAATACCTTCTTGGCGGTAGCGGCCAACCGAGGCGAAGTAGCTGCCTTCCTTGCTGCTCTGCGACATGCTCACGTCCAGTGACTGAACGGGCGCGTTGCGGTTGAACACCGCGTCTTGCCAGTCCGTACCCTCGCCCAGCGCGCGCGGATTCAGGTAGGGAATGGCTTGACCCGCAGCCCCGGCCATTTCGTTTTGAAGCGTGGCGTACTCCGTTGCGTTGAGCGTGGACACCTTTCTCCAGGGATTTTGAATGCCTTGGTAGGCCGAAACGCTGACGTTCATCTGGCCTCCGGCGCCCTTGCCGCTTTTGGTCGTCACGATGATGACGCCGTTGGCGCCGCGCGCCCCATAAATTGCCGCCGAAGCCGCGTCCTTAAGTACTTCAATCGTTTCAATGTCGTTCGGATTCAGGTAGTCGATGCCGCCGCCGATCACGACGCCGTCTACCACGTACAGCGGGTCGGAACCGTTAATGGACGCCGTACCGCGAATACGCACCACACTGCCTGCGCCGGGTTGGCCCGAATTCTGGGTAATCTGAACCCCCGCTGTGCGACCCTGAAGCGCTTGCTCCACGCGGAACAGGCTCATGTTTTCGAGGTCCTTGGCCTTGACTTGGGCAATGGAGCCCGTTACGTTGCTTTTTTTCTGGGTACCGAAGCCCACGACCACGATTTCGTCGAGCTCGGTAACTTCAGCACGGAGCGCCACGCGCATACCGTCTCGAGCGGGCGCCGTGGCCTCTGAATAGCCTGGGGCGCGGAACTTCAGTGCGCTTCCCTCGGCGGCGCGCACGCTGAACTTGCCCTGGCCGTCGGTACTCCCCAGGACGCTACCCGATCCCGCGGACAGCACCACGGCATTGGGAATGGGGCTGCCATCCCCGGCCTCGACCACGCTTCCTTGAATACTTGAGGTCTGACCCCAAGCCGATTGGGCGGTCAGCAGCACCGCGGCGGCGGCGAAACGAATAATGCGCTTTATCATGAGCTTTTTATCTTATGGTAAAATGTACCATTAATTGCTGCAATATACTTTACATTGCTAAATGTACGCGGGTTGCGAACGTGTATTTAATATTCTGTAATTCAGTTTTTTAATCCAAAAAAATGCTGTGTAAATTCTACACTAACCTAGGCCTCGGTGCCCGATTTCCGGGCCGTGTACGGCGCTAAAACGGGGCCAGGGGGGCCGTTGGGTATTGCGCCAAGACGTCCGACCTTTGCCCCATGAACGTACTGATCGTTGGCTCGGGCGGCCGAGAATCCGCTTTTGCGTGGAGCATCGCCCAAAGTCCCCTTCTTTCGAACCTTTTTGTGGCACCGGGAAATCCGGGCTTGGCCGGTCTGGCTTCGTGCGTGGACCTCGACTGGCGCGACCGCGAAGCCGTCGTTCACTTCTGCGTGCGCGAAGACATCCACATTGTGGTGGTTGGCCCCGAAGAACCCCTGGTTTACGGGCTCGGTGACTTTTTTGCGGAGCACCCCAACCTGCAGCACATCCACTTCATCGGGCCCAAGGCCGAGGCGGCCCAGCTCGAGGGTTCCAAGGACTTCGCGAAGGCATTTATGATGCGGCACGACATTCCCACCGCAGGATACCGCAGCTTTGGTGCGGACGAACTTGAAGCGGCAAAAATGTATGTGCTGAGCTACGACGGTCCCTACGTACTCAAGGCCGACGGGTTGGCGGCGGGCAAGGGCGTGGTCATTCTTGACGACGTCGTGGACGCCCTCAAGGAGCTGGACGCCATGCTGGGCGAAGGCAAATTTGGCGACGCATCCAAGCGCGTGGTGGTCGAAGAGCACCTGACCGGCCCCGAGTTTTCGGTTTTTGTGGTTACCGACGGCGAACGCTACGTGTTGCTGCCCCAAGCCACCGACTACAAGCGGGTGGGCGAGGGCCAAACCGGACCCAATACGGGCGGAATGGGCGCCATCAGCCCCGTGCCCTTCGTAACTCCTGAGGTGCTCGGCCGGGTGCATGCTGAAATCATTCAGCCGACCCTCGACGGTCTTCAGGAAGAGGAGATTCCCTACTGCGGATTTATTTTCTTCGGACTGATGCTCACCGCGGACGGACCCAAGGTCATCGAGTACAACGTGCGCATGGGCGATCCCGAAACCGAGGCGGTGCTTCCGCGCATCGACGAAGACCTGTTATCCCTCCTGATTGACGCGGCCCGCGGCCAAGTCAACACCCGACCGGCAGCCGTCAAGCGCGAATCGGCCGTCACGGTGGTGCTTACGGCTCCGGGCTACCCCGGCGCCTACCCCAAGGGCTTGGAGGTATCGGGTGCCGATGTGCCGAGCGAAGGCAGCTTGCTGTTCCATTCGGGAACCGCCCTACGGGACGGTAGCTTGGTGACCAACGGAGGCCGGGTGCTTGCCGTAACCGGATTGGGCTCGACACCCGAAGAGGCCAAGCAGCGAGCCTACGCTCGAGTAGATCAAATTTCGTTTGAGGGAAAGCAGGTGCGCCGCGACATCGGTACGATCTACGGCTGGCCGCTCAAGAGCTAGGGAATTATCCCTGCTGCTTTTCGTGCCGGCTCATTTCGCGGAGCCAGTAGAAAATTCCGCCCGCAATAATGGACCAAAAAACCACATTGGCTGCCGGCCCGATGTAGGGCATGGCCTTAAAGGTCCACGTAAACAGATCACCTAATCCTTCAAAAATGGAGCGCAGCGGCATAGCAATGTACTTTTGAGATGCCCAAAGGTAACCCAACGCGACCAAATGCCCAATCTTCTCTTTCGCAACGCACACCCCGGGGTCGCCGTGGTTTTGGTTCTGCTGGCGGCCCTGCTCACGGTGGCCTTGAATACCCTCATGCTTCAGCCCATTCCTTGGGTGCTTGCGGCGGCAACCGGCATTGCCGCCTGGTTTTTCAACTTCATTTTGGTCTACCGCAGCCGCTACCTCAAAATGAACTACTTGTACGGATGGCTATGGTTCCTAGCGGCTTTTGCGCTGAGCAGCGGGCGCCAGGGATTTCAGTGGCACACCGTTGGGGGTGCGCTCGCCGCCGCGACCTGGATGGCCTTGGCCTACGAGATGTCGTCGGACGAACGGAGCGCACTCACGCGAAGAATCAACCTTGGGTTTGCTACCGGCTTGCTTTTGCTGTGGAATGTGCGCTTTTCCTACTTTATTATCGTCAGTCTTTGGGCCATAGGCTGGGGAACCAGCCGTTCGGGCCGCGGATTTCTTCAGCTCATTTTGGGCTGGATGGTTCCGGCAGCCGCCATCGCGACCTACCAGTGGACGGTTGCGGGCCCCCAGTCCTTTTACGCATGGATTGCGCCGTTGGCGCCGCGGCTTGCGTGGTTTTGGCCCAGTCCCGGGGAATGGGTGCTGCTGTTTTGGTTGCTTGTGGCCATACCCCAAACCCTTCGGGCCGCGGTTTCGGCCAAGCGCACGAAGCGTCAAGGGCTTTACCTATCGTGGTCCGGAATCTTGGTGGCAATTGTTTGGCGGGTGGCGCACCCCGACGCGTCAACGAGCGGCATGCTCGCCGTTTTTGCTGCACCCCAGTTGCTCAACCTGCAGGATTACCTGCCCAAATACTGGATGCGGGTTCTTCTCGGACCCAGCCTCTTGGTCGGCGGACTACTTAGCGTCTTCCTGGGGTAAAAACAGCGCGCGGAGTTCGTGCGCCTCGGCCGGTTTCATCTTTCCCGCCAAAATCAGCGCCAGTTGGCGTCGGCGAAGCGCCCCGTCGTACCGGCGCTGCTCTTCCTCGGTTTCGGGTTCAATTGGCGGAATGGGAATGGGCCGCCCCAGATCGTCTACGGCCACAAAGGTGTAAATCGCTTCGTTGCACTTCGTTTGCTTGCCGCTGCCCCGTTGGTCCTCCATAAACACATCAACCCAGACCTCCATCGAGGTACTGAAGGCGCGGGAAACCTTGGACTCCAGGGTGACGATCGCCCCTTGGGGAATGGCTTCGTTAAACGAAACGTTGTTTACCGACGCCGTGACGACCGTGCGGCGGCAGTGGCGGTGGGCCGCAATGGCGGCGCAGCGATCCATCCAGCTCAGGAGCTGGCCGCCAAATAGGTTGTGGAGGTTGTTGGTGTCGTTCGGGAGAACGATCTCGGTCATTACCGTACGGGAAACCGAGGGATTTTTTGCGTTCATTCGTGGTAGATCCAAATCGCCGGGAAGTCCGATTTGAGTTCGGTCTTGGCGTTGCGCGCCGAATCGGCGTCGGCAAAGGTACGCAGGGCTACCTTCTTCAGCCCGACGCGTGATTGGAGCACCCGGGCGGGGTACCCCGCCTTGCGAAGGCGCTGAGCCAACCGCTGTGCATTGGAATCGTCCTCAAAGGCACCTACCACGAGCGCGTAGCCCGAAAACGCGCCGTCTTCTGGCGCCGGCTCATCGGCACGGGGTTGGGCTACCGGCACTTCGCGCAGCTTTTCGGGAGTTTTGGACGCCGCAGCCACGGGCTCTTCGCCCGCCGGAGCAGCAACCGCTGGGGCCGCGGGGGCTTCGATGGGCTCCGAGGCATCGCTGCCCGAAAAAAGCTGTTCTACCTCGCGAACCGCCGAACTCAGCCATTCCGCGCTTTGGCGGCCCGCGAATTCAAGTTGGCCGCGTGAACCCTGCCACCAGGCATGAAGTTCGGTGCGTACGGATGCCGACTGAACGAATACGCGAAAGTCGTCCTTGCTTCCGCCAATGGCGGCAAGACCTAAGGCCCCGGCAACCACGGCGGCCGCCTGCCAGGATCGCGTGCGCGGTGCCGGTCGGTCGAGGTATATCGGGGCGTAGGGATCGGCCGATGCGAGCAGGTCCATGCGGAACATGGGGAGGCCGAATGAGTCCGCCAGGAAGTTGGTCTCCAGGCTCGCTTTGAAGACCCAGGCTGAATCGGCGCGGCGGAGCGAGCCGATGCCCCGCAGGTTCAGTCGGTCGCCGCGTTCGAGTACCCGTTGCCAGCCGCGAACTTCATCGGCTACCCCGGCGGAAGCCTCTTCGGGACTCAGTCCCTCGATGTGGACGAGGTGGGCCACCAGTACGGCGTCGTCGCCCCCAACTTCGGGCGAAAAGGTCACCCGGCGCGCTGGCGGCAAAATCAAGCCCGCCGGCAGCTGAATTTCGGCTCCGTAACGGCGGACGCTGAAGGTACCCAAACCCGGTACCGCCAAGCTATCCTCCTGAAACAGAAGGTAAGCGAGGTGCAGGTCGAGTTCGTAGCGGAGCGAGGCCATAATTCACGAAGTTAATCGCTTCATGAACCATAGAGCCGACTTATCAACGAGAGTTATGAACAGGTTATCCCCAAAGCCAATAGCCAGCAACGGGTTACTAGCTACTGGTTGCTAAAACAACGGTCGGTAGCCGTGGCAGTAGGGCGTTCCGCCCTTAATGTCGTAGTAGTCTTGGTGGTAGCCTTCGGCCGAATAAAACGGGGCTGCCGGAAGCAATTCGGTGGCCACGTCGTAGCCCCGTGCACGGAGCTGCGCCACAAGGGACGCGGCCAGTTCGCGCTGGGCCTCGTTTTGGTAAAAAACGGCGCTGCGGTACTGGGGACCGATGTCGGGGCCCTGGCCGTTGCGCTGCGTGGGATCGTGGGTCTCAAAAAACATGCGCAGCACGGTTTCGGCATTGGTGCGCGTCGGGTCGTACTCCACCAGGCAGGCCTCGTAGTGACCCGTTTTTTTGGTGCAAACCTGTTCGTAGCTGGGGTTTTCGACGTGTCCGCCCGTGTAACCTACCGTGGTGGCGACCACGCCGTCGATGCGCTTGAGAAAGTACTCGGTGCCCCAAAAACAGCCTGAGGCGAGAATGAGGGTTTCGTTACCGGGCTGGGCTGGGGTTGCGGGCAAAAGAGTCACGGGAGCAGATTTTTTACTGGGTTGGGCACAGGCGGTGAGTGCGCCTAGTGCGCTAAGAAAGCAAAATTGGAGAAGACGACGCATACCTACATAACGCAGGGCGCCCCAAAGGGTTTACATGCCCATGTCTTCGCCGCCGCCGCCCATGCCGCCGGGGCCCATTCCGCGCCCGCCGCGCTGCATGCTCCGGTCCTGCTTGCCAAAATTGTACTGAAGCGTCAAGAAGGCGATGCGGCTCTCTCGGTAGCGCATGAAGTAAATGTCGGTAAAGGGCGGGTGCTGTTCCACGCGGAACCGGCGCTGGTTGAACACGTCGCTGAGTCGGAACGTCATCGAGAGCTTGTTTTTCACGAGGTCGTACTTGTAGCCCAGGTCCCAGGCCTGCATGCCCCTAAAGTAGCCTTGGCCGGTTGGGCCCGCACCCATTTGATTGAATGTCAGCTGAATCTGGTGGGCCGGCGTGGGATTGTACATGGCGTTGGCGCGGCCCGACCAGCCGAATCCGGACTGGGTTAGGCCCGATTGAAGGTTTTGGGCGTTGATTACCGACCAAAAGGCGTCGCCCGAAGCCTGAATGCTCAGTTTTTTGCCGAAACGGGCCATCGTGTTCGCGCTGAGACCAAAGCGGTCGCGGGTGTCGAAGTTTGCCCACGTCACGGTCACTAGCCCGCTTTCGTCCACTTCGACAAAGCGCGAAAACATGTTGGTGGTGTGGTTGACGTAGCCGCTGAGGGTGGCCGAGCCCCACTTGGCGTACTGGGCGGCACTGACCTCAAAGGCGTGGGTGTATTCTGGCATCAACTCGGGGTTTCCCTTGCGGAACGACTGCGGGTTGGAGTAGTCGACGATGGGATTGAGCTGCTCCTCGCCGGGGCGGTTGACGCGCATCGCGTAGCTGGCCTGGAAGTCCGTGCCTTTTTTGGGCGAGTAGGTCACGAACGCGCTCGGGAAGTAGCCCGGGTAAACAAAGTCCAGTTGGCTTCCGGTTTTGAGGATGAAGCTGAGGTTGGCCACCTCGTAGCGCATGCCCAACTGGGCCTTCCACTTGGGGCTGAACACGTAGCCGTAGGTCGCGTACAGGGCGTGAACCCACTGCCACTGATCGACCGACTGGGTGCGCAGCGTGTCGTCTAAAAACGAGCTGCTGAAGGGCGTCGGCAGGTACATGGCGTCGCGCTTGCTGTCGCGGGCAAAGTAGGTGCTCCGCCCGCCCAGGCTCAGCTTGCTTTTGGCGTTCAGGACCTGTTCGGCGTCGGTTTGGATGTTGAGGTTTTGGGTGGCCTCAAGGGTTTCGAAGCGCTGCAGGTAGACCCCGCCGTAGGTGAGCAAGCTGGGGTATCCGGCGTCGGCCGTGAACTGGTTGTTGTTCCACTCGTTGCGGCCCCGGTCGGCGTAGTTGACGTCGACGGTCCATTTTTCGCCGTCGGTTTTGAACTTGCGCTCCAAGCGCAGGGCGACGTCGCCGTTGGCGGATGTGCGCTCGGTGTTGACGCGCTGCACCGCAGTCAGTTTAGTGGCTACCGAGCTGTTTTCGTACGAGGTCGTGTCGGTCTCGGTGCGCAGGTCTTGGTTCAGGCCCACCGAAAGGTTGGCGCTCCAAACCTTGTTCAACGGAAGGTCGAGGCCGATGCGCCCGCTGAGTCCGCCGCCAATGCTGGTGCCGTACGACCAGCTGCGCTGACCGTAGGCCGTGTCCGGGAAGGCAAAATCGCGGGCGACGGTTCCGCCCGAAAAACTGCGGCGGTTGTCCCACGAAAGGTTGGTGAAGACGCGAACCTTCCCGACCGGCACCGAAACGCTGGTCGAGGCGTTGTACTTGGCGTTGCTGCCTACGCCCGCGACCACGTTGCCGTTGAGCGGAAGCTCACGGTTCTTTTTGGTCACGATGTTGATGACGCCGCCGGACCCCTGGGCGTCAAACTGGGCGCCCGGGTTGGTGATGACCTCGACGCGCTGCACGCTGCCGGCCGGCAGTCGGTCGAAGGCATTGGTGCCCGAAAATCCGAGCAGCGAAGCGGGCCGGCCGTCGATGAGCACGGTCACGTTCTCGTCCCCGCGCAGCTGCACGTTGCCGTCCATGTCGAGCGACACGTTGGGTACTTGGCGAAGGATGTCGGTGCCGGTTCCGCCCTGAACGTTGAGGTCTTGGGCGACGTCGTAGACCTTGCGGTCCATGCCCAACAGGGCTCGGGCCGATTGGGCTTCGACCTTGGCCTCCTCGAGTTCCGTGGTGCTGGCGATGGCCTTGAGTATGCCCAACTTTATGGGGGTTCCGTTGGCCTCAATGGGGCGCATCAGCGGCTGGTAGCCGAGCGGGCGGGCGACCAATCGGTAGCTGCCGTTGGGCACGTTCAGCTGAAATTGACCCTGGGTGTTGGTCACGGTTTGGGCTACCGGCCCGTTGGGGCCCAGTACGCGCACGGCGGTGTTGGGCAAGGGTTCGTCCCCGTCGACCACCTGTCCGACAATCAGCGTTTGTGCGAGCAAGGGGCCCGCAGCGAGGGCCAGGCAAAGGCTCAAAATTCGGAACATATTCATGGGACTACGGAACAGGTCAAAGGTTTAGTGGGCGGAATTCGCGGCGCGAACTACCGCAAAAATCCGGCCGAAATAAGGCGTTCGGCGATTTGCACCGCGTTGGTGGCGGCGCCCTTTCGCAGGTTGTCGGCCACAATCCAAAGGTGAATCGAGCGGTCGCAGACCAAATCTTCTCGGATTCGGCCCACAAAAACCTCGTCGCGGCCCTCGGCAAATCGGGGCATGGGGTATTCCTTGGCGGCGGGGTTGTCTTGGACCACGACACCCGGCATGGCGGCGAGCAGGCGGCGCACCTCGGCGAGGGTCGGACGGGCGCTGCGGAAGGTCACGAGCACCGATTCCGAGTGGCCGCCCTGAACCGGAACGCGCACGGCGGTCGCGCTGACCTGCACCGACTGGTCGCCCAAAATTTTCTTGGTCTCGTGGTGCAGCTTCATTTCCTCCTTAGTGTAGCCGTTTTCGGTAAACACGTCGCAGTGCGGAATGCAGTTCTTGTCAATCGGGTAGGCGTAGGCCATGGGACCGTCAAAATTCCCGTTGCGCTCGTTTTCGAGCTGGTCCACCGCGGCCTTGCCGGTTCCGGTCACGCTTTGGTAGGTACTGACCCGGACGCCCGAAATGGGGTGTGCGTCGTGCAGCGGCTTGAGCGCCATCACCAGCTGAATCGTCGAGCAGTTGGGATTGGCGATGATTTTGGCGTCCGCCGACAGGGCGTCTGCGTTGATTTCGGGAACCACGAGCGGAATCCCCGGCTCCATCCGCCAGGCGGAACTGTTGTCGACCACAAAGCACCCCGCTTCGGCAAACTTCGGCGCCCACTCGGTCGAGGTGGCTCCGCCCGCCGAGAAAATGGCCAAGTCCGGCTTCATCGCAACGGCTTCGGCCAGGGTGCGCACCACGTAGTCCGCGCCGTTCCAGCGTAAAACGCTTCCCGCGGACTTCTCGGAGGCCACGGGAATAAATTCCGTCACCGGGAACCCGCGTTCCACCAGGACTTTTCGCATGACTTCGCCCACCATTCCGGTGGCACCAACTAGAGCTAAACGCATAGCGCGGCAGGGGGATTTAGTTTGGCCGCAAAGGTACGGATTATGAAAAGGATACTCGTTTGGGGCTTTGCCCTTTTGGTTTCGGGATTGCGCGCCCAGTGGGGGCCTTGGACCGAAGAATGGACGCAGGGCCTGGGCGCATGGCGGGGCGACACGGCAGCCTTTGCGCCGGGCGAAGGGCTCCGCTTGAACGCACCGGGCGCGGGAACCTATGCGCTGTGGCGCGACGGACGCGGAGCGCGACCCGCAGTGGCCTCGGGGCGGATTCGCCTCGATTTTAACCCGTCGTCGGTCAACTTCGCCTTTGCCGAGCTGTTCGACACCACGGCCTGGACCGGTTTTGGTTCGTCGGCGGGCTACCGGCTCGAATTCGGCCGGACCAACGACCAGCTTCGGCTCCTGCGGATTCCCGACGGGCTTGTGCTGGCCGCGAGCCCAAGCGGCCTGCTCGACCGTACTGCCTCGCTGGTGGATTGGTCCTGGGCCTGGGATTCCTTGGCCGGCCACCGGGTGGCATGGGTGCTGCGCGACACGCTCGGAACCGTGCTCGACAGCGGGGCCGCCTGGGGCAACGCCGATTCGTCGGTGGCCAGCCTGGGTCGAATCCGCCTGGGGGCCACGGTGACGGCGACCCGCGTCCGCGGCCTTCGCTGGGGCCCCCACCGATTCGCGGCTTCCGAAATTCGGAAGGTTCCGGTTCGGCGTTTGGCGCGGCGCGGCGACGTGGCGGTGACCGAAATCCTGGTGGACTCCGAACCCAGGGTTTCCTGGCGCTCGGCCCCGGGCGACTTCGTTGAATTGCGGGTTAACGCGGATTCGGTCTGCTGGGCTTCCGGCTGGACCTTTTGGCACGGAAGCGGACGCTGGACCCTTCCCGACCGGATGCTTTATCCCGGCGAGATCGTGGTGCTGGCCGACGAACGAATGGCATGGCCCGATTCGCTTCGGGTTTGGAACGCCCCGCTGGCCCTCAGCGCTTCGCCGGCCTTTTGGTCGCTGCGCGACGCCTCGGATTCCGTCGTGGCTTGGGGCCGAACCCAGCCCGACATGCACCAACCCGCTGAAAAATCCCTGGGCGGTTGGTCGCTGGAGGCCGATCCGGATCGTTCCGAGCTTCCGCGGGCCTGGCAGTCCGCGCGCAGCGCATTAGGGTCCAGCCCCGGCTGGATCGAGTTCGCTCCGGTGGAGCCCCGGCGGGGCGGAATCCTCGGACTGCGGGCCGACCGCGGATTGATCGTGGACTGGCGCCACCCGCTGCCCTTAGGCGGTTCCATGTGGTATCCCTTTGATTCGGCCGGTTTGCCTCGGCGTCCGGGCGGGCGCTGGTCGGTCGAGCGCCTGCATTCGGAGGCGACGCGGCTGACTTGGTCCTCCGACAACGCAGGTTTGGGTTGGCCTTGTGCTCCGGGCGAAGTTCTGGAACTCCCGTTGCGTTCGGGGTGGATGCACGCCGACGGAACCCCCGGCGACTGCACCCGGGTGATCGCGGGATGGCCGGTACCGCCGGATTCGGGCGAGCTTCAGATTTCCGAGGTCCTCTTCAATCCCTTGCCGGGCGAGGGGCGTTTTACCGAGCTGCGCAACCTGGGCGGAAGGGTGGTGGACTTGTCTGGACTCTTTTGGGCGACCGCCGATTCGGGGGTTTGGCGCCGCGCCGCCGTCGCCGGCTCGTATTTGCTCCCGGGCGGGGTGGTCTTCGTGGGGGCCGACCCCGCGGCCCTGCTGAAGCGCTACCCGGGCGGCGACTCGGCGGCGGGCCCCCGGGGCGCCCCGCGCCCCGGGGCCTGGGACCGGCCGGCGGTGCCGGGCGGCCCCGGCGCCACCAACCAGGCTTTGCCCATTTCCGACGAAGGAGGTCGGCTGGAACTCCGTCGGGCCGACGCTGCGCTCCTCGACGTGGCTCGGCTGGGCCCAGAGCACTTCCCTCCGTCCGTTCGGGAGTCCCCGGGCAAGGGCGAGGGTATGTCGCTGGAACGCCGCGGCCCGGGCCCCGAGGATTGGGGAATCGCCCGCGAAGACTCCGCCACCCCGGGCCGCTGGCCCGAAGCCCGCAGCAATGCACCCCAGGGCCGCGTGTACCTTCTGGAGCGCCGGTGGCCTCCCGCCTTGGGGTGGGACTTGGAACCGAACCAAGCCTGGCTGCTCGAAACCCGCTGGGCCGACCCCGAGGGCCGATGGGCCACGGAATGGTCCGATCCCGCTCCGGTTCCGCCCCAAACTGCGTGGGAAGCCCGCGACGAGCCCCCGCACCGAGGCGTTTGGCTTTGGGAGATCCGCTTCACGCCGAGCGAGGGCGGTCCGCTTCGGCGATCCTTTCCAATCAGTTACTAGTAACTCGTTACCAGCAACCAGCAACCCGTAACTGCTACCTAGAAGCTAGCTTTGCGGTATGGACGAAGTACGCCGCAAGCGCCGCGCCCTTGCGCAGGCAGATTTTGACCCGAATGGCTTGGCCACGGGGGACCAGATTTATGGACTTCCCTACGCGGTCGAAGACGCCGAGGTCGTGATTTTGCCGGTGCCCTGGGAGGTTACGGTGAGCTACGCCTCGGGCACGGCCCAGGGTCCCGCCGTCATTAAGGAGGCCTCGGCTCAGGTGGATTTATGGGATCCGTCGGTGCCGGATGCGTGGAAGATGGGCTTGGCCATGGCGCCGGCTTCGGCCAAGCTGGCCGAAAAGTCCGAGCGAAACCGCGAACGCGCCGAAGTATATCTGGCGGCCCTGGCCGACGGAACCGCGGCAATGGCCTCGAGCCAAAAGCTGCTGGCCAAGATCAACGAGGCCTGCGAATGGATGGTTGAAAAGGTGCGCCACGACGCCGAAACCTACCTGGATCGCGGGCAGTTGGTTGCGCTCTTGGGCGGAGACCACAGCACGCCGCTGGGCTACATCCGGGCGCTGGCGGACCGGCATCCGGGCATGGGTGTTTTGCAAATTGACGCCCACATGGACTTTCGGGTGGCCTACGAAGGCTTTACCTACAGCCACGCTTCGATCATGTACAATGCCATGAAGCACGAGGGCATTGCCAAAATCGTTCAGGTCGGAATCCGCGACTACTGCGCCGAAGAGGTGGCGGTTGCGGCCGAATTGGGGAAGCGCTGCAGCGTGTTTTACGACCGCGACCTCAAGCACGCCGCCTACGGCGGGCGCACCTGGGCCCAGCAAGTGGACGCGATCGTGGCGGAGCTTCCGCAGCAGGTCTACCTGAGCTTCGACATCGACGGGCTGGATCCCAAATTATGCCCGCACACCGGCACCCCGGTGGCCGGCGGCTTGGAAGCCGAGCAGGTACTTTACTTGGTGGAGCAGGTACTGGCTTCGGGTCGGGTGCTGGTCGGAATGGACCTCAACGAAGTGGCTCCGGGCCCCGAGGGAGATTGGGACGCCAACGTGGCGGCGCGGCTGCTCTACCGACTGGCCAATTTGCTCGGCAAGGCCAACGGGCGCTGTACCTTTGCGGCGTGAAATTCGGAGTTGTTACTTTTCCCGGGTCGAACTGCGACCAAGACATGATCCACACCCTCCGCGAGGGTCTGGGATGCGAAACCGTTAGCCTGTGGCACAAGGACCGCGACCTTCAGGGCGTGGACATGGTGGTGCTTCCGGGCGGATTCTCCTACGGGGACTACCTGCGCTCCGGCGCCATCGCCCGCTTCTCGCCGATTATGGAAGAAGTGATCAAGCACGCCGACCGCGGCGGCTACGTTTTTGGCGTCTGCAACGGGTTTCAAATTCTGACGGAAGCCGGATTGGTTCCGGGTGCCCTGCTCCGCAACCACACCGGCAAGTTCATCTGCAAAAACGTGCACCTGGTGCGCGGATCGGGCCTTAGCCCCATGACGGCCGGTCTGTCGGACACGGGCGTATACCAAATTCCCATCGCCCACGGCGAGGGCCGCTACCACGCCGACGAAGACACGCTCAAGGCCCTCAACGACAACGGCCAAGTGATGTTCCACTACGCCGAAGCCGACGGCGCCATCACCCCCGAGGCCAACCCCAACGGTTCGGTGCAAAACATCGCCGGCGTCTGCAACGACAAGCGCAACGTCATGGGCATGATGCCCCACCCGGAGCGCGCGGCCGACGCCAACCTGCTCAACACCGACGGCGTGGCCCTCTTCGAGAGCCTGCTGAACTACACGGTTTCGCGGTAGTTGGCCGAAGCACCCACCAAAAAACCCCGCCGAGGCGGGGTTTTTTCGTTCGGTTAAAACCGGATTTCGCCGTTCGTTACAGCTTCACGAGCTGCTCGGTGCGGGTCCGGTCGCCCTGGAACAGGCGCAGGGCATAAACGCCCTGGGGCAGCGACGAAAGGTCCAGCGTCCAACGGGCGTCCGCTCCCTCGTAGGTTCCGATCAAGGCACCGTCCATGCTGCGGAGTTCGGCCGTCCAGGCTTGGGCACCTTGGGCGTTCCACGAAATTTCTACCCGATCCCGCGTCGGATTGGGCTGCAGCGTGACGCCGCGGAGTGCGCGCTCCGAAGTGCCGAGCACGATGGAACCGCCGCTGGTCGCCACGCAGCTGGTTCCGGCGCGCAGTCGAACGTAGTAGGTGCCCGGTACCGGCGCCACGAAGCTCGCCGAATTGGCCCCAGAAATGGGATTTTGGTTGCCGTCCAGCCACTGCACCTTCCACAGCGGGTTCAACGCAGCCTGGGGGCAGTAGAGCGAATCGCCAAACCAATCCTGAATCGTCGGTACCGGCGGAGCCGCCACCACGTGGAAGCTGTCGACGCGTTCCACCACACAGAGTCCGTTGCTGAAGCGGTACGTCAGGGCGTGCTGGCCGGTTCCGAGCTGGGCCGGAACGATGCTGGTCGTCGCCGTGCCGTTAACCAGGTAGGTTCCGCCACCGGGGAACCCGCCCCCGGGGGCTACGGCCGCGTCGTTGATGCACAGCACGTCGGTGTTGAAGGTCAGGAACACGTTCGGCGCCGCCGCAAGCTGAATGACCGCCGTGGCCGTTCCGGTGCATCCGGCGCTGTTGGTGTAGGCGTAGGTTACCGTGTAGTTGCCTGGCCCGAGTCCCGTCGGGTCAAAGCTGGTGCCCGAAACGCCGGTTCCGCTCCACACACCGCCCGCCGGCGTTCCGCTCAGGGCAATGGGACCGTCGCCGACGCAGGCCGGGTTGTAGGTGCCGGCGTTCGCCGTGGGCAGGGCGAGTACGACCGCCGTGATCGCGTTGGAGGACACTACCGGGACACTGGCACAGGCCTCGCTGCTGTAGACCGCGCAGCGCACCACGTCGCCGTTCTGGAGGTTTACCGTGGTGAAGGTCGGCGTGTTGAATCCACGCGGTTGGTTGTTCACCGTCCACTGGTAGCGGACGCTGCTGCCTCCGTTGACCGCCGTCGCCGCAAAGGTGGCCGGGCTGTTGGCACAAATGCTTCCGCTTTGGTTCACGATGCTCACGCTCGGAACCGAGGCGGCCGTCACGACCACGTTTTTGCTTAGGCTGGACGTTCCGCCGGCCGTGGTGACCGTCAGGGTCACGGCCTTGACGCCCGGCGTTGCGTAGCTCACCACGGGGTTGGCCAAGGTGCTGCTGCTGGGGGTGCCGCCGGGGAAGCTCCAGGTGTAGGTGGCGCCGAGGGCGGAGCCCGAGGCGCTGCCTGGGGCCGGCATTCCCGATGCATAGAACGGAATGCCCCGCGACGCACAGGCCGTGTCCGGGGCAATAAAGTTGGCGACGGGGGCGGCGGTGGCCGATTTCTTCAAACGGAACCGGTCGAGGTACAGGTGGTTGCCGCCGCCGTGGCGCGCTTCAATTTTGAAGCGCGCAGGCCCGGCCAGCGCCCCGAGGAACAAACTGTCGCGGCGCCAGTCGGCGGCCGCAGCGGGCACAAACGCGCCGGCCTGGGCCGGACCCGTCGCCCAATTCTGGGTTCCGGACTCAAAACGGGTCGCGAGCAGCGTCCAACTCGACGAACTGCAGGGCTGCACCCAAACGCGCAGCGTGTCGGGAGCTTGGGTGGTCGAAACCTGACGGTAGGCCACGTCCAGCGTCAACGACGTGCCGCTGTCGAGCACGTAGACCGGCGAAACCAGGGCATCGCGTTGGCCAAAAGCCAGGCTCGGCAGCGCGAAGTGCGGCATGCGCATCGAGGCGCCGTCGCCGTCGCTTGAAGCGGCGGTAAATGCTTCCCATGTGGCGTTGCGGTCGGTGTTTTCGATGCTCCACCGCTGATTAAATCCGGCAGTGTAGCCTTCGCCGGCGGGCAAAGGGAATCCGCCCGCGGCCACTGTTTGAACGCTTAGGGCCGTGTCGCTGCCGTAGACGTTGCTGGCCACCAGGCGCAGCGTGTAGAGCCCGGCTTGGCTCAATACCAGCTTGGGGTTGGCGGTAGCGGCACCGATCAAGGTAGTCCCGGTTGACGGGATCACCGACCAGTTCCAAGCGGTTACGAGGCCCGTCGAGGCGTCGCGGAGCTGAATCGTGTCGCCGAGTCCGCAGGTAGAAGCAGGCTGGGCAGACAATGCGGCGGTGGGGCGCTGAAGCAGGTCGCCGGCAAAGGGCGACTGCCAGACGCCTCGTCCGTAGGTGCCAATGCGCACGATACGTGGCGTACTGAGCAGCTCGATGTCGGTTACCACCACGTTGGGCAGTCCGGCATTAAACGGAACCCAATCACCCAAGAGGTTGTCGCGCACAAACATGCCGAGGTCGGTGCCTACGTAGAGCATGTTGTTCCCGCCCGGCTCAAAGGCAATGGCGTTGGCGGGAATATTGGGCAGGCTTCCGCTGAGGTTGCTGTAGGTTTGTCCGCCGTTGAACGACTCGTAGACTTTTTGACCGCCCACGTAGCCGCTGCGGCTGACGGCGATGTGCAGGGGATCGTTGGGGTCAACGGCGATGCCGCTGATCACTTGGCTGCCGGAGCCGCCGCTGTGCTGCGTCCAGGTCAGGCCGCCGTCTGTGGAGCGGAACAGGTACTGGTTGATGCCCGCGTAGAGCACGTTGGGGTTGCTGGGGGCCTCGGCGAGCACGTCGATGTTGTCGCCGCCGAGCAGGTTCGATGTGCTGGTCGCCGCAAAGCTCACGCCGCCGTTGGTCGACTTCCACACGCGGGTAAAGCCGGCGTAGAGCACGTTGTTGTTGTGGCGGCTCACCAAAAAGGGCGTGACCCAGTTGCCGCTTCCGCTCGGAGTCAGGTTGAAGGGCGCATTAAAGCTGGCGCCTCCGTTGTTGGATTTCTCGAAGTCGCCGTAGTAAATCGATGCGTACATCACCAGCTCGTTGGTGGGGTCCATGCCGCAGTCCATGCCGTCGCCGCCGCGCACGCGGGCCCAGCTTGTCTTGTTCAGGTGGGTGCCGTTGTCTTGCGCACCCGCCAAGGTCCAGTTGGGGTTTACCGGGGTCGTCGCGATCTTGTAGTACTGCGTGATGCCCAGACCGTTGCTGCGGATCTGCCAGTTGTTGGCCACGCCGCCGTTGGGCGAAACGTAGACTCCGCCGTCGTTACCCACCCAAAGCTCGTTGGTGCCGGGCCGGAAGGTGAACCAGTGCTGGTCGGCGTGCACGTTCGCCACGCCTCCGCCGCCGTACCAGTGGGCGCTGATCGAGAAGTTGGCGCCGCCGTTGTTGGAACGCCAGATGTTGACGCCGCCCACGAGCAGCTCTTCTTTGTTCAGCGGCGAAACCGCAATCGCCAGGTCGTACCAGGCTTGTCCGCCGCTGCCGCCGCCGTTGGTGGACCAGTCCATGAGGTTGGGTGTCGCGCCGTGCATTTGGGTCCAGGTTGCGCCGCGGTTGGTGGAGCGGTACACGCCATAGAGTCCGTTGTTGTTGGCGCCAAAGAGCGCATACACGTAGTTGGTGTCGGCGCCTGTGGTGGCCACCTCACACCGGGCGGGGCCGCTCGTCGGCAGGCCGTTGCCCGTAACCTGGGTCCAGGTGGCGCCAAAGTCGCGCGAGAACCATACCCGGCCGTTGGCGCTGGTTCCGGCGTAGAGCAGGTGCGGTGCGCCGGTCACCGAGGTCAGGGACTGAAAGCTTCCGCCCTGAACCATGGTCCAGGTGGCGCCGCCGTTGGTGGTGCGGTACATGCCGTTGCGCGACGCCACGACCAGGTACTGGGTTTGGGTCGGGTGGATCACGATGCCGGTCAACCGCGCGTAGTTGGTCAGCTGGAGGGTGAGGCCCGTCGTATTCCACGAGGTACCGCCGTCGGTGGATTTGAGTACTCCGATGCTGTAGGTGTCGTCGGCGTCGCGGTCGCCCGTCGCAAGGTACATGGTGTCGGGGTGCATCGGGTCAATGGCGATGCCGCTCACGCCCAGGTTGGGGAGCAGGTCGGTATTGGTCGTCCACGTAAGGCCTTGGTCGCTGGACTTCCAAAGGCCGCCGGCCGGAGCGCCGGCAAACACCACGTTGGCGTCCGTCGGGTGAAACGCAAGGGTGTTGATGCGGCCAATGCCCTGAATTGGGTTGCCATTAAACGGCCCCACGGGCGTCCACTGACCGATGCCGCTGGCGCCGGCGGAAGTGCTGCCCCAGTTTTGCTGGATCTGCTGCATTCCCAGGTGCAGCGAATTCGGATTAGGCCGTTGCCCGGTCGGGTAGACGCGCGGATCCATGAACGCTTCCCAGCGCTTGAATTGCTTCCATCCCTTGCCTTTTTCGGCGGCTTTTCCTTCGAAGGCTGCGTCAAACTCGCGGACCACGTCGTACACGTTGCTCGACGGATCATTCCACAGTTCCAGCCACTTAGGTTGGTTTTGGGCAAAAAGGCTGGCGGATCCTGC
Source organism: Cryomorphaceae bacterium (assembly GCA_021298655.1). GTDB lineage: Bacteria > Bacteroidota > Bacteroidia > Flavobacteriales > Schleiferiaceae > TMED14. The sequence goes on along the minus strand of JAJTFK010000008.1, from coordinate 10,138 downwards.
CGCGAGCAAGGCGAAAAGTTTTAAGCGCATCCGGTAAAAATAGGCTACGAATCGCCCATTTTTTGTTTAACGAGCAACCCGAGCGGGCGGCCAGCTCCCAGTTCCCCTACCTAATTCGCCTTGGAGTTGGGGCGCAGCAATAGGTTGAGTTCCTCCAGCTGGGCTTCGGCGATGGGCGAGGGGGCGTCGATCATGACGTCGCGGCCTGCGTTGTTCTTGGGGAAGGCGATGTAGTCGCGAATGACTTCGTCGCCGCCCATCAGGGCCACGAGGCGGTCAAACCCGAAGGCGATGCCGCCGTGGGGCGGTGCGCCGTACTCGAAGGCATTCATCAAGAAGCCGAACTGCGCCTGGGCCTCTTCGGGGCTGAATCCGAGCAGCTCAAACATGCGGGCTTGGAGGCCGCGGTCGTGGATTCGAATCGAGCCGCCGCCGACCTCGTTGCCGTTGAGCACGATGTCGTAGGCGTTGGCGCGAACCGCTCCGGGGTCGGTCTCGAGCAGCGGAATGTCTTCGGGCTTCGGGCTCGTGAACGGATGGTGCATCGCGAACCAGCGGCCGGACTCTTCGTCCCACTCGAGCAGCGGAAAATCCACCACCCAAAGCGGCGCAAACTCAAAGGGCTTGCGCAGGCCGAGTTCCTGGCCGAGGTGCAGTCGGAGCTCGCTGAGCGCCTTGCGGGTTTTGTTCGCGGCACCGGCCAGCACAAGCACGAGGTCGCCGGGCTCGGCTTCAAAGGCCTCGGCCCATCCGCCCAGAGCGGCCTCGTCAAAAAACTTGTTCACCGACGAGCTGGGAACGCCCTGTTCGTCGACGCGCATCCAAATCAACCCGCTCATGCCGAGCTGCGGCCGCTTCACGTAGTCGGTCAGCGCGTCGAGCTGCTTGCGGGTGTAGGCGCCGCATCCCTTGGCGTTGATTCCCACCACCAATTCCGCCTGGTCAAACACGGGGAAGCCCTGGCCCTTCACGCGGTCGGTGAGCTCGACGAACTCCATGCCGAAGCGGATGTCGGGCTTGTCGTTGCCGTAGCGGCGCATCGCCTCGGCGTAGGTCATGCGCGGAACCTCGCTGAGCTCAATGCCGTGTACGTCGCGAAGCACGTGGCGCACCAAGCCCTCGAAGGTGTTCAGAATGTCTTCCTGCTCGACAAAGGCCATTTCGCAGTCAATCTGCGTGAATTCCGGCTGGCGGTCGGCGCGCAGGTCTTCGTCGCGGAAGCAGCGCACCACTTGGTAGTAGCGGTCCATGCCGGCCACCATCAGCAGCTGCTTAAACGTTTGGGGCGACTGCGGAAGCGCGTAAAACTGGTTTTGGTTCAGGCGCGAAGGCACGACGAAGTCGCGGGCGCCTTCGGGGGTCGACTTGATCAAAAACGGGGTTTCGACGTCCACAAAGCCAAGGTTGTCGAGGTAGCCGCGCACCGAGCGGTTGATGCGGTGGCGCAGCAAGAGGTTGTTGCGCACCGGCGCCCGGCGAATGTCGAGGTAGCGGTACTTCATGCGAAGCTCTTCGCCGCCGTCGGTTTCGTCTTCGATGGTGAAGGGGGGCGTGGCGGCCGCGTTGAGCACCGTCAGCTGCGTCACCTTGATTTCGATGTCGCCCGTGGCGAGGTTGGGGTTCTTGTTTTCGCGCTCGACCACGGTTCCGACGGCCTGAACGACGAATTCGCGCTGGAGCTTGCGCGCCTCGGCGAGGCGGTCCGCGTCGACCAAGTCATTGAAGCTCAGCTGGGTGATGCCGTAGCGGTCGCGCAGGTCGACAAACGACATTCCGCCAAAATCGCGGCGGCGTTGCACCCATCCCGAGAGGGTGACGGTTTGACCAACGTGGTCCAGGCGGAGCTCGCCGCAAGTATGGCTTCGGAACATAGCCGCAAAGGTAACGCGCCGCCCGAAGCCGGGCCGTATTTTTACGGCATGCCGCTAGCTCTACCCACGCCCGAAGACGACGTGCGCTTCATGCGCCTTGCCATCCAAGAAGCCGTCAAGGCCATGGACCAAGACGAGGTGCCTGTGGGCGCCGTCGTGGTCTGGCAAAACCGGGTGATTGCCCGCGGCCACAACCTCACCGAGCGGCTGCACGACGTCACCGCCCACGCCGAAATGCAGGCCATTACGGCCGCTTCCCACGAGCTGGCGGCCAAGTACCTGCCCGACTGCACCCTGTACGTTACGCTGGAACCCTGCACGATGTGCGCCGGGGCCCTCTTTTGGAGCCAAATCGGCCGCGTCGTCTATGGGGCGAGCGACGAAAAGCGCGGATTCCGCACCATGGGCGGCCAGCTGCACCCCAAAACCCTGGTCACTACGGGCGTCGAAGCCGAGCTCTGCGGGGACCTACTCACGGATTTTTTTAGAGCCAAACGCCAAAAATGAAGCTGTACACCATCGAAACGGGCTTTTTTAAGCTCGACGGCGGCGCGATGTTCGGCGTCGTGCCCAAGTCGCTCTGGGAGCGCACCAACCCCGCCGACGCGAACAACCTGTGTACCTGGGCAATGCGCTGCCTGCTCGTCGAAGACGGCGACCGCCTGACCCTGATCGACACGGGCATCGGAACCAAGCAAGACGCGAAGTTCTTCAGCCACTACCACCTTCACGGAGATGCGACGCTCGACCGCAGTTTGGTGGCCCACGGGTTCCACCGCGACGACATCACCGACGTGTTTTTGACGCATTTGCATTTTGACCACGTGGGCGGAGCCGTGGCGCGCCACGGCGACGCACTGCGCCCGACTTTTGCCAACGCCCGCTACTGGACCCACACCCGCCACTGGGAATGGGCCACCAACCCCAATCCGCGCGAAAAAGCCAGCTTCCTCAAGGAAAACATGCTGCCCCTCCAGGAGTCGGGCCAGCTGAACTTCATCGACGGAGATTCCGCCCGCATCGCCACCCCGCTGGGCTTCGACGCCTTTGTGGTCAACGGCCACACCGACGCCCAAATGTGCCCCATCCTCAACCACCACGGCCAAACGCTGGTCTACATGGCCGACCTGCTGCCGTCGACGGGCCACATTCCGCTGCCCTACGTCATGGGCTACGACACCCGGCCCCTGCTGACCCTCGACGAGAAGGCGCGCATCCTGAACGAGGCGGCCGACCGGCAGTACCTGCTCTACCTCGAGCACGACCCCATAAACGAAATCGCCTTGCTGGCGCAGACCGAGAAGGGTCCGCGCTTGGCCGACGTACAAAAACTTTAATTTTCTGGTCTGATGAAAAAAATCGTTGTTTTCGCCGCCGCGGTGCTGTCCCTCGCGGCGATCGCCCAAACCGCCCCCCAATCGCCCTACTGGCAGCAGGCCGTGCGCTACCAAATCGATGTGGACCTCGACCACAGCCAGCACCGGCTCGAGGGAAAAATGCGCCTGGAATACACCAACCACAGCCCCGACGCCCTCGACGAAATCTTCATGCACCTCTACTGGAACGCCTTTCAGCCCGGAAGCATGATGAGCAACATGGCCAACATTCCGACCCAGTTCAAGGACAAGGCCATTGGCGGCAAGATTGAAGCGCTCAAACCCCACGAGGAGGGCGAGCAAATCGTTCGGGTCGTGAAGCACAACGGGCGCGAGGTCGCTTTTGACGTACAGCAAACCATCCTCCACGCGCGGCTCTCCGAGCCCATTGCGCCCGGAGCCACCCATGTGTTCGAGCTCGAGTACACCACGCGGATTCCGATCGTCATCGAGCGCGCCGGCCGAGACAACAAGGAGGGCGTGGACTACAGCTTCACGCAGTGGTATCCGAAAATGTGCGTGTACGACCGCGACGGCTGGCACCCCGATCTGTACGTGGCCCGCGAATTCTACGGCGATTTTGGCCGTTTTGAGGTCAACGTTACCGCCGACGCCGGCTTTGTGTTGGGCGGAACCGGCGTCCTCCAAAACCCCGACGAAATAGGGCACGGCTACAGCGAAAAGCCCGTCAAGCACAAGAAAAAGTCCCGCATCACCTGGCGCTTTGCGGCCGACAACGTCCACGACTTTGCCTGGACGGCCGACCGCGAATACCAGCACCAGCGCTTCACCCTGCCGAGCGGAACCGAAATCCACTACTTCTACCTGCCCGACGCCAAGTCGCGCATGATGTACGAGAGCGACCGGTTCCGCGCCGACCTAACGACCTACTTTGCCTTCATGAACGAGCGCTTTGGGCCCTACCGCTGGCCCCAATTCAGCGTGATTCAGGGTGGCGAGGGCGCCATGGAATACCCCATGTGCACCCTGATGGAGTCCCACGGCGACGACTACCTCGGAACCTTCGGGGTCGTAGCCCACGAGGGCTCCCACATGTGGTTTTACGGCATGTTGGCCACAGACGAGCAGCGCTACCATTGGATGGACGAGGGCTTTACCAGCTTCGCCGAAGACGAGGTCATGAACGTGATCTCGGGCGCCAACAAAGCCAACCCCCACGAGGGCTACCTCAGTACGTTTGCCAAGCGCGCCGCCAAGGCTGCGTGGCGCGAACCCGCCAGCACTCCGGCCAACTACTTTGACGGCAAGTTTCCGTACCAAATGGCCGCCTACATGATGGGCTCGCTGTACCTGGTCCAGCTGCGCGGAATCGTCGGCGACGACGCCTTCTGGCGTACCATGCGCCGCTACTTCGACGAGTGGAGCTTCAAGCATCCGCGCCCCGAAGACTTCGTGCGCATCGCGGAACGCGAGTCGGGCATGGTGCTCGATTGGTACCACGACCAGTGGATCAACACGACCAAGTACCCCGACACCGGCATCGATAGCGTGTGGAGCGACAACCGCGCCCTGACGTTTGTGCGCCTGGAGCGCCGCGGGTCCATGGCGATGCCCGTCGACGTGAAGGTGACCTACGAAAGCGGAGCCAGCATGACCTATACGATTCCCCTACTCGAGCAGCAGGGCCACAAGAAGGATCCGCTGCTCGTGCTCGCCGGCCCCTGGAACTACACCCAAAAGACCTTTGACCTGATGATCGAATCCCCGCTGAAGGGCATTCGTTCGATCGAGGTCGATCCCGGTCAGTGGACCGCCGACGTCAACCGCGACGACAACACCTGGCCAAAACCAGCAACCAGTAACTAGTAACCGGTTCCTAGTTTCACGTTGAGCCCAAGGAGCACCTGCGTGCCCGCCATGGGGTAGACGAAGTTTTCGTCGGTCCGCTGGCCTTGGTAGAGGTAGCCCCAGGTGTAGCCGTTGGGCGCGTAGGGACGGCCCAAGAGGTTGATCGCATCGAGGCGCCACTGCACGGCCCCGCGCGTCCACTTCAGCGTGGCGTCGACGGTTTGGTAGGGGTCCAGCGAGCGTTCCAGCGCTCCCGTATTGTCGAGGAACTGACGTCCAACCGCATGCAGCGTGGCGCGGAATCCGAGTCCCTTTCGGGTCCATTCCGCCCAGGCATTGCCCATGGCCTCGGGCGAAAGGGCGATTGGTGTATTCGTGAACGTAGTCCGCACCTCGCTGCCGTCGGCGTAGTCATAGAGTACCTCCTCAAATTCCGCGATGCGGTTTCGGCTCAGCGTGGCGTTGGCCCCGAAAAGCCAGGGGGTAGAGGGGGTCCAAACGGCCGCCAATTCCAGGCCCCGGCGGTGGCTTCGGTCCACATTGGTTCGAATTAGGGCACCCACGTCGTTTAGCGCTCCGGTTGGAACCAGCTGATCTGCGTACTCCATCAGGTAGACGTTGGCCTCCGCCCAGAACTTCGCACCGCGTTTTTCAACGCCCAGCTCGACGTCGGTCAGGCGCTCGGGGTTCGGCGCTACCGCGTTGTCGATGAAATCCGAGCGAATGGGTTCGCGGTTGGCTAGGGCAACGGAGGCGCGTCCCGTCCAGCCGTTGTCTGCGAACGAAAGTCCGGCCTTCGGATTAAAAAACAGGTAGTTGACGTCAAAATCGTAGGCATGTTGATCCACGTCGGTGCCCGAACTGGCGTACTCGATTCGGCGCAATTGGGCGTCGGCGAGTGCCGTCCACTTCCCCCGAGTCCACTCGGCCCGGGCAAAGTAGGACTCGTCGTACTTCAGGCTCGAACCCTCATAAAATCGGTGGTCCAGCGCGGAGTTGGTCGGTAGCGTTAGGCTGTCCACCGTTTGGCTTCCGTCCAAACCGCCCATCGGGTTGTAGCGAAGCCAGGGCAGGGTGCCAAAATGCATCCCGTCGTAAATCTGGTCCTGCATTCCGGCGGCGAAGCGCAGGTTCTCGCCGCGGTACTGAATAGACGTAGCGGCCATGAAGCTTCCGTTGTCGAGCCAGCGGCGGCGCACGCCTTCCGTTCCCGTGAGCACCACCTGACCCAAGGGCATGTTGGGAAGGCCCAATGACGCGAAGCTCATGAAGTCGCGGTACTGCTCAAAGTACCCCCTGCCGGTAACTACGGCTAGGGTTTGTGTGAAGCTCCACTTCGGGCTCAGCGACCACGTCATCATGCTTTGGTAGTGCCGCTGGGTGTATTGGTCGATCTCGTTCGCGTATCGGTAAAAATTGTAGGTCGAAGGGCCGCTTTGAACCAGGTTGACGGAATCGGCTCCGGTGAGGCCGTTGCGTCCAATGTAGCTGGCGACTCCGGCGGAATCGCCGCGGAACTTCGCTTCGGGAATGCCGTACCAGGCCTGCTGCGTTCGCTCGCTGCCCGCAAAGTGCAGCAGGCGCCACGTAAACTCGGGCAGGCGGTACTGCGCCCCAAACAGGTAGCTTTGAAGGCGGCTGCCCGACCGTTCGACCATTCCGTCGCTGCCCATGGCGGTCACCCGCCCCGTGGCGGACCAGCGCTTTTTGGCGCCCACCAGGCCGCTGTGGAACGCGTAGCTCAGGCGGGCTGATTGGAACGAGCCGTAGGCGGCGGTCAGCTCCTGGCTTGCGCTGTCGTTGGGCACGCCGACCTCAAACGAGAGCGACGCCCCGAAGGCTCCGCTTCCCAGCGTCGACGTACCGACTCCGCGCTGCACCACCAGTGAGTTGGCGTTCAAGCCCAGGTCTGGGGTGTTGACCCAAAACACCCCGTGGGATTCGGGATCGTTCAGCGCCACGTTATTGACCGTTACGTTGATGCGCGTCTGGTCCATGCCGCGAAACCTCAAGTACGTGTATCCGAACCCGTTACCCGCATCGCTTGCCGCCGTAAACGAGGGCATGCCTTGGAGCAAAAACGGGATGTCGCGACCCACATTTTGCTTCGCCAGGTCAGCGGGTTTTAGGCGCAGTTGGGGCATGGGGCTGCGCTCGCTCGGGCGGCTCGCTACCAGCGAAACCTCGTTCAATACCAAGCGGTCTGCGGTGTCAACCTTGGGGCTTGGAAGCTGCGCCCGAAGGCCAAGCGTTAAACTCAATACTGCGGCAAAAAGGGAGTATTTAGGATTCATCGTGCACGGGGTTAAACGGTTCTCGTGCACAGAAATGCCCGCACGCTGGGGTGCGGCTTCGCGACTTCCTTGGCGGCATGACCCGCCCAGGTTCTAGGGTTTCATCTCAGCCGGTCTTCCTCGCCGGCACCCCTGTGCTTCGCCAAAGGTAACGCGCGACCTGCCTCTAGGGTTCGCATGGCGTTTATTTTTCGGGCGGAACCTTGGCCCGAAACTACTGCGTATGTTTTTTTACTGTATTCTAATTCAGTTTTATACAATTCAAAGTGTCGTGCTCGATCGGATTCCTTAGGATGTTCGCGCAGGGGGTCTGCTGCCCAGGCTAAGTCGGGCGCGCAGAGCAGGTACAGATCGCCCTCGAGCGGCATTGCCTCAAGTTCTGGATCGCGCTCCCCGTACTTCTCGCGGTACCAAATGCGGTGGGTCAGCACGTCGGTGTCGTCAAAAACCAGCTGCGCACTCGAAGCGGCCAATTCGGCGGAGCGTTCGGCCTGAAGGCGCGCCATCGTGCGCACGTCCTCAGGGCCGTACCCCGCACCGTGCTCGGTTAGGTATTCCCGGGCGATTTCGGGCGTCCAGAGGCAGCCGAATTCCCGCGCAAGTTGGGCAGCCAGCTGGGTTTTTCCGGTGCTTTCTGGCCCCGTAATCACCACGCGCAGGGGTTGGCGTACGGCCACCACGACCCGGTCGTCGCCCCAGTCCATGGATTCCAGGGCGAAGCCTTGGCCGAGGGCCTGCGCCAGGTTGGGACGGTGTACCGCGATGTCCTGGCGCCAATCCAGTCCAGCCTGGCCCGCAGCTTTGTACACGGCCTCTTTGGCACCCCACAAAAGCCGGTGATCTAGGGCCTCAACTTCCTGTTCGGAAGCCACGCGTGCGATGACGCGGCCTATTTGAGCGCGCGGACCCTCTACATCGATCCCCACCGGCAGCAGGGGATGGTAGGCCGCCACGGCCCACTGGCCTCCGTGGGACAAGCTGACGAAGCCCATGGGCAGCAGGGGACGGCGCTCGTCGTAGTAAATGCCGTGAATTCCGTGGGCGGAACCTTCGGTCGCCGCGCGAAGGGCCAAACGGGCAGCCACGAAGGCCGTACGCCGTGTACCGGGTTGAAATTCCGACCATCGGGCAAAGTCCGCGGGCGAAAAAAATTCCGCCCAAATCGGTTCGGAAGCCTCAAAATCAGCGGCTTGGACCAGGTTAATCCGCGCCAGGACGAGGCCAAAATGACCGAGTTCGGCGACTTCCGCCCCCGATAATTCCGTATCTTTGCGCCTCCAATTAATCATTGCTATGTCTTCGACCACTGCTACGAACTACGTACCCTACAAAGTAAAGGATATGTCCCTCGCCGAATGGGGACGCAAAGAAATTACCCTCGCCGAGGCCGAAATGCCCGGCTTGATGGCCCTCCGCAAGGAATACGGCGCCAGCAAGCCCTTGGCCGGAGCGCGCGTTGCGGGCTGCCTGCACATGACGATCCAAACGGCCGTCCTCATCGAGACCCTCGTAGAGCTCGGTGCCGAGGTAACCTGGTCTTCGTGCAACATTTTCTCGACCCAAGACCACGCCGCGGCCGCCATCGCCGCCGCCGGCATCAGCGTGTACGCTTGGAAGGGCCAAACCGAAGAGGAGTTTGACTGGTGCATCGAGCAGACCTTGTTCTTTGGCGAAGGCAAGCAGCCCCTCAACATGATCCTCGACGACGGCGGCGACCTCACCAACATGGTGCTCGACCGCTACCCTGAGTTGGTTGCGGGCATCGGCGGTATCTCTGAAGAAACGACCACCGGCGTACACCGCCTGTACGAGCGCATGATCAACGGCACGCTGCCGTTGCCCGCCATCAACGTCAACGACTCGGTGACCAAGTCGAAGTTCGACAACAAGTACGGCTGTAAGGAATCGGCGGTAGACGCGGTTCGCCGCGCCACCGACCTGATGATGGCCGGCAAGGTGGTGGTGGTTGCCGGCTACGGCGACGTAGGCAAGGGCACGGCGGCTTCGTTCCGCGGAGCCGGTGCGCGCGTGATCGTGACCGAAATCGACCCGATCTGCGCCCTTCAGGCGGCCATGGACGGCTACGAAGTGAAGAAGATGGACAACGCCATTCCGCGCGCCAACATCGTCTGCACTGCGACCGGCAACAAGAACATCGTGACCGAGCGCCACTTCCGCATGATGAAGGACAAGACCGTGGTCTGCAACATCGGCCACTTCGACAACGAGATCGACATGGCGTGGTTGAACAAGAACTACGGCCACACCAAGTCCGAGATCAAGCCGCAGGTCGACCTCTACAACATCGAGGGCAACGACATCATTGTTCTGGCTGAAGGCCGCCTCGTGAACCTGGGTTGCGCCACCGGCCACCCCTCGTTTGTGATGTCGAACTCGTTCACCAACCAGACGTTGGCCCAGATCGAGCTCTACACCAACAAGGGCAAGTACCCCAACGAGGTATTCACGCTTCCCAAGCACCTCGACGAGAAGGTTGCCTTCCTGCACCTCGAGTCGATCGGCGTGGAGCTGGACAACCTGAGCCCGGACCAAGCCGCCTACATCGGCGTCGACATCAAGGGTCCGTTCAAGCCCGAGACCTACCGCTACTAAGCCACGTTGGTGGTTTTGCACGGAACCCGGCCGCGAGGCCGGGTTTTTTTGTGAAATAAAAAACCCCGACTGCTCGCGCAGCCGGGGTCACTGGTAGCCAGAAACCAGCTACTTAAATTCCGAAGGCCTTCTTGATCGAGTCCACGGCGTCGAGCTTCTCCCACGTGAAGAGCTC